>CAYSCX010000025.1:27420-36363 GCA_964429575.1 uncultured Binatia bacterium (SeqCode) | reverse complement strand
GTCGGTGGAATCTCCACCCGAGTCTTTGCGGCTCGTTTCTTCTCGCGCGCCATCGGAGCAATCTTAGATGTTCGCTTCACCGCTGTCTCTACCGATGCTCGCTGCGCCATCGCGCGCACGATTCGACGAATCCTTGCGCCGCCGCCGGATTCGACGCCCAATGTGCATGCACGTACGAGGCGAGCACATTCGCAACCGAATAGCCTTCCTCGAATTCCACGCCACCCCAGCGCGACTTGACCCAGTAGAGCCGCGCAATCGGCCGCTCGTTCGGGATCTCGAGCACGGAGTAGCGGAACTGGTGGCCGCGAAATCGTAATCCCACGGCGCCGAGAATCGACGGCGCGCGCGTCTCCACCTCGACGTAACCGAGCGCCTGCAGCCGCTCCACCATCGAAACCTCTCCCGGCACCAGCCCGGCCATCGGCCACGCTCTGCCGTCGAGCGTCTTGATCGACTGCGCCAGATACATCAATCCGCCGCATTCGCCGTACACCGGACCCCGATTCGCCGCGAACGCGCGGATCGCCGCGATCATCGGCGCATTCGACGAAAGCCGCTCCGCCTCCACCTCCGGGTAGCCGCCGCCGATGTATATCCCGTCAACTTCTGGTAGCGTCTCGTCGCGAACCGGCGAGAACCTGATCAGCTCCGCGCCGAGCGATTCGAGACGCCGCAAGTTGTCGTCGTAATAGAAATGGAATGCTTCATCATGTGCGATTCCAATTCGCGCGCGAGACCGCGTCCGTGATTTCGCACTTTCGTCCGCGATCTCGAGCGCCGGCGCGCTGCGTGCGATCCCGACGATCGCATCGAGGTCGAGCCATTCGCGCGCAACCGCGGACCACCGCTCGAAAACCTTCTGCGGCACGGCTGCCGCCGTAGCCGCAAACAGCCCCAAGTGTCGCTCCGGAAACGTTAGCTCCGCGTCGGCGGGAAACCCGCCCACGATTGGTATCTCGCCGCACGACGCGCGCAGCAGATCCAGGTGCCCGCGTCCGCCGACGCGATTTGCGACCACTCCCGCGACTCGCACCTCCCGATCGAACTCCGCATAACCCTTCGCCAGCGCCGCGATTGTTCGCGCCATCCCCGATGCGTCCACCACCAGCAGTACTGGCGCGCCGAGCCACTTTGCGATTTCCGCACTCGAACCTTCGTCGCTGTCAGGCGCGACACCGTCGTAAAGCCCCATCATCCCCTCGACCACCGCAACGTCCGCATCGCGCGCGATGCGCGCGAACGTCCCGACCACCGCATCGCGTCCCATCATCCATCCATCAAGGTTGTGCGACGGCGCGCCAAGCGCGCGTTCGTGGTAGGTCGGATCGAGATAGTCGGGGCCGCACTTGAACGCCGCGACCCGAAGCCCCCGCGCGCGCAGCGCGCCAATCAGTGCCACCGTGACCGTCGTTTTGCCGACGCCGCTTGCGGCGCCGGCGACAACAATCCGCGGAATCTGAATCGTCGATGCCATGCGTGGCGCTGATTCTACAACCCGCAGCGCCGCCCGTCTCGCGACGATCTAAACCGTCACGCGCGGCAGGACCTCGTTCACCATCCGCTCGTACTGTCCCTTTTGGTCCCACCCCGTGATGCGCAGCGTGATCGCCTTCGCGCCGTCGCGCACGAGCTGGCTCAGATGTTCGCCGCACTGCGCTGGCGTGCCCGCCGCCGTCCACGCCTCGACCATCGGCGGCGCGAACACCGGGCCGTAGTACTGGTCGAGGAACCGCTTCGACTCCTCGAGCGCCGCGTTGCGGTCCGGATTGATGTTAATGTTGTGGTACTCGATGTTTGAATACGCGCCTGGGTCTTTGCCTTCCTCCTTCAGCACTTCCGCGAGCTTCGCCCAATTCGCCGCGAGCATCCCGGGGAAAATGTTGACAGTCATCCAGCCGTCCGCGATTCGCGCGACGCGCCGCATCGGCTTTTCAGCCGCCATCGGTGGTGGATTGGCCGCGATCCAGATGGGGCAGGGCTGTTGCACCGGCCGCGGCAAGACCGACACCCCCTCGAACGAGTAATACTTGCCCTTGAACGTTACATTGTCCTCGCTCCAAAGCTTCCGGCAAATCGCGATGTTCTCTGCCATCCGATTGCCGCGCTGGGTATCCTTGATTCCCCACACGCCGCCCTCGCGCGCGCTCACGCCGCCCGCGACAATTCCGGTGCACGCCGCCAGCAGCATGCGGCCGTTCGAAACCAAATCAAGCGTCGCCCACTGATATGCGAACACGATCGGATCGCGAATCGGGAAGCTCGCCATGCATCCGACGCCCAGCTTGAGCCGCCGTGTCGCCTGCGCCAGCGCGCCGAGCAGCGCGATGGACTCGGGCCGCGGCTTCGCCATCACGCTGTCTCCCACCCACAACGAATCGAAAATCGGATTCGCATCCGCTTTGTGAGCCAATGCGACCATCTCCGGCCACGACGCGATCCCGAAGAAGACGCCGCGCTGCGGAATCGTAAATCCGAAACTGATGCGCTGATTCGCCATCGTGATTCTCCGCTTCCGGCGGGCGCCGTTACGCGATCTTTAACCTCGCGCCTTCGAGCTTCGCCGCATCGAGCGCGCGCGCCTTGCCCGCCGCGACTGTGAACGTCGCCTCGTACGGCGATGGTCCATTCTTGCTCAGGAACTCCGCGAGCGGTCCCGGCATTTCCGCAGGCGAAATGATCTCCAGCGTATGCGGGCCAACCCCGATCCTCGCGCCGCGCGCGTCGAGGTCCGCGCGCTCGCATGCCGTCGCCTTCTTGCTCAGCACTCGCTCCCAGTAGCCGGCCGTTTTGTCGGCGTCCGCGACCGCGACCGTCAGTGTGCGAATCCCGGTGACGCCATTTGCGTGCGTCCGCTCGCGTGGCAGGCGCTCCTCCCGAGGCGTTTCGTCCTTGATCAGAAACGGCATCGCGCCGTTGAACGGCGCCTGCGGAATCGAAAGCACCCACGCGACGCGATAGCCGTCCGGGCGATCGCGCGTCAGCGGCGCCGGATCATTCATCGCGACTCCCGCGCGCCTGAGACTCTCGACGTCGGCGGCGAGATTGTCCGTCTGCATGCAGAAATCCGTCAGCCCGCCGCCCTTTTCCAGGCGCTGGTACCACGGATGTGGCGGAAGCTGGTTCAGAAATGCGATCAGCTCCAGGTACGAACCGTCCGACAGCCCGATCAACGCGTTGTGCGTGCCAATCGGATGTTTCCCACCGCGGACCACCGTGAAGCCCGCGTCGGTGTAACTCTTGATCGCCGCCTCGAGTTCGCGAACGACGATAACGAGGTGATCGATTCCTTGAATCATCGCGGGACTCCTCGACTGGCGCGCCTGCGCGCGCATGAGAAGCCCCACTTACTAGAGGTCGCAGCCACGCCGCAACCCGCCCGGCTTGCCTCGCTTCGCACGCGCCTGTACGACCAGATTTCACCACTTCGCCATGGCGACCAAGGGACAAACCTGGAAAGCGGATCGCTACGATCGGCACGCGCGCTTCGTTACCGATCTCGGCGCTCCGGTGTACGAGTTGCTCGCGCCGCGCGCGGGCGAGCGCATTCTGGACATCGGATGCGGCGACGGCGTCCTCACCGAAAAGATCGCGGCGGCTGGATGCGGCGTCGTCGGCGTCGATTCATCGCCCGACATGATCGCGGCGGCCGTCAAGCGCGGCCTCGATGCGCGCGTGGTCAACGCGGAGTCGCTCGCATTCTCGCGCGAGTTCGATGCGGTCTTTTCCAACGCCGCTCTGCACTGGATGCGCGATGCCGACGCGCTCATCGCCGGCGTCGCGCGCGCGCTCAAGCCCGGCGGCCGCTTTGTCGCCGAGATGGGCGGTCATGCGTGCGTCGCTGCTGTAATGACTGCGATGCTCGCTGTCCTCGCGCGCCGTGGTATCGACGGCAAGAAGCTCATCCCTTGGTATTTCCCGACCATTGACGACTATCGCGCCCGGCTCGAACGCGGCGGTTTCGCGGTCGATTACATCGAGCTGATTCCGCGCCCCACGCCGCTGCCGACCGACATGGCCGGCTGGTTGCAGACGTTTGCGAATCCGTTCGTTGCCGATCTTCCCGAGGCCGACCGCGCAAACGCGATCAGCGAAGCCGTCGAGCTGCTTCGCCCCGCGCTTTGCGATGAGCAGGGTCGCTGGACCGCCGACTACACGCGGCTTCGCTTCAAGGCGCGCCTCGCGCCCGTTGGCTAAGACTGTTTCATTAGCCGAGCACGCCCGACGCCGCGAGCGTCGCGACCTTCTCGTCGTCGTAGCCGAGAATGTCCTTCAATACGTACTCGTTGTGCTCGCCGAGCATCGGCGCGTGCCGCATCACCTTGGCCGGGGTGCGCGAAAGCACCGCGCGCGGTCCTTCCACGGTCGTCTTGCCGTAGGTCGGATGCTCGACATCGACGAAGTGTCCGCGATGTAGCAACTGCGGATCGTGATAACACTCGATGGCGTTCTGCACCTGGTGCGCCGCGATTCCGCGCGACTGCAACAGATGTTCTGCTTCTTCCGCATCTAGCGTCGCGGTCCACTCGCCGACCGCGCGATCGAGTTCATCGCGATGTTGCAAACGTCCCGCCGCCGTGACGAAGCGCGCGTCATTGACTAGGTCATTTCGCTTCATCAGCGAGCATAGCGCTCGCCACTCGCCGTCGGTCTTGCACACGATCGCGACCCATCGATCGTCGCCCTGCGCCGGATAAACGCCGTGCGGTGCGTACTGCATGTCCGCATTTCCCATCCGCTGCTGGATTCGTCCGTTGGCCGAAAAATCGAGAATCGCGGGACCGAGGAAATGCGTCGCCGCTTCCGCTTGCGACTGATCGATGTACTGTCCCTCTCCGGTCTGCCGCCGGTGTTGCACCGCCGCCAGAATCGCAAGCGCCGTGAAGCGGGGAGAAACGTAATCCGTGTACGCGCCGAACAGTCCGCACGGCGCGCGGTCCTGCCAGCCGGTCAAATTGTGAAAGCCCGATATCGCCGCCGCCATCGATCCGAATCCCGCGATGCTCGAGAGCGGCCCGGTCTGCCCGAACAGGCAGGTGCTCAACATGATAATGTCGGGCTTCACCTTCTTGAGCGACTCGTAGTCGAAGCCCCAGCGCCGCATCGCCTTGGGCGAGAACGACTCCGTGACTACCTCGGCCCAGCGCACCAGATCATGCACCACCTCTCGCGCGGCCGGATTTCCGAGATCGAGCGAAAGCCCCAACTTGCCCGCGTTGCAATTACTGAACAGGCCCGAGCTGTCGGGCGCCGATTGATTGTCGTGATGTGGGTGCAGCGTGCGCGCGACGTCTACCCGCGTGGGCGATTCGATGCGAAGCACGGTCGCGCCGTAGTCCGCGAGGATCCGTGTCGACGCCGGCCCGGCCATCACCCACATGAAGTCGAGAATCTTGATGTCGGTGAGCGCCAGCTCGTTCGCCATCAGATCACACCTCTGCGTTCAAGCTCGGCCACTTCCGTCTCATTCAGTCCCAGTTCGATGCGATACACCTCGCGGTTGTGTTCGCCGATTCGAGGTGGCCGTCGCCGATACTCGATCGGCGTAACGCCGAACTTCACGAACGGTCCCGGGTATTTGAACGACCGTCCGTGCTCCGGATGCTCGACCTCCTGGAAATAGTTGCGCGCCGCGAGCTGCGGACTCTCGACTACTTCCTTCACCGTCCATACCGGCGCGATCAGAAAGCCCTTCTCGAGCGCCAGTTTGAGCAACTCGGCCTTGGTGTGGCTCCGCGTGAAGTTGCGGACGACCTCCGTGACGCGCGTCCACTCCTCGATTGTCTCCTTGCCCGAAAACAGCAGCTCGACGTACCCGATCCAGTCCTTGTCGCGCGTCGCTTCATCGCAGAAGCCGCGCTCGCAAATGTGCTCCATCAACCTCCTCGTGAACGGCCCGAGCGCCGTGCCGAACAGCACTGCCAATGAGATGTAGCCGTCCTTGGCCGGCCAGACGAGCGGAATGCGGAACGGGCCGAGCTTCACCCCGCCCGCGTAGCGCGTCAGCTCCGGTGAATTCAGCGCGGGCGAAAGTATGTACGACTGGGTCGCCATAGCGACCGACTGCTGCGCCGAGACGTCGATGTACTGCCCCAGACCCGACCGCACCCGCTCGTGATTCGCCGCCATCGCCGCAACCGCCGCATCCATCGACGCGTGCAGGTACGCTTGTGGCACCGCGCCGAGCCGCACCGGCGGACGGTCTTCGTCGCCCGCCAGCGCGAGCGGTCCGCCCGCCGCCAGAATCACTAGGTCCGCATCCGCGTAGCTCATCTTCGGCCCGTTCTGCCCGAACGGCGTGATCGAAATGTAGATGAGCCGCGGGTTGAGCTTCGCAAGCTCCTCGTATCCGAGCCCGCGCTCCGCGAGATATCCGGGTTGTTCTGACTCGATGAAAAAATCCGCGCTCGTGATGAGCCGCTTCACAAGCTCACGTCCCTCATCGCGCTCGATATCCAGCGTGACGCCGCGCTTGTTGCGGTTGTACGCCCAGAAAAACAGCGACGAGTCGGGGTTCTGCTCGTCCTTGTAAAATGGTCCGAGCTTGCGCGCGCGCGACCCGCCCGGCGGCTCGATCTGGATTACGTCCGCGCCGAGGTCGGCGAGCATCTGCGCGCACAGTTGCCCGCGTTCGTTGGTGAGATCGAGGACGCGGCTTTTGGCGAGGATCGTGCTCATTGCGCGGCGTCCGCGATCAACTCACTGCCAGCTTCACGCCGCCTTCGCGGGCATCGCGCGATGATAGTCGCGAATCTCCTTGATCTTGCCGTCAACGATCTCCAGCACTTCCACGCCGTTCGCCTCGACGACCTTCCCCTCCCGCGGGCGCGTGCCGCGGAAAATCGATTCCGCCATTCCGCGCCCCGCGTTGCCGGTGCACGAAACCAGATCGCAGCGTCCGTCCGGGAACACCGCGAAGCCGCTTTCATAGTGACGGAGCACCTCCTCGCGCCCCTCGAAACGCTTCCCGTCCGCCCCGACTATCACCGCATGCTCGTGGAAGCACGCCATGACCCCTTCGATATCGTGGCGATTGAATGCGTCGAAATACCGCTCGATCAGTTCCTCTTCATGCGTCGTTGCCATGTGAATCTCCTGCGTTTCGCGGCGTCCTCATGCGCCGGCTCGCTGCAATCTCGACGCCGGCATTGCACCGGCTGTTCATCACCCATACCACCGGGTATGGCGGGCAGGTCAATACCACGAACTGCGAACCCCGCTCGCAGGATTCCGTTGCCGCCCCGCGGCCAACGCGACTAGACTCCCGCCAGGCGGCCATCACCCCCCAGGCCTCAGCCGCCAGCCCAAAGGAGCCCACGCGCATGAAGATCGATCTTCTCTACGAAATGGAGATGCTCAGGCCGTGGGGGCCCAACGCCGAGTACGACTGTTATTGGGAGGCGGTTGAGCAAATCGAAGCCGCCGACCGCGCCGGCTTCGACACCATCTGGGAAGTCGAGCACCACTTCCTCGAGGAGTTCTCCCACTCGCCCGCGCCCGAGGTCTTCCTCTCCGCGATCGCGCAGCGCACCCGCAACATCCGCATCGGCCACGGCGTCGTGCTGTTGCCGTGGAAATTCAATCACCCGATTCGCGTTGCGGAGCGCGCCGCGGTGCTCGACATCATGAGCAAGGGCCGTCTCGAGTTCGGCACCGGCCGCTCCAGTGTGCTCGAGCAGACCGGCTTCGACATGGATCCCACCGAGTCGCGCGCGATGTGGCAGGAGGCGGTCCGCATCATCCCGCAGATGTGGATGCAGGAGCGCTTCTCCTACGACGGCCGCTTCTACAAAATCCCGGAGCGCCCGGTCATTCCAAAGCCCGTCCAGAAGCCGCATCCCCCGATGTGGGTCGCCGCAACCAGTCCGGAAACTTGGGAACTCGCGGGACAAAACGGACTCGGCTGCCTCGGCCTCACGGTGTGGGTCGATCTCCCCGAGTTGCAGGAGCGCATGAAGCGCTATCGCGACGCCGTCAAGAACTGCACGCCCGCCGGTGCATTCGTAAACAATCAGGTCGGCGTGTTCACGATCGCGCATTGCGCACCGACCACCGCTGCCGCCGTCGAAAACGGCGCCGTCGATGCGACCATGTGGTACGTCACCTATGTGTTCAAGGCGCTCGCAGCGATTCCCAAGGAGATGCTCGGCAAGGTGCCCGGCACGCTTCCGTACGAGGACATCGTCAAACAGTTCCCGCTCATCGAACGCTGGGACAAGGAAGGAACCGTAAGCTTCGATGAGATCGACGAGCGCGACATGGTCATCGTCGGCGACCCCGACAAGTGCATCCAGAAGCTCAAGAAGTACGAAGCCGCTGGCGCCGACCACGTGCTCTGCCTCATGCAGGTCGGCGGCCTGAAGCATGAACACATCATGAAGTCGATCGAGCTGTTCGGGAAATATGTGATTCCGGAATTCAAGAAAGAGCCGAGGACCAGCGTAGAGCGGAGCGCGAACCCGCCGGCGTAATAGGCCAGGCGCGCTTGCGCCGAGCTTCATCATCTGCCGCGACAAGGATTTGTTGGTCGAAGATTTGAAACTGATCGCGGGTGCGATAAAGCGCGCCGACATCCCGCACGAGCTTCACGTGCTCGACGAAATGCCGCACGCCTTCATGCAGATGAACGTGCTGCGCGGCTGACAGAAGGGCCTCGGCCTGATGTTCGATTTTCTCGGGCGCCGGATGAAGTAACGCGGCGCGAGCAGGACTTTTGTCCCCTCTCCCTGACCAGGGAGAGGGTCAGGCGGGCGGTTCCGCAAAGCCTTCAGTATGGCCGCGCGACCTGGCCGATCAGTTTGCGCGGCAGGTCGCTGTCCGTGTCGCGCGCCGCGTGTCACTGCGGCCGTGGGGAATCCGACGTAGCCGATGGTGCGTCGTCGAGATATGTCGGCAGATCCGGAAGACCTCCGCCCGTTGGCGGCGTGATCTGCTCGATTCCCG
>CAYSCX010000025.1:0-27320 GCA_964429575.1 uncultured Binatia bacterium (SeqCode) | reverse complement strand
GTCGGCAGATCCGGAAGACCTCCGCCCGTTGGCGGCGTGATCTGCTCGATTCCCGCGTCGCTCGAAACCTGTCCGCTCTGCATCATGAAACGCTTGATGGCGTCTTCCTGAACTTTCTCCGGATCGGCTGCCCGCTTGAGGCCTTCGCTGCGCGAGAATGCGACGCGCTCCTCCGGAGTCATGTTGAGCCAGATCCGGCTCGCCTGTGCCGACTGCCCGCGGCCCAGCGCCTCCAGGAATTTCTGCTGCGGCGCCGGCTCATCGCTGCCGAACGGCCAGCACCCGGCGATGCCGATCGTGGTGAGCGCAAGCGCGAAAACAATTGCAACGGTGCGTCTCATTTCTGCGGCGTCAATCTAAAACGTCACGACGCTCCTGATCGACTTGCCTTCATGCATCAGCGTGAACGCATCGTTGATCTTCTCAACCGGCATCACGTGCGTGATCAGGTCATCTATATTGATGCGCCCGTCCATGTACCAATCGACGAGCCGGGGGACGTCGCGGCGTCCGCGCGCGCCGCCGAATGCGGTGCCCTTCCACGTCCGTCCGGTCACCAGCTGGAACGGCCGCGTCGAAATTTCCTCGCCCGCCGCCGCGACTCCGATGATCACACAGGTGCCCCATCCGCGCTGGCAGCACTCGAGCGCCTGCCGCATCAACTTCACGTTGCCGACGCACTCAAATGCGAAATCCGCCCCGCCCTTGGTGAGGTTGACGAGATACGGCGCCAGCTCGCCCGCAACCTCCTTCGGGTTGACGAAGTGCGTCGCGCCGAACTTGCGCGCAATTGCTTCGCGCGCGGGGTTCAAGTCGATTCCCACGATTATCGATGCGCCCGCGAGCCGCGCCCCCTGGATCACGTTGAGCCCGATCCCGCCGGCGCCGAATACCACCACGCGATCTCCAGGCTGCACCTTCGCGGTGTTGAGCACCGCGCCGACTCCGGTCGTCACGCCGCAGCCGATGTAACAAATCTTATCGAACGGTGCGTCCTCGCGCACCTTCGCGATCGCGATCTCCGGCACCACCGTGAAATTCGCGAACGTCGAGGTGCCCATGTAGTGATGGATCATCTTGCCGCCCAGCGAGAAACGGCTCGTGCCGTCCGGCATCACTCCGCGCCCCTGCGTCTCGCGTATCGCCGTGCAAAGATTCGTCTTGCCGGATAGACACGCCGGGCACTCGCGGCACTCCGGAATGTAAAGCGGGATCACGTGGTCGCCCGGCTTCACGCTCCTTACGTCCTTGCCGCACTCCACGGCGATCCCCGCGCCCTCGTGTCCCATGATCGCCGGGAACAACCCCTCGGGATCCACGCCCGACAGCGTGTACGCGTCGGTGTGGCACACGCCCGTCGCCTTGATCTCGACCATCACCTCGCCGGCCTTGGGACCTTCGAGGTCAACGGTCGTCACCTCGAGCGGCGCGCCGGCCTTGTGCGCGACTGCAGCTTTAACCTTCATGCGTTCGTCGCTGCTCGTCAGACGCTGAGCGCGATATATCCGTCGCGCACCGCCTGCTTCCCCTCGTGGTTAAGCACTTCGAAGTGAACGCCATCGATTCCCGCGCCGACGCGCGCGCGGGCAAGTATTCGCACCACGATCTCCGACGGCATGAACACCATCGCGCCAAATCGCGCGGCGACTCCCGTCACGCGCGACGGTTCGTCGCTCGCTTCAGCTCCGATAACGCGTGAAATTGCGAGCGCGAGCGTCGCGGTGCCGTGCAAAATGATCGCGGGCAACCCCGCGGCCTGCGCGACCGCCGGGTCAGTATGGATCGGATTCCAGATTCGCGCGCACTCCGTATAGACGTGCGCGGCGCCGGCTGGAACCGCGACCGGAATCTCGGCCCGCGCGCGATCGGCCGCCTTCGCCGTGGGAGCGGACTCGGGAAGTCCGCTCGCCGGACGGTCCGGTCCGTCGACCTCGACGCCGCGGTAGATCGTTCCGTAGTAGGTCGTGTTCACCGGCGCGCCCGACGCATCGATCGTGTCGAGCCGCGTCAGTTGATACGCGCCCGGCTTGCGCCGCTCGACTCCCGCAATCGTCAGCCGCGTGCGCAGCCGCGCGGGCGGCCGGAGCGGCCCGTGGAGAATCAGATCGTGGGTCGCATGAACTCCGCGCGCGGATTCCTGCGCGGTCAGCCCCGCGGCGCGGATCATCTGGCCCGCCGCGACCAGCACCGGCCATTCGTAGCAGACCGCAAACAGCGGATGCGCGATCACTTCGCCCGCGCGCCGCGTATCGAAGTAGCGCTCCAGCGTGTCGCCGAGCCCCGCCGCATAGGCCATCGTCCAGCGCGCATCGATATCCGTCGCGGGCGCGTCCGACGACATTCCGACGATCGATGATGACAGCGGCATGCGTTACTTCTACACGCGGCGCGCGCCATGAAAACGGCGCGCCGCTCAGTTCGGGTGCTTGTTCACAAAATCGATCACCGCGGAGTTGAACTGCTCCGGATGCTCGGTGAAAAACAGGTGCCCGCCCGCCATCTCGAACAACCGCGCGCCCCGAATCCGCGCCGCAATCATCTTCGAGTTCGCCGGCGGAACCAGCCGGTCCTCGCGCCCGGTCATCACCAGTGTCGGCGTCTTGATCGTGCCGAGCCGTCCGCTCGTATCGTGCTGCGTGATCGCCTGCACCTGCCGCATGAATGCGAATGGCGGGATCGGGTACATCTCGCGAATGCGCTGATGCTTTGCGACGACTTCCGGCCGCCGCTCGATCGTGTCGTCTGACAACACCGCCTTCAGTTGAAGCTTCTGCTGCTCCGCCGACGCGCTGGCGCCCGCGGTGACCGCCGCGACGATCTCCTGCGCCGCCGGTACCGACTCGCGCCCGCCAAACGTCGTGCAGCCGAGCATCAGGCACTTGAGCCGCTCCGGGTAGTTGATCGCGAACTCCTGCGCGATCATCCCGCCCATTGAGATTCCGAGCAGCGCCGCGCGCTGAATCCCGAGCGCGTCCATCAGGCCCTTGGTATCCGCCGCCATCTGCGCGATTGAGTACGGCGCGTCCGGCTTGTCGGTGCGCCCCGCGCCGCGGTTGTCGAACACCACCGTGCGAAACTGCTTCGCGAAAACCGGCGTCTGCTCGTACCATGCGGTCAGATTCGATCCAAGCCCGCGGATCATCACCAGCGTTTGCGGCCCGCTGCCGTGGACCTCGTAGTACATCTCTATTTCGCCGGCTCGCGCTCTTGGCATGTTGCGCAATCTAGCAAGGTATTAAGCAGCCCGCGACATTCGAAAACGGTCCCGGCGCCGCGCCGGTTGTCAGGAAAAGCGGCGATGGTGTTACAGTTGCCGGGCGCCGCAGAATGCAAACTCACGGTCGGAGGCTTCCAACGTGGCAGAGCAACAACTTCACCAGGTGCAAATCGAACGCAATCTTCTCATCCCGATGAGTGACGGCGCGACGCTCTGTGCGGATCTGGTTCGCCCCGCCGGCAAAGGGCCGTTTCCCGCGCTGCTGAGTTTCTACCCGTACCACAAGGACGACTTCATCGGCGCCGGCAACGAGGCGACCCTTCGCTACTTCGCTGCCAACGGTTACGCGCATCTGCTTATCGACTTTCGCGGCGTCGGCGGTTCGAGCGGAATCGCGTGGGAAATGATGGAACGCGGCGAGGGCCGCGATGGCGCCGAAGCCGTCGAATGGATCGCGCGCCAAAACTGGTGCGATGGCAACGTCGGTATGTGGGGCATCTCCTACGGCGGCATCAGCTCGCTCAAAACCGCCGCCGAAGCGCCTCCGCACTTGAAAGCGATCGTTCCCATCCAGGGCTCCACCGACATCTACAACGACTTTCTCTATCCGGGCGGTTGCCTGAATTGCCTCGGCGCGTTCGGCGCGTGGGGATCGTTCATGCTCGCGATGAACCTCATGCCGCCGACCAACGTCGACCCCGACGGCCGCTGGTACAAGGTCTGGATGGAACGGCTCGAAAGCGGCAAGCCCTACGTCTTCCCGTGGACCGACCATCCCGCCCACGATGAGTACTGGCAGCGCAAGGTCGTCGATCCGTCCAAGATCAAAATCCCGGCCTTCATCGTCGGTGGCTGGCGCGACATCTTCCCTGAGGCGATGCCTTCCGTATTCGCGCGCCTCCCCGGTCCCAAGAAACTCTTGATGGGTCCGTGGATGCATACGATGCCCGACACCGCGGTGAACGACCCGGTGGACTTCATCCCCGAGATGAAGCGCTGGTTCGACTACTGGCTGCGCGGCGATAAGAACGGAATCGCCGACGAGCCGCCCGTGACAATCTTCGTGCAGGGCGCCAACCAGTGGCGCAATGAGCGAGAATTTCCCCCCGCCCGCACCACGCCGGCCACGTTCTTCCTCGGCGCGCGTGGCGCGCTCGGAGATCGTGCGGAACGCGAGGAGGGCGCGGAGAACTACGCCGTCGATCCGACTGTCGGCATGAGCGCGGGACTTTGGGATCCAACCGGTCTCGGCGTTGGCATGCCTGTCGATCAGACCGCAGATGACGTCCGCTCGCTCACCTACACGACCGAGCCACTCGCCAACGACATTGAAATTACCGGCGCTGGCGAGGCGCTCTTCTACGCCGCGCTTGTCGACGGCGGCGACGCCAACATCGTCGCAAAGCTCTGCGACGTCGATTCCGGCGGCGTCTCGACTCTCATCACCACCGGCTGGCTCAAGGCATCGCTGCGCGCTGGTCTCGACAAGCCGCAAACTCTGAAAGCTGGCGAGGTGTACGAATTCCGCGTTCCGCTCTTTTCCACCTCGTACCTCGTCAAACGCGGCAATCGCCTCCGCGTGAGCATCTCCGGCGCCGACTTTCCGCACCTTTGGCCCAGCCGCGCGAATGCCGAGTTGCGGTTCTTTCACGGCGGCACGCACGCATCCAAGGTCACCTTGCCGGTCGTGCCCTCACAGAAGACTCCCGTCAATGGACCGATCCCCCGTCCGGTTATCGAGCCGCGCGTGAGGGTCGGTGTGATGACTCCGCGCCACAAGATCGAAACCGACATGGTAGCCGGCACTATCGCCGTCACCACCGGGCAGAAAACCGCGATGCCGCTTCCGACTGGCGGCTCGCTCGAGATGGACCACACGGCCACCGCGAAAGTGTTTCGCACGCGACCCGACCAGGCGACCGTCGAAGGCGACACCACGATCAAGGTGCGCGTCCCGTCGCTCGGTGAACTTGAAGTGAAGACCGAGAGCTGGTTCTCGCATTCGCGCATGACGCTCAGTGGCAGCGTCACGCTCGACGGCCGCAGGGTGTTCGAGCGCACCTGGCAGAAGTGATGCGCGCGAAGCCGGATCTTCCGTGGCCGCGCAAGTGAAGCTCGATCCTCCGTTTCGCGCGGAGCACATCGGCAGCCTGCTCCGTCCGCGCGAGCTAAAGGACGCGTTCGCCGCGCACGCTCGCGGCGCTCTCGGCGATGCGGACTTCCGCGCGCTGCAGGATCGCTGCATCATCGACGCGATTCGTCTTCAGGAAGAAGTTGGCCTGCTCTCGATCACCGATGGCGAGTTCCGCCGCGTCGCGTGGTCCACCGGCTTCATCCGCGCGCTCGACGGTCTCGAAGACCGCCCCTCGCTCTTCGAGTTCCAGGATTCCTCCGGCCACCGCGTCCGCTGGGATACCTGCTTCGCCGCCGCGCGCATCCGTCGCGCCCGCGAGATTGCGCTCGGCGAGTTCGAGTTCGTCAGACGCCACACCCGCGCGACGCCCAAGGTCACCATGCCCGCGCCGAGTTTCCTCCACTTCTTTCGCGTCGGCGAATGCGCCGACCGAGCAGTCTATCCCGACCTGGCAGAGTTCTGGTCCGACCTCATCACGATCTATCAGCAGGAACTAGGCGAGCTCGCTCGCGCCGGCGCGACCTACGTGCAGCTCGATGAAGTCCCGCAGGCGATGCTGTGCGATGACTACGTCCGCGCCAAGGTTCGCGCCAGCGGCGAAGATCCTGACGCGCTCTCCCGCACCTACGTTGACGCCGTCAACCGCATCCTCGCTGCGCGCCCGCCCGGTATGACCATCGGGATGCATCTCTGCCGCGGCAACTTGCGTGGCCACTGGATGGCATCGGGTAGCTACGAGGCGATCGCGGAGCGTCTCTTCAACGACCTCCACGTTGACGGCTTCTTCCTCGAGTACGACTCCGAGCGCGCCGGTGACTTCCGCCCGCTGCGCTTCATGCCCGCCGACAAATTCGTGCGGCTTGGAATCGTCAGTTCGAAAACTCCGCTGCTCGAATCGACCGATGCGCTCCGCCGCCGCATCGACGACGCCGCCAAGTTCGTCGCGCTCGACCGCCTCGGCATCTCCCCGCAATGCGGCTTTGCCAGCACCGTCGGCGGCAATCCGCTCACCATCGACGAACAGCGCGCCAAGCTCCGCCTCATCGTCGACCTCGCCCGCACCATCTGGGGATCCTCCTAACCCCCTAACCCCGCTCGGACCGCTGTTCACCGCGGCAAACTGCGGCATCGCGCGGCATCCGCGCCCGCCGTCCATCGCCATCTTAATTCCGCGGCCTCCCTGCGCGTACGCTCCCATCAACGCGACACGCACTTATCGCGCGCCGCACGGAGGTCCAGTGACGTGGCCGAAAATGCCGCACGCAAATTCATCGACGCGCCTGTGCTAGACACTGACTCACCCATGGAGCCAACCTCGGTGCCGTCTCTCGAACCAGCGCGCGCCCACGACAAAATCCGGCTCTCGTCGCCCCGCTTCCACTCGTTCCTCGCCGCGCAATTCCTCGGCGCCGCGAACGACAACGCATTTCGCGTGACATTGATCCTCTTCGCGCTCGCCGCGATTCCCACCGAGGCGGGCCAAATCGCCTACGCCAGCCTCGCGACCGCGCTGTTCCCGATTCCGTTCCTGTTCTTCTCGCCGCTCGCCGGCTACTTCTCCGACCGTTTTCGCAAGCACCGAGTCCTGTTCTGGGCCAAGTGGCCCGAGATCGTTCTCATGGCGTTCGCGACCGTCGCACTCCGCGCCGCAAGTCTTCCGCTTTTGCTCTGCGTTCTGTTTCTGCTCGCGATGCACAGCGCATTCTTCAGCCCCGCCAAGTACGGCATCCTTCCCGAGCTCTTCGAAGACCGCGACCTCTCCACCGCCAACGGCATCCTCGAGCTGACCACCAACCTCGCGATTCTCACCGGCTCCATTGGTGGCGTGTACGTTTACAGCATCTTCAGGCACGACCTCGCCGCCGCCGGGCTCGTCTATCTCGCCGTCGCGTGCGCCGGCACTTTCGCCGTGTTGTTCGCGCCGCGCGCGCCCGCTGGCAATCGCGCCGCGCGCTTCGCTTGGAACCTCATCGGCTCCTTCCGCGCCGACCTCGCCGAGGTCCGCCGCGTCCGCGCGCTCTTCATCACGATCGTCGGCATCGCGTATTTCGGATTTCTCGGCTCGTTTTTCCTCACCGTCATCCCGGTGTTCGGCCGCAACGTTCTCGCGCTGCCCGAGCAAAGCGTCGGCGTCTTGCTCGCCCTTCTTGCGATCGGCGTGGGCGCGGGCTCGATGGCCGCCGCGAGGCTCTCCCGCCGCCACGTCGAGATCGGCCTCGTTCCGCTCGGCAGTGTCGGCATCTCAGTGTTCGCGCTCGCATTCACCGGCTGCGGCCCCGACGCGCCCGTGCCCTGGCTCGGCGTTCCCGCGCGCGCGGCCATCGTCATCGCGCTGCTCGGATTCTCATCCGGGATGTTCATCGTCCCTCTCAATGCGCTCCTCCAGCAGCGAAGCCCCGCCGGAATGAAAGGCCGCCTCGTCGCGTTCTCCAACGTGATGACCTTTGGCGCGGTGCTCGTCGCGGGCGCGATGCCCTTCATCTTGACCGCCATCGTCGGCCTCACCACCGCGCAGGCGATCGTTTTCGTCGTCGCCCTGACCCTCGCCGGCACCGCCTACGTCATCTGGCTGCTTCCGGACTTCCTCGTGCGCCTCGTCGTATGGCTGCTGACCAACACGCTCTACCGCATCCGCGCCGTTGGCGATGAGAACATTCCCAAAGAAGGCGCGCTGCTGGTTGCCAACCACGTCTCGTGGGTCGACGCGGTCCTCATCGCGGCCTCGTGCGACCGCATGGTGCGCTTCCTGATGTTCCGCCCGTACTACGAATGGCGCCCGCTCAACTGGCTGTTCCGCATGATGCATGCGATTCCGGTCGCGTCCGATGACTCGCCCGAAAAAATCGCGGAGTCGCTCGAAATCGCGCGAGAAGAAATCCAGCGCGGCCACGTCGTTTGCATCTTCGCCGAGGGCTCCATCACGCGCACCGGCAACCTGCTCAAATTTCGCCGCGGCTTGGAGCGCATCGCATCCGGCGTGAATTGCCCCATCGTCCCCGTCTATCTCGACGGCGTCTGGGGCAGCCTCTTCTCGTTCGACCGCGGCCGCTTCCTCTTCAAGCGCCCCAAGCGCCTGCTCGCGCCGGTCAACGTCTTCTTCGGCGTGCCGCTTCCGTCAACCGCAACCGCCGCCGAGGTCCGCCAGCGCATCCAGGAGCTCTCCGCCGACGCGTTCCGCGAGCACAAGGCGCACCAACGCCCCATTCATGTCGAGTTCATTCGCCGCGCGAAGCGCCAATGGTTCCGCACGCTGGCTACGGAAGCTGATGGGCGTCGGGTCCGCGGCGGCGCCGCGCTCGTCCGCGCGCTCGCCCTGCGCGCCGAACTATTCCCCGGCCGTGACGGCCGCGACGAACGTGTCGGCATCCTGCTCCCGCCGGGCATCGACGCGATCCTGGCGAACTTCGCCGTCTGGTTTGCGGGCTGCGTGCCGGTGAACCTCGACGGTGCTCGCGGCGGCGCAGCCGCTCGCGCGATGGCCGCGGCGGCGCGCGTCGCCGCCGTCATCACGAATCGCCGCTACCTTGCCTCGCGTGACATCGCGCCGGGTGCGCTCGGCGCGCAATCGATCTTCATCGAAGATGCACTCGCGCGCCTGTGGCCCGCCGCACTCGCGCTCGGCGCGATTGTCTGCGCGCTGCTCCCCGCTTCATTGATCGCGCGGCTGTTCGCCGCCGGCGACGCGCGCGACGTTGACCAGCCCGCGACGGTGCTCTTCTCGCTGACTCGCGACGATGGTTCGCCGCGCGGCGCGTTGCTGACGCATCACAATCTGCTCTCGAACCTCGAATCGCTCCGCCAGGTTTTCCGCGTGACGCGCGATGACCGCCTGCTCGGCCTCCGCCCGTTCTCCAATGCGGTCAGCTTCATCAGCACGCTGCTGCTGCCTGCGCTCTCGGGTGCGCGAGTGGTGTTCGCGCCGGATCTGATCGGCAGCGCGGCGCTCGGCCCGCTCTGCCGTACTCAGCGCGTCTCGCTGATCGCGACCAGTCCGCGCATCCTCGCCGCGATATTGGAAAGCGTTCCTGCCGATGACTTGCGCGCGCTGCGCCACGTCGCGGTCGGCGGCGGCGAGCTGACCGACGATCTGCGCCGCGCGTTCGCCGAAAAATTCGACGTGGAGCCGCTCGCCGGCTACGGATGTCCCGAATGCGCGCCGATCGTTTCGCTCAACATACCCGACTACCGCCGCGGCAGAAGTCGCCAGCCCGGTCAGCGTCCCGGCAGCGCCGGCCATCCGCTTCCCGGTGTCTCCGTCCGCATCGTCGATCCCGCGACATTCGCGCCGCTCCCCCAGGGCAAGGACGGCCTGCTACTCATCCGCGGCCCCAACCTGATGCGCGAGTACGTCAACGGCCCCGAGCTGACCGCTGAGGTTCTGCACGACGGCTGGTTCGTGACCGGCGAGCATGCTCGCGTCGACGCCGACGGCTTTCTGACGATCATGAGTGCAGAGCGCGAGCCTGCTCAGCCTGCGGCGTGACGCGCATCGAACGGCTTCGCGGCGCCGGTTAGCTCGAAGGTAGCGGCACCAGTTCGGCGAATCGCGCATCTTTGCGCAGAGGATCCGCGGCGGCTTCCTTGACGAGGTGCACCATGTAGTCGCAGCGTTCGTCGTGCGCCTTGCGCAGCCACGCGAGCGACTGCTCCACGTCGCGGAGCCCCGCGTAGATCGCACCGACGTAAAACGCCGGCACGTAGCCGCGCCGCGCGCGCGTCTTCAGAAAGTCGATCATCTTTACTGCGTCCGATTTCTTTCCCGCCGCCGCGTATGCATATCCGAGCGCCATCGTCATCGCGGAACTTTCCGCCGAAAGTTCGCGCGCCTTCTTCAGCTCCGCAATTGCCTTCGCATACGCGCGCTTCTGTACGTACGCGCGCCCCACGTTGAAGTACGCGAGGATGAAATTCGGATCGAGATCGAGCGCCCGCCGCGACTGGTCGATCGAACGGTCGTAGTCGCGCTCGAAGTAGTATTCCGCGCCCAGCGCCGTGTGCAGCAACGGCGAGAGCGGGTCGAGCGCAAGTGCCTGCCGGTACTCCGCGACCGAGTCCTCCATCCTGTCGAGCGTCGCGAGGTACTCTGCGTACCACTGGCGCGCGGTCGGATACGCCGGATTGAGTTCGATCGCCCGGCGCAGTTCCTTCTCCGCCGCTGCCCAGTCCCAGTCGAACCACAGCGCCGCGAATCCAAGCGATGCGTGCGCCTCGGCCGACGACGGATCCAGCTCCGCTGCCCGCCGCGCCGCGTTCTTCGCTTTCGGCATCGCCTCGATGGGCGGCAGAATTCCGAGTTCTATCGATGCGAGCAGCGCGTAGCAGTCCGCGAGCCCCGCGTGCGCCGGCGCATACGACGCGTCGCGTGCAACTGCCTGCTCAAAATGATCGATCGCCTTCTTGATCGCTTCCGGCGTACGCCGGTTCCAGAAAAATCGCCCCTGCAGATATGCGTTGTACGCGTCCGGATCGATCGGCCGCGGCCCGGCGTGCCTCGCCTGCTCAGTGGACGAAACCTTCGCCGTGATCTCCGCCGTCACTGCACGCGCGACCTCGCTCTGCAGATCAAGAATGTCGCGCAGGTGCCGATCGTAGTTCTGTGCCCAAAGGTGGCTCTGATCGCGCACCCTGATTAGCTGCACGGAAATCCGCACGCGTTCCCGGTCGCGCCGCACGCTGCCGTCAACGATGTAACTCGCGCCGAGTTGGCGCCCGATTTGGTCGGCCCCCTTGTCCGATTGCTTGAACTTCATCGCGGAGCCGCGCGCGATCACGCCCAGCAACGCCGGCTCCACCCGGCTCAGCTGCGCGATCAGCTCCTCGGTAAATCCGTCGCTGAAGTACTCCTGCGCCGGATCGCCGCTCAAGTTCCGAAGCGGCAGCACCGCAAGCAGTGGCCGCGCCGTTGCCCCCGTCGGCGCCGCTGCTCCCGCCGCCGGCTCGATACGCCCCTCGTTCCACCACGCATCGAGTTCCGATTTGAATGCGTACACGCTGCCGAGCTTTTCGTGATGCTTGCGATGCACCGGCAGGCGTTCGTTCTTCTCCCACCGCTGTACGGTGCGGACGTCGCGCTTCAGATGCGCCGCGATCTCCTTCCAGGAGTCGAGGCGCTCGGCGCGCTCGTCAGGCTTGTTTTTATTCAGGTCGGCCATCGCGTTCGCGGGGTGCGGAATTGGAAGTGCCGGATTCCGCCCGAACGCTTAACACACCGTCAATGCACGCCCAAGCCGCCTCCGCTCTCGTCACTGCCCGCGCCACGGCAAAGCGCGGCAAACGACGGCATCATGCGCTCTTGGCCGCGCGTCATCTTCTACGGGCGCCGCGCCGTTCCTACCGTCGATTGCAGGCGGAGCAATCCGCCGCGAACCGATTTGAGGTGCATCCGATGTTTGAAACACGAGTCCGCGAAACCTTCTCAAACCACGGCGCCGCGACCGCCGCGCTTCTGCTCGCGCTGACCGCGCTCTTTGTCCTGCGCGTGATTGGACAGGTGCTCGTCGCGTTCTGCGCCGTGACCTTCCTCCCGACCCTCGATCAGTGGGACTCGGGGCTCATCCCCTACCCAATTCTGCTCTCGGTGCAATGCGTTCTGATCGTCTTGATGGTGTACATCGCGCGTTTGGTCTCCTCGGCTCAGGGTTTCTTCGGGGTACCGACGCCGAAACTCGGCAGGTTTCTGAGGAGCTTCGGCGCCGTCTACTTCCTCTCAATGCTCGCGCGGTACGTGATCACGATGACGCTCTATCCGGAGCGCCGCTGGTTCGGCCACACCATTCCGATCTTTTTCCACTTCGTTCTCGCTGCTTTCGTCCTGGTCCTCGCGCGTCTTCACCTGCGCGGGGCGGCGCCAGCGGCCGACGCGCGCGGCAATGCACGGCAAACAGCGGCGCCGAATGCTCTGCGCGGTTTGCCATCTTATTCGGCCCATTCGCGCGTCGTAGGTTGACACCAGAACGCAGGGAGCAGGCGCTCCCACAACGGATCGAAGGAGGCACTTGGCAATGACCTTTCGCAATCAGGTTGAGGATCTCTACCGCCGAAGCGTCGGTGAATTTCTGAATTCGCCCCAATTCCGCGCGCTCGAGACCGGCGCCGCGTCGCGCTCCGGCTACGACGCATTCCTGGCCGGCGTGGTGCGCTCGCACCTGCGCTCGCCGCAGTTGCTCGCGTTTCTCTTCTCGCTCGCGCCGCCCGACGCGTCCGGCGACCTGCTCCACAACATGCTCGAGGAGCTCGGCATCGACCACGCCTCGGGCATCGCGCACGCGTCGATGCTCCGCGAGATGGCGGCTGGCGCGGGGCTTGCGCACCTGCTGCCTGAACTCGAGGCGCACGCGACCGCGGACATCCGCCAGGTCGTCGTCGAGCCGGTTCTTTACGGAACCCTCAGAGAGGTCGGGCTCGCCGCGCTGGTCGAGGTCGAGGCGTTCGAATACATGCTCTCGCGCTCCGCCACCCGCATCGCGCGCGCGCTCAAGCGCCACCGCGGCCTCTCCGACGAGACTCTCAAATGGTTCACCTACCACGCCGAGGTGGACAGCGAGCACGCCGAACAGGGTCTCCAGAGCCTCGAGAAGTACATCCGCTACTACGACCTCGCGCCGCAAGACGCGCTCACGATCGCCGAGATGTCACTGCGTGAGAACGTCTTCTTGAAGCGCTACTTCGGCGCGCTCGAAATGGCGGCCGGCGAGGGGAGGGCATGCGCATGAAGGCGATCAAGGCAACGCTTTACGCGCTCCGAATTCCGTTCGTCGAGGGCTTCGCGCACTCGGAGTCGGAGCGCGCCGCAAGCGATTCGGTCGTGGTGAAGGTCGAAGACGCCGCCGGCAACGTGGGTTTCGGCGAGGGTGTCGCCCGGCCATACGTCACCGGTGAGACGCCCGGGACGGTTGTTGAGCACCTCGCGGCCGAGCTCTGGCCGCTCATCGCGCGGCGTGCGCTGCCTTCAATTTTTACCGGCGGCATCGGCGCGATCGATCGTTTCATCCCCGAGCGGCGCATTCCCGGCGTGCTCGCTCCCAACGCTTCGCGCTGCGCGCTTGAACTTGCGCTGCTCGATCTCGAGCTTCGCGCGCGAGGCGCGCGCATGGCGTGCGTCCTTGCGCCAAGGCGCAACCGCATCGTCTATAGCGGCATCATCACCGCCGGCTCAGCCGCGCGGGCGGCTCAGCACGCCCGCCAGATGAAGCTCGTCGGCATCACTCAATTGAAAGTCAAAGTGGGCGCCGGCGACGACGTCGCGCGCGTCGCGGCCGTGCGCGAGACGATGGGCCCCCAAGCCTCCATACGCATCGACGCCAACGGCGCATGGACAATCGAGCAGGCGATCGAAAACCTCCGCGCGCTCGAGCCGTTCGGCATCGCTGCATGCGAGCAGCCGCTCAGCCGCTGCGCAGCATCAGACCTCTGGAATCTCCGCACCCAGACTTGCGTCCCGATCATGGCGGACGAGTCGTTGGTGACCTTCGCCGACGCCGATGCGCTGATCGCAGCGCGCGCGGTGGACTACTTCAACATTCGCGTCTCCAAGTGCGGAGGCCTTGCGCGCTCGCTGGTACTCGCGCGCCGTGCGCGCGACGCCGGCATCAAAGTGCAGGTCGGTTGTCAGGTCGGCGAGACGGCAATTCTGTCAGCCGCCGGCCGTCATCTCGCCGCCGCGCTCCCCGAGGTAGATTTCGTCGAAGGCTCTTACGGCTCGCTGCTCCTGACCGAAGATGTCTCAGCCGATGGCGTCCGCTTCGGCCATCGCGGCGAGGCGCCGCTCCTAACGGGTCCGGGTCTCGGCGTTCGCGTCATCGAAGAGCGGCTTTCGACGTATGCCGCCGCGGTCATGCAGCTTTCTTGACGGAGAAATCGAATGAGCTGGCTAATCAATTTGGCTATCAGGCTCCGTGAACGCCGCCACGACCAGTGGTTCGAGGAGGCGACCAAGAATCCCGAGGCTGCGCAGAGCGAGGCGTTGCGCGCGATCGTCGCGCGCAACGCCGGCACCGCATTCGGCAACGATCACCGCTTCTGGTCGATCGCGACGCCCCGCCATTATCAGCGCCTCGTTCCGATTCGCGACTATGAGGCGCTCCGCCCGTACATGCGCCGCGTGCTGGCGGGCGAGCGTGGCGTGCTCAGCGCCGACGATCCTTACATGTTCACCGTGACCAGCGGATCCACCGGCGAGCCGAAGCTGATACCCGTTACCGCGCGGTGGCGCGACCAGATGGCGGCGCTGACCCGCCTCTGGCTCCGGCGCACTGTCCGCGACCATCCACGTTGCTTCGCCGGCAGCGCACTCACGCTGGTTGGCGCCGCGGTCGAAGGCACGACCGAGAGCGGCTATCCGTACGGCGCCATGTCCGGCGTGACGTACCAGAACATCCCGTCGATTCTTAAGCACCGTTACGCGCTGCCGTACGAAGTCGCGCACATCAGCGACTACGACGCGCGCTACTTCATCACGATGCGCCTCGCGCTGGCCGAAAATGTCTCGACAATCGGCACGCCCAACCCCACTACCTTGCTGCGCCTCGCCGATGTTGCGCACCAACATGCCGACGCACTTATCAAGGCGATCCACGACGGTACGCTTGGCATCGCGGAGCCCGAGGTTCACGAGGCGGGCGGCGTCACGCGCGCCCGGGTCTTGATCGCAATCCGCTCGCGCCTCCGTCCCGATCCGCAGCGCGCCAGCACACTCGCGCGCGCCGCGTCGATGCGCGGTAGATTGCTTCCACGCGATGCGTGGCCTCAGCTTGAACTAATCGGCTGCTGGCTCGGCGGAAGTGTCGGCATCCACGCGCGCCGCCTCCGCAACCTCTACGGCGACGCCGTCGCCCTGCGCGATTTGGGTCTGTGGGCCAGCGAGGGTCGCATGACAATTCCGGTTGAAGATGGCACGCCCACCGGCGTCTTGGCGGTGCACGCGAACTTCTACGAGTTCATCGCCGAGGACGAAATCGACGACGATCACCCGCGCATTTTCCTCGCGCACCAACTCGAGGACGGCAAACGCTACTATCTCATCCTCACCGGCGCCAACGGGCTCTACCGCTACGACATCAATGACATCGTCGAAGTGCGCGGCTTCCACAACTGCACACCCAAGGTTGCGTTCGTGCGCAAGGGGCGCGACAGCCTCAACATCACCGGTGAGAAACTCCATCTGAACCACGCGCAGGCCGCGCTCGCGACGGCGCAGAGAGAGACGGACCTCGACCCGTGGCAGTTCGCGCTTATCGCCGATGCGGACGCGCGCCGTTACGACTTGCTGGTTGAGTTTACGCGCGCGCCCCAGTCCGAGGCTCAAGCGCGTGCGTTCGCGAACGCGTTCGACGCCGAGCTTGCGGCGCAGAACAACGAGTACCGTTCCAAACGCGTGTCACGAAGGCTGGCTTCTCCGCGGCTCTGCATGATGCGACAAGGATGGTCCGATCGCCTCGCGCGCTCAGAGATCTCGAACGGGCGCCGCGAAGTTCAATACAAGTGGAAAGTCATGCGAGATGCGTGGGACGCCGAGAGCCGCGCGAGCGTGCTCGATGTCGTCGCGCCATCATCGGCCGCTCGCGAGTTGCCGGGCTACTTCATCGGATGCGCCTGAAAGAAGTCCCAGATTAGATCGTTGGCGATCAGCTCCTGCGTCGCATTGCCGCCGCATATCGCCCTCAACCAGCCGGGGTACTCGCGGCCAGGCCACATGTGTCCGCCGCCATCGATCGTGCACAGCATCACATCGCCGCCACCCTCGCATCCCTGGTACGTGCGGCATCGCGCACCGCCACGCTCGTACGTGCCCGCCGTCTCATTGCGGCAGTGATTGTGCTCGATCCATCCGGATATCGCTTCCGAAACCGGCCGGAACGTCACTGCGCCGAAGTCGGATCGGTTCCCCCCATCGTAGCTGTAACAGTGATCATCCAGGCCGTGGATGTGCAGAATCGCCACCGGCCGCGACGGTGTGCAGCGATAGGAGATGGTTGGTTGATTGGTTGAAAGATCGCGATCGCCCATCGCCCCGCCGACCGGTGCGATAGCCGCGATACGATCGCTCAGTTCGCACGCGAGCCGGTATGAGATCATCGCTCCGTTCGACAGCCCGGTCGCGTACACCCGTCGCGGATCGATGCACAGCTCCGATGAGACCACCTCGATGACCGTGCGGACGAAGCCGACGTCATCCGCCGCCACGCTCTTGGCGCGTCCGCAACAGTTGCCCGCGTTCCAGGTCTTGATGCTGCGAATGATGAGGCTCGGAATCCCGTCCGGCTCCACCAGAATGAAGCCCGCACTGTCGGCCTTCTCGGCGAGTGCGGTCATCTGTTCGTGCTGTTTCGCATTACCTCCGCCGCCATGAAAACTCAGGACGAGCGCCATCGGCCCTCCGGCGCGGTAACCCTTCGGAACATGCAATCGGTAGGTGCGCGTCCAACCGCCGTGCGCCAGCGTCCGCTCGTAAGTTCCTGGCGCGAGTCCGCTCGCGCGACACCCGCTCGAACCGGTCGGCGCTTCGTCCGTGGCCGCGGCGGCGCCGTTTGGGAGAAGCACGATGACCAACGCGAGCAGCACGACGAGCCGGCGGCGAACCATCCAGATATCTTAGCGGTTACGACGCGCGTCGCGCAGTCACCCGCCGGATTTTGTAGGTCGTCTCGGCCGGACTAGACTTGATCTCGTAAGAACCGATGGCTGACGAGCACGAACCTCATCACGGCGCGCACCCGCATGATGTGCACGCAACGGCCGCTCCGGCCACCGTGAAAGACCCGGTGTGCGGGATGAGTGTTAATCCCGCGACCGCGAAATACTCGCATCACCACAACGGCGATTCGTTCTACTTCTGCGGCGCACGTTGCCTCGAGAAGTTCAAAGCTGAGCCCGCCAAGTATCTGACCGCTGCGGCCGTGGTTGGGCCGCCAGCGCCGGAAAAGAGCGGCGTCGAGTACACCTGTCCGATGCACCCTGAGATCGTCAGGCGCGGACCGGGGAGCTGTCCGATCTGCGGGATGGCGCTCGAGCCACGCGTCGCGACCGGCGAGCATGACAACACCGAACTCGCGGACATGACGCGGCGCTTCTGGATCGGTGCGGTGCTCACCGCGCCAGTGCTCGCGATCATGCTGGTGTCTCATGCGATGATGAATTCGCTTGTCACGCCCCAACTCCGCGCGTGGCTCGAGTTTGCGTTCGCAACTCCGGTGGTCGTGTGGGCGGGGCTGCCGTTCTTCCAGCGCGGCTGGGCTTCGATCGTCAACCGAAGCCTCAATATGTTCACTCTCATCGCGATCGGAGTCGGCGTCGCTTACGCCTACAGCGTGGCCGGCATTTTCGCGCCGTCGATTTTCCCGCCAACGATGCTCGACGAGCACGGTATGGTGCCGGTCTATTTCGAGGCTGCCGCCGTGATTGTGGTGCTCGTGCTGCTCGGGCAGGTGCTCGAACTTCGCGCGCGCAGCCAGACTTCCAGCGCAATTCGCGCGTTGCTGGGACTAGCGCCGAAGACTGCACGCCTGGTCGCGGAGGACGGCTCGGAACGCGACGTGCCGCTGGAGCACGTCAAGCCCGCTGATCGCCTCCGCGTGCGTCCCGGCGAGAAGATCCCGGTTGATGGAATCGTGCTCGATGGTTCGAGCGCCGTCGATGAGTCGATGATCACGGGCGAGCCCATCCCGGTCGAAAAGAAGACCGGCGACCGCGTGATCGGCGCCACCGTCAATGCGACCGGCAGCTTCATCATGCGCGCCGAGCGCGTCGGCAGCGACACGCTGCTCGCTCAGATCGTGCACATGGTGAGCGAGGCTCAGCGCAGCCGCGCGCCCATCCAGCGCCTCGCCGACGTTGTGTCGTCGTACTTCGTCCCCGCCGTCGTCGCCATCGCAGCCGTGACGTTCATCGTGTGGCTCAGCGTCGGCGCCGGGCTTGGCTACGCGGTAGTCAATGCCGTCGCGGTTCTGATCATCGCGTGTCCGTGCGCACTCGGGCTGGCGACTCCGATGGCGATAATGGTCGGAACCGGACGCGGTGCGACCGCCGGCGTGCTCATCAGGAATGCCGAGGCGCTCGAGCACTTCGAAAAGGTTGACACGCTGTTGGTGGACAAGACCGGCACCCTCACGGAGGGAAAGCCGCGGCTGGTTACCGTCATCGCTCATGCGCCATGGGATGAAGCCAAGTTGCTCACCGCCGCCGCCGCAATCGAGCGCGCGAGCGAACATCCGCTCGCCGCCGCGATTATCGCCGGAGCGCAGGCGCGCGGCGCAAGCCGCGCCGACGCGCGCGACTTTCGTGCAATTTCGGGCAAGGGAGTCGTCGGCACTGTCGATGGGCACGTGGTTGCGCTCGGCAATCCGAAGCTCTTCGAGGAACTCCACATTGCACTTGGCGAAACCGCGGCGCGCGCCGATGAGCTGCGCAAGGACGGCCAAACCGTGATGTTCGTCGCGATCGATGGGCAACCCGCGGGCGCAATCGGCGTCGCGGACCCCATCAAGGATTCAACCTACGAAGCGGTTCATCTGCTCAAGCAGGATGGAATCCGAATCGTGATGGTAACCGGCGACTCGCGAGCGACCGCGGAGGCCGTCGCGCGCAAGATCGGGATCGATGAGGTCCGCGCGGAAGTGCTGCCCGAGCAGAAGGTCGAGGTGGTCAAGGAGCTGCAGCGCGCTGGACGTTTCGTGGCGATGGCTGGCGACGGCATCAACGACGCTCCCGCACTCGCGCAGGCGCAGGTGGGAATCGCGATGGGCACCGGGACCGACATCGCGATGGAGAGCGCCGGCGTCACGTTGGTCAAGGGCGACCTTCGCGGCATCGCGAAGGCGCGCACTTTGAGCCGAGCCACCATGCGCAACATCCGTCAAAATCTGTTCTTCGCGTTCATTTACAACACGCTGGGGGTACCGGTCGCGGCGGGCGTGCTGTACCCGTTCGTCGGAATTCTGCTCAGCCCGATTTTCGCGAGCGCCGCGATGAGCCTCTCGAGCGTGTCGGTCATCGCGAACTCACTGCGTTTGCGCAGCCTCAGACTGTAACTGCGATGCGCTTGCCAATCTCGCTGCCGCTGCCCTAATAGGGTGTTGAGAGTAGCTTCGGAGTCCCGAGTGGCATCGGCTTTGTCCTCAACACCCTGCGTAAAAACTGTCTGCTTTCCAAATCTTCTCCCCCTTGGGGGAGATGCGAGAGAGGGAGCAGGCTGTTGAAAATGCGTTTTTCAACAGCCTGCTAAGGATTACCCGGGCGCCGCCAGACTTGAGGCGCCCGCGAAGGAGTTCATCATGGCGCTCGATCCGCAAATGCAGGCGTTTCTCGATCAGATGAAGGCCGCAAACGCGCAGCCGCTGCGTGCGCCGACCGCAGCGCAGGCGCGCGAAGCGTTCGCGCAACTAGTGGCGGTGCTCGGCCAAGGGCCGCGCGAGCAGGTCGCCAACCTTGAGGATCGCAAAGTCCCGGGACCGGCCGGACCGATTCCGCTGCGGATCTATACGCCCGCGCAGAAACCCCCGACCGGCGTGTTGATGTGGTTTCATGGCGGCGGATGGGTGCTCGGAGATTTGGAGAGCCACGACCCGGTATGCCGCGCGCTAGCCACCGGATCGGGCTGCGTCACCGTGTCGGTCGATTACCGGCTTGCGCCCGAGAATAAATTCCCCGCCGCGGCCGAGGATTGCTACGCCGCGACCAAGTGGGCCGCAGAAAATCTCACTGCGCTCAGCGCGCCCGGCGCGAAGCTCGCGATCGCCGGCGACAGCGCCGGCGGCAACCTCGCCGCTGCGGTCGCATTGATGGCGCGCGATCGCGGCGCGCCACAGCTTGCCCTCCAGTTGCTCGTTTACCCCGCGATCGACTCCGCCAATGACACGCCGTCGCAAGACAGGTTCGCCGAGGACGGTTACATTCTCTCGCGCCTCGACATGGAGTGGTTCTGGGGCCACTACCTGAAGTCGCCCGCGGATCGCGAGAACCCGTACGCGTGTCCGAACCATGCGAAGAGCCTCGCGGGACTGGCGCCCGCTCTCGTAATCACTGCGGGCTACGATCCGCTGTGCGATGAGGGCGAGGCGTACGCAGAACAGATGAAGAAGGCGGGAGTCACGGTGGCGCTCACCCGCTACCCGGGCGTGACGCACGGCTTCTTCAGCATGGGTGCGATGCTCGACGAGGCTAAGCGCGCGCAGAAAGAGGCGTGCGCGGCACTGCGCGCGGCGCTCCGGCCGAGATAGTTTGGGACGATGAACCCCGCCGCTTGAGCAGAAGCGCGGCCGGACTCACACCGGCCATTCAGCGCTGCTCCACGCCATCTCCCAGAACATATACTCGTAGCGGCTCGAGGTGAGGAAGAGCTCCGACAGCCGCTCGAGTTCGCGTTCGGGCAAACCGCTTGCGAGGTCATCGAGCAAATCCGCCACGCGCCGCGCACCCGCCGCGAACTCCTCGGACGCGTACATCTTGATCCAATCGGCGTAGCGCGAGTTCATCGCGCCGCGCCCCTGGCGCGCCAGCGCCGCTCCGATCTCGGCGTACCCGAGCTGACACGGCAGCACCGCAGCGACGATATCGACGAGCGTGCCGGCGTATGCGGTTGTCAGCAGATGGCGCGTGTAGCCGTGCGTCACCGGC
Source organism: uncultured Binatia bacterium (SeqCode) (assembly GCA_964429575.1). Classification (GTDB taxonomy): domain Bacteria; phylum Desulfobacterota; class Binatia; order Binatales; family Binataceae; genus CAYSCX01. The sequence continues at coordinate 6,360 of CAYSCX010000025.1, read as the reverse complement.
GCGGCACGGGTCGCCTCGAGCTGTTTGGGGCTGATGCCAAACCCGGCGCAGTAGTCGCGATGAAGCTGCATCTCGGTGTGAATCGTCCCGTGCAGCAGCTCCGAGAAAAGTCCTATCGTGCTAAGTTGGTGCGCCTTCGCCGATGCGAGCGCGAACACTCGCGCGTACTCGATTAAAAACACATAGTCCTGGCACAGGTAGAAACGGAACTTGCCGGCATTCAGACTGCCGTCGGCGATACCGCGTACGAACGGATGTTCGAGTTCGCGACGCCAGATCTGATCTGCTCGTTTGCGAATCGATTGCGTGAATCCAGCCTGCGACATCGGCGACTTCGGTAATGTTCAGTCCTTCAGCGCCGGACGAACCAGGTGATTGAGCGGCCGCGCGCCCGCGCCGAGCGGCGGCGCTGAGCGGAGCGCGTCGGTCACGAATCGCTTGGCGGCGGCTACCGCGTCCGCAAGCGTCTCACCGCGTGCAAGGCACGCCGCGATCGCGGCCGACAGCGTGCATCCCGCGCCATGGACCTTTGCGATCGGCACGCGCTCCGCGCGCAGTTCAGTGAAGGCGTGGCCGTCGAACATCACGTCGAGAGCGTCGCCTGAAAGATCTCCGCCAGTGACGAGCGCGGCGCGCGCCCCCAGCCGCACCAACGCGCGCGCGGCATCGCGCATCGATGCGGCGTCCACGACCGGATGACCGGCCAGCAACGCCGCCTCGCTGAGGTTCGGCGTGACGAGCGTGGCGAGCGGCAGCATCGCGTCGCGCATCTTCGCGAGGGCGTCGGAGCGTAGCAGCACGTCACCGCTGGTGGCGACCATCACCGGATCGACCACCAGGTTCGGTATCGCCCGCGCGCGGACCCGCTCCGCGACGACATCGATGATCTCGCCGCGCGCGAGCATCCCGGTCTTCGCGGCGTGGATGGGGATGTCGTCGGCGACCGCGTCGAGTTGCGCCGCGACGAACGACGGCTCCAGCTCCACGATCGCGCGCACGCCGCGCGTGTTTTGCGCGGTCACCGCCGTGAGCACGCTCATGCCGTACACGCCAAAGGCCGCGAACGTCTTCAGGTCGGCTTGGATGCCCGCGCCGCCGCTGGAGTCCGAACCTGCGATGGTGAGCGCCACTTTGATCATTGATGAAACCTGCTTAGGCGGGGGCGTTTCCCAATGCTATGCGCGCGCGGCGGCGCAGTTAAGCGCGGGGTGGGCGCAGGTTGGACTCGGTTGATAATAGCTATCATCCAACAGAAGTGTCCGTACACGCCGCGCGACGGCCGGCTCTCGGTCGAAGTGGATCATCCAAGGCTTGCCGCATCCGCGCGCGTCACGCCGGAGCTTGCCGCGGCGCTGGCGCCGGATTTGAGCGGCGATGACAAAGCGTAGCGCCGCCTCGAAGATCGCGGGTCTTGTTTCTACGACGGACGAGCTATGTTAACGGAACATCAGAGAAACGCGGCGTCCGAGCCTGCGGCCGCACGGGCTCAAAATTGCGCGGCGTCGGGGAGCAGAACCGCTGTGAAGAAATCCAGCTACGCGATCGGCGCATTGTTGCTGATGCTCGGGGCATCGCCCGTATCCGCCGGCGTGGTCATCACCAAGAAGCAGACATTCGGCGGCGTTACGCCCCCCCGCGTCGTCGAGCAGACGGTGATGATCCAGGGGAACAAGGAGAAACTGATCATCGAGAGGCTGGTCATCCTGATCGATCTCGATGCACGCAAGCAGTACTTCCTCGATGAGTCATCGAAGTCCTACTCGGAAAGGGACTACCCCGGGAAGAATCCGAGGACGCCGGCCGGGGCGGGCCGCGCGGTTATAGGCGGCGAGTTCGCCAAGGACGGGACCAGCCGCACCATCGCCGGTCACAAGTGCGACCAGTACTCCGGGACTACCAGCAATCCGTTAGGTGAGTTGACGATAACCATGTGCGTGTCGGCCCGCGCTCCGGGGGCCGCCGAGGTGGTTGAATTTGAAAGGAAGCACCAAGAAATTCTGAAGGAAGCGGGTATCGAGTACACCGCCAGCATTCCCCGCGGTGTGCCCCTTCAAACCACAACCTCGATGAAGTCCGCGCCGCCACCGATGACGGACGTGCCTGCGCAAATTGCGGAGCGCGCGCGCGCGATGCTCGCGAAACGTAGTCCTATGGACAGCAGCATCGAGGTGATCAAGATTGTCGCAAAGAAACTTGCGCCCGAGGTGTTCCAAGTGCCGGCGGGCTACAGCCGCAAGTCATTCGCGGCGCCAATGGCCCCACCGATGCCGGACCTGCCAAGCGCACCGCCACGCGCAATTCCGGAGCTCTGAAGTGCCGGCGGCCGGCAGGTCTTCCCGCACCGCGGCGCGCGGTTAGCCGGAAAATAGAAACCCCGCAGCCGCGTGCGCGGCTGCGGGGTTTCATGTTGCGCGGATTATTTGTCGCGCGTCGCCGTTCAGCTAGTCAGCAGCATCGGGGGTCAGCGCGATGCCAACCGGCTGGTTCATCTTGGTGTGTGGCCCGCGGATCAGCGAGAACGGCCTCACGTTGCCGATAAAGCCTTCGGGGAATAACGCGAAGCTGTTTCCGTTCGTGTTCGCGACGAACAGGGTATCGTCGGCATTCGCCGCGATTCCCTGCGGGATACTCAGCTTGGTCTTCTTGCCCTTGATCTCACCGTCGAAGGAGGCGCTAATGGCAAACGGAATTCCGCCGCCGGTAACGAACGGTGCGAAGAAGTTGACGCTGTTATCGCCCTTGGTTACTGGAAGGCAGGTGGTGGCAGACAGGCTGGTCGTCCTAGCGTCAGTGACATACAGCTCGGGAAGGCCGCCGCCGCCGCCGTCGCCCAACGCGATGTAACGCGGACTTCCCAGACCGGCGCCGATGAATGCGCCGACGGGAAATACGTCGCCGAATCCGGTTAGGTCAGGATCAAAAACATTGATGAAGGGGCCGAATTGGTTGACCACCCAGATCCGGTCGTCATTATCGACCGCGATTCCCACTGGCCCCAGAAGGAAGCTCTTGCAGCCACCGATGCTCGAGTGCTGGATGCGGATGGCCAAGCCAAACGGCGCCGCGAGCGGATCGAATACGAAGACCGGATCGTCGAAGATCGGAAGCACGTCACCGTTAGCGTCGGGGTCGTAAACGGTGATCGTTCCGAGCGTGATTCCTCCAAAAGCTGCGCAGGCAAAGCCGCCGAAGCCGCCGGAAAAGCTTCCGATGACAAAGCTAGCGCCCCCCGGTCCGGGCAATTCATTAGCAACGTAGAGCCGCCCGTCGGCGCCGAACGCAACACCAGCCGGAAAGCTCAGCCCAGTGGACTGACCTTTGATGACGACCTCCGGCGCGGAGTTGCCAGTGTCTCCGGGCGCAAAACCCACCACGCTTCCAGTGCTTGTGAATCCGAAAGGGACGCAACCGCCCGGCAGTGGATCGATGAGCACGCCCCCGGGAGAAATGCATGTGACAGGCGCAGTGACGCACCGAAGGGATCCGGGAGTGAGTTGGTTGGCAACGTAGGTGTGAAGGTTGAACGGACTAATCGCGGCGCCGGTGGTGCCGCCCGCGGCGCTGGTCCCCGGGGCGGCGCCGACCCCCCCGAGGCCGGTCGCGGTGCCAGTAATGTGGAACGCCGGTGCTCCGTTCGCGCTGGTGCCCGCCGGGAACGTGGACACTGATCCCGCGAGGATCGCGCCGTTGTTCGAAATCACGACTTGATCCGTGGTCGGGAACGCCGTGGCGTAGGTCGCCTGCGTCAGGCCAAGCGCGACGATCGCAATCAAGGCCACTGCGCCGCGCAGCCAGCGCGACACTCCAAACCCATCCCTTCCTTGAAGCATCCTGGTAATCCTTCCCTGAGTCATTGCGTGTGTCCCCCGTCGAATAGGCAGCGAGCCGCCACCCGACTCATTCCCTCATTCGCCCCAGTGTTACTTTCTACTCCTCCAAGCCAGATGAAGACGCACTCTAATGCCCGCGCGCCCGCGCGGATCCGCGACACCCGTTTCGGTCGCCTTACCTACACTGATCGGAACACAATTTCAAGCGCTCCTTAATTAATCGACATCGGCGCGTAGATGCAAGGCTCAAATTGGAGCGTTGAGGAACTTCGCACATCTCAGGGGAATCAGCCATGCGAGGAGCCAGCGGTCGCGCCGCGCAGCGGCGTGCAACCCGATCGCGAACTCAAGATCCATTGCGCAAGATTGACCGCTCGATGGCGCCTTCTTGACAAGGGGAGCAGCGGAATGGTAGCTAAGCCGCGTTTGCGGGCTTCGCCTATGTTGAGGTGGGTTTCGGACTAGGAGAGCTGGTTAACCGCGAGCGTTCCTCGCTTGGGAAAGCTCCAACTGGCTTGGGGGTGTCTATGATGATGAAGAGGACAAGTGGACTTGGCCGCGGACTTGCGTGGCGCGGCTTGATGGTCGCAGTCACCGGCGTAGCCGCAATGCTGTGGTCGTCGACGGCCATGGCGACAATCACTCAAGGTGACTTTTCGATCTTCGGATTCGTCCAGAGCCGATGGTCGGGCCGCTGGGGTGAAGGCGGCGCAAAAGGTGCGGGCACGCCGGCCGCCGTCTCGTGCGCAATTCCTGGTGCCTGCACGAGTACACGAGGACTCGCTTCGTCAGAATCCGGCGGCAGCTTCGACTTCAATCGGTGGGACTTGGTGCAGGCGCGCCAGCTCGCCGACCTCCGGCCGAACTATCATCTCGTCAAGAACTACAACCTCCTTGGACGTCTCGACACGCTGGTTCTGAAGGACGCGGATCTTTTCGCGTTCTACCGTCCGTGGTACGACGCGTTCGGCGACATCAAGAAGCGTGGCATCGCACAGCCGGGGCACGGCTGGGTCGACTACACGCAAAACGAGCGGGTCAGCCAGTTCACTCGCAACGACCTGCGCGAGTTCTATGCGCAGCTCAACTTCACCGACAACTTCTCCATGCGCGTCGGCAAGCAGCAGGTCATCTGGTCGGAAGCTGATGCGCTGTCGGGCACCGAGCTGACCAACACCTCGGACCTGAGCTTCCACTGGACGCATTTCGAGTCCGCGGAAAACCTGCGCAAGAACGTGCGAATGGTGAAGTTCAACTATCTGCTCCCGGACTATTTCCAGACCGCGAACAACGAACTCGAGTTCTTCGTGATTCCGGGCGACTACCAGGGTGTCGGCGTCGAAGCCCGGCTCGCCGACGCACGCAATCCGTGGACCGCTCGCGCTCCGCTGGGGGTCGGTCTCGCCGCGGGGGCGATTCCCGGGGTTCCGCTGGCGCCCGCCCAGTGCTATCCGCAGACCGGACAGCCAGCGCGCAGCCAGACCTTTGCCGACGGCTGCAGGAGCCCGATGCTTTACTCAGGAGGGCTGTTCTTCGATCAGGTTACTCCCAGCCGCGACTCTGCACAGACCATCAACTCGCTCGACAACAGCGAATTCGGCGTAAGATTGTCGAGCTTGCTGCCGGTCGGGAACGGCCTGCAGACCAGCCTCATCTACCTGTACGAGGCGCGCCTCAGTAGGCCGACCTTCGACGCTAATGCAAACCGGGGACAGGCGGCAGTGGAGAGTGGCCTTCCGGTTGGCACCCCGGGCTTCAAGGCCGCTCCCGGCATCTTCATCTTCCCCGGCGTCTTCAAATGGGGAGCGCCCCAGCCTGGCGTGCCGAAGGCTGGAACGATCTCAATCCTTTTCGCCGGCAACCAAAGGCGTAACCACTACATCGGCGTCACCGGCACCTACTACGACAAGGACCTGACGGACGTCGTCTATCGTTACGACTTCTTCTACGCGCCGCGCGTCGGCATCGGTGTCCCGACCTACGAAACTCCGTTTGGGGAAAAGAACACGCAGCAGACGCGGTTCATCATCGCGGGTGACCGTCCGACGTACATACCGTGGCTGTCCAAACAGCACACGTTCCTGGTGGCGCAATACGTCGCGACCTGGTATCCGGGCCGTCCGACCGACTCGAGGCCGTCGGTGGTCCAGGCTGCCGGCAAAGTGCGCGAGCTTTCGAACTTCGCGTTCCTCGCATCCACCAACTGGCTGTGGAACGGACAGTGGGTTTCGACCAACGCGTTCGCGTGGGACATCGACAACAACGTCGGCAGCTTGGGTTCGACCAACGTCTTCCGCTATTCGCGCAACGTCCTGTTCGGCATGAACGCACAGTGGTACGTCGGCCGCAGCGGACGTTATAGCGATCCGTTCGTCTTCAGCCGCAACCAGCGGATCAACGAGCTCGAAGTCTCGGTTACCTACGAGATTTAATCGAGCGCAAATTCGTTCCGAGTTGAGCGGCCGGCGCCACCTTGGCGCCGGCCGCTTTCTTTTTTCGCTTGTGGCAGAGGGCTACACTACTGCAAGGC
>CAYSCX010000024.1:0-41184 GCA_964429575.1 uncultured Binatia bacterium (SeqCode) | reverse complement strand
CTTGTCGTTGAAGTCGTAAACCGTGTAGCCCGCAAAGGCCATCCAGTCGGCGTCCCTGGTGAGCGGTCCGCCGCCGAGAAATACCAGCGGATTGATCGGAACGTTCGGTCCCGTCAAGAACGGTGCTACTCCGATCGGCTGATCCTCGGCGCCGTAGATGTACTCACCGATCAGCGTGAGCCCCGGGATCGGCGTCTTCCAAGTCACGAGCGGATCGATGATGCCGCGCAGCGACCCGCCGCTTGCGAACTGCTCCGCGCCGAGCATCCCGCTGACGAGAATCGACAGCTCCGGTAACAGTGTAATCGCGATCTGGCCCTCCAGAGTCTTACCCGAGTTGTTGTCCGCAACGTCGTCCCAGCCGTTGTTGAATCCGCCCGTCACCGTGAGCATTTCGTTGAACGCGTACTTCGCGCGGACTCCCGTGTGCGTGAACGGAATGCCGAGCGTGAAGATGTAGCTCCCTGACTCGTTGTAGTTGAGCACGTCGTAAGTCTTGATCACCTCGGCGCCCAACAGGGTCACGAACTTGCCCGCCATCACGTCGAGGCCGTTGCCCACCGGCACCGTGTAGGTGATGAACGCCTGGGTCGGATCGACCTCGCCGATACCGACGCCCGCCGGGCTGCTCGTGTAGCGCGTGAAGGTGCGCAGCACCTCGGCCGTCTTGCCGAAGTTCAGATCGACCAGGAACCCGACGCCGCCCTCGACCCTGCGCTGGATGCGCAGATTGAACTGCTCCAGCTCAAAACTGTTCGCGTCGGTATCGAACGCGCGGAACTGGTTGGTGGCTCCGAGATTGGATTTCTGCGACGGCTGGTTGATGTTGTACTCGTAGTTCGCATCAACCAAGCCGTGAACCTGGATGCCGAGGTTCTTCGCGATGTCCTCGCGCATCTGACCCAGATCCTTGCCAAGCATTCCGACCGTCTGCCCGATCGAGCTGGTTTGCACCGCCGTGCCGCCCGCTTCGGCGCCCGCCACTGCCGCCTCTGCACCGGCTACGCTGGTTGCCGCCTCTGTGGCTGTCACCTTTTCGTTGAGAGTCCTGATCTCCTTTTGCGCCGACTCCATCATTTGGCGCATTTCTGCGACTTGGCGCGAAAGCTCTTCAATCTTCCTCTGCGCGTCCACCGCAACCGCGGTTGCCGCCGCACTTGCTGCCGCCTTCTTCGTGGTTTTACTCACCGAAGCCGCGGGCTTCGCGGCGTCTTCGGCGTGCGCGCTTGCGACATAGGTCGCGAGCACGATTCCCAGCACTGCGATCGTCGCGATCGCCATCAGCAGTCGGTTTTCGAGTCGTGTGGTCACACTACCTCCTCCCTGCGGTCGAACTCATGCCGCGATCACAACGCCACGAACCGGAGGGTCCGGGCAGTAAGCCGCTCCGTTTGGGTTCAAGATTCGTACCGCGCTATTACTGGGTCGCGACGGTGCTCGCGGTGCGTCACGCGTCAGCGATGCGCGTGAGCGCGCCCGCCAAAACAGCACCTGCCGCCCGCTTACTCACTCGTAGGCAGAATCCGCGGAGCGCAAATGGACTTCGAACTCACCGCCGCTCAGCAAGAAATCGTCCGCCAAGTGCGGGCCCTGTGCGCGAAGTACCCTGACGAGTACTGGCGCGATAAGGACGCGCGCCACGAGTTTCCGCACGATTTCTTCGCTTCTGTGGCGCAAGCTGGTTGGCTCGGCGTCGCGATTCCCGAAGCGTACGGGGGAAGCGGCCTCGGCATCACAGAGGCCGCGCTGGTGATGCGCGAGGTGGCAGCCTCGGGCGGCGCGATGGCCGCCGCAAGCGCGATTCATCTCTCGATCTTCGGCGTGAGTCCCATCGTCTATCACGGCACCGAGGAGCAAAAACGCCGCTTCCTTCCCGACGTAGCGAGCGGAGCGATCCACGCCGCGTTCGCCGTCACTGAACCCGACGCTGGCAATGACATCACGAACATCAAAACGCACGCGCGCCGCGACGGCGACTACTACGTCATCAATGGGCGCAAAGCTTTCACCACCAAGGCGCGCGAGGCGAAAAAGATGCTCCTCCTCACGCGCACCACGCCGTACGAGCAGGCCGCAAAGAAGACCGACGGCATGAGCCTGTTCTTCGCGGACTTGGATCCCGCAAGCGTCGAGGTGCGCGAACTCGTCAAGCTCGGCCGCCACGCGGTCGATACAAACTTGCTCTTCATCGACAACCTGCGCGTCCCCGCCTCGGATTTGATCGGAGGCGAAGGCCGCGGCTTCCATTGCCTGCTCGATGGTCTCAATCCGGAACGCATTCTCGTCGCTGCGGAAGCCGTCGGTATCGGCCGCGCCGCGCTCGCCAAGGCGGTGCGCTACGCCAAGGAGCGCATCGTGTTCGGCCGCCCGATCGGACAAAACCAGGCGATCGCGCATCCGCTCGCCGATTCCTACTCAAAGCTCGAAGCGGCCGAGATGATGATCTTCAAGGCCGCGTGGCTGTTCGATCAGCGCAAGCCGTGCGGCGCCGAGGCGAACATCGCCAAGCTGCGCGCTGCCGACGCGGCTTTCGAGGCGTGCGATCGCGCGGTGCAAACCCTCGGCGGCTACGGTTACGTGCGCGAGTACGACGTGGAGCGTTACTTCCGCGAATGCCGCCTTCTCAAGATCGCGCCCGTCTCGCAGGAGATGGTGCTCAACTCGATCAGCGAACACGTGCTCGGCTTGCCGCGTTCGTATTGACGGCCCGGCTGACTGGCCAGTCGCTGTGCGCAAAACTTCGCTCGCAATCTTGGCCGCCGCACTTGGCTTCGGCGCGCTCCTGCTCTATCTGCTCTCGCACGCGGAACCTATCGAGGTGATCGAAGGCCGTCTGGTTCGATACGGCACGGTGGTTTCGTTGGAGGGCAAAGTCCGCAACTCCGGTGAAGAACCCGCCAACGTCTCAATCGAGGTCCAATGGTTCGATTCTCGCGGCCGCGCGATAGCCGCAGAGACTCTCGATCTCGGCACGGTCGATGCGCAGGCGGTCGCGCAGTTTTCGACGCGGCCACGCGATGCGGCGTCGGCGGACCGCTATACGATTCGTGTGGACCGCGGAAAAAATCCGTACGGCAATTGACGAATTGTAGTTAAACAAAGCGCCAAGACTGGCGTTTTGCTATGAAAAATTCTAATCTGCGCGGGACCGTGCGCTAAAGCGAGAATCTGCCTAAGTGTGCCTAGTGACACAATTTTGTGTCATGCCAAACAAGCTGGTTGCCGTCCCCTGCGGCACGATCGGAGCGGATCGGAGTCATCGCAGCGGTTGTCACAATGTCACCATCGTGTTACTTACTGTAAGTCGTTGATTTGCACCAAACTGGTATATCGACGAACGAGCGGAATGATTTCGAGGTAAGCCGCTGGCGATCAAGGGGAAAGGGCATATGGCACGGTCTAGGGAACGTAATTTTGGTCAGGTCATCAGGGAACGACGCCGACAACTCGACCTTACTCAGGAAGAGGTAGCTCGGCGCATCAAGACTTCCACGCCGTACGTCGGCCATCTCGAATCGGCCAAGCGCCATCCGTCCGACAAGGTCGTGACGCGGCTCGCCGAAGTGCTGGGACTCGACCGGCGCGAATTGTTCTTCCTGGCAAATCCACGCGCGCAGGCGCTCCTCAACCCGGAGCCTGAGACCAAGACCAGTTCGACCTGGGAAGAGTTCAAGAAGAACGAGCAGATGCGGCGCATCCACAACATCACTTCCGAAGAAATGGATATGCTTTCGCAGGTGGCGCTGCTCGGTGACATTCGCGCGCAGCGCGACTTCATCTACATCTTGCAGACCGTCCGTAACGCGCTCGGCCGCTAGCCGGCGCACATCCATCGAGGGTTCTGAAAGCGGGGTTCCGGCTACTGGCCGCAACCCCGCTTTGCTTCTGGCGAACCCGATCGTACGCGGCTAAGCTCGCGCGGTACCCGCGATGGCCGAATCCGCAATCTCGAATTCTGCGCCCGCGCCTGGGTCCCGCTGGCCGCAGCGATACACCGTTGTCGCGCTATTCGGTCTCGCGACCGTGCTTTGCTACGTGGACCGGGTCAGCATCTCGGTCGCAATAATCCCGCTTGCACGCGACCTCGGTTACGATTCCGCCCGACAGGGGATCATCCTGTCGGCTTTTTTCTGGGGCTACCTGCTGACGCAGCTCCTCGGTGGAGTGGTCGCGGATCGCGTCGGCGGAAAATGGGTGCTCGCGACCGGTGTGGGCATCTGGTCGCTCGCAACCTTTCTCACTCCCCCGGCGACCGCGGCGTTTTCTTTGCTGCTCGCGATGCGCGTGCTGCTCGGGCTCGGCGAAGGGGTCAACTTCCCCGCGATTCACAGCCTGACTGCGCGCTGGATCCCGATCGCGGAACGCGCTCGCATGCTCTCGCTAAACTTCAGCGGGATGCATGTGGGCACCGTTACGGCCTTCATCCTGAGCCCGCCCATCATCGTTGCCTTCGGTTGGCCGGCGCTCTTCTACATCACCGGCGCCATCGGTGGGATCTGGGTTGCGGTTTGGATAGTTCGGGTGCCGCGTCATCCCCCCGATTCTCCCGCCGCCTCCAGCGCAGCGTCGCGCGACGCCGCACGGGACGCGCACGGCCTTGCGGCGCGCGCCCCCGCGATTCCCTGGATGAAGATCGCCCGCGAGAAGGCGGTCTGGGCGATCGTCATCGCGCACTTCTGCTCGAACTTCGGCTACTACATTCTGCTGCTGTGGCTGCCGACGTACCTGAACTACACGTTCAAGGTTCCGCTCTCCGAGGTCGGCGCCTACTCGCTGCCGCCGTGGATCGCGGCGATCATCTCAATCAATGCCGGCGGGTGGATCGCCGACTCATTGCTGCGGCGCGGCATGCACATAACGGTCGTGCGCAAGCTGATGCAGTCGATTGCCTTCACGCTCAGCGCGCTTCCGCTCCTGTTCGTTCCGACCGTTGAGTCGAGCTTCACGGCGGTGGTGCTCGTGACGATTTCAGTCGCAGCTAACGGATTGGGACTTGCGGGCTTTGGCGTGAATCATCTCGACGTTGGCCCCAACCACGCCGGCATTCTGATGGGGATCTCGAACACTGTCGCGACCGTCCCGGGCATCGTCGGAGTCGCCGCCGCAGGTTTCATCGTGCAGGCCACCGGATCGTTTTCTGCGGTCTTCTATCTTGCAGCCGCGATCTATCTGGCCGGAATGTTCGGCTACCTCGCATGGGCAACCGGCGAACGCCGCCTTTGACCCGCGCGAATTGTCGCCGGCCGGTCCGCAACTTTCCCTAGCAGGGTGTTGAGAAACCCCGGAAAATCCCCAATGAGCTGGCCTTGGCTCTCAACACCCTGCGCGAAAAGTGGCTTCGTTCCTAAACTTCTCTCCCGTCTCGGGAGAGATAAGAGTGAGGGCGCAGGCGGTTGAAATAGTTTTTCAACGGCCTGCCGGTGGCAAACCCCGCGGTAGCGGACTATACGAATCAGATGCCGGGGAGTATCAGCGCCGCATGAGTCAGCAGCACAAGCTCTCGCCATACCGTTGGGTGATCGAAGTCCTCCTGGTCTTCGCGATCCTCAGCCAGACCGTCGCGTGGAATGCGCCCGCGCCAATCCTCGAGCCGATGACCAAATCGCTCAACATTTCGCTCGCCCAAGGCGGCCTCATCATTTCAATTATCAATCTCTGCATCGCGACCTTCTCGCTGCTCGGCGCATTGGTGGCAGAGCGGCTCGGCGTGCTGCGCGCGATGCTGGTGGGAATCTGGCTGTTGTCGCTCGGCGGGATTCTCGCCGGTTACACCTCGAGCTTCGCGACCCTGCTCGCGTGCCGCGTATTGCAGGGCATCGGGTTTGGCGTGATGATCGCGCCGCCGGGGACGTTCCTGATGCAGTGGTTCGGCAGCCACGAGTGGCCGTACATCAATACGTTCAACTTCCTCTGCAGTTACATCGGCCTCTTTGCAGTCTTCTCGATGACGGTACCGATCTATGTCTCGCTCGGATCGTCGTGGCAGGGCGTCATGCTCTGGTATGGACTTGGCTGCGGTATGATCGCACTCGGCTGGACCCTCTTTGGCCGTGAACGCCACGTCGTTTCGATTCCCACCACTGACGCTGCCTCGATCGCCAGCGGCTCAGCGCTCCGCGCGGTGATGAAAATGCGCAACGTCGTACTGATCGCGAGCGGACTGTTCGGCGGCATGTGGGTCTTCCAAGTGTACGTGGCGTTCTTGCCCACCTACTTTCTGACCTACCGTGGAATGTCGCTGGGCGAGGCGGCGTCGCTTACCTCGGTGCTTCCGCTCGCTGGAATCTTCGCGGCGGCTGGTTGCGGCTTCGGCACTGCCTGGATCGGACTACGCAAGCCGTTTACATGGCCGATCGGCGTGCTCACGCTGATCGGATGCGCCGGCGCCGTGATGGCGCCCTCGACCGGCATGATCACCGCCTCGCTGGTGCTGGTCGGGATCGGTTCGGCCGGTTCGCTCGCCGCATTGACCACGATGCTGATGGAACTCCCCGGCATGACGCCGGAGCGGATGGGCGCCGCACTCGCGTTCGTGTGGGCGGTCGGCTACGCGGGCGCGTTCGCGTCGCCGTTCATCGGCGGCGCGCTCGCCTCGACGCTGGGCCTTCGCGAGGTGATGTTGGCATTTCTCGCGTTCCAGCTTTTGCCGATCGTCACGACCTATTTCCTTCCCGAGACGGGACCACGCCGCACGCGCATCGAGGTGCTCGCCGCGTCCTAGGCGATCGCGTCAGTTGCGTCTGTGACGCGAAGCCCCGCGCGACGGCCGCGCGATCGCAAGCAGTCTTTTGTGCAACCTGCCGTTATCGGCGAGGATGCCCTCGACCAGCACGCGCGGCCGGTTGAACCTGAGTTCGCGCCCGCGAATGTCGGTCATCCTGCCGCCCGCCTCCGCGATCAAAGCCGCGCCCGACGCGATGTCCCATTCGCTCTTGGGCGATTGGCTGAATGTCGCATCGGCCTTTCCAGCGGCAACCAGCGCCAACTTGTACGCGACGCTGCCTGTCGGACTGACCTTGATGCGTCCGTGGAAGACGTCCCACTCGCCTCGGGCCGTTTCGCTGCGGCTGGCGAGCACGGTCGCGCGGCGCAGCACGCGCGTGCGTGTGACGCGCGCCGCCCTCCGATTCAGATGGCATCCCATGCCGCGCGCCGCCCAGAACATTTCGCGCTTGATCGGGTTGTAGCTGACGCCCAGGACCGGGCGGCCGTTCTCGACCAGTGCGATAGCCACGCAAAACTCGGGCACCGCTGCAATGAATTCCTTGGTGCCGTCGAGCGGATCAACGATCCAGACGCGCCGCCGTCGCAGCCGCGCCGAATTGTCGGCGGTCTCCTCCGAAAGCCAGCCATATTTTGGGAACGCGCGGCCGAGCATGCGTCTGAGCGCTCGGTCGGCCGCAAGATCGACGGAGGTGACAGGGTTGTCGCGGCCCTTGGAGCCGATGCTATAGCCGCGCTTGCGATAGTGGCGCCGTAGAATCTCGCCCGCCGCCAGCGCTGCGCGCTTCGCGACCTCAAGCTCGCGCTCCAGCGATTGCGACGCCGTCGCGCCGCGCGCCGCAGCCGCAGTGTTGCGCCGGTGCGCCGGACGAGCCTTGCGACCAATCATCTGCCCGGGAGCGGCACCCGGTCGCGGACCCGGCGGTGGCGCACCTTTTCGTACGCCGCGATCAGACCGCGCATCATGTCGGCGCGCTGGTGATAGAGGCGTCTCAGCTTGCGCGGCTTGCGCTTTGCCAGTGCGTAAGCGGTGAGCAGCGGCAGCGCAATCGTCGAGTCAGCGTAACAGACCACCGAATCGGGCAGACGCTTCGGATCGACCTTGCCCCAACTGACTGCCTCGGCCGCAGTCGCGCCGGAAAGGCCGCCCGTGTCGGGACGCGCGTCGGTGATCTGCAGGTAGTAATCGTGGCCGGTGTCGTAAACCCCCATGATCTCCTGCAACTGAGGTTCGGTTTGAAGGATGAAGTTCTTGGGCGAGCCGCCGCCGAGAATCAGAACCGCGCTTTTGTGGCCTTGCTGCTTCGCCGCATGCACGATCGCGGTCGTCTCGTTTACGTCGGCGAGAGGATCCAGCCTGATTCCGTGACCTTCCATCTCAAGCAGCGCGAGATTGAGGCCGATCGATGAATCGCCCGGCGACGACGTATACACCGGCACCGCGAGCCGGTGCGCTGCCGCCAGCATCGACTTGCGCTTCAGTCCCAGCACCCGTTCGCGCTCGGCTACATAGCGGCCGGCCAGATAGTGATACTCGGCCGAACTCATGGAGCGCTGAAATTCCGCGGCTCCGGAAATCTTTCGGAAGAACTCGTCGGTTGAGAGCAGCACATCGTAATCGAAGAAAATGTCGTAGATGCGCACAACCCCCGCATCCCGCAGCTTGACATCGTCTGCTTGCGCCGAGCCCTCGTACATCTTGAGCCCGATTCCGAAGTGGGTGTCGTGGTATAGGTTCGCGCCGGTCGACACGATCCAGTCAACGAATCCGTTCTCGAGCAGCGGAATCAGGCACGACATGCCGAGCCCTGCAGGCGTCAGTGCGCCGGTGATGCTCATGCCGACCAGCACGCCCGGCTCGAGCATCTTTTCCGCGAACAGTTGGCACGCCTCGCGCAAGCGCCGGCCGTTGTATGCCAGAAATGCGTTGTCGATCAGCTCGGCGGCGGTCATGTTGCCGCGCACTGGCTTCGGATTTATTCGCGCGCCCGTGAATCGCGCGATTCTGCTCTTCTTTGGCATCGCGTTCCCCCGCAGCTTGAAACCAAACGAGATGAGACTGCACCCGCGATTCGAAGCGGTCCGCGAGCGCGACACGGATTCCGGTCGCATGAATCCTAGCAGGGTGTTGAGAAACGCGGAACTTATCGGCGCGGTCCCGGCGGTGCGCTCAACACCCTGCGTGAAAGACTTGTCCTGAGCCAGCGGCGAAGCATCGAGCTGCCTTCCTAATCTTCTCCTCCTGCAGGGGAGACGCGAGAGAGGGAGCAGGCGGTTGAAAATGACCTTTTCAACCGCCTGCTGGCGATTGCGAAGCGTGCTTTCCATCTTTTGGGTTTGCGCTCATCCACCGAACGGCCTACCATTCCCGCCGTCTCGCGACTTCTGGCCGATGGGGGATCCGCGATGGCCGTCATCGCGATAAGCAATCAACTCGGCAGCCGTGGCATCGAACTCGGCGAGCTGTGCGCGCGCATCCTCGGTTACCGCTTCGTAACCAGCGCCGACCTTGTCAATGAAACCGCCCAGCGCTACCGCGTGAGTGCGGACCAGCTTCTGGTGTTCGACGAACGCGCGCCACACTTCTGGGAGTGGTTCACCACCGACACCCGCAATTTTGTCGCCTACATCCGTGCGGTCATTCTCGGCGAACTCGCGCGCGACCGCGTGATCGTCGCGGGCCGCTCGATTGCGCACACCTTGCCGCAGTGCGGATGTGGTCTCCGCGTACGCACCATCGGGCCGTTTCACGAACGCGCACTTCGGGTGGCGGATGACGAGCGGCTTGCCCCGACCGCCGCCGAACGGCGCGTGCGCGACTACGACCGTGAGGTGCGCGCGCGCACGCAAAGCCTCAGCGGCGTGAACATCGACGATAACTCAATCTACGACGCGGTGGTCAACACCTTTTCGCTTCCGCTCGAATCGCTCGCGGACGGCCTGGTGGCGCTGGTGCGATCCATCGATCAGCGCGCCGGCCCGTCAAACTGGCGCGCGATGCGTGATGCGGCCATGACCGCGCAGGTCCGCGCCGCCCTGGTTTCGCACCCGAAGATTCGCGATGCGCGCATCGACGTAGCATGCAACGCCGGCTGCGTGCGGCTCACCGGCGCCGGATTGGTTCCCCCGTGGAACGAACTGGTTGAAAGCGTGGCGCGTGAAGTGGAAGGCGTCGCCTCCGTCGAAGTAAGCGCCGAAGAACCGCCGCTGCCGCCCTATCGCCCGGCCTGATAGCTCCGCATCATCCACACCTCGCGTTCTTATACCGCCGCCGGGCGCGTGGTATGGTCGCGCTCTCGAAACTTCCTCCCCATGCGCGCGTTTGTCCTCTTTCTCGCTACCGGAGCCGGCGCGGGATACGCCCCGTTCGCGCCCGGCACCGCGGGCGCCGCGCTCGGTCTGGTACTCGCATGGGCGTTCTTCGCGCCGCTCTGGGAGCTTTCTCCAGCAATTTGCCTGCTGGCGTTCGCGCTCGCATTCGCCGCAGCAATCTGGATCGCCGGCCGCGCCGAATCGATTCTCAGCGAGCACGACAGCGGAAAAATCGTGATCGACGAAGTACTCGCTATGGTCGCAACCTTATTCGGCATTCCGCTGACCCTTCCCTTCATCATCGCCGGCTTCTTGGCGTTCCGTGCGCTGGATGTTATCAAGCCGTTTCCAGCAGGATGGGTCGATCGACGGATGCCCGGCGGAGCCGGAGTGATGCTCGACGATCTGGTCGCCGCCTTGTATGCGAACCTGGCGTTGCGGGTGATGTGGTACTTCTTATGATTCACCGCGGCGCGGTGTTGTGAAACCACCCGGCGCTGCAAGGAGCTCTCGATGATCCAGCGTGCAGTGGTGCTGTCGACCGGTGATGAGATCACAACCGGCAAGATCGTTGATACCAACGCCAACTATCTCGCGGAGAAGCTCGCGGATATCGGCGTCGATCTGGTCGCCGTGCTGACCGTGGGCGATGTCCCTGAGCGCCTCGAGTGGGCCTGGAAGTCGGCAATCGCGATGGGTGAGGTCGTTATTTCGACCGGCGGTATCGGCCCCACCGCGGACGACTTGACCACCGAGACCATCGCTCGCATCACCAGCAAGAAACTCTGGATGTCCGACGAGGTGGTCGACAACATCCGCCGCCTGTTCGCGTCGATCGGCCGCCCGATGCCCGAGAACAACAAGAAGCAGGCGCTGTTTCCCGACGGCGCCGAGATAATTCCAAACCCGCTCGGCACCGCACCCGGGTTTCGTCTCGAAGTCGCGCTCGACGGACACAGCTCCCAACTCATCGTTCTCCCCGGCGTTCCGCGCGAGATGAAGCCGATGATGGAGAACTGGGTGATCCCGTGGATCGGCGCGAACCGCGGCAGCACCAGAGTTTTCGCGTGGCGATCATTCCAGACTTTCGGAATAAGCGAGTCCGCGCTTGATGAAGCTGTCGCGGGGTTGATCAAGCCCGAGGAGGGGCGCGTCGCATTCCGCGCGAGCTTCCCGCAGATTTCCGTGCGCGTAACCGTCGAAGGCGAACCCGGCGATGCGCAACGGCGGCTCGAGGAGTTGTCAGTGCGGGTGCGCGGCGCGCTGACCGAAAATATCTTCGCGGAAGGCGAAACCACCATGGAGGAGGTACTCTGTCAGCTCTACAGCCAGCGTAAGCTCAAGCTCGCGATCGCGGAGTCGTGCACCGGCGGCCTCATCGGCCATCGCCTGACCAACGTCGCGGGCAGCTCACGTTACTTCAAAGGCGACCTCGTCACTTACTCGAACGACATGAAGATGAACATCCTCGGCGTCTCCGAGGCGACTCTCAAGAAGTTCGGCGCAGTCAGCGAAGAGTGCGTGCGTGAGATGGCGGCCGGCGCACGCAAGCGCGCGGTCGCCGACGTCGCCATCGCGACCTCCGGTATCGCGGGCCCGGACGGTGGTACGCCCGAACGACCGGTCGGCACCGTCTGCCTAGCTCTCGACGCCGACGGCACCTCAGTCTCGCGGCGCTATCAGCTGCGCGGTACCCGCGACTGGGTGAAGCTGCTCACCTCGCAGATCGCGCTCGACTGGCTGCGCCGCTACGCTCTCGGTATGCCGGTCGGCGACTCCGCGCTGTTTCGCCGGTAACGGACCGGCCGGCATCCGTTTGATCGTCGGATTCCGGATGGTTGATCAGCTAGTCGCCTGAGCGCTCCTCCAGCGGACCGTCCGTCGTGATCTTTCCTGACGCCAGGAAAACTGCGGCGACATCAACCGGGCCGTTGACTTCCAGGTCGCCGTTCACGATTAGAGTTCGATCCACCGTCAGCGGTCCGTGGATTTCTCGCGGCGCGGTATTGCTGTCGCTTTGCGGATTCCGCAGTTGACTCGCCTGTTCGATGCGAAGCGCCGATAGCGGCCCATGGATCGTGGCGTCACCTCGCACCACCAGCTGTCCGCGCACCTCCAACGGTCCGTGAACAGTCAGATCGCCGACTTCCATCGGCCGCGCGTTCACATTCGGCCGCGCGTAAACCTTGTCGGCTTCGCGTCGATTCCCGACAACGCCGCTGGCGATCAATGCCGCGCCAAGCACCACCGCGGCAAATACGCCCAAAATCGCGAGCGACGGACGGGACATCCCACGCTCACCCCGATCAGCTCCGACGGTTTCTTTAGAGGGCATCGCAATGCGCACCCGCGCCTATTCGATTAGCGCGAAGGCGACCGTATCGCTACCGCTACCCTCGATCCGAAGCGCTCCCTTCTCAGGAGTGCACTTGACCCCCGCCGTGCTCGACACGTTCGTGCATACCACGATGTTCGTGTCGCCGGTGAAGCAGTCGTCATTCACGATGGCTGCGCCGTTTTGCAAGGTCGCTCGGCCTTTGCATCTGGAACCTTCGACATGAACGTTGCCGCCGCCAAGCACACCCCACGCGTGAATCGATTTCTCAGAACTTTGCGCCGGCTCCACCGGCAGTTCGGGTTTCCCGCAACTCGCGAGCAACAGCGCGCCAACCGCTACGACAGCCAATGATCTAAGGCCGATTTGCCGCAACATGAATCTCGTCTCGCTGCGTCGTTCAACGCACGCGCGCATATGAAATCACGTCGTTGCCGCTGCCGTCGATGTGAAGCGCGCCCGGCGACGCGCTGCAGCGGACCGGCGTCGCACTGGTCGTGTTGGTGCACAGCACCACGTTGCTCATCGATGTGAAGCACGGCTCGTTCACCGTCACTTTGCCGGCATCGAGCGCCGCCTGGCCCGCGCACATCGGCGCGTTGATCGCGAAACCGCCGGCCGGACCCCACATCGTCACCGATGCCGGTGTCCCCAATGGCACCGGCACCGGCGTAGTCGGCACTGAAGTGTAGAAACATCCCGAAATCATCAGCCCGAGCGTGGCTACCGGAATTAGAAGTGATTTCATCGACATTCCCCGCTCTTGCAGCTACTGCGCCGCGTTGGGGTTACCGTCGGTGGCCGCATCAGGGGCTGCCTTGAACACCTCGAGCTGCACGACGCCGCGCCGCTGCCGCTTCAGCTCATCGAGTTCGTCGCGAGCCCGCGCAAAGTCCTTTTGCGCGCGAATGCGATCCATCTTCTCTCCGATCTCAGCGTCGCGCATCTCGCGATTCACGCCCGCCTCGGCCAGCGTCCGCTGAATCGACTCGCGCACCTCTTCCAGCGCGCGCACGTCGTCCTCGGTCGTAAGCTCGTCGAGCACACGCTGGATGCGCACGCGGGCCTGCGCGTTCTTTAGCCGCGCGACCATGGTTAGCTTCTCGACCTTGAGCTTCTCGATCTCGCCCTTGAACGCGACCAGGTTTTTCTTCGCGTCCTCGGCCTCAACCGTCAGCTCCGACAGTTCCTCGCGCAACCGCGTGCACTCAGTCTCAAGCTCGTGCTTGCGCGCGATAAGGATCAGCGCGCACTGATCCTCGTTCATGTCCACTGCCTGCTTCGCTTCGTCATCCACCTCGCGCATCTCCAGCGACTTGTCCTGTAATTCGTGTCCGAGCTTGTTGCGCATGTAGATGACGCCGGCCGCGGCCGACTTGAGCTGCTGGTAGCGCCGGATGCGCTCCGTAATCGCGGTCTCGTAAACCGCCTCGGGATCGTGCGCCTCGCGCGCCTTGACCCAGCGCCTGAACTTGCCGGTGATTAGATTGAACAGCCTTGCCAACATCGTCGTGACCTCCTCGTACAGCGTGGCGTCGATGGTCGCGCCGCCGCGCGGTTAATCGCATCGTCAGAGCCAGCGCCGGACGCGTCCCTTGTATTCCCGGTACGCGTCGCCAAATCGCCGCTCCATGGTCGCCTCTTCCTGGGGAATCACGAGCCGGTCAATCGTGAAGAAGAACACGATCGGCGCGATGAACATTGGCAGCGTGCCGATGAACGCCGCGATCCCCAGCAGAATCGTGGTGGCCCCGAGGTACATCGGGTTGCGCGTAAATGTGTACGGCGGCCTCGTCACGAACTCGCTAGGCTCGCCATACGGGTTCTTGGTCGTGTCCCGCGCGCCGAAAATCGCCGCAGCGTAGACCATCACCGCCGTGCCGGCCGCAACCAAGACCAGCCCGAGCACTGGCAGCGGCAAATCGAATCCGCGCAACGCCGGAAACGCCAAGTGGACCAGGAAGGTTGCGAGAAACAGTGCGCCCGCAAGAATCGGCGGAAAAATCCGAAACGGCGACGTACTCGCCGCGCCTGTCTCGGTGTCTGCCATAGTCATTCCTCCTCGGAGCGAAGCCCCAACTCGGCCACGGTTATCCCGAGCTCGCGCATCTTCTGCTGAAAACTCTGCCGGTACATCCCGGTGCGCTCCGCCGCGCGCGAGATGTTCCCCCCGGTCGATCGCAGTGCGCGGATGAAGTACTCGCGTTCCCACTCGCCGACGAACTTCTCCTTCGCCTCGCGGAAAGTAAGCCCGCTATCGGCAGTCTCCGCGCCGCTCGCCGCGGCCGCGGCGCCATGCGTCGCCGCCGATGCGCGCGCTGCTTCCCCGTCCGGCGTCGCACTGGAAAAAAGGTCGGCGGGTGTAATTTCGTTGCCCGCCGCGAGTATCACCGCCTGCTCGATCGCCGCCTTGAGCGAGCGCACGTTGCCTTTCCAAGGACGCTCCGCGCACGCGCGCATCGCCTCCGGCGTGAGCTGCTTCAACGGGGTCTTGAACCGCTCGCACGCGTCCTTCAAAAAGTGCTGCGCGAGCAGCGCAATGTCCTCGGGACGTTCGCGCAACGGCGCGAGCCGCACCTCGACCACCTTGATCCGGTAGTAGAGGTCCTCGCGGAACTTGCCTTCGCGCACCATCGTCTCGAGGTCCTGATTGGTCGCCGCGATGATCCGCACATCAACCCTAAGCGCCTGGTTGCCGCCGATTCGCTCGAACTGCTTCTCCTGCAGCACCCGCAGCAACTTCGCCTGCGTTTCAAGCGGCATGTCGCCGATCTCGTCCAGGAACAGCGTACCGCCGTCGGCCGCCTCGAACTTCCCCTCGCGGCGCGCGACCGCGCCGGTGAACGCTCCCTTCTCGTGGCCGAATAATTCGCTCTCTACCAGCTCGCGCGAGACCGCCGCGCAGTTGACCGCGATGAACGGTCCGCGCGCTCGCGGGCTGCGGAAGTGAATCGCACGTGCCACCAGCTCCTTGCCGGTGCCCGATTCGCCGCGCACCAACACCGTGACGTCGGTGGGCGCGACCTTGTCGATCATCTCGTACACGCGCGTCATCGCGCGCGATCGTCCAATCATGCTCTCGAAACTGCCGGTCTCGAGCCGCACCCGCTCCAGCAACTGCGCGTGCGCGCGGCGGAGCAGCTGCGTCTCCATCACCTTGCGCACCTTGAGCCGCAGCTCATCGTTGTCGAACGGTTTCGGCAGGTAATCCTCGGCGCCCGCCTTCATCACCTCTACCGCGATTCGCTGGTTGCCGTACGCCGTGATCATCAGCACCGCGCATGCCGGATCGAGTTCGCGCACTTTGCGCAGCAGATCGAGCCCGCTCATCCCCTGCATGCTCAGGTCGGTGATGACGACGTGGAAGAGTCCGGTCTTGACCTTCTCGAGCGCGGCTTCGCCCGACTCCGCCGTCTCGACCTCGTAGCCTTCCTTGGTGAACAGCCCGCGCAGCGCGAGCAGGATGGCGCGTTCGTCATCGACCACTAGCAACCGGCCCTTCATCAGCGCCCTCCCCTCAGCTCCTGAGTTCGGCTCGCGCCGTTGATGGTTGTTGTGGATGCGTTCGCGGGCGCGCCCTGAACGGATTCACTCGCGTGCGGCTGCGGACGCGCATCGCGCGACGCGTCGGAGAGCGGAAGCGAGATCGCGAATTCGGTGCCCGCACCCATCTGGCTCTGCACATCGATCGCGCCGCGATGCGCATCGATGACTTTCTTCGCGACCGCCATGCCGAGTCCGGTGCCGTTGGGCTTGGACGTGTAGAACGGATTGAAGATCTTCGCGAGCTTATCCTCTGGAATGCCGCAGCCGTTGTCGCGGATGCGAACCGTCGCCAGCCCGGCGCGATTGCTCTGGATCGACAGCTCAAGCTTCCGCCCCTCCGCGACTTTCTCCATCGCGTCGATCGCGTTGTCGATGATGTTGGAAAAGACCTGGCGGAGTTTGTCGGCGTCGGCGCGCACCGTCGGGCCGCCGATGTAACTGCGCGATACCGCGACCGCGCCCATCTCGAGCTTCGCCTTCATCTGCGTCAACGCCGCGTCGAGCACGCTGGCGAGATTGACGTTGTCGAACTTGTAGTCCTCTTCCTTGGCGTAGGTGAGCAGATGTTTGACGCTCCGTTCGACGCGCGCCAGCTCGTCGATCGCGACCTTCGCGTATTCGACGTTCTCCTGCGAGGTCGGATCCTCGCCCATCTGCTGAACGAGGCTCCTGGCCGCCGCGATCGGATTTCGAATCTCATGCGCGAAGGTCGCAGTCAGTTCATCCAACGACGCCTGCTGCTCCGTGCGCAGCGCTTCTTTTTCCAGCTGAACCTCGCGCTGGATTGCCGGCTCGAACACGCGCTCATGAATCCACCGCCAGCCGAACACCGCGCTGTAGTGGCTCGCCAGGCCAAATCCCCAGCCGAGCGCCGGCCATAGGAACCACGGATACGAACTGGTGATCAAATTGACGACGAATAGGAAGCCGATCACGATGCCGTACCACATCAAGTGGACATAGAAGCCGGCCTCGGCGGCGGCGCGCTTGCGCGCGCGCTGGTACACCTCACGTTCTTCGTCGGTCGAAAATTTTGGCTCTTTGCTGACCTCGATGCCCCTGTTGGCCGCCTGCTCCTCGTATTTGCGCCAGTCTTTCTCTACCTTGCGCTGCCACTTCTCAGCGTGACGGCTCGCCCTGCGCTGTATTCGCTCGGTGGAGCGGTTCGCCGTGCCGCGTGCATCGGTCCACCACTCGTCGCGGTGGCGGTCGCGGATTCGCCTCCACTTGTTCCCCTTGATGAAGGAGAACCAGATGATCACTCCGAATATGATTAGGAACCAGAACATCAGCGTTGGCGCCTTCTCGATGCCGCCGCGACTGCATCGATTTTCATCCCGCTACGGTCGATCAGCAAACCCGATGCCGCCAGCACTCCATCAAAAACCCGCGTAAAGTCTTAGCATTTTTCACGACCGTGTCGCCGCAAGTGGTCGTCCGCAGTCCACCGACTGCACGCGCGCGCCTGCACCATCTTTATCCCCTCTTCCCCTCTTCCGTAGGGGCGCACAGCCTGCTTGTGCGCAGTCGAAGGGGCTGTGCGCCCTTCTTCTCCACCAACCCGACCAACGGGAACGACCCTCCAGCCAACCTTCGACTTCCCTGTTATTGGGAGTCGCGGCTCGCGATCCTCTCCCTGTCTTCCGTAGGGGCGCACGGCTGTGCGCCCTTCTCTGTCCTGCGAACCACACCGCCCTTCTTCTCGCCGTCCCGACCAACGGGAGCGATCGTCACTGTATCGCACGACACTCAATTCATCCGTCGGCATGGAATGCCGTCGCGCGCGTCGCATTTTGCTTTCTCCTCTTTGTCGCCGCGCGCGATTCGATGTATGTCCTGTTCACGGCGTATGTGCTGATTGGGCTGGTTGTCGTCGTCACACTTGGCCGCGCCGGTTGAGCGGCGAATCGGCAGATCGGCTGGGGAGCACTAAATGGACATCGAGGGCAAGGCGGCGGTCATCACGGGCGGCGGCTCTGGAATCGGACGCGCGACTTCGGAGCGCCTCGCGGCCGAAGGCGCCGCCATCGTCGTAGCCGACGTCGATGAGGCCGGCGGCCAGGAAACCGTAAAGCGCATCGAGTCGGCGGGCGGACGCGCCCTGTTCGTCAAAGCCGACGTGACCAAGGAGCGCGACCTCCGCCAATGCTTCGGCGCCGCGATCGACAAGTTCGGCCGCTTCGACATTCTCCACAACAATGCCGGCATCGCAGTCGGAGCGCCGGGCTATCCCGACGCGGAACCCGCGCGCTGGCACGCCGTGATCGAACTGGACTTGCAGGCCGTGATCCTAGGAACCGGTATCGCGGCCGGCATCATGCAGCGCGCCGGCGGCGGCGTGATCATCAACACCGCGTCGATGGCCGGTCTTTATCCGCATCGGCAAGACCCGGTGTACGGCGCCGCAAAGGCGGGCGTGGTGAACTTCACCAACTCGTGTGCGTCGTGGGCGTCCGAGCGCAAGATTCGCGTGAACTGCGTCTGTCCCGGAGTGGTCGATACTCCGATGGTGCGTCGCGGAATGGAGCGCGCACGCGCTGCGGGATTGCCGGTCGCGATGCCGTCGCGAATCATTCAGCCCGAGGAGATTGCCGATGTGGTCGTGACGTTGATCAAGGACGAGTCCCTGTTCGGCTGCGCGCTCGAAGTGCGCCCCACCGGCCGGCAGATCGTCGATCCGCGCCCCGCCCCCGGCACGCGCCGCTAGTTATTAGCGCTCACCCTCCGATCGATTGGATAGGGTGACGATCGATGCGACTCGCGCTCGCAACGTGCACACGCAGGATTTCTTCTGATTGCCTTCCTCTCCCTGTTGTCATGCCGAGCCAAGCGAAGAATCCAGCAACGAGCTTGCAATCATCGTCGCGATTCCGCGCGACTCGACACCAACGGCGGGAGCGAGCCGCGCCTGCGCACCGGCGCCGCGACCCGCGCACTCTGCTTTCGTGCGGGATGGATCATTGAACGAATGGTAAGTTGGGGCGGACCGTGGCAATGCGCAAAGGGGCGTCATGAACGCCCGGTTAGCGCACTACGCCGTGGCAAAGCGCCCGTGCGCAGCGCGTTCGCGATCGCGGGGCGCTATGCGATCACTTAATCGATGCCGACCGCTAGTTTCGGCTCGATGGACCAGGCTCGGGGCCCTTCATGTTGCGATCGAGGCACCAGCGATCAATCACTTCCGCATTGAATCGCCAGTCAGTGCCGATCCGGAATCCGGGCAATTCCCCGCGCCTGAGAAGCTTGTAAATGGTTGAAGGATGCACCCGAAGGTACTCCGACAACTCTTTCACAGTCATCACGCGTGGGAGGGTGTATTTGGTCTCTGTCGCCATTTCTTCTCCGTCTTCGGGCGATCCGCTCCGCTTCTTGCGGCCTCCGATAGGCGCTCTCTTGACTCTCACTTCGAACCTGCGCCCCCTTTGGCCTAATTAGGCTATACTTAAGGTTGTCAAAACCAAAGCTGGTCGTCAAGGCCCGCTAATCGGCTAATATCACGAGAGGTAGGCAGAAATTCACCCATGGAAGGGCTGGCGGCGTCATCGCGAATCACTCGCTCCTGTAATGCGCGCGTAGCCTACTCCCGTTTATCGCCAATTGCCGCTAGCTTCAATGCTGGCAGACCCGCATGACCACTACTTACCGCATCGTTTCGATCATCCTGCTCGTGGCGATTCTGGGCGCGGCCGGCTGGTATGCCTATGAGCGCTTCACAGCGCGGGTGCTAGGTATCGTGTCAGAGGAGATCGTCCGCGACGGTGATATGTGGCGTGCGGATTTTACCGCGCGCATCCCTGCGCCGCCGTCCGAAGTCTTTGATGCGATTCGCAACATCGAACATTCGCGCTCCGAGCAATTGCGCGGTGTGCGTATCGTTGCTGACCGTGGTGCCTCGAAGACCGTCGAACTCGAGATGGCAGGGCCGGCCGGGCAGACCATCAAGAGCACGCTTGAGTTCGATTACTTCCCCGACGAAAACCGAATCACCTACAAGACGGTCGCGAGTCCGATGCTCGACACCCGCGCCGAGTATCAGCTCAGCGACGCAGGCGGCGGTTCGACACTGCTCAAGCTTCATCAGCAAACGCAGATGCTTCAGAACGTGCCACTCCCGGACGGATTGATGAAGCAGGTCATCCGTGGAATCTTCGTCGCGCAACTCGAGGGCCTCAGGCGCTCGCTCAATTTGCAGTTCGCCGACGAACCCGAGGAGGAAGTCGTCGTCCCGTGAACGATGAATTAAAGACCGGCGCAACCCGCGAACATCTCCTGCGCGGCATCGAGCTCTTCAACCGCGGCGAGTTCTTCGAAGCGCACGAGGAAATGGAAGAGGCGATGAACTCGTGCGACGACGATGACAACGTCGCTGACTGGGATTTCTACCTCGGCCTGCTGCGTGCGGCGGTGGCGCACCACAAGCTCACCCAGGGCGAGTCGTCCAGCGCGGTGTTTCACCTCAAGGCGGCTCTCGATTACCTCGCGCCCTATCCCGACCGTCACCACGGCCTCAAGCTGCGCGAGTTTCGCGCCGCGCTGACTGCCGAACTCTCGCGCCTTCCGTCGCGTCCGTTCACCGAAAGCGCAGCACCCGTCGTGACTCCTCCTTCGCCGCGCCTTGAGATGGCCGGCTGACTCCCGCGCTCGTACCATCGCCAGTGATGAAGCTCGACGCGCGGTTCGAGACATCCGCGTTCGCCCCCGCCGGCTTTCCACGCTGGCGCCGCGCCGAAGTCGCATTGGCCGGGCGCTCAAACGTGGGCAAGAGTTCCCTGCTCAACGCGCTCGCGCAGCAGCGCGCGCTTGCCCGCACGTCCAGGACTCCCGGCCGCACCCGATGCATCAATTTCTTTACCGCCGCCGATAATCTCGCGCTGGTTGACCTGCCCGGCTTTGGCTACGCGAAGATGCCTCGCGATATGGCGCACGAAATAGGCAAGCTGATGCGCGGCTATCTCGAGCGTCGGCGCGAACTTGCCGGCCTTGTGTTGCTCATCGACGCGCGTCGCGGACCCGGCGGCGAGGAGCGCGATCTTGTCGAGATTGCGCGTGAACATCGTGTCGCGGTGATCGTCGCGGCGACCAAATGTGACAAGCTCAAACGCTCGGAGCGAAGCGCCGCGCTCGCGCGCGTCGAACCGCTCGGCGCCCAGGCCATCTTGTGCTCTGCGCGCACCGGCGAGGGCATCGACGACCTTCGCCGCGCCATCCTCGCCATTGCACACCAGGAGACAGTCGATCACTCGTAGAGGCGCCGCATGATTCTCGCTTGGCCTTCCGCAAGCGATTACAGTGCTGGTGCCGAACGATCCGAAATCCCAGTGAAGCAGACTCGGAATATCCGCGCGCGTACCGCACGACGCACGCGCACGAAGCCCCGCAGTGCAGCCTCAATAGCCGCGGCCGACGGTCGCATACCCGCCGCTTTCGAGCGCCCCATCGGCGTCTTCGACTCGGGCATCGGCGGCTTGACCGTCCTCAAGGCACTCGCCGAGGCGCTCCCCGCCGAGGACTTCGTCTATTTGGGCGACACCGCGCGTCTTCCCTACGGCACGAAATCGAACGAGGTCATCATCCGCTACTCGCGCGAGAACACCGAGTTCCTGCTCGCCAAGGGAATCAAGCTGCTCGTCGTCGCATGCAACACCTCGAGCGCGGTCGCGCTCGATGCGATCGCGCGCGACACGATGGTGCCTGTAGTCGGCGTAATCGAGCCGGGTGCTCGCGCTGCTGCGAAGGCGTCGCGTTCCGGCCGCATCGGCGTGATCGGCACCGAGGCGACCATCGGCTCGGGCGCCTACACGCGTGCGATCCAGCGGCTTCGCCCCGCCGCGGAAATCTACGCTCGGGCGTGCCCGCTCCTGGTGCCGCTCGCTGAAGAAGGCTGGGTGGACAACGACGTTGCCGAGCGCACCGTCGGGCACTACTTGAAGAGCCTGAAACTTTCGGGCATCGACACGCTCCTGCTCGGCTGCACGCATTACCCGCTTCTCACCGCGCTGTTCCAGCGCGTGCTCGGTTCGAGTGTGAAAATTGTCGATTCCGCGACCGCAACCGCATCCGCCGTGCGCGATCTGCTGGGAAAACTCCGCCTTGCCCGCCGCGGCGCGCGTCGCGGCAATCTGAGTTTCTTCGTCACCGAGACGCCCGACCGTTTCGTCCGCGTGGGCCGCCGATTTTTCGGTCCCGAGGTCGATTCGGCGGTGCGAATCGACCGTTGAAAATGTGAAATCCGCGCCCGCAATGGCTAGAATGATCTCACCTCCGGTGGGTGGTCGCGCGGACAGCGATTCGCGCCCGATCTCTCACACGGCGTGGCAGGATCGAACCGCTTAGCATGGCAACCGCTCTCTCTTTCGTCGCGCGAAAAATCTTCGGGACCAAGAACGAGCGCGAACTCAAGCGTCTGGGCCCGTTGGTTGAAGAAATCAACCGGCTCGAGCCGCAATTCAAGGCCGAATCCGATCAGCGCCTGCGCGAACGGATCGCGCAGTGGAAGGGCAGGGTCAGCGCCATCGAGGACCGCGTGGAGCAGGACGAAGCGTTGCAGGATCTGCTGCCGCAGACGTTCGCGGCGGTGCGCGAAGCCGCGATACGCACGCTCGGCCAGCGCCACTTCGACGTCCAGCTCATCGGCGGCATGGTGCTCCACGAGGGCAAGATCGCCGAGATGAAGACCGGCGAGGGCAAGACCCTGGTCGCGACGTTGCCGGTCGTGCTCAACGCGCTCGCGGGGCACGGTGTCCACGTCGTCACCGTCAACGATTACCTGGCGCGCCGCGACGCCGAATGGATGGGCCGCATCTACAACTTCCTCGGCCTCTCGGTCGGCGTCATCGTGCACGGACTCACCGACCCGCAGCGCAAAGGCGGCTACGCCGCCGACGTTACCTACGGCCAGAACAACGAGTTCGGCTTCGATTACCTGCGCGACAACATGAAGTACTCGCTCGAGGATTACGTGCAGCGGCCGCACAACTTCGCGATCGTCGACGAAGTCGATTCGATTCTGATCGACGAGGCGCGCACGCCGCTCATCATCTCGGGCTCCTCCGAGGATTCCACCGATACCTATTACGTGGTCGATCGCATCATCCCGCGCCTCCAGAAGGAGGAGCACTACTCGATCGACGAGAAGATGAAGTCGGTGGCGCTCACCGAGGAGGGCGTTGCGCGCGTCGAGAAGCTGCTCGGCGTGGAGAACCTCTATGACCCGCGCAACATCCTGTTGCTCCACCACTGCAATCAGGGACTCAAGGCGCACGCGAACTTCAAGCGCGACGTCGATTACGTGGTCAAGGACGGCGAGGTGATCATCGTCGATGAATTCACCGGGCGCCTGATGCCCGGGCGGCGCTGGAGCGATGGTCTGCACCAGGCGATCGAGGCGAAGGAGAATGTCAAGATCGAGTCCGAGAACCAGACCCTGGCGACCATCACCTTCCAGAACTACTTCCGCATGTACCGCAAGCTGGCCGGCATGACCGGCACCGCCGATACCGAGTCGGTCGAGTTCCGCGAAATCTACGGCCTCGACGTGATGGTCGCGCCGACCAACATGCCGATGATCCGCATCGACAATCACGACGTCGTGTACAAAACCGAAGGCGAAAAGTTCGACGCCGTCATCGAGGAAATCCAGGATTGCTACCAACGCGGCCAGCCGGTGCTGGTCGGCACCGTGTCGATCGAAAAGTCCGAGCGTGTCTCGGAGCAGTTGAAGCGAACTGGCATCCGCCACGCGGTGCTGAACGCGAAGAACCACGAGCGCGAGGCCGAGATCGTCGCGCAGGCCGGCCGTCACACGGCGGTCACCATCTCAACCAACATGGCAGGCCGCGGCACCGACATCGTGCTGGGCGGCAACTCCGAGTTTCTGGCCGCCGCCGAGGCGGGCACCAAGGAACCCAACGATCTGAACTTCCAGGCGGCGCTCGAGAAGTACCGCAAGCAGACCGCCGCCGAACGCGAACTGGTGCTAAACGCCGGCGGGCTGCACATCGTCGGAACCGAACGCCACGAGTCGCGCCGAATCGACAACCAGCTGCGCGGCCGCTCAGGCCGCCAGGGCGACCCCGGATCGTCGCGCTTCTTCATCTCGCTCGAAGACGATCTGCTGCGCATCTTCGGCGCCGAGCGCCTCAAGGGGCTGATGGCGCGCATCGGTATGGACGACGGCGTGCCCATCGAGCATCGCTGGATTTCGCGCGCAATCGAAAACGCGCAGAAGAAGGTCGAGGCGCACAACTTCGACATCCGTAAGCACCTGCTCGAATACGACAACGTCATGAACAAGCAGCGCGAGGTCGTCTATCAGCGCCGCAAGGAGCTGCTCGGCGGCGCGGCGCTCAAGGATGACGTGCTCGAGATGTGCGACGCCCTAATCGAAGAAATTGTCGAGGCGCACACCGACCCCGAGCTCGATCCCGCCCAGTGGGATTGGAAGGCGCTCGACGACGCGTTCTTCCGCCAGTTCAAATTCCATCCCGGCTTCCAGGTGCGCAACGGACAGGACTACCCGCCCGTCGAATCGCGCAAGGATCTGATCGACATCTCAATCGAACGCGTCCGCCAGCTCTACGATCAACGAGAAAAGGAATTCACCGAGCCGGTCATGCGCCAGATCGAGAAGATCGTCTCGCTGCAAACGCTCGATGCGCTTTGGAAGGATCATCTGCTCGCGATGGATCACCTCAAGGAGGGCATCGGGCTTCTGGGTTACGCGCAGAAGAACCCGCTGGTCGAGTACCAGAAGGAAGGGTTCGCGATGTTTGAGCTGATGATGGGCGTCATGCAGCGGGACATCGTGGACAAGGTCTTCTCGGTGCAGGTGCGCCGCGAAGAAGACGTCGAGCAGATCCAGCAGCAGCAGCGACCGCAGCGCGTCGTGATGAGCCACGGCGCGCAGGCACAAGCGCAGGCCGCCGCGCCCGTCAAGCGCGAAGCAGAAAAAGTGGGCCGCAACGACCCCTGCCCGTGCGGCTCCGGCAAGAAGTACAAGCGCTGTCACGGTAAGTGACGACTCGCGCGGCCGTCGCACTTGCCGTAGAGGGGCGCAGTCAACGCCCGATTGCTCTCTCCATTTCTCCCTGAACAAGGCGAAAACGGCACCGCGGTTGCGCCCGCGCGACACGCATGCCTAAATCGCGCCGCTGGAGACATTCGATGGACGTGACTCTCGGCACAACTTCGGTGCGCGGATTTCGATTCGCAGGCGTCAGCGCCGGCCTCAAAACCACCGCCGGCGCGAAGGACCTCGGCCTCATCGTCGCCGACCGCCCCGCCGCTGCCGCCGCAGTCTTCAGCGCGAACAAAGTGAAGGCCGCGCCGGTGTACGTGACCATGGAGCGCGTGCGCGCGGGACGCCTCCAGGCCGTCGTCGCGAACTCGGGTTGCGCGAACAGCTTCACCGGCAAGGCCGGCCTCAAGCTCGCGAAAGACTCGTGCGCGATCGTCGCGCGCGAGCTGGGCTGCGCGCCTGAGCTGGTTGTCCCGTCATCGACCGGCGTCATCGGACATCTATACGACCTCGGAAAATTCTCGGCGGGCGTCGCCGAGGCGGCGCGTTCACTCGACGCGGATCGACTCGATGACTTCGCGCGCGCGATCATGACGACCGACACGTACCCGAAGACCGCGCACGCATCGTTCGATCTCGACGGCGTGCGCGTCACCGTG
Source organism: uncultured Binatia bacterium (SeqCode) (assembly GCA_964429575.1). Classification (GTDB taxonomy): domain Bacteria; phylum Desulfobacterota; class Binatia; order Binatales; family Binataceae; genus CAYSCX01. The sequence goes on along the minus strand of CAYSCX010000024.1, from coordinate 15,593 downwards.
GCAGGCGCCGCCAAAGGCGCCGGCATGATCTCTCCGCACATGGCGACGATGCTCGCGTACGTGATGACCGACGTCGCGATCGCCGCGCCCGCGCTCCGCTCTGCGCTCAAGGCCGCGCTCCCGCAAAGCTTCAATGCGATCACCGTGGACGGCGACATGTCCACCAATGACACGGTTATCCTGCTGGCGAGCGGCGCGGCTGGAAATCGACCGCCATCCGCGCGCGGCCTGCGGAAATTCAACGAGGCAGTCGAAGGCGTGTGCGCGGCGCTCGCGCGTGAACTGGTGCGCGACGGCGAGGGCGCCACCAAGCTCGTCTCCATCGAGGTGCGCGGCGCGCGCACGGCGCGCGATGCGCAGCGATGCGCCCGCCAAATCGCCAACTCGCCGCTGGTCAAGACTGCGTTCTTCGGCAATGACCCCAACGTCGGACGAATCCTGATGGCCGCTGGTTCCTCCGGCGCGGCCGTCGCATCGGATCGCGCCGTCCTTTCGATCGGCGGCGTCAAAGTCGCCGCGCAAGGGCGGCTGCTCACCGGCGCGCTGCCCGCCGCAGGCGCCGCGATGCGCGAGCGCGAGTTCACCGTGTCGCTCGATCTGCGCCTCGGCCGCGCACGCGCACGCATCCTCACTTGCGATCTGAGCTACGACTACGTGCGCATCAACGCCGAGTACACGACCTGACCGTGCCCTTCGGTTGCGCGCTCCGTGCGGCGCTCCCTACAATCGACCCGCAATCCGCGGAGGTAATTTCATCGTGGCGGAGTTCATCAAGGTTGCAACCCGCGCCGGCGTTCCAGAGGGCGCCGGAATCACCGTCGAGCCGGCCGGCCGCAAAATTGCGCTCTTCAACGTCGGCGGAAAGTTCTTCGCGATCGACAATACCTGCAAACATCGCGGCGGCCCGCTCGCCGAGGGCGAACTCGACGGCGCCAACGTGACCTGTCCGTGGCACGGATGGGAATACGACGTCACCACCGGCGCGAATCTCGACGATCCCAACGTCAAGGTCGCATGCTTCGCGGTGAAGACCGACGGCGATGACATTCTGATCGAAGTATGAGCGGTGAAAAGCGGACCGGAGCGGATCGCCTGCCCGGCTTCATGGGCGTCGGTCCGCCGCGCACCGGCACCACCTGGTTGCATGCGGCGCTGTCCGGGCACGTCGGACTTCCCAAGGGCGTCAAGGAAACGCAATTCTTCGTCTGGGAATACGGGCGCGGCGTCGATTGGTACAAGGAATTCTTCCGCGACTGTCCGCCGGAGTTGCCCATCGGCGAGTTCGACCCGGCCTGCTTTGATCGCCCGCAGGCGCGCGACCGCATCGCGCATCACATCCCCAACTGCAAGATAATCGTCACTCTGCGCAATCCCGTGGAGCGCGTCTGGTCGCATTACAAGATCATGCATCGCACGCGAATCATCCGCGGACCGTTCAACTTTGAGAAGCAACGTTCGCGGCTCGGCGCGGCGCATTCGTACGCTTCGAATCTCGCGGGGTGGTTCAGAGTGTTCGGGCGCGACAACGTGCTCGCCGTGCTGTACGACGAACTCGAGGCGGACCGGCAGATGTTTCTGGATCGCGTGTGCGAATTCATTGGCGCACCGCACATCGATCTGAGCGCCTCGCCGCTCGGCACGCGCCGCGTCAACGCCAGTGTCGGCATGCCGCGAAGTCTCATCCTCGCGCGCCTCGGCCGCAGACTCAGCGAGATCGCGCGCGAACGGCACTGGACGCGAATCTCAAAGGAACTCGAGGCACCGGGGCGCCTGGCGTTCTTCTTCTTCACCGGCGCTAAGGAGTATCCGCCGATCGATCCGGCCCAGGAGCGCCGGCTGCGCGCGTACTTCCTGCCGCAAATAGAAGACCTCGAAAAGTTGCTCGACCGGGCTCTGCCCCCGTGGAAGGAGCAGCGCGACCTCGAAGCGAACAACGATTAGTCCTCGCGCGCATTTCAACCGCCGCCGGCGAAGTACGAACCCGCCAGGTAAGTCACCGTCGCCGCAGCGATTCCGATCAGCATGCTCTCCAGACCGCTGCGCCACCACGAGCGCGTCGTGATGATCGTCTTGGCGGCGCCCACGCCAAACAGCACCGCGGCGGTCGCGATCGCCGAGACCATCACGCCGTCCGCGCGCGCAACCAACGCATACGGCAACACCGGCACCGCCGCGCCGAACAGGTAGGCGAGTCCGACGGTCAGCGCGGAGCGCGCGGGCGGATCGAAGACGTCGTCGCTGAAGCCCAGCTCCTCGCGCATCATGACGCCGCACCAGCGGTCGGGTTCCGCGGTGATGTGCGCTACAATCTGCTCCAGGAGCGCCCCCGAGAAACCCTTGCCGCGGTAGATGCTCTTGATCTCCTCGCGTTCCCGCTCCGGCCAGCGTTCGATCTCCTCGCGTTCGCGTTCGATCTCACTGCGGTAAAACTCGAGCTGCGAGCGCGCCGAGACGTATGCGGCCAGACCCATCGATACCGCGCCGCCAAGCATCTCGGCGAGCCCCGCCATCAGGATGATCCTCTCCGACGTGAACGCGCCCGCGACGCCCGAGGTCACCGCGAACGACGCGACCAGCCCGTCGTTGACGCCCAGCATCAGGTCGCGCAGCGCCTTGCCGCCCGACGCGTGGATCTGCTCGGTGTGATGATCGTACTCGCGGCGGAATATGCTGAACGCCATCGCGGCTACTCGCCGCCGCCCGCCGCGCGCGAAAGCGGCGCCGCCGCCGGCTTCGGCGCGGCCGCGCCGCCCACGCCTGCGTGACGCCGGCGCCAGCGCCGTTCGATTTCGCCGCGGATGCCCATCAACTCGCCGACGATCTTGCGCGCCTCCGCTCGGCCGGGCCTGCGGCCGAGGTAGCTGTAGAGAAACGCAAGACGTCCGGCGCGGCACACGAACCGTCCCACGCTCCGATCGAGGTGGACCAGATTGGCAAGCCGCTCGCGCCACGCGACCGGATCGGCGCGCCGGAAGTCCTCGAGGTCGACGAAGTAGATTCCGAGCACCCCCGATTTCTCTTCGAGAAGGATGTTGGTTTCCTGCAAATCAATCGTGTAGATGCCGGCGTCGTGGAGACGCCGCACTTGCGCCGCGACCGCATCGGCGATGCGCTTGCGGCGGCGGTAGTCGCGGCTCAACTCGCTGCGCCGCCCGAGCATGTATTCGCTGAAGATCGTTGCGCCGCCGAGCGCCTCGTTAAGCACATACGTCTGGCGCACCGCCCCCAGTGCGCGGACTTCCATCGCGGCCAGCGGCGCGGGATGCGCGAAGCCGCCCGCGCGAAGCATCGACGCTCCCGCGAGCGCGCGCGCCGCGCGTGAGCCGCGGATGCGCTCGGCGATGCCGCCCAGCCACGCGCGTGTCTCGACCCGTTTCAAAAACGCCGGCGCGCCGCCGGGCCCGGTGACGAACCCAGCCTCGACCTTCTTGGTCCGCTTGTGACGGCGGAAATCCGCGCCCGCCATCAATGCGTCGGCGCGCTCGATGAGTGCGCGCCACTCGGGCGACTGGGCGTAGAGGACGTGCTTGCGCATCGTCACCCCAGCCTAGCCGTTTCGAATGCCGATGGCAGCGCCGGTGCGCCGCTCGCGCGACGCTACTTCATCTTCATCATGCGGTGTTCGGGCGTAACCACCAGCTCGCCGCCGACGTGCGGCGCATGAATCTGGCAGATGTAGCGGAACAGCCCGGCCTTGTCGGCGGTGAACTCGACCGTCTTGTCCTGCCCGCGCGTCACCAGCTCCGTGATGTTGTACTCGGGGATTGAAAACCCGTGCTGGTTCTCCGCACCGGGCACCACGTTGCGAAGCTTGAGCCGCACGCGGTCCCCTTGGTGCACCACGATCGTGCCGGGGAGCCAGAACTTGACGTCGTTGATCAGCACCGAGACCAGCGTGAACTCCTTGACCGCCGGTGCCGCCGCCTTTGGCGCCGCCGCGCCCTCGGCCGCCGACGCCGGAGCCGATGCGCCCACAAGCGCCGTGAGCGTCAGCAATCCGAACGCGATCGCCATGATTCGATTCTTCTGAGTCATCTGCAACCTCCTCGATCACCCCGCATTCGCAATCGAGGTGTCAGCCGTTGAACGCCTTGGTGATCTTGCGCCACTGCGCGTCATTGGCGCCCGCGCGATACGGCATGTAGAACGCGACGCGGTCGAGCAAGCCGTCGTAGCGCGCCTTCACCTTGTCCGCGATCTCATCCCACGTTCCGGTGAGCGCATAGACGTCAAGCATCTCGTCGGTGATTTCCTTCGCCATGCTGCCCCAGTCGCCCTTGGCGGCCTTCTCATTGAGGCGCGCGGACACATCGCCCCATCCGTGCATGTCGAGCACGACCTTGTAGGTGCGCGTCGATGCGTAAAACGCGATCTGCTGGCGCACGCCCGCCTTCGCCTGCTCGATCTCGTCGCGATTGGATCCCGCGATCACGAATGCGGTGGTCGTAATCTCGAAGTTCTTGCGGCTCCGCCCCGACTTCGCGAAGCCCTTGTCGAGGTTCGGCAGCACGAACTCCCTGAGGTACTTGGGCGAGTGGAACGGATGCGCATGGAGGCCATCGCACAGCTCGCCGGCGAGCTGGATGATCCGCTCGTTCACGCCCGCGATGTAAATCGGCACGTTCGGAAAGTTGTGCTTGAGCGGCGTGAAGAACGGCGTCATCAGCGAGAAGTTGTAGTACTTGCCCTCGTACTTGAGCCGCGCGCCGCCCTCGGACCAGCATTTGAAAATCGCGCGGAGCGATTGGAGGTACTCGCGGAGTTTCGGCACCGGCGCCTCCCACTTGACGCCGAAGCGCCGCTCGATGTGCCCCTTGACCTGCGTGCCGAGGCCGAGGATGAAGCGGCCTTCGCTGAGCCCGGCGAGATCCCACGCGGTGTAGGCGGTGATCATTGGGCTTCGCGGGAATGCGATCGCGACCGCGGTGCCAATCTTGATGCGCTTGGTGTGCTCCGCGGCGAGCGCGGCCGGCAGGAATCCGTCGCCGCCCGCCTCGGCGGTCCAGACCGCGTCGAAGCCGGCCTCCTCGGCGGCGCGCGCGGCGGCGGGAACGTCTCGGAGATTGCGGGCGATAAGTCCGGTATCGAGTTTCATTGGGGAATTCTCCGACGGGGGATCTCTCGATGGTTGCGCGAACGCGCGCATCGTAACACCCCGCGTCGCGCGCTGAAAAGCGAACGATTTTGGACAATCGCGCGGCGCAATTTGCCGAGCCCTATCCCTTGTGAATTCCGGAAGACGGTGTGGCTGATTCTCAACTTCTCTCCGCCTCCACCATCACGAGCGCCGCCCGCTGCCCCCCCTCTGTCATCCCGAGAGCTTGTGAAGAAAACGGGCGAGGCGCTTCCTAACCCCCTCGCCCGCGTCGTCCGCGGGAGAGGGCAAGCCGCCGCAGGCGGCGCGGGTGAGGGTTCCGAAACCCTGGTGGCCCAACCTCTCCTCCGGCTCAATCCTCATCGAGGCTCTCGCGCCATCGGCGCGCTTCCTCGCTACGCGCACTCGGCCTGGACAATCAGCACCTCCGAACAATTCACAAACTCAGAGCGAAGCCTGCCCTGAGCGTAGCCGAAGGGTCTGCGGAGCCGAAGGATCTCGGAGGCCGCGACGCGGCCGGTACCGGCAAGCCAGGAATGCGCCGCGCATTTCCTGACCGCATCAATGCTACCGTCGCGCCAGCCAGTTCAGGGATGAACTACTTCATCCATGAATTAGTTCATCCTTACCCGCTCCTCGCTCCCGCGATACACCTGTCCGGATGGATGACACCGAATTCCCGTCAGATGCCTCCGCTGTCGAACCTTCCTCCCTCTCGCCCCGCCAGCTCATCGTCCGCCACAGCAACGCAAAAAAGTCCACCGGCCCGCGCACGCCCGCCGGCAAAGCCGCCGTCCGCCTCAATCCGCTCAAGCATGGCTTCTTCGCCCGCGACGTCGTCAGCCCCCTCCTCGACGGCCGCGATCACGCCGCGGAGTTCAAGGCGATGCTCGACGCATTCGTCGACCAGTACCAACCAGCCAACGCCGTTGAGCGTATGCTCGTCGACGAAATCGCGGCTTGCTGCTGGAGAATCCGCCGGTTGCTTCGCTACGAATGCCGCGAAGCGTGGCGCGATGAAGACGACGACCGCGACCGCGCCGAAACCGAGTACCCAACCGATACCTTGATAAGGTCGTTCGGCCTCGACAAGCTCGCCCACCGCCAGCGCATTGCCGACCTGTTTCGACGTGCGGATGTTGACTCGCTTGTCCTGCCGCCCTACGAAGACCTCAACAAGATCATCCGCTTCGAGGCGACCGTAAAGCGCAACCTCTATCGCGCGATTGCCTGCCTCGACCAAGCTCAAGCCGTACGCAAACGTACCTCACGTCGTGAAGCGAAATGACGATGCGCCCCTCCGTGTCTCGCGCAGACGAAAATTACGGAACAAAGCTACCCGTAGTAGGTGCCCGGTTTTCAATCACTACCGGTAGTATGATTTGGCGCGGATACCCGTATTGTCGCAATCGACACTGAAGCGAAATAAGTTAATCTGTATCTGAGGCGCTAGCGCACTTACCGCACATTGGACACGCTAACAAGATTGCTGCTAGATGGTCTGCGCTAAGGGCAGAAAATGTGCCGGGAACAGTTTACGGGTTCATTGACCGGTTCGAACGCGAGAACCATTTTCAGGATCACGAGGTGGAGTTCGGAGGGCAATTCAGGACCGCAACGGATTACGAGTCAGCGGCGATCGCGTTCCTCACGGTTCCGATGACCGATACAATGCTGGAGTGTGTAAGGCGGAACGGCGACGTGTTGCGTTACGACACCGCGACCAACACCCTCGCCATTTGCAATCGTGACGGCATACTAAAAACCTTCTACCGCCCCGATCCAAAATATCATCTCGAGCGGGATAATCTCGCCTATTTCGAGGAGCAGTGCAAGAAATGAAGCACCTATGTCCCGTGTGCGGATATCGGGAACTGCTGCGCCCCCCACAGGACGACACCATCTGCCCGTGCTGTGGCACGCACTTCGGTTACCACGACTACGCGACCACACATGCCGAACTGCGGCAACGATGGATCGCGAAGGGTGCACCTTGGTTTAGCCGAGCGCAATCGCCACCCATCGGTTGGGATCCCTTCGCGCAACTGATCCAAGCCCAGATGATTCCGTTCAAGCTGGCCGGACTCAGAAACGAGAGCAAGGCCGATACAAATATCCCGTCAAACGCGGAAATCCGTTGGACGACAGCTGCAGCTGCTTGAGCTAAATGCCAAGGCTCGTGCTCTTTGCGGCTTGCGAAAAAGCCATCATAGAACAGAACACGCAAGTGCTCTCGTTGATGTCACTCTTGCAGGACATCAACGTCCAGATTCGCCCCGATACAGTCGTCGACCCGAAAGCGGCGATCCCAATCCAGTGGGTCGTGGTTTCGATTTGGCAGATTGTCCAACAGGATCAAGGCAAGGCGTTTGAACAGCGCACTCAATTGGTGACTAGCGCTGAAGTACTGAAATTGGAAACGCCGATTGCTCCTCTCAAGTTACAGGACAAGTTTCATCGGATAATGAACCAAATCAATGGACTTCCAATTGCGACGGCGGGAGCACATCGTCTCAGGTGTCTGCTTCGTGAACAAGGCGCGACTGAATGGACAGAGGTTGGAAGCTATCCGATAAACATTAACTGGCAGACCGAGACCAACCCGATCATCCACTAAGCGCGTTCGAGTCGAATCGCCTTTTGCAGCGCGACATCGAACTTCTCTCGGTCGGCGTGCCGCAATCATTCGCGCGGCTCGTCATCTGCGGCTCGTCGCTTTTCACTGACGGCATCTTGTTCTTCGATTGCCTGAGGCTGCTATCAAGGGGAGCGGTGCTTGAGCAACTCCAACACGCGGGCGGGGAAATCGGAAATGATCCCATCGATGCCCATTTCGAGCAGCGATGTCATCTCGGCAGGCTCGTTCACCGTCCAGACGTGTACCTCGACGCCCCGCTGGTGCGCGAACGCGACGCTCTCGGGCGTGACCAGCCTCCAGCCTTGGTAGGTCGGCGGCACTTCGAGCGCATCACCCGGAGGCGGGTAGCCGCGGTCGCGCGCCGCGAGCGCCTGCATGAAGCCGCCCACCTCGTGCGACGAGAAGTTGGTGGGGATGCCCGGCGCAAGCGCGCGAATCTCATCCAGCGGCGGCTGGTGCTCGCTCGCGACCAGCACGCGCCGCCGCGCGCCCGCGCCGTCGATGACGGTTAGCAGCGCATCGATGAGACTCGGCTCGGTCTGCTTGACCTCGACGATGACGCGGACGTTCGCAAACGCGGCGAGCACCTCGGCGAGGCGCGGCACCGCGATACCCTTGCCGCGAAACGGGAACGACGTCCCGTCGGTACTGAACGTGCAGCCCGCATCGGCTGCCGCGACGTCGCGATACGCCATCTGTTTGATTAGCCCCGGCGTGCCGGCGGTCCGCGCGAGGTCGCGGTCGTGGCACACGACCACCTCGCCGTCGCGCGTCATGTGGACGTCGAGTTCGAAATACTGCGCGCCGAGCGCCGCGGCCGCCTCGAATGACGCGATGGTGTTCTCGGGATGAGTCCCGCCGGCGCCCCGATGCGCAATCGCGCGTGGAGTCCGGAGCCCGAAAAAATCAGTGTCGAGGCTTGGGCGCATTTCGCACGGATGGCGCAGTGGACATCGAGGCTAGCACGAATCGGGAATGTGCGAAGATTGCGTGAGCGCGACCGAATCTAGCAGCCGGTTGAAAAAGGCATTTTCAACCGCCTGCTCCCTCTCTCTCGTCTCCCCCGGAGGGGGAGAAGATTAGGAAAGCGGCCGACTATCACGCAGGGTGTTGAGGGCAACCTCGCTGCCAGCTTGGAACTCGCGGCTTTTCTCAACACCCTGCTAGAGGGCGCCGCCGGCCGGAAGCGAGGCCGTCGCGTTGGCGACGACTCGCCGGTGCGGCGACGCTGACGCGCGACGGCGCGAGCTGCGCCGGCTCTTCTTGGCGGGCGCGGGACGGACTGACTCGTCGGGGTCGTAGCCGATGCGCCGCAGGTTCGTGCGGCGATCATCCTGCGCGGGCCCGACGGTCGCGAACGTCGGCAGTTTCGCGAGCGCCTGCTCGTAGCCGCGCCGGACCTCGCCGAACACGGAGAGCATCCGCGGCGACAGTTCGCGCTTGACGCCCAGCTTCTGCGTGACCGGATTGACGTACCTGCCGCGCTTCTCGAGCGCGTAATGGAGATGCGGTCCGGTCGCGAGGCCGCTCGAGCCGACCGAACCAATTACCTGCCCAATGCGGACGTAGGAGTTCGGATAAATCTCCGACCCGATCTTCGAGAGATGGCCGTAGGTGCTGACCATCCCGTTGTCATGCTCGATTCGGATGCAGTGGCCAAGCTCGCCCGACCACCCGGCGGACTTGACGCGCCCGTCGCCGACCGCCTTGACCGGCGTGCCATACCTGGCGACCAAGTCGATTCCGACGTGTGGGCGATAGCGGCGCAGTATCGGGTGATATCGATGGGCGGAGAAGCCGGATGAGATGTAGGAGAATTTGAGCGGGTACTGGAGGAACTGCGGGCCGAGCGCGCGGCCGCGCTCGTCGTAGAGATGCGCGCGTCCATGCTCATCGCGGAACCCGAAGCCGCGCAGGGTGGCGCCCGCAAGCTGGATTTCGGCCGCCTCGATTGCGCCGACCAGTGTGTACCGGCCGTCGGCGCTGACCTTCTGTTCGTAAATGATCTTGACGTTGGCCTTGGTGCGCAGGCGATCAAGGTCGTGCTGGTCGGAGAATGCGTCCTCAATCGCCTCGATGACGTCGCCCGGCAGCCCGCTCCTGTTGGCCGTGCGGCGGAAGCTGCCAGTCGCCGCAAATGCGGCGGTGACCGGGACGGAGTAATACTTGATCGGCTGCACGGACGCCTTGACGACTTCGTTGCCCAGGTATTCCTGGACGACCGAGCTGCGCTGGTCGAGGTCGTAGCGGATGCCGCGCAGGTCGCCCGTTTCGGGGTCCTTGAAGATCGCGAGCGTCCTGCCCCGGCGAAGTTTCCAGGTCTTGGCCGCGCGCTCGAAAATTTTGCCCCAGCGGCGGGCGTCGTCGGGCTCGAGGCCGGCGTCGGTAAGATACTGCGTTACGGAATCGCTGCGGCTAAGTGTTAGGCTGATTACGATCGCGTCGGCGGCGGGTGCGTCAGAGTCGTCGAAGATGAACAGCTCGTCGCTGACATTTCCGGCGATAGCGTCAGTGTCGGGAGCGGGCAAAGGCTCACTCCTCAAAAACAGCTGCAATGCAGCAACGGTCGCGACCACAGCCACGATTAGGGCCGTGGCGGTCCGCGGCACTGCGGCCTTGCTCCTCCCCCAAGAGCGCATCGGGCGCAAAGCTAGGCCATCCAGACAGTGAAAGCAACATTGAGCGGTAACTTCTTTTCAACAACCAGGGTGGCTAGCTCTAAACGACAGCACTCCACACGCATTAGCATGGCTACTCGATGACCATCGCGGCATTGGATCTGGGCACAAAGCGCATCGGCCTCGCTGTTTCTGACCACGGCGAGACCAGCGCCCTCCCCCTAGGCGCCATCGAGCGCCGCGTCGTGCGGTGGGACCTTGAACAGGTGGCGGCGCGGCTGGCGGGTCGCGAAGTGACGCGGGTGGTCGTCGGTCTGCCGCTCAACATGGATGGCAGCGAGGGACCCGCCGCGCGCCAGGCACGCGCGTTCGCGGCGCGGCTTGCAACCGAGCTGGGTGTCGCGGTGGAAATGTTCGATGAGCGGCTCACCAGTGTCGAGGCCGAGGAGCGGCTCGCGCGGGCGGACGTTGGGCGTCGGCGGCGCAAGCAGGCGGTCGATGCAGTCGCGGCGGCGGTTATTCTGGAAGGATGGCTCGCGGCCCGTCGCGCTGCCCAATGAATGAGCAGTGACGGCACATCGAGCGAGGCTCGCGCGCGATCGCGGCGCCGGTGGGTCATCGCCGCGGCGGTGGTGGCCGTCATCGTGGCGGCGGTGGCCGGCGCTGGCGCATTCATCTGGTACGCGCCGGCGCCGATGCTCCGCGCGCCGGTGAAAGTAGTCATTGAGCCGGGTGACGCGATGCGCATCGTCGCGGACAAGCTCGCGCGCGCGGGGGTGGTGCGCAGCGCGCTGGCGCTTCGGCTGTACGGGTCGATGAGCGGCGATGCGCGCCGCATCAAGCCCGGCGACTACTCGTTCCTCGGCGGAGAGTGGATGGCTGACGTGATGGGGCATCTGGTGCGCGGCGATATCGTGGTCGTCACGGTGACGATTCCCGAGGGGCTGACGCTCCGGCAGATCGCGGAGCGGCTCGAAGCGGCGGGGCTGGGGTGCGCAGATGAGTTCGAGCGCGAGGCGCGCGAGGGACCCTTGGTCGAAGCGCTGGGGTTGGGGCCGCTCGGCGCTGAGGGATACCTGTTCCCGGCGACGTATCGTTTTTCACCGCGCGCCAATTCCGCTGAAATTCTTGCGGCGATGCTTGGCCGCTTCTATCGGACGCTTACGCGCCCGGTCGAGGAGCGCATGTTCGAACTCGGCCTGACCAATCGCGAGCTGGTAACGTTGGCATCGATCATCGAACGCGAGGCCAAGGCGGCGGGCGACCGCGCGCTGATCGCGGGCGTCTTCTACAACCGCCTCGCGCTCGGGATGCCGCTGCAGGCCGATCCCACCGCGGAATACGCGCTCGACGGCAATCAGAAACTCTCGACCGCCGATGCGGTGCGAATTCCAAGTACGTTCAATACCTATGCATTCACCGGGCTGCCGCCGGGGCCGATCGCAAATCCGGGAATGCAATCGATCGAAGCCGCGCTGTATCCCGCGAAAACCAGGTACCTCTACTTTGTGGCGCGCGATGATGGTAGGCACCTGTTCTCGCGCACCTTTGCGGAGCACCAGCGTGCAATCGCGGAACTGAAACGAGTGGCCGCGCGCGCCGCGCCGCGCAAAGCGGCGGATTCAAAACGCACCGAATAGGTTATAATCCGAAATCGTGCTTAATCCGCTTGACGTAATCACGAGCGCGCGCCGGCGCATCGCGACGCTCGCGGCGCTGCATGCGGCGCTCTATCCGCTGGCGCCCGCCGCGACGTGCATCGCGCTTGCGCTGGTCGTCACGCCGCTTGGCTCATTGATTGCCCGCGCGACGGGCTATGCGCTCGCCCCGGAAATTGAATCGAATCTTCGTTGGACGCTGCTGTCGGTCGCCGCGTTGAGCATCGCGGCAGGCGCCGTGTGGGCATATCTTGAGTATCGCCGCGCCGATGATTACCTGGCGGCGGCGGAGCGCGTCGATGAACTCGTCCGCGGCCGGCAGGAAGTGCTCACGCTCGCCAGTCTCGCAGCCGCCTCCGGCGACGACTCCGCGCGCCGCCGCAGTCCGCTGTTCCCGGTATTGGTCAGGCGCGCGAGCGCCCTGCTCGAGCGGTTCGTTCCCAAACAGGCGCTCAAGCTCGATGCGCGCGACGCGCTCGTGCGCTCATCGATCGCGGCGGGCGTCCTCGCGCTCGCGGTGGGAGTTTCGATGGTCGGCCTGCTGCGGCCGCTGTCGCCGCTCGAACGGAGCGCCGCGCGTCTTCGCGAGATCGCATCGCGACTCGAATCCCCGTCGGCGAGCACCGCGGAGCGCGCACTGGGCAACGCCGCGCGTGACGCCGCCGACGCCATCGCAAATTCCAACCTGCCGCCCGAGGAGAAGAAACGGCGCATTGAGCTTGCGATTCGTCTCGTCGATGATGCCGGCCGCGGCGCCGGAACTGAAGCAAACAAGCAGGGCGGCTCGGGAAACGAAGAGGGCGCCGGTGACGGCGGGAAGTCAGATAAGGAAGGCGGCAAAGGTTCGGGCAGCACAAAGGGCGAAGGCTCGGGCAAAGACCAGAACGCAAACGGTCCCGGCTCAGGCGATAAAAAGGAAGGCAGCAAGACCGAGGCGAGCCAGGTCGAGATTCGCAACCAACTCGACAAGGCGATGGCGCAGATCGAGACCGAAGCCGCGTCGGAGAAGAATCCGCAGAACAAACCCGGCGACGAACAGAACGGAGCGAAGGCGCCGCAGCCCGGCCCGGATAAGGCGTCGCCGGGCGGCGCAAATCAACCCGATGATGCCGCATCGAAGACCGAACTCACGCGCGAACAAAAGAAAGGACTCGATGAGCGCCAGCGAGCCGCCGAGCAGCCCGGTGGCGAGCAGCCCAAGGATTCCGGCCAGGGCAACACCAAGCTCGGCGACATTCCGGCGCCGGGGAACTACCAGAGATTTCTGAAGCCCGGCGACAAGGGCGCGAAGGTCGATATCCAGGACGCGCGTTACGTGATGTTCCGGCTGCCGACCGCGGTGGTTTCAGGCGCCGGACGAACGGTCGAAGACACCGCCCGCCCGAAGGCCGCGACGCCGTACACCAATGCGCCGCTCAAGATGTCGAGCGACACCGCGCCGCCCGATGAGCGCCAGCTGGTTCCGCCGCGCTACCGTGACCTGATCCGCTGATCGAAATTGATCCACCGCACGATCCGATGCTCGAGGAAGGAGACGTAATGGGAGCCGCCGCGAAAACATCAGCCGACCAACGCGTCGAGGAATTCCGCGCCGTGTTCACGCGCGCCGAGGAGGAGATCGGGCGCGTAATCGTCGGCCACCGCGAGATCGTACGCAAGCTTATGACCGCGCTCTTCTGCGGCGGACACATTTTGATCGAAGGAGTTCCCGGTCTCGGCAAGACGCTGATGGTCAAGGCCGCGGCCGAGGCGCTGGCGCTGACGTTCAAGCGCATCCAGTTCACGCCCGACCTGATGCCGTCGGACATCATCGGCACGCAGGTGCTGACCGAGTCCGAAGGACGCCGCGAGTTCGTGTTTAAGCAGGGACCGATCTTCGCGCACATGGTGCTCGGCGACGAGATCAATCGCGCGACGCCCAAGACCCAGTCCGCGGTGCTCGAGGCGATGGAGGAGCACCAGGTCACCGTGTTCGGCGTGACGCACAAGCTCGCCGCGCCATACATCGTGCTCGCCACGCAGAACCCGATCGAACTCGAGGGCACCTACCCGCTGCCCGAGGCGCAGATGGATCGGTTTATGTTCAAGGTCGTGATGGGCAGCCCCAAGCCCGAAGAGCTGCGCGACATCCTCGGGCGCACCACCGGCGCGGCCACCTACCACGTAAAGTCGATCTTCCCCGACACTGAAGCGCCGCGAATAATCGAAGACCTCAAGACGCTCGCGCGCGAAGTAATGGTCGCCGAGCCGCTGGAGCGCTACGTCATCGGAATTATCGGCGCATGTACGCCGTCGGGACCGGGCGCGGTGCCTGAGGTGACGCAGTACCTGCGCTTTGGACCGAGCCCGCGAGGCGCACAGGCGCTGATTCTCTGCGCGAAAGTAAATGCGCTGCTCGACGGCCGCGTGAGCATCAGTTACGAGGACGTCGACGACGCAGTGATACCGTCGCTGCGCCACCGCCTGCTGCGCAACTTCCAGGCCGAGGCCGAAAACGTCACCACCGAGTCGATCCTCGACCAGGTGACCAAGCGCATGAAGCGGCCGCGCGCGTAGCCGATGTTCGGACTGCCCGAGGAATTCACGCCGGGCTTTCTGGCCCGCCTCGAAGATCTCCGCATCCGCACCCGCCGGCAGTATGCTGGCATGGGCAAAGGGCAACATCTCTCGCCCAAGCGCGGCTCGTCGTTGGAGTTCAGCGACTACCGCCACTACTCGCCCGGCGACGACTTCCGCTATATCGATTGGGGACTCTACGGCCGCACCGACAAGCTCTACATCAAGCTGTTCAAGGAGGAGGAAGACCTCCTCACTTACATTCTGCTCGATGCGAGCGCGTCGATGGGCTTCCCGGCCGCCGACCGCAAGTTCGAGGCTGCGCAGGCAATGGCGTTGGCGTTCGCCTACGTCGCGCTGACCTCGGGCGATCGCGTGATGTTGCGCGTGCTCGGCGGCGCCGGTCCGCGCTTGGAGCCCGCGTTCGTGATGGGCCGCCACCGGATCGTCGAGCTTGCGCGGCTGCTCGGCGGCATCAAGCCGGCCGGCCAGCTCGATCTCGCGCCCAAGCTCGCCCAAGAACTGGCGGCGATTCGCCGTGCCGGCAAGGTGTTCGTCATCTCGGACTTCCTCATGCTCCCGAATGCCGTCACGAACGGGCTCCGGCTCTTCACCGCCGCGAGCATGGACGTCACGGCGGTGCAAATCCTCGGCGGGCGCGAGATCGAGGGTCAGGGTCTTGCGGGCGATGTCGAAGTGGTGGATTCCGAAACGGGCGAGCACGTGCGCGTCGCGATGAACCAGCGCGCGCGCGACCAATATCGCGACACTCTGTTGCGCCTTGCGCGCGACATACGGGCCTTCTGCTTGAAGCGCGGTCTCCACTACGCGCTCTACAGGACCGACCGCGACTTCCAACAGTTCTTCGTGCGCGCGGTGATGGACCTCGGTCTCGCGCACTAGCAGGGTGTTGAGAAAAACCTCGAGTTCCAAGATGGCATCGACTTTGCCCGCAACACCCTGCGTGAAAGCTGGCTGCCTTCCTAATCTTCTCCCCCTCTGGGGGAGACGCGAGAGAGGGAGCAGGC
>CAYSCX010000023.1:0-41290 GCA_964429575.1 uncultured Binatia bacterium (SeqCode) | reverse complement strand
TTTCAACAAGTTCGGGTGGCGGCACTGCTCGATCCTGCAATCTGTCGAGGGAACCCGCCTAGCAGGGTGTTGAGAAAGGCCGTGAGTTCGAAGATTCCATCGACTGTGCGCTCAACACCCTGTGTGAAAACCTTGTCCAGAGCCATGGGCGAAGGATCGGGCTGCCTTCCTAATCTTCTCTCCCTCCGGGGGAGATGCGAGAGAGGGAGCAGGCTATTGAAGATCCCTTCTTCAACAGCCTGCTAGTTTGGCAAAGCCTCGCCCTGCAAGCGAGCGCCTTGCCGCGTCGCTCGCCGTTTGCGACGCTTGCTGCGTGCGAATTTCCCGGCTCGAACTGAAATATCGAACCTCCGCCGGGCGCGCGCGCCGCCGTGCGAAGCTGGTTCACTCGCGCATGGTCGCCGCGCTAGTATTTCCGTAGGATTACAAGCGAGAGCCCAGCACGCCGCTCCGGAGTCAAACCTGATGTTCGGTGAAATCAAGCCACGCCAGCAGGCCCGCGCGCCATTCATCTCCGTCGAGGAGGCGCTCGAGGAATCCCGCCGCGGCCACATGATCATCATGATGGACGACGAGCAGCGGGAGAACGAGGGCGACCTTTGCATGTCGGCGGAGAAAGTCACGCCCGAGGCCGTCAACTTCATGATCAAGTTTGGCCGCGGCTTGATCTGTCTGCCGATGTCCGGCGAGCGAATCGACCGGCTCGGGCTAAGCATGATGGTCGGCGACAACCAGGCGCCGCTTGGTACCGCATTCACCACGTCTATCACCGCGCGCCGATGCACCGGCTCCGGAATTTCCGCGCAGGATCGTTCGATGACGATCCTGCAGGCGGTCCGCGAAGATGCCACCGGCGCGGAGTTCATCACGCCCGGCTGCGTGTTTCCGCTTCGCGCTCGCGATGGCGGCGTGCTCGTCCGCACGGGCCAAACTGAAGGCGCGGTCGATCTCGCGCGGCTCGCGGGGCTCAAACCGGCCGGCGTCATCTGCGAAATCCTCAAAGAGGACGGCACGATGGCGCGCCGCGACGACCTGGTCGAAATCGCGCGGGTGCACGGCCTGAAGATCGTCACCGTCGCCGACATAATCGAGTACCGGCTGCGCCACGAAACCATGGTGCAGCGCATTGCCGAGGCGCGGCTGCCCACCGTGTTCGGCGAGTTCCGCGCGTACGTATATCGCAACCTGGTCGACTACACGGAGCACCTTGTGTTGGTGATGGGCGAGGTGAATCCGTCGAAGCCGATTCTGGTGCGCGCGCATCGCGAATTCCTGCCCGGCGACGTCTTCAGTTATTTCGAGCGCAACACCCGCGGCCTGCTGAATGCCGCGATGGACATGATCGCGCAGGCCGGCAACGGCGTGCTGCTCTACTTAAAGCGTGAGTCCAATGCGATCGCGGCTGAGCTTGCGGGCCGTAAGCGCGGCTCGGCGCGCCGTCCGACCACGCGCATGAGTTCTTCGGAGGCGGACTTCCGGGACTATGGGATCGGCGCGCAAATTTTACGCGATGTCGGCGTGCGCAAGATGATCTTCATGTCGGACGCAAAGCTGCGTCTGGCCAACCTGCCCGGCTACGGCCTCGAGATCGTCGATACCGTCCCGCTCACGCCCGCAGAAAAACGCCCTGCTCCCTTCGCGAGCTGACCCCGCGCGCGCGGAACCGGCGCGCACGATTGCGGTGTTGTAGTGAATGGGCGTTTGTAACGAGTCATGAGCAAACAGAGCCGGCCGCGCGTGATTGACTGGGCGTGCGCCGCATTGGCGCTTGCGGTCGCGCTCACGATTTCGTCGGCGTTCGCGGCCGCCAACCCCGGCCAAATCGTCGGCATCGAAAGCGTGACACTCGACCGCCCGCTTCGCGCGGGCGAAACCAGCACGCTGCAGGTCCGTGCGCACATCCTCGCGGGCTGGCACATCAACTCCAATCGTCCGCTTAACGACGCGTACATTCCTACCCGACTCACGGTGGCTGCTCCCGCAGGCGTGAGCGCCGGCGAGATCGCTTATCCGCCTGCTGAAGATGTTGAACTCGGTTTCTCCGCTGGCGAGAAACTCTCCGTGTTTACCGGCGCCGTCGAGTTCAACGCACCGCTGCGCGCAGCCCCGAATTTCGATGGCTCCACCGCCGAACCGCTCGGCGTAACGATCGATTACCAGGCTTGCAACGACTCGATCTGCCTGCGACCCGCGTCGGTCTCCGCGACTTTCACGCTAGCGGCGTTTGCAACCGACGGCCACCTGCCCGTCGCGGAGGCGTCAGCTCTCACGACTATCGATAGCGACGCGGCGCAAGACTGGTTGTCCGGCGTCTTCGAAACGCGCGGCTGGGTGCTCGGGTTCGTCGTGGTGCTGCTGGGAGGTATCGCGCTCAACCTTACCCCGTGCGTCTATCCGCTGATCGCCGTCACCATCGCGTTCTTTGGCAACCAGGGCGGTCCACCGCGGCGTGTCGTGATGCTTGCGCTGGCGTTCGTGCTCGGAATCGCGATCACCTTCTCATCGTTGGGCGTCGCGGTGGCGCTCTCTGGCGGGCTGTTCGGATCCGCGCTTCAAAATCCATGGCTGCTCAGCGCGCTCGCGGCGCTGCTGATTCTTCTCGCTCTATCGAGCTTCGGACTGTTCACCCTCCAGATGCCGCAGTGGCTCGTGCAGCGCGCGGGCGTTTCGAGGCCCGGCTACGCTGGCGCGTTGCTGATGGGTCTCGGGATGGGCGTGGTCGCTGCGCCCTGCATTGGCCCGATCATCGTCGGGCTTCTGCTGATGGTCGAGCGGAGCCACAGCGTCCTGTTCGGCTTCGCGCTGTTCTTCACGCTTTCGATTGGCCTCGGTTTGCCATACGTGGGGCTCGCGCTCGCGGCAGGCAGCATCAGGCGGCTTCCGCGCTCTGGCGAATGGCTCAGGTGGGTCGAGCAACTGTTCGGCTTTGTGCTCATCGGCATCGCAATCTATTTTCTCGACTCCGTCGTGCCAGACCACTTAATGTCGCGATTTCTGCCGTTCTATGCGGCCGCCGCGGGAATCTATCTCGGCTTCATCACACGAGCGGGACGCACTTGGCGGCCATTCTTCGTGATTAGATCCACGATCGGAGTGTTCGCGGTCGCCGCGCTCATTTATCTGGTGATCCCACGAGAGGTGCCCAAGCCGGTTCGATTCGACGCGTTCGAGATCGAGCGCTTCGATGCCGCCAAGTCGGCGCGCAAGCCGATCCTCATCGACTTCATGGCCGACTGGTGCATCCCGTGCCGCGAGATGGAAGCGACCACGTTTGTCGACCCCGCGGTATCGCGCGAGACCGACCGTTTCGTAAAACTCCGCGCCGATCTTACGCGTCAGGACGGAACGAACGAGAAGATAATCGAGCATTTCGAGATTCAGGGCGTGCCGACTACGATGGTGATCGACTCAAGCGGCAACATCCGAAAGCGCGCGGTCGGCTACGTCGGCCCGGACGAGCTGCTCGAATACTTGCGACAAGTGAACTAGCGACGCGCCGCTCACTTGTCATTCCGAGCGGGGTCTGCGGAGCGAGGAATCCCGGTGCCTCTGTTCTCAGCAACCCGACCAACGGGAACGATCCTCCAGCAAACCTTCGACTTCCTGTTATAGGGAGTCGCGGCTCGCGACCGTCGCGACTTCACATTGTACCGGTGCTCTTGTAGCGTTCCTCGTTGGGACAATCGCAATCATCGGTCACCCGAGGTTTCCCCATGGCATCCAACGGCAGCGATTTCGTTCGCGAACTGTTCGCGATGGTCAAGGAGCGCCGATCGTTCGGACGGCATCCGCTGTGGCTGCGCATCCTGGCCGGCGAACCAACCAAGGTACAGATGAAAATCTTCGCGGCGCAGTTTTTTCTTCAGGTGCGCGAGTTCCCTCGCGCGCTCAGCGCCCTCCACTCCCGCTGCTACAACATGGCCGAGCGCGCAAAGCTCGCCGAGAGCCTCTATGAAGAGGAGACCGGATTGATTTCCGGCAGCGCGCCGCATCCGGAGTTGTTCATCCGGTTCGGTACCGGGCTCGGCATGGCTCGTGCGGAGTTGACCGACGCGAAGCCGCTGCCGTCCACCGCCGCGCTCATCGATTGGTTCGAGCTGTCCACCAAGGACCGTTCATTTGTCGAAGGCGTCGGCGCTATCACCGTCGCCGCCGAGGGCCAGGTGCCCGGCAACTTCGACCCGTTCGCTCGCGCGCTCCAAAAGCATTACGGACTCACCACCGCTCAGGTTGCGTTTTGGGACGTGCACGAAATCGCCGACCGCGATCACAGCGACGTTGGCGATCACATCCTGAGCCAGAGCACGCTCGCAGGTGGCGAGCAGGCGAAAGTCACGCAAGCCGTCGAGCGATCACTCGACATGTGGTGGCAATTCTTCGACGGAATCGATCGCGCGTGCTGCTGAACTTGGCGCGATAGCTCGCATCGTGACGCGACGCATTCAGCAATACCTGCGATCGCGATTTCAGCCGATTTTCGCGTTGAAATCGAGGCCTTAAAATCTTCTATAAAAAGGTTTTATTTTAACTTTCCACAGGCGGGCCCACCAACCCCTTCGCGAGACCGTCGCAACCTTGGATTTAGCTTCGCAAATAGGCGACTTTTCCCCCAGAAGTTGGTTAGCAATAAAAGCGTTTGATTTAGGGCCTGCTCGGCATCAGATTCAGCTTTACTTGGAGTTCAGCGCGGACTAAGATGGTGAAGGTGGCGGAAGTGGCGGGGAGGCGGCCGGCCACTCTTCTCTATGGCAACCAAAAAGGCTGACGATACGTACGGCGCCGAGTCGATTCGCGTGCTCGAGGGCCTCGAAGCGGTCCGTAAACGCCCGAGCATGTATATCGGCGACACCGCCGAGCGCGGACTTCATCATCTCGTCTCTGAAATCGTCGACAACTCTGTCGACGAAGCGCTTGCGGGCCACTGCGATCAGATAGACGTCGTCATTCTCGCCGACAACACGATCTCCGTCGCAGACAACGGCCGCGGCATCCCGGTCGGCATGCATCCGACCGAGAAGCGCTCCGCGCTTGAAGTTGTTCACACGGTGCTGCACGCGGGCGGCAAGTTCGATCGCGGCGTTTACAAAGTTTCGGGCGGCTTGCACGGCGTAGGTGCATCGGTCGTCAACGCGCTTTGCGAGGAGTTCGAAGTCGAGGTCCGGCGCGACGGCAAGATCTACTATCAACGCTACGAGCGCGGAACGCCCAAGACCAAGGTCGAGCAAAAGGGCGCGTCGAAAACCACCGGTACCAAGACCACCTTCTCACCCGACTCGAATATCTTTCCCGAAATCAAGTTCAAGTACGAGATCGTCGCGCGCTACTTGCGCGAGATGGCGTACCTGAACGGCGGCTTGCACATCAAGCTGCGCGACGAACGCACCGGCAAGTCCGAGGAGTTTCACTACGAGGGCGGCATCGCGCAGTTTGTCGAGTCACTTGCCGAGGGTTACGAGCGGCTCCACGACGTCATCTTCTTCAAGGGCGTCAAGGAGGGCGTGGACATCGAGTGCGCGCTTCAGTGGACCGACGCGGTCCATGAAGTGATCTTCGCCTACGCCAACAACATCCACACCATCGAGGGCGGCACCCACCTCTCGGGACTCAAGTCCGCACTTACCCGCACCATCAATTTCTACGCGTCGAAAAATAATCTCTTCAAGAACAAAGACATGCGACTGGAGGGCGACGACACCCGCGAGGGTCTGGTTGCGATCGTAAGCGTCAAACTCGCCGAGCCGCAGTTCGAAGGACAGACCAAGACCAAGCTCGGCAACTCCGAGGTCGAAGGTCTGGTCGCCGGGCTGGTCAACGAAAAACTTGGCGGCTACCTCGAAGAGAACCCCACCCAGGCCAAGAAAGTCGTTTCGCGTGCGGTCGAAGCCGCCACTGCGCGCGAGGCCGCGCGCAAGGCCAAGGAACTCGTCCGCCGCAAGGGCGCGCTGGATTCAGGCTCGCTGCCCGGCAAGCTCGCGGACTGCCAGGAACGCGACCCTGCGCGCAGCGAGCTGTTCATCGTCGAGGGACCGTCAGCGGGCGGCTCCGCGAAGGAGGGCCGCGACCGCCGCACGCAGGCGATCCTGCCGCTTCGCGGCAAGATTCTTAACGTGGAGCGCGCGCGCATCGACAAGGTGCTCTCTTCGCAAGAGCTGCGCACGCTGATCACCGCGCTCGGCATGGGCGTCAGCAACGAGAAGGACATCGCGAAGCTCCGCTATCACACCATCGTGATCATGACCGACGCGGACGTTGACGGCTCGCACATCCGCACCCTGCTGCTGACGTTCTTCTTCCGCCAGTTCCCCGAGATCATCGAAAACGGCTACCTCTACGTCGCGCAGCCGCCGCTGTTTCGCGCCAAGAAGGGACGCCAGGAGCGCTACGTCAAGGACGAGGGCGCGCTCGAGGACTACCTGACCGACTTGGGCGTCGAGTCCGTCACACTTTCGGCGGGCAAAGGCAAGGACGCGCGCGAGTACAAAGGCGCCGCGCTGAAGGCGCTGGTTCGCAAGGCACTCTTCTACGAGCGGATGTTCGAATCGCTGGAGCGCCGCTCCAAGGAACGCGCGATCGTCGCGGCTCTCGCGCGGCTCGCGAGCGACAAGAAAGTCTCCGCCGATAATTTCCACTCCGAGAAGGCCTGCAACGAACTCGCCGAGGCGATCCGCAAGGAACTTAAGAACGAGAATCTGGCCCCGCGCGTCGATCCCGACGGTGAGTCGCGCTTTCGCGCGGTCTTCACCCATCGACGCAACGGTGCGAAGCCGCCGACGGTCGTCGACTTCACGCTGTTCCACAGCGGCGAGTTGCGTGAAATTCGGCGCCTCGCGCCCGAACTCGATGCGCTCAAGCCGCCGTTGAAACTGACGATTGGCGAAGCCGAAGCGACGGTGGAAACGCTCAAGGCCGCCGCTGAAGCCGTGCTCGCCGCGGGCAACAAGGGTGTCGAAATTCAGCGTTATAAGGGCCTGGGCGAGATGAATCCGCCGCAACTCTGGGAGACCACCATGAACCCCGAGACGCGTACGATGCTCAAGGTTCAGGTCGCGTCGCAGGAGGAGGCCGAGGAGATATTTTCCAAGTTGATGGGCGACCAGGTGGAGCCGCGCCGCAAGTTCATCGAAGACAACGCGCTCAACGTCAAAAACCTCGACATCTGAGCGCGCGCGCCCACCGTATGCCGCGCCCGACCGCCGCACCCGCCGACTGCGCGGGCTGAGGATCGCATTCCATGCCTGAGACCAACGGCAACGAACCGCTGCGCAACGAACCCGCGCTGCTGAATATCGAAGACGAGATGCGCCAGTCCTACCTGGACTACGCCATGTCGGTGAACATCGGCCGCGCCCTCCCGGTCCTCCAGGACGGCCTGAAGCCGGTTCACCGCCGCATCCTCTACGCGATGTTCCGCGAAGGTTTGCTGCCGAACCGCCGCTACTCCAAGTGCGCCGGCGTGGTTGGCGAAGTTCTCAAGCGCTACCACCCGCACGGTGACATGGCGGTTTACGACTCGCTGGTTCGAATGGCGCAAACGTTCAGCCTGCGTTACCCGCTGATCGACGGTCAGGGTAACTTCGGCTCTGTCGACGGCGACCCGCCCGCCGCATACCGCTACACCGAGGCGCGCCTCACGCGGCTTGCAGAGCGGATGCTCGCCGACATCGACAAGGAGACCGTCGACTTCAAACCCAACTTCGACGGCTCGCAGCAAGAGCCCGAGATGCTTCCCGGCCCGGTGCCGAACCTGCTCATCAACGGCTCCGACGGCATCGCGGTCGGCATGGCGACCAACATTCCGCCGCACAATCTTGGCGAGGTGTGCGACGCGCTGCTCGCGCTCATCCGCAATCCCGATCTCCCGCTTGAGAAAATCCTCGATATCATTCCCGGTCCTGATTTTCCGACCGGCGGCCAACTGCTCGGACGCAAAGCCATCCGCGACGCGTACCTCGCGGGCCGCGGCATCCTCACGATGCGCGCGCTCGCGGCGATCGAAACCGACAAGCGCAGCTCGCGCGCGTCGATCATCGTCCGCGAAATCCCCTACCAGGTGAACAAGGCGCGCCTGATTGAGCGCATGGCCGAACTCGTCAACGAAAAACGCCTCGACGGCATCTCCGACCTCCGCGATGAGTCCGACCGCGACGGCATGCGCATCGTCATCGAACTCAAGCGCGACGCCGAGCCGCGCATCGTTCTCAACCAGCTCTACAAGCTCACCCAGATGCAGGAGAGCTACGGGATGATCTTGCTGGCCATCTCCGAGAGCCGGCCCCGCGAGTTCAGCCTGCGCGACATGCTGGTCGCCTTCATCGACCATCGCAAAGTCGTCATCACCCGCCGCTCGCAATACGAACTCAAGCAGGCCGAGGCGCGCCTGCACATTCTCGAAGGCCTCCTCGTCGCGCTGCAAAACCTCGACGCGGTGATCAAGCTGATTCGCGCATCAAAAGACGCCGAGACTGCGCGCTCCGGCTTGATGTCGCGCTTCAAGCTGACCCAGCTGCAGGCGCAAGCGATTCTCGACCTCACGCTGCGCCGCCTGACCGGGCTGGAGCGCGAGAAAATCGAAACCGAGCACCAGGAAGCGCTCGGCACGATCGCGCGGCTTGGAAAAATTCTTGCCGACGAGAAGGAGCTTTTGAAGATCATCGCGGCGGACCTCGAGGATCTCAAAAAGGAATTCGCGGACCCGCGCCGCACCCAGATCATCGAGGCCGAAAGCGAGTTCTCCGTCGAAGACCTGATCGTCGAAGAGGACGTTCTCGTCACCGTCACGCACGGCGGCTACATCAAGCGTACGCCACTCTCGCTCTACCGCACCCAGCGGCGCGGCGGCCGCGGCAAGATTGGCGCGACTACCGCCGAGGAAGATTTCGTCGAGCAGCTCGAACGCGTCTCCACGCACGACCGCCTGCTGTTCTTCACCAGCAAGGGCAAGGTCTACCAGTTAAAGGCCTACGAACTTCCCGAAGGCGGACGCGCGGCAAAGGGACGCTCAATCGCCAACCTCCTCAGCCTCGACGATGACGAGTCGCTCTCCGCATTCATGCCGGTGCCCAAGGAAACCGGCGGCCGATTTGTATTCTTCGCGACCAAACGCGGCCGCGTAAAAAAGACCGCGCTCGATCAGTTCCAGAACGTCCGCTCTACCGGAATCATCGCGATTAGTATCGAGGACGGCGATTCCGTCGTCGACGTGCGCATCACCGATGGCCAACAGCAAATCGTGCTCTCGACGCGCGAGGGCCAGGCGATCCGCTTCGCCGAAGAAGAGGCGCGCCCGATGGGCCGAGGCACGCAGGGCGTCATCGGCATGCAGCTCGAATCCTCTTCGTTCAAGGAAGGCAAGACGGTCACGCTGGTGCAGGACGAGGTAGTCTCGATGGCGACCGTGCGCGACGACGAGACCCTGCTCACTGTTTCCGAACTGGGCTTCGGCAAGCGCACGCCCGCCAACGAGTACCGTCTCACCCATCGCGGCGGCAAGGGCGTCATCACGATGAACGTCACCGAAAAAACCGGCAAGGTGGTCAACGTCCGCCAGGTCGGCACCGACGATCAGGTGATGTTGATCACCGACGGCGGCAAGGTGATTCGCCTCGGCGTCAAGGACGTGCGCATCACGGGCCGCAACGCTCAGGGCGTGCACCTGGTACGCTTGGAAGAAGGCGAGAAGGCGCGCGCAGTCGCGGGCCTCGCCGAACGCGACGATGACGACGCGAACGGACCGGATTCTAACGGCAACGGCGCCGCCGATGAGTAGCCGCGCCGCGCGCGGTGCTCCTCATCGCGGCTCGCCCACGCCGAGTCCCTGCGCCTGATATGCGTTATCCGCCGCCGAGAGCGCGCGGCCGCGCGCGATCTCCATTCCCATCGATCCGAGAATTTCCTCCAGCGCGTTCAGCACCAGCATCACGTTCTCGCGCCGCGACGACTCGCCCATCAGTCCGATTCGCCACACCTTGCCCTTGAATGGCCCGAGCCCCGCGCCGATCTCGATATTGAACAAACGCAAAAGCTCCGAGCGCACCCGCGCCTCGTCGATTCCGTCAGGCACCGCGACCGCGGTGAGCTGCGGCAACCGGTGGCCCTCCTGCGCGACCAGCTTGAGTCCCATGGCAGCGAGCCCGGTGACCAGCGCAGCCGCGTTCGCGGCGTGGCGCTTCCAGCGCGTCTCCAGTCCTTCCTCCACCACGATGCGCAGCGCTTCGTAGAGCGCGTAGTTCATCGTGATCGGCGCGGTGTGATGATACAGCCGGTCGGGGCCCCAGTAGTGCTCGATCAGCGCGACGTCGAGGTACCACGAGCTGCACTTCGTTTTGCGCATGTGGACCGCGTCCATCGCGCGCGCGCTAAACGTGATCGGCGCAAGGCCCGGCGGCGCGCCGATTCCCTTTTGCGTGCACGAGTAGCATGCGTCGATCTGCCACTTGTCGGCTTCGACCGGTACGCAACCGAGCGACGTGACCGCGTCGATCACCAGCAGCGCGCCCGCCCGATGCGTCAGCTCGGAGATTTCCTCGATCGGTTGATGGATCCCTGTCGAGGTTTCCGCGTGAACCAGTGCGACCAGCTTTGGCTTCCTGGCCGCTTTGAGAGCTTCCGCGACGCTCGCTGGCTCCACGATTCGTCCCCACTGCGTATCGAGCCGCGTCAGCTTCGCGCGAAGCCGTTCTGCGATCTCCGCAAGCCGCGTCCCGAACGCGCCCGCGACGCCGACGATCACTTCATCGCCAGGTTCGATCAGGTTCGCCATCGCGGCTTCCATGCCCGCGGAGCCGGTGCCCGAAACGGGGAACGTGATCTCGTTCTGCGTCCGAAAAACGATTCGCAGCAGCTTCTTTATCTGCTCCATCACGCCGATGAAGTCGGGATCAAGATGGCCGAGCACCGGCGAGAGCATCGCCTTCATCACGCGCGGATGTACATTCGATGGGCCGGGGCCGAGCAGAACGCGCGCGGGCGGTTTCAGTTCCGGGAACGAATTGTCCAAGCGATGAACCTCTTCAAATCAGCGCCCGGCTGGCTGCCGGCAGGGTGTTGAAAACGGAGCGTACCTGAGCTGTGCCTCTGTTCTCTACCAACCCGACCAACGGGAACGACCCTCCAGCCAACCCTCGACTTCCTGTTATTGGGAGTCGCGGCTCGCGACCGCACCATTATTGCCTGAGCGGTGGCGGCCGCCCAAGGCTCCCGCCCCAGCGCAGAGATCGTGCTAGATTCGCCGATGTGGACGCGCACGCCACCAACTTCGCGCCACTCGATGGCCGCATCTTCGGCGAGCTTCGCGAGATAGTCGGGGCCGACGGTATCGTCACGCGCGCGAGCGAGCTCAAAGTCTATGAATGCGACGGCTGGACAATCGAGAAGTGCGCGCCCGACCTGCTGGTGCTGCCGCGGACGACCGCGCAGGTGAGCGCCGTGCTGCGCGCATTGCATCGGCGCGGTGTCGCGTTCGTGCCGCGAGGCGCGGGCACCGGTCTCTCCGGCGGCGCGCTCCCGCTCAACGCTCCCGTGATGGTCTGCACCTCGCGGATGAATCGAATCGTCTCGATCGACGTGCGAAGCCGCCGTGCCGAAGTCGAAAGCGGCGTCGTCAATCTGCACGTCACCAACGCCGTCAAATCGGCGGGGCTTTACTACGCGCCGGATCCGTCATCGCAGATGGCATGCACGATCGGTGGAAACATCGCCGAAAATTCCGGCGGGCCGCACACGCTCAAATACGGCGTGACCACCAATCATGTACTCGGCGTGGAGCTGGTGCTGCCGGACGGCGAGGTCGTGGAACTCGGCGGACCCGCCGAGGAGTGCTGCGGCTATGATTTGGTCGGTGCCGTCGTCGGCGCGGAGGGCACCGTCGGCATCGTCACGCGCGCCACTCTCAAACTTTCGCGCGAGCCGGAGAGCCATCGCACGCTGCTCGCGATGTTCGCCGATGTCGATGCGGCAACCCGGGCCGTGTCCGCGATCATCGCGTCGGGAATTATCCCGGGCGCAATCGAAATGTTGGATCGCCTCATCATCCAAGCGGTCGAGGATGCGTTTCACGTCGGGCTGCCGCGCGATGCGGGCGCGGTGCTCTTGATCGAGCTTGATGGAATGATCGCCGGTCTCGATGAGCGCGCCGATGAAGTCGCGAGGCTCGCGCGCGAAGCCGGCGCGACCGGCGTGAAGCTTGCGCGCGATGAAGCCGAGCGCGCCGGGTTGTGGAAGGCGCGCAAAAGGGCTTTTGGAGCGGTCGGACGGCTCGCGCCGAATTACGCCACGCAGGACGGTGTCGTTCCGCGGACGAAGTTGCCGGACATCATCCGCGTCATCAATCAGGTCAGCGAACGCTTCGGCCTTCGCATCGGCAACGTGTTTCATGCCGGCGACGGCAATATTCATCCGATCATTCTCTACGATGAGCGCGAACCCGATCAGGTTCGGCGCGCGATTGAGTCGGGCCGGGAAATTCTAAAGGCATGCGTGGAACTCGGCGGAAGTCTCACCGGCGAACATGGAATCGGCGTCGAGAAGCTCGGCGAGATGCCGCTCCTATTCTCGCCCGACGATTTGATCGTCATGAGCGAGCTGCGCCACGTCTTCGATCCCGGCGAACGTTCCAACCCCAACAAGGTAATCCCCAAGCCGGGCGGCTGCGTCGAAGTTGCCGCGCCGCGCCGCCAGGCGCCCCTCTGAGTCCGCCATGGCCTCGGGGTCGGTTGAACGGGCGCTTGATGGCGTGCGTGGTCTCGTCGCACCAGACCGCATCCGCCCAGCAGCTGGGCGCGAGGTTGCGGCGGCAAAATGGATTTTCGAGCCAGCCAGTGCCGCCGAGCTCGCAGAGCTGGTCCGCAAGTGCGAAGCAGACAGGATTGCGCTCACACCGCTGGGTGGCGCGCGCACGCTCTCACAGATTCGTCGGGCGCCGGTTGCGTTGGGTGTGTCGCTCGCGCGCATGAATCGAGTAGTCGCTTATGAACCCGATGACATGACGATGGTCGTCGAAGCGGGAGCTACGCTCGCCGAGGTCGAACGCGTGACCGCTCCGCGGCGCCAGCGTCTTCCGATCGACCCTCGCGGCCCCGAGGCGGCCACGATTGGCGCGGCGATCGGCGCTGCGCACTCAGGGCCGCTGCGCCTTTCCGAAGGGACCGTGCGCGACCTGCTCATCGGCGTCCAGTTTGTCGGGCATGGCGGCCGGATTGTCCGCTCGGGCGGGCGCGTCGTTAAGAACGTCGCCGGCTACGATCTTATGAAGGTGCTGACCGGCTCGTTCGGTACGCTCGGCATCGTCACCGAGGCGGCGTTCAAGGTGCGGCCGATTCCCGAGCACTACGCGATCGCGACTACGGGTTTCGAACGATCCGATGACGCATTCGATGCCGCGATGCGGCTGCGCGATGCCCTCCCGCTTGCGCATCTCGAGGTCGCGAGCCCCGCCCTCGCACGAGCAGTCGGCGACATCGGGAAGTTCATGCTATTCGCCGGCGTGAACGGCAGTCATGTTGAGGTCGAACATCAGCAGTCTGTCATTACGCGCACGTTGAGCAATCGGATCGAATTCCTGATCGATGCCACAGCGATCGCGTGCTACCAGCGGCTTCGCGACGCGCATCTGGAAAGCGCCGCACTGAGCGCGAGGCTCGCCGTGATTCCCGCCGAACTCCCCGCAGCCGTCGCCGCGTGCGACGCAGAATTCATCGCGCATGCAGGCTCGGGAGTTGCGGAGCTTTACCTCGCGCGTGAACTCGACGCGTCAATCGCAGCTCGGACGGTCGCTGCCTGGCGCGATACGGCGCACCGCGCCCACGGCAACCTCCGACTGATCGCGGCGGCGCCCGAACTGCGCGGAGCGCTCGATTTCTTCGATCGCCCGGCGGACGGGGCGCTCGGCTTGATGCGCCGCTTAAAGCAGGCATTTGATCCGTCGGGCATCTTCAACCCCGGCTGCTTCATCGGGGGTCTCTGATGGGTTCGGCGCAAGCGCCCGCCCGCGCGAGCGTGCTCGATGTCGTCGATTACGAGTTGCTCTTCGACTGCGTGCATTGCGGACTCTGCCTCGAAGCGTGCCCAACCTACGTTGTAACGCGCGCCGAAATGGATTCGCCGCGCGGCCGAATCTACCTGATGAAGGCGCTCGCCGAGGGACGCCTCGATCTTGACGACGATGCAGTACGCCATCTCGATCTGTGTCTCGGTTGCCGAGGCTGCGAGACCGCGTGCCCCTCCGGCGTGCATTACGGGCGTCTGATCGAAAAGGCCCGGGCATACGTGGAGCGCACACATCGCCGCGGCTTGATGGAGCGGCTGAAGCGCGCGCTGCTCGGCGCGGTGTTCCCGTACCCTGCGC
This sequence comes from uncultured Binatia bacterium (SeqCode), assembly GCA_964429575.1. Classification (GTDB taxonomy): domain Bacteria; phylum Desulfobacterota; class Binatia; order Binatales; family Binataceae; genus CAYSCX01. The sequence goes on along the minus strand of CAYSCX010000023.1, from coordinate 26,949 downwards.
GCATGCGCGCTCTGCTCGCGCCGCTCAAGTTGATCGAGCGCGCCGGACTTCGCGGGACGCTTGAGCGGATGCTGCCCGAGACGCCGCGCGAATGGCTGGAACTATTGCCACCGCTCGCGACCCGGCGAACGAAGCTCCCGCCCGAGGCGCCTGCGAACCCATCGCCCGATGCGCCCACCGTCGTCGTACATCACGGATGCGTTACTCAGGTGCTCGCGCCATCCGAAAATCAGAACAGCGAGTCGCTTCTCGCGCGCGCGGGTTATCGGGTCGCGCATCTCGAGCGCACGGTTTGCTGCGGCGCGTTGGACCTTCATGCGGGCAACTTCGAGCGCGCGCTCCGCTTCGCCCGCGACAACGTCCGTGCGCTCAAAAGTTGCGGCGCGGATGCGATCCTTTCGGCAGCGTCAGGATGTTCCGCGGTCATGGCGGAGTACGGCAATTTATTGAGCAATGACGCGAACTTATCCGCGGAGGCTCGTGATGTCGCCTCGCGTGTAAAGGACCTCAGCTCACTTCTGCTGGCTCGCCCCGTTCAAGCCTGTCGCGCACTTCGCGCGACGGTCACCTACCACGACGCCTGCCATCTCGCGCATGGACTCGGTGTACGCGAGGCGCCGCGTGCTGTGTTGCGCTCGATTCCAGGCGTCTCATTCATCGAATTGGCGGAGTCGGATCTCTGTTGCGGATCGGCGGGTAGCTACAACCTCACTGAGCCTGCCATGGCGCGAACGCTCGTGCGACGAAAGGTGGACAACATCGTCGCGACCGGCGCGGACTTCGTGGTGCTCGCAAACCCGGGCTGCGAATTTCAGATCGCCGCGGAACTTCGGCGCCGCGGCGCGCCGACGCGCGTGATGCATCTCGCGGACTTCCTGGCGATGGCGGCCGGCAGCGAAAAATCGTAACGGACGCGCCATGGCCGAATCCCTGGAAATCAAATTCTACTTCGCATACACAAGCCCATTTACGTATCTCGCGTGGGAACCGTTACAGGCGCTTGAACGCTCACACAACGTACGCGTTCGGTTCATCCCATATGGCGTAAACATCCGCAGCGTTTATGGCGATGTGGAACGGACCGGCGCCGACAAGCGCAAGGTCCGCTATCTCTACATCGACGCCCGGCGGATCGCGAAGGAGCGCGGGCTCACAATCATTCCGCCCAGGAAGATCTACAGCGCACGGCTCGCATTCTATGGAGGGCTCTTCGCACAAAAGCACGACCGGTTCGACCCCTATTCCGATCGAGTATTCGAGCGATTCTGGAGGGGCGAGCTGGAAGTCGAAGAGCACGCCGCGATCGAACGCATTCTCATCGAGGTCGGAGCGGACGTTTCCGACTTCCGTCGCTATGTCGAGAACGAGGCGCGATCGGAACTCGACGCCTGCTTCGCCGAGGCGGATCGCGACGGAGTTTTCGGCGTGCCGACATTCGTTGTCGATCGCGAACTCTTCTGGGGCGAGGATCGAATCGACTGGGTCGTGACGAAGCTCGACGCGCTGAGGCTAAGACGCTAGCCGCGTGGACCGGAATGTGACCAGGCTCGGCTCGGACTATCGCGCGCCCCGAGCGGGCGCCATCTCTTCCCCTGTTGTGTTATAATGGTTTCATTCTGAAACCACTGTGGAGCCAGAACGATGCCTGTGACCCTAACTATCAAACGCGTGCCAGTGAAATTGGTGAAGCGGCTGCAGCGGCGTGCTGCACGACACCATCGCTCGATCCAGGGTGAACTGCTCACGCTGCTCGAGGACGCACTGAGCCCGCGGGAGTTGTCGGTTGAGGAGCTTCACCGAGAGATTCGAGAACTGGGTCTGCGCACTCCTGCGGAGAGCGTGAGAATGATTCGCGAGGATCGCGATGCTCGCTAGGGTGGCGGATGCATCGGTCGTGGCTGCGATTGTCTTCGGCGAACCGCGCGGAAAAGAGGCCGAACGTCTGCTCTCGGGCGCGGCTTTATTTGCGCCGAGCCTCCTGCCCTACGAACTGGCAAGCGTTGCATGGAAGAAAGTGCGTGAACGACCTCGGCAGCGCGGTCAAATCTCGCTCGCACTGGCGCGCGGCCTGTCGCTCACGATCAGGTATGTTCGAGTTCCCGCCGCCAACGCCCTGGATGTCGCACTGGACAGCCGTCTTAGCGTTTATGACGCGGCCTATCTGTGGCTGGCCCGTGACATCGACTGCGCGCTGGCGACCTTCGATCAAAGCCTGGGGCGAGCGGCCGCGGCCACTGGTGTGAGCGTCGTGCGCGCGTGAGTCGTCGCGCGAAACCCGCCGCCTGCTTCGCCGAGGCGGATCGCGACGGAGTTTTCGGCGTGCCTACTTTCGTCATCGATCACGAACTCTTCTGGGGCGAGAATCGACTGGGTCGTGACGAAGCTCGACGCCCTTGGGCGAAGGCGCTGATTCGTTGAAGCTATCCGCGTGTGATTGGGATATGTCCGGGTTCGGCGCGGACGCGGTCGAGCCACGCGCGGATCGAAGGATAGCCGGACATGTCGAAGCCGCCCTCGTCGGCGACGTGCGTGTATGCGTACAGCGCGATATCGGCAATCGAGTAGCGCTCGCCGACAAACCAGCTCCGCTCCTTGAGATGCGACTCCATGACTCCAAGTGCGTCGTAGCCGAGCTTGCGCTTTGACTCGAGGACGGCGCGACGTTCGTCATTGAGCCCGGCATGGTGGAGCCACGATCGGATTGTGGCGATGTTTGGTTCATGGCTGTACTGCTCGAAGAACATCCACTGCAGAACCTGCGCGCGCTCGAAGCGGTCCGCGGGCATGAAGCGAGTGCCGTCGGCGAAATAACTCATGATTGCGTTGGATTCGAACAGCGTGCGGCCGTCGTCGAATTCAACCGCGGGAATTCTGCCGTTGGGAAACTTGGCGAGAAATTGCGGAGTGCGCGACTCTCCCTTGAAGATCTCGACCTGTATCCGCTCGAATGGAATGCCGAGCTGCGTCAGCAGCAGGCGAACTTTGTAGCCGTTGCCGGAAGGAAGAAAGTCGTAAAGACGAAGCATCGAATCACCCGGGTTCAAGCACGCGGCGCGCTATAGATCCGGACTTGCGGGCAGGAACGTCTCGCCCATGAGATGCGCGTCGACGGCGCGAGCGGCCTCGCGACCCTCCCAGATCGCCCACACGACGAGCGACTGTCCGCGGCGTGCATCGCCGGCCGCGAACACGCCTGGAACGCTCGATTGATAATTCTCGCACGCGATATTGCCGCGCTGATCGAGCGTGAGACCCAACTCCGCGACGATGGTGTCGGGTTCGGGACCGAGGAAGCCGAGCGCGAGCAGCACGAGCTCGCAGTCCAACTCGAACTCGGAGCCAGGAATTTCTTCCATCACCATGCGACCGTCGCTGCGCGCCCAGCGCAGGCGCACGGCGACCAGCTTTTTCACGTTGCCTTTGGCGTCGCCGATGAAGCGCTTGGTGTTGATGCTCCAGTCGCGCTTGACGCCCTCTTCGTGCGAACTCGAACTGCGAAGAATCATCGGCCAGTCAGGCCACGGCATGTCCAGCGTGCGATGCTCGGGCGGCTGCGGGAGGAGTTCATATTGATGGACGACCTTCGCCCCCTGGCGGTTCGAGGTGCCGAGGCAGTCGGAGCCGGTGTCGCCGCCGCCGAGTATGACGACGTTCTTGTCCTTGGCAGTAATGAAGTCGGCTGCGTCAATCTGATCGCCCTGGTTGCGCTTGTTCTGCAGCGGCAAAAAATCCATCGCGAAGTGGATCCCCTTGAGATCGCGGCCGGGAATTGGGAGGTCGCGGGGCTTGGTCGCTCCGACGGTCAGGCAGATCGCATCGGACTTCGCGCGAAGCTCGTCGGCATGGATGTCGCGGCCGACGTGGCAATCGGTAACGAACTCGACGCCTTCGGCCTGCATCTGCCCGATGCGCTGTGTGATGAAGTGCTTCTCAAGTTTGAAGTCCGGAATCCCGTACATGAGCAGGCCGCCCGGACGATCGTCCCGCTCGTAGAGCGTAACCGAGTGTCCGGCGCGCGCGAGCTGTTGCGCGCATGCCAACCCCGACGGCCCGGAACCGACCACCGCAACGTGCTTGCCCGTCTTGCGCGTGGCTAGGACCGGCTTGACCCAACCCTCCTTCCACGCGTGATCGATAATGTTCTTTTCGATGAGCTTGATGGTAACCGGATCGTTGTTGATGTTGAGGACGCAGGCTTCCTCGCACGGTGCTGGGCAGACGCGGCCGGTGAACTCCGGAAAATTATTGGTCGAGTGGAGCCGCTCGATCGCCTCGCGCCAGCGGCCTCGGTAAACGAGATCGTTCCAGTCGGGAATGATGTTCCCGAGCGGGCATCCCATGTGGCAGAAGGGGATCCCGCAATCCATGCAGCGCGCGCCCTGCGCACGCAGCTTGTCGTCGGACAGCTTGAAATCGAACTCGCGCCAGTCCTTGAGACGCTCGGATACGGGACGCCGTGACGGCGTCTCGCGCGGGATCTCCATGAAGCCGGTAATCTTGCCCATCTATCCGGCCGTCACTCTCATTGCGCGATGAGGTTTCGCCAGCGTCCAGCCCGCGTCGTTAGACCGCCGCGAGCTTCCCGAGATCGGAGCTCGTGTTCAGGTGCTGACGTTCGAGCACGAGCCGGTACTCGGTGGGCAGCACTTTCTGGAACTGCGGGAGCTGAGCATCCCAATTATCGAGTATGCGACGCGCAACGGCGCTTTCGGTGTACTGGAAGTGTCGCGCGATCAGCGCGTGAAGCTTGGTGATCTCATCGGGATCTGTGACAGGCCCGATCTCGACCATTCCCATGTTGCAGCGATCCTTGAAGGTGCCGTCCTCGTCGAGGACGTACGCAACACCGCCGCTCATTCCCGCCGCAAAATTTCGTCCGGTCTTGCCGAGCACGACCACGAGGCCCCGAGTCATGTATTCGCAGCCGTGATCGCCGACTCCTTCGACCACCGCAGTCGCGCCGCTGTTGCGAACGGCGAACCGTTCGCCCGCGACACCGCGGAAGAACGCCTCGCCGCTGGTCGCTCCGTAGAGCGCGACGTTCCCGATCAGAATGTTCTCCTCCGCGATGAAGGTCGCACCGCGCGGCGGCCGCACCGACACGAAGCCGCCCGAGAGACCTTTGGCGCAATAGTCGTTGGCGTCGCCCTCGAGGAACATCGCGACACCGGACGCCAGCCATGCGCCGAAACTCTGGCCGGCAGAGCCGGTCAGGTGAATGGTGATCGTATAGGGCGGCAGGCCTTCGCCGCCGTACCGACGCGATATCTCGGCCGACAGCATCGTGCCAACCGTACGATTTCGGTTGGAGATGCCGGTCCGGATTTCGACGGGCTTGCGATGCTCGAGCGCATCTTCGGCAAGCTCGATCAGTCTGTTGTCGAGCGCGTTTTCAAGTCCGTGGTCTTGCGCCTGGATGCAGTGAAGCGCGATCTCGGGCCCGACGTCCGGCTTGGTGAGGATCGCGGTCAGATCGATGCTGCGCGCCTTCCAGTGTTCGATCGCGTCCTTCGGGTTCAGGCATTCAACGTGTCCGACCATATCGGCGAGCGCGCGGAAGCCAAGCTTCGCCATGTACTCTCGAACTTCCTCAGCGATGAACATCATGAAATTGATGACGTGCTCGGGCTTGCCCTCGAACTTCCTGCGCAGCACCGGATCCTGCGTCGCGATGCCGACCGGGCAGGTGTTGAGATGGCAAACGCGCATCATGATGCATCCGGACGCGACCAGCGCGGCGCTTGCGAAGCCGAACTCCTCGGCGCCAAGAAAAGCAGCGATGACGACGTCGCGGCCGGTCTTGAGCTGACCATCGGTCTCCACGTGGATGCGACCGCGCAGATCGTTCATCACGAGAATCTGTTGCGTCTCGGCGAGACCAAGCTCCCACGGGATGCCGGCGTGCTTGATTGACTGAAGCGGCGACGCACCGGTGCCACCGTCGTAGCCACTGATAAGCACGACGTCGGCCTTCGCCTTGGAGACGCCGGCCGCGATCGTTCCGACCCCAACCTCAGCGACCAGCTTGACGCTCACTCGAGCGCGGTTGTTCGAGTTCTTGAGGTCGTGGATGAGCTGCGCGAGATCCTCGATGGAATAGATATCGTGATGTGGCGGCGGAGAGATAAGACCCACGCCGGGGGTGGAGTATCGAATCTTCGCGATGAACGAGTCGACCTTGTGGCCGGGCAGTTGGCCCCCCTCGCCGGGCTTGGCGCCCTGCGCCATCTTTATCTGCAGCTCGTCGGCATTAACCAGGTACTCTGAGGTAACGCCGAAGCGTCCAGAGGCGACCTGTTTGATGGCGCTGCGCCGCCAGTCGCCGTTGGGATCGCGCGGGTAGCGCGCCGGGTCCTCGCCACCCTCGCCGGTGTTGCTCTTGCCTCCGATGCGATTCATAGCGATGGCAAGGTTTTCGTGCGCTTCCTTGCTGATTGAACCGAACGACATCGCTCCAGTCTTGAAACGCTTCACGATCTCCGACGCCGGTTGCACTTCTTCGATGGGAACGGGCGGGCGGTCGAACTTGATCTGGAGCAGGCTGCGCAGCGTTGCGAGTCGCTGGCTATCTTCGTCAATCAAGCGTGTGTATTTGCGAAACAGCTTATAGTTGCCGGAGCGGACCGCATGTTGGAGCGTCGCGATCGTGTTCGGGTTCCACATGTGGTACTCGCCGCGGCGCCGCCATTGGTATTGGCCGCCCACGTCGAGTTCACCGTCGAGGGCCGGGTCGATCGCAAAGGCGCGGCGATGGCTAACTTCGGTTTCGCGCGCGATCTCGTCGATGCCGATGCCGCCGACGCGCGATGCCGTCCACGTAAAGTATCGGTCAACGACTTCCTTGCTAAGTCCGATCGCTTCGAAGATCTGCGCACCGCGGTAGCTCTGGAGCGTCGAGATGCCCATTTTGGAAGCGACCTTGATCATGCTTTTCCAGACGGCCTTGACGAAGTTGTGGACCGCGGTCTCTTCGTCAACCTCCTTGAGCACGCCGTCGCGAATCATGCCGGCGAGGGTCGCGAGCGCGAGATAAGGGTTGATCGCACCCGCGCCGTAGCCCAGCAACAGACAGTAGTGCATCGCTTCGCGCGGTTCGCCGGACTCAACCACCAGGCCGGCGCGCGTACGGGTGCCCTCACGAATCAGATGATGATGCACCGCACCGCAGGCGAGCAGGGTGGGAATCGCCGCATGGTCGCGATCCACGCCGCGATCGGATAGAACGATTATCGTGTAGCCGTCAGCAATGGCTTGCGAAGCCTTCGCACATAGAGCATCGAGCGCGCGGCGCAGCCCGTCGCCGCCGCTGGCAACAGCGTAAAGCGTCGCGAGCGTTATCGACCGCAGCCCCGGCCGGTCGAGGCACTTTATCTTTGCGAGTTCGTCGTTGGTGATCAGGGGCACGCCGATCCTCAACTGGCGGCAGTGCAGCGCACTCTCCTCGAAAAGGTTTTGCTCGGAGCCGATGGTCGTCTCCGCTGAGGTAACCATCTCCTCGCGGATCGGATCGATCGGCGGATTGGTGACCTGCGCGAACAGCTGCTTGAAGTAGTTGAACAGCGGCGGCGCCTGGTCGGACAGCACCGCCAGCGGAGTGTCGGTGCCCATCGAACCGACCGGCTCCTGGGCGTTAACCGCCATCGGCGCGAGGATCATTTTGAGGTCCTCGATGGTGTAGCCGAACGCTTGCTGTTGCTTCAACAGGTCGAAGCCCTTGATGAAATCGACGGGCGGCGCGTCCTCGGGAATCGGCAATTCGTCGAGGCTGACCAGACATTGCTCGAGCCACTTCTGATACGGCTTGCGCGCCGCGTGACCTTCCTTGAGTTCCTCGTCACCGACGATGCGTCCTTGGGAGGTATCGACCAGGAACATGCGGCCCGGATGCAGCCGTCCCTTGAACTCGACGTTCTCCGGCGCGATGTTGAGCACGCCGGTTTCCGACGCCATCACCACCAGCCCGTCTTTGGTGACCAGATAGCGCGACGGTCGCAAGCCGTTGCGGTCGAGCACCGCCCCGATGCGTACGCCGTCGGTAAAGGCAATCGACGCAGGGCCGTCCCACGGTTCCATCAGGCACGAGTGGAACTGATAGAACCCGCGCTTGGACGCGCTCATCTGCCGATCGTTCTGCCACGCCTCGGGGATCATCATCATCACCGCGTGAGGCAGCGAACGGCCGGTGCGGACCAGAAGCTCGAGGCAGTTGTCGAACATGCCCGAGTCGCTCGAGGCCGGTTCAATGATCGGGCGAAGTTTCTGAATGTCGTCGCCGAACAGCGGCGACGCGAATTGCTTTTCGCGCGCGTGCATCCAGTTGATGTTGCCGCGCAGCGTGTTGATCTCGCCGTTGTGGCAAAGGAAGCGATACGGATGGGCGCGATCCCAGCTGGGGAAAGTGTTGGTCGAAAAGCGCTGATGCACCATGCACAGCGCCGTCTCTACAGCCGGGTCGCGCAGGTCTGGATAGAAATCAGGGATTTGGTGCGAGATGAGCTGGCCTTTGTATACCACCGTCGAGCTCGAGAGGCTGCAAAAGTAGAAAAGGTCGGGCGCGACCAGACCAAGCTTCAGCGCGGCATTGTACGCGCGCTTGCGGATCACATAGAGCTTGCGCTCGAGCGCGTCGCGATCGCCGGCACGGGCGCCGCGTCCGATGAAGACCTGGCGGACGGCGGGCAGCGCGCGGCGCGCGATCACGCCGCATTCGTTCTCGTTGATCGGCACGGTGCGCCATCCGAGCAGAAGTTGGCCCTCGTCGCGCACGATCTGTTCGAAGACAGCTTCGCACTTGGCGCGCTTGGCAGGATCGAGCGGCAGGAACACCATCCCGACTCCGTATTCGCCGGGGGCCGGGAGCTTGAAGCCAAGTTGGTCCGCCTCGCGCGCAAAGAACGCGTGCGGAATCTGAATCAGCACTCCGGCGCCGTCGCCGGTGGTAGGATCGCAGCCGCACGCGCCGCGGTGCGTGAGGTTGTCCAGCACCGTGAGGCCCTTCAGCACGATGTCGTGCGAGCGCTCACCCTTGATGTTGACTACGAAGCCGATTCCACACGCGTCGTGTTCGTGAGCCGGGTCGTAAAGTCCGGTTCGCGGCGGAATCGCATCGAACCTATGCATGTTCAAATTCGCTTGGCATCTGAGCCCGAAGCCTTGCCATGACCGTGTCGGCGGCGCCCGTTGCCCTGCTCCTGCGCGGCTGCGCCATTCACCGCGATCGTCGTGCGCTCGGTATGGGTCGAAAGCACGACCATTGTCTCGGTGCGCGCGACTCCCTCGATGGATCGTATCGCGCTGATGAGCCGCTCAAGCGACGAAGTGTTCTCGGTCTTCACCTTGAGGAGGATCGTGTGCTGGCCGGTGACGTGATGGCATTCGAGCACGTCATCGAGCAGATCGGTGGTCTGCTCGAAGAGCGCAATGGTCTTGGGATGCGAAATGATGACGCCGATGAACGCGGTAACATCCTTGCCGAGCCGTTTCGCATCAGCTGACGCGTGATAGCCGGAGATGACGCCGCTATCCTCGAGCCGCTTAACGCGCTCGATGACTGACGGCGCGGAAAGGCCGACCTGCTCACCGAGCTTGGTGAGCGCGATGCGTCCGTGCTCCTGCAGCGTGGCAAGTATGCGCAGGTCGATAGCGTCGAGCTGCGGATTTTCGGTTCCTAATTTCATAAGGCAGATGTCATGGTGGAGTGATGAAGAATAGTGGTGACTTGAAATTCTGTCAAGGGAATATTAGGGGAAAAATCACCCGACGGCACAAGAGCGAACCTCCTTGACCTTGTTCCTAACTATATTAGGCAAGAGAGCATTTGAGCCATGATATATTAGGTGTCGAAGCCGACACAATGACAGCACCTGGCCTCAGAACCGCCAGCAGGCTGTTGAAAAAGTCATTTTCAACCGCCTGCTCCCTCTCTCGCGTCTCCCCCAGAGGGGGAGAAGATTAGGAAGGCGGCCCGATCCTTCGCCGCTGGCTCAGGACAAGTCTTTCACGCAGGGTGTTGAGCGCACCGCCGGGACCGCGCCGATATGTTCCGCGTTTCTCAACACCCTGCTAGTGGACTGCGCCGTCGACCGCCGGTTTTCAACCGCAGGCAGTGGCCAGTCATCACGGATCGAACGAAGCGAACGCGGAGCGACGGCTAGGAGGTCGCACGCGATCGCGGCACGCCGATCGCGACCATCAAGAGCGGACTCCTGGCGTCAGCATGAGGCGCAAAGAACTTCGTCGTGTCATCGTCGTAAAAGGTGAGACCAGTCGCACCACGACCAAGTGAGTATGCCGCCAGATAGGCGCGTCCGCCGAGAAGGCCAGCCTCGAGGTGAACGTCACGATACGCGCGATTGCCTAGCGCACCGAGTGCGCGCTCCAGGTCCGCCATGTAAACGATAAGTGCGGCGCAATCCATGCCCAGCGGTTGCTCGAGGCAAAGATAGCCGGCCTCGCCACGAAAGTTGCCGGCCTTCAGCATTTCGAACGCGTTCGACGAGCGGTTGTAGAAGTATGCACCAGACTTCAGACTTTCGGCGGCATTTACGATGACGTAGGTGTCGGTCAGCCGCGGGAAGTCGGCGCGCGGATGACTGCTCGATGCGGCAAGGATCGTCGCGAGTTCATCGCCCGGTATTGGTTGTTGCGCGAAGATGCGAGTTGAGCCGCGCCGCAAGATAGTTTCGCCGAGCGCGGCGCCGCGCTCAGGAGCGAGCCCGGCGAATCCCGAAGCATCGGGAGCCGCAACGCCCTCCCAAGAATCGATCTTTGCGCTTGCGACTGCGCGGACTTCATCGATGGTCTCGAGCCGCGTAGCCGCCTGGATTTTTCGGAGGTCGTTGTACACGGCCTCTTCCTTCGACAGCGCGATCGTTTCGAGCGTAAGCGGTGAGAGCGCCGGCGAGGCCGCCGGCGCGCCGGCGCCAGCGCCGAGTGCAACCAGGCAGGCGACGCCTTCGCGTTCGCCGTCCGCGCCGATGAGCAATTCAACTTCAGCGTCGACGAATGCGGTGACGACATCTGCGGGAATCGATTCGGCTGCAGCGGCGGCGAGCAGGTTCGCCAACAACGTACCGGCGTCCCAGAAGCAGTAGCGAAATGCCCGCGCGCGGTACTTCCATGCGCTTCGCCAGAAGATCGAACTCACGACCAGGACGGCGCGCGCACCGCGAATCGAGGCGCGGTCCGCCGCCGTGCGCAGCAGCGTCGTTCGATAGTCGCCTCGTCGCAGCCCGCGTAGCTTCAGATCAGCCGGCGAAAAGTGATAGAGGCCCGGCTCAAGTCCATCGACGGCCGATGCCGCGACGTAGATTTCGTTCGGATAGAGCGCACCTGCCGACGCTGCCGCACGAAAATGGTATTCCTCACCGCGTACTGTGCGTGTGCGCGTTAGTCCATCCGCCGATGAGAGCAATCGCGTGAGAACCTCGAGGTCGATCGGCGTCGTGGAATCGGCGCGGGTGGCCGCCGCGATCGCCGCGAGCGCGGGCACGGACGAAAGCGGAAGTTCACGCGGCAAAACGATCGCACCGGCATCGGGGTAAATCTTGTACGGGAGCGGTTTGTTGTCCCAGTCCAGAGCGTACGTTCCGGTCCGCACGCTCGTGTACGAGTGTTTGGTGACCTCGTGAAAAACGCGGGACGCTTCGATGTAATCGTTGGCCAAGCGCTGCTCCGTCGTGGCGCCGGCGCGCCCAACCTACCGCTCGTTCAGTTACACGGAGGCGCCCAGCCCGTGCTATACGGAGGGCGCATCACTCCAAACGATCGGAGAGACTACCATGGCGACGCGGCTTACGTCTGAACAAGTGAAGGCGATGTTCGAAAAACACAGCAATTGGGGGCGGTGGGGCAAAGACGACCAGCGCGGGGCGCTGAATTTCATCACCGACGAAAAACGCGCGCGCGCCGCGAAACTTGCGCTTTCGGGCGAGACCGTTTCAATGTCGCTTCCGCTCGCCACGCTGCCTGCGCCGGACAATCCGACGCCCGTGACGCATCTCATGGTGCAGGCGGGCTCGGACGCACTGAACACGCCGTTGCCGTACTCGGGCGATTACTTCGCGATCGCACCGCACGGGCTCGCCAATACGCACCTCGATGCGCTTTGCCACGTGTTCTGGCAGGGCAAGATGTACAACGGCTTCGACGCGTCGGAAGTCGGCTCACACGGCGCACGCAAATGCGCAATTGACGTTGCGCGCGACGGCGTCGTGGGCCGGGGCGTGCTGCTCGACATTCCAAAGATCAAAAAGGCCGAGTGGATCGAGCCGGGCGAGCGCATCATGCCGTCCGACCTCGACGCGGCGGAGAAAGATCATCGGGTGCAGGTTGAGGAGGGAGACGTGCTGTTGATTCGAACCGGCCGTGCGAAGCGGCGCAAGGTCAAGGGCGGCTGGGATCCGTGGCGCGAGGGACTGCCCGGGCTCGATGCGTCGTGCCTGCCATGGCTCCACGAGCGGCGGATAGCGGTTCTCGGATCCGACGGTGCGAGCGACGCAATGCCGAGCGGTTACGAGGGCGTGCTGTTGCCGATCCACGTCGGCACGCTGGTCGCGATGGGCATTCATCTAATCGACAACGCGGACTTCGATGCGGCCTCCGCGGCGTGCGCGCGAGCGGGACGTTACGAGTTTCTCTTCGTGATGGCTCCGCTCGTGCTGGAGCGCGGAACCGCCTCTCCGGTCAATCCGCTCGCGGTGCTGTAGCGAAGCGCACGCCGACCGGAAATTCGGGAGCAAATGCGATGAAGACCGAAGCACTGGTAATCGACGCCGACGGACACATCCTGGAGCCGCCGGATCTGTGGGAGAAATACATCGACCCGAAGTATCGCGATCGCGCGATGCGAATCCGGGTCGGCGATGACGGGTACGAATTTCTCGAAATCGATCAAAGACGCGCGAAGCTGACGGTGCCCGGCGTGCTCGGCACGCTCGGCGGTATGGGCAAAAACATCGACGTTTCAACACAACTGCGCGAGATGATGTTGCGCGGCGATCTCAAGCCGGAAGATCTCCGGTCGATGCGGCCGGCTCCCGAAGCCACCTACATGAAGGGCGCGGCGTTCGGCACCATGGACATGAAAGAGCGCATCGAACTTCTCGACCGCGAGGGCATGGCGAAGGCGCTGCTGTATCCGACAATCGGGCTTTTGTGGGAGGCCGAGCTGTTCGACGTGGAGCTGTCGCAGGCATACTGCCGCGCGTACAACCGGTGGATCGCCGACTTCTGCCGCGACTCCGGAGGCCGGCTCATTCCGATCGCGCATTTGTCACTCGGCGATCCAGAGGCCGCCGCGATCGAACTCGAGCGTGCGGTGAAGGACGGCTGCCGCGGCGCGTTCGTCTGTCCGTTTACGATCACACGCGTCCCCCACGGCGATACCCGCCACGATCGAGTCTTCGCGATCGCGCAGGATCTCGATGTGCCGTTTGCGATTCATCCAACTTTCGAACCAGTGCAGTGGGGCATCCATCACCGGTACGACAATTTCCAGTGGGCCGCATGGTATTTCGACGTGTTCGCCGGCCAGGGCGTGCAGCATGCGTTCGGAACGTTATTCCAGCTCGGCGTGTTTGATCGATTCCCGCGGCTGCGCGTAATCGTGCTGGAATCGCAGGCCGGATGGATCGGGTTCTTCGTCGATCGCGCCGACGCGATCTACACAGGCACCACTCTCGGCGCGACGGTTCGGCTCAAGGAGAAGCCGTCGTACTACTTCAAACGTCAGTGCTACATCTCGGCCGACCCCGATGAACGTACCATTCACGCGATGATGGACGCGGTGGGCGAGGACAAGTTTTTCTGGGCGACGGACTATCCGCATCCGGATCACCCCGGCAACTACCTCGAGGAGTTGAAGGGAATGATCGCGCCGATGAAGGAGTCCGGACGGCGCGCTATCTTGGGCGAGAACGTTGCGCGCGTGTACAACCTGATGTAGTCGGCGCGAACGGACGCCGTTTCAACCCTACTTCTTCGGGCTCTCCAGGCGCTCGGGCATCAGCAGCGGTTCGATCTTGATCGGCAGCTCGAACGCAACGTTCTGAGGCAGCTTGCAGATCTCATCATTGCATTGCTGGAACTTGACGGTGCCCTTGAGCCGGTAATCGCCCGGTCCGAGTCCGCGCTTCAGCATCACCCTGCCCTTCGCATCGAATCTGCCCTCGTAGGTTGGCAACGTCTCGCCGAGCACTTCAAACCGGACGGGCTTCGGCTTCGGAAAGTCCCACGCCTGATTCGCGACGAGATCGGAGTCGAATATCACCGCGGTCGCGACGTAGTTCTCGGGCAGCGGCTCGCCGTAGATGTGCCAGCCGGGTCCAACGTCAAACTTTGCAAGCGCGCCGATCTCGTGGCCGGGCACGGAACGCTCGGTGGAAAGGCGCACAAGCGCACGGACGTCGCCGGCGCTGACTTCAACCGAGTTATCGACCGGTGCGACACCGAATGAGTTCAGCGCGACCTCGGACGATGCGATTCGCTTTTCGTACTCGGGTTCGAAGTACTTCACGCGCACCTTGTCGTCGGGGCCGAGCAGGTACATTCCCGGAAACGGGATGCCGTAGAACATGTGGTCGGGCGGAACATTGGTGTTGAGGATGCCGTACTTGCGGATGACCGCACTGCCCTTGTCGGAGAGCATCGGGTAGCCGATGTTGTACGCCGTCGCGAACTTCTTCAGCGCCTCGGGTGAGTCGTAGGTGATCGATGCGATGTTGACGCCCGCCTTCTCCAGCGTCTCGCGCGTCCGTTCCAGCTCGACGAGCTGGCTGCGGCAGTAGGGTCACCAATCGGCGCTGCGGTTGAATGCGAGCAACAAGCCCTTGGGGCCCATCAACTGCTCGAGCGTCCACTGCTTCCCGTTCTCATCAGGCAGCTTGAAATCCGGAACGCGCTGACCCGCTTCGGGTCCGGTCTTGAGCCCGAAGTTCTGCGCGTCTTCGAATTCCTTGAATAGTGCGGGATCGACATTCTCTCCGACCATCATGCGCCGCAGGACTTCGCGAAGCGCCCAAGCATTGCGCGCCGTCTTATCGTTCGGCGACGGAGGCGTTTGCGGATCGGCGGCGTGCGCGCAGACGGAGAACGCGACAAGCGCCACCGCAGCGAAGAGGAAGCTGGAACAGACTCGCAGTAAAATCGAGATCGGCTGCATCTCGAATAGATTGTCTGCGCAAGCAGTCAAGCACAAGAGAAAAAGAGGCGCCCCGCGAATGGGCGGCCTCGAGAAATTGCGATTCGGCGATCGGCCGATCGCAGGCTGTTGAAAAAGTCATATTCGACCGCCTGCTCCCTCTCTCACGTCTCCCCCGCAGGGGGAGAAGACGAGGAAGGAAGCCCGATCCTTCGCCGCTGGCTCAGGACAAGTCTTTCACGCAGGGTGTTGAGCGCACCGCCGGGACCGCGCCGATAGGTTCCGCGTTGCTCAACACCCTGCTAGGGCAGCATGCCGGCTTGGATGATCGTCGGCCCGTCGGTCTTGGGAACCTCTGGCTCGCGCTTGCGACTCATCGCGCGCTCGAGAATCGGCGCGATGCGTTCCATCTTCTGGCGTTCGCGCGCCTCGTGCTGTTCCTTGAATTCCGGCAGCACCGTCTTGGCGAACAGATTGAGCGAGTCGCAGATGTCCTCGTGCTGGTTGTTACCGGCCTGCGAGATGAACACGACCTGATCGACGCCGGCGTCCTGGTAATCGCGCAGGCGCTGGCGAATCAGGTCCGGCGTACCGACGCAGCTGTTGGGACCGCCCGCGCCGGGCATCGCTAGTCCGTTCTTTTGCGAAGTGTAGTTCTTCCAGATGTCGGTCTTGCCGGGTTCGTGACGGCCGAAGATGTAGTGGTGGGCGAGCGCGTAGGAGAAGAACTGCAGGCCATCCTCGCCCATCTTGCGCGCGCGCTCCTGATCGTTGTCACACATGAAACCCGTGACGATCGCGATATTCGGATTGATCGCGTAGCCGATCGGCTCGCACTCATTTTCGAGCGTCGTGTAGTAGTCGTTGACCCAGTAGCGCGCTTCCTCGGGCGAGACGAATGCAAAGGTGAGCGCGCCGATTCCGAGCTTCGCGGCAAGGTGAATCGTCTCGCGGCGCGAGCACGCGACCCACAGGGGAGGATGCGGCTTCTGGACGGGCTTGGGCACCACGTTGCGCACCGGCATCTGGAAGTATTTGCCCTGGTGGCCGAGAAATGGATCCTCGACGAACATTCGGCAGATCGCGCCGAGCGACTCCTGCCACATGTCGCGCTTGTCCGCGCGCGGGATGAGGAAGCCGCCAAGCTCGGCCTCGGCGGATGATTCACCGGTACCAAACTCGACGCGCCCGCCGCTCACCAGATCGAGCGTCGCGATACGCTCCGCTACGCGCGCCGGATGATTGTACGCAGGCGGGAGCAGCACGATGCCGTGCCCCAGTCTAATCTGCTTGGTGCGCTGGCTGCATGCAGCAAGGAAGATTTCTGGCGCAGACGAATGCGCATACTCCTCGAGAAAGTGATGCTCGACCTCCCACATGTGGTCGATGCCGACCTGGTCGGCCAGCTCGACCTGGTCCAACGCATCCTGGAAGAGCTTCAGTTCGAGGCCGGGCTTCCAAGGGCGCGGAAGCTGATGCTCATAGAAAGTGCCGAATTTCATCGCGGGTAATTCTCCTTGGGACTCAGGTGATTCGCAGGCGGAACGTTCTGACGGATTCGATTCGCGTTTTCGCGATGCGTCAGCTCAGCGACGGAGGCGCAGGTTGCGGTACGAAAAGCGTGCGCTCGACCAGGTCGATGACCTCGCGCCTGCGGATTTCGATAAGCTGCGGTTCAAGCAAATTGATGTTCCACAGCCTGCGCACCGTGGCGGCGGTGGTGAAGTAGCCCAGCGTGATCGAGTTGAGGCTCAGTAGAAAGTGGAACGGCTCGATCTCGGTACGGAACTCGCCCTCACGCTGTCCGCGAAAAATGAAATTGAGCGCCATCGAGTGGAGCGGCGGGATCCGGCGCTTTATCAGCTGGCGGCCGACGCCGCTTTCATCGGACATCTCCTGCCAAAGGATCCGGACCGCGTCGGGACGCCGCGCGATGTAATCAATCGCCGCGGAGATGGCGTTGCGCATGCGATCCCGGTAGCTCTCGCGGCCGACCAGCAACGCGCCGGCGGCGTCCTCGAGTCCCTCGAATATTCGGTCGAGCACGGCCAGGTAGAGTTGCTGCTTGGACGGGAAGTGGTGGAGCAGCGACGGCGCCTGGATGCCGATGCGGTGCGCGATGTCGCGAAGGCTGGTGCCGCGGAAACCGCGCTCCGCGAACAATACCTGCGCGACCTGCAGCAAGCGGACGCGAGTGTCGTGCGGGCGGTGAAGCTCGACTACACGTGCGCCAGCGGGAGCGGCGCTCTTTTTCGCGGGTCCTCGCATGAGACTTTCCGGATTGCCGTCGATCGTAACTAACGGTCGTTAGAGCGTCAACCGCGCTGCGGCGCTCGCGGCGAGCGGAAGTACGAGTTCCCAATTCTCAGCAAAGCGTAGTATTTGTTGGTGCGAACGGCACGTCGCGGAGGAAATCCCATGGCGGAACTGCACTATCTGCCCGCGCACGAACTCGCGGGGCTGATTCGCAAGCGCGAGCTCAAGCCGAGCGAACTCTTGCAGAGCTGTCTTGCGCGAATCGAAAAGTTCAATCCGAAGCTCAACGCGCTCGTCGCGATGCGCCCGGAGGAAGCGCTCGGCGAGGCGCGCGCTCTGGATGAAAAGATTGCGCGCAGGGAGGAGATCGGGCCGCTCGCGGGGTTGCCGCTGGGCGTCAAAGATCTTGAGGACGCGGCAGGACTGCCGACCAGCCTCGGTTCGCTGCCCTTCAAGAACAACGTGCCCGAGCGCGACTCGGTGGAAGTAGCGCGTCTTCGCGGCGCGGGCGCGATCGTGCTGGGCAAGACCAACGCTCCGGAGTTCGGCTACACGGGATTCACCAAGAACCTGGTGTACGGCGTAACACGCAACCCGTGGAACGTCGAGCGTACGCCCGGCGGATCGTCGGGCGGAAGTTCGTCGGCGATGGCGAGCGGTCTGGTGCCGCTGGCGACCGGTTCGGACGGCGGCGGCTCGATTCGAATTCCGGCCTGCTACGTCGGCTGCTTTGGGCTCAAGCCGTCATTCGGACGGATTCCGCATGAGCCGATGCTCGGCATGCAGGCATGGAACGACGTGTCGGTGCTTGGTCCGCTGACGCGCACGGTACGCGACGCGGCGATGTACATGGACGCGGTGGTTGGTTATCACCCCGCGGATCCAGATTCGCTGCCGCATCCAGGCATCTCGTATCAAGCAGTGCTCGAGAGGTTGCCGAAGAAACTGCGCATCGCGTTTCATCCGGACTTCAACCAGATCGTCCAGCGCGATGTTGCGCGCGAAGTCGCCAAAGCGGCGTCGGTATTCAAAGACCTCGGGCACCAAGTTGACGTGCGAGAGGACGTAGTGCCGCAGACGAGCGAGGCGTGGATGCGAATCAGCGGAACGCAGGGCCTCGCGATGTTGCACGAGTACTTCGAAAAGTACCGCGACCAATTCGGCCGCGCGTTTCTTTCCGGCACGGAGACGGCGGGACGAATCACCTGGCAGCATTACGGCAAGGCGTACCGCCAGCGTGCGGCGTTCAACCAGTGGCTCGCCGGTCTGTTCGCGCGCTACGACCTGCTGCTCACGCCGACGCTGCCGACTGAAGCGTTCGCCGCCAAGGGTCCGCCGCCGAGCGAAATCAATGGCTCGCCGCTGCGCGACCCGTTGGGCGCAATCGCGTTCACATATCCGATCAACTTGAGCGGGCATCCGGCGGCGTCGGTGCGCGCTGGATTCACGGACGCGGGGTTGCCGTGCGGTCTTCAGATCGTCGCGGAGCGCCACCGCGACGACTTGGTGCTGCAGGCGTCGTACGCGTACGAGCAGGCGCGCCCGTGGAACAAGTGGCCGGAGCTGTGAGTACCGCCCCGGCCGCGCGCCGCCAACGGCGACCAGAGCGCGAATTTGGTCGACGGCGAAGTGAGAAAAGGCGCGTGCGATGAATCGCCGTTCCTCATACTAATGCTGTGAGCTTTGTTCGGACCGCCTCGCTAAGCAATTTTGCTGGCTCGCTTTCGAGCCAGCGTCGAATGATTCGGGCTTCTTCTCTCCGAGCTCGAAATCGAAAGAGGGAATTACCATGAGCACCAACCATCTGCGTAATCTTTTCCATAGTCTGACCGGCCAGATTCAAAAGAGCCTCGGGCGGATCTGACTCGTTTCTCCCGATCGCGTGAACGAGGGCCATAAGGTTCGCGATCCTCTCGCTCGGGCAAAGTATTCGCTGTTGGATCGAGAATTCGCTCCATCTCCGCTCGAACTCTCTGCGGGGCTCCCAGTACTCCGTCGTGCCTTTCGTCGCGTTCATTCCTATCAGCGCGTTGCTAATTTCGTGCAAAACTGGACCCAATGGTGCCCGCGCTGCCAATTGGCTCGCGCGTAAAGATGCAAGAGCCGCAAATCCGCCGCCCGCAAGCCCAGCCGCCGCGCCCACGAGCGCGCCCATAATAACCGCCGCAGATTCAGTCACAGGCCCCGTTCAAGGACCCGCCTCGTTAGCCCGCGAACTCGCGGCGGACTGCTTCGAAGGAGCGCGGTGATGCCGCCCAGGAATCGCGGCGGCGTTGCAAGCCTACCTTGCGGGGCGGGCGGCGCGCAAGAACGTAGAAGAACTACTGGCTCTCCGCCATGTAGCGGTCGAGGATCGCCATCATGCGATCCTTCGATGCGAGCTTGAGCTTGCGCATGCGTTCCTCTTCAAATTCCTTTTCGCTGGTCAGGTAATGTTTCGCGCGCAGTTCTTCGAGCTTGCGCTTGAGCGATTGGTGTTCCTCGTAAAGCGCCCTCAGTTCAGCGTCGTGGTCTAGATGCTGCCGGATGATCTCTTCCTCTGCCTCGGTTGGCGCGCAAAGACTCTCGAGTTGGTTCGTAAACTGAGCGATGTACGCGACCAGGTGGGCGACGTTGGTCTCTCCTGAACTCTTCGATGTCTGTAAGGCATTTCGAAGTTGTGAGAGCTCGCGGATCAGAGGAACGGGATCCTCAAGCCTGCCAGATCGCAGTGTGCCAGTTAGGAATGCAAATGCTCTTGCAGTGACGTAATCCGTTGCCGGATCCCGTGTCTTCAGCAGGAACGGAGCCAGTTCCCGCACCAATTGACCAGCTACCTCACGAGTCGAATCGTCAAGCTCTGCCACTGTTTGTGCCTCAAGTCGTAGATTTGGGAGTGACAGGAAGCGCCAAGTTCACGAGATCTTTGATCGCCGCCGCCGTCTGCTCCTTCACAAGTGCATCGTACCGACGGTCAACCTCTTGGGTCAACAGACGCGACCCTCCGAGACCAGACAGCACTGCCCCAGCCAAGCTCGCCAACGTGATGTCGTAGTCTGTCGAACCACTCGATCCTGCAAACTTTACCGCTCCCAACGGGCTGTATAGCGCCGCGAGCACGATTGCGGTAATCGCGCCTACCACGACGTTTCCCAAAAAACCCGGCATCCAAATAGTGCCGCCGCCTTGGAGGTTTTCCTTTCGCCACAACACAAATCCCTGATAGGCGAAATAAGCGTTTAGAAACCCTCCCACCGAACCCGCAACCGCTAGCCAGAGAATCACGTAGCCGACGCGCATCAGGGCCCCCTTACGCATCCCAAACGTTCGCATCCAAGCTTAGCATCAGCCGATTAGGCGGAGATACGATCGGTCTCGAAGGCGCCTAACGGGAACGCACCGACGAGGAATACGGCTCACCCGAACTCGCGGCGGACGGCTTCGAAGGCGCGCGCGGTGACATCGAGCGTCTCATCGATGTCGCGCTCGGTGTGCGCCGCCGAAAGGAACCAGTTGTGGCGCGGCGCGAGGAACACCCCATTGCGCGACGCCTCGGCGCAGAACGACTTGATGCGATCGTAGCGGCCGCGGTCGGCCTTGAACGTCATGTAAGGCATTGACGGTGGCCCCGAGTAGGTAACGTCGAAGCCCGCACTTTTCGCCTGTGCAAGCAATCCGGTTCGAAGCTTCTCGCCCATCGCGCGCATCCGCTCGATTCCGCCTGACGCGTCGAGTTCCTTGAGAGACGCAAGGCTCGCGGCCATCGGAACGGCGCTGGTGAAATAGGAACCGGTGAAGAAGACTTCCTGCGCGGACTTGCGGAGGCTGTCGCGTCCGACGCACGCCGAGAGCGGATAACCGTTCGCGATCGCCTTGCAGTAGCACGAGACGTCCGGCCGCACGCCGAACAACTCTCCCGACCCGCCCATGTGGAGCCGGAAGCCGGCGCGCACGTCGTCGAGGATGAAGACCATGCCGTTGCGGTCGCACAGATCACGCACGCCTTGCAGAAATCCCTCTACGGGCATCTGCGAGTCGTGGCCGGCGTCGTGGCGAAAGGGCGAGATGATCAGGCCTGCTAGTTTGCCCGGGTTCTCATCGATGACGCGGCGAAGGCTTTGGAGATCGTTGTAACGGAAATGGACGATGTTCGCGCGATCCTCCGGCGTAGTGCCGTTCGGCACCGGTGTGCACCACGCATGAGTGCCGTGATAAGCGCCCTCGCACGCGGCAATCTTCGGTCGGCCGGTCGCGTGGCGCGCCAACTCAAGCGCCCAAGTGCAGACATCGGAGCCGTTTTTAGCGAACACCGCCCAGTCTGCGAACGGAGTGATTGAAACGAGGTGCTCCGCGAGTTCGACCCAGATTGGCGTTGGTGCGTTGAAGCAGTTGCCCAGCGCAGCCTGCTTCTGCGCCGCCTCCTCGACCTTCGGATGGCGGTGGCCGAGGATGATCGGGCCGTAGGAGCACATGTAGTCGATGTACTCGTTGCCATCGACGTCCCAGACATGCGAGCCCTCGCCGCGCGCGAAGAATTTGGGGTATGCACCGGGGACAAGCAACAGCGGCGTTTGGTGGCCGTAGATGCCGCCGGGGATGACTTTCTTGGCGCGCTCGAACAGCGAATCGCTTTGGTCGAATCGGTAGGGCTTCACGGCCGCACCTCGCGGGCGCTTATCGCGCATCAACGAAGCCGGAGAATCCTACGCGGAGAATGGTGCGTCAAGCCCGCAGTCGATCAAGCCGCGAGCGCTGCGCGCGCGTCGCGCTCACTTTAATGCGAGTAGCCGGCAGGGGGTGGGCGTGAACTCGCGGGCAGCGCACCAACGCGGACGAGTTCTTCCTTGAAGCGCGCTCGCGACAACGGTTTCGAGAGCACTGCCACGGCACCCAACTCGTAGCTCTCAGCGATGTCCTTGTCGTACATCGAGCTGGTGATTACGAACTTTGGCACGCCGGCACACGATTCATTGTTGTGCGCGGCAGAGAGTACCGAGAAGCCGCCGTTGTCGGGAAGACGGAGGTCAACCAGGAACAGGTCGGGGCGGTCTTCGTTGGTGAACTGCTCGATCATAAGGATGGCTTCGTCGGCATTGAGGGCATGGACCATCTCAATCGAATCACCGAGCACCTGACGGGCAATCGTAAGGACGATGAAGGCGTGGTCGGGGTTGTCCTCGACCAGGAAGATTCTGACTGCCGAATTCACCAAATTGCGTTCGTCCATGGATTCCTCGCCGAGACTGTCGACGCGTTACGCGGATAACCTCAGGGCAATGAGACCAAATTCCCCCCGAGGCCGCCCCACGCATCCCCACCACGCCTCGGTACGCAATCCAAGTGGCGTGCCACCGACTGGCTCGGCTAGCCCCCAGCCAGATGCGCGCCCTAATCACTGTCTTATCCCCTCAGAGGCTACCGAATTCAAGCCATGGCTCTCAATCAATCTCGGTGCGAATGGCCGGTTTCTGCGCGGTTTACGCATCTGACGGCATCATCTATCAATCCCGAACGTCAACTGCGGTGTCCGAGGGTGTCACCGCGACATGCAGCGACGCAACCAATGTTAGTCGCGAAACCGCGACGCCGGGTCACTAGCTGTGCCAGGTTCGGACGCTTGGTTGGGAGGGCGACGTGAACTGCCTGCGACCGCCATCCCGAGCGTCGCAGGCGTGCCGAGGCTGCCTTAAGTCGCAGCACAGAGGTTGATGCTTCGCTGCGCGGCGTAGTCCGTGCGGAGGTGGCGGGCGCTGAACTGCGCGGCGCTCGGCACGGTCACGGAATCGATGCAACGAACTCGGTCACTGCGTGATTGAAGGCGGTGGGTTGGTCGATATTCACGGCGTGGCCGGCATCTGGAATCGTAAGTTCGCGCGCGTTTGGAATCTTCTTCGCCATGTAATTCGACGCGTTCAGGAAGGCGGTGTCGTTCGCACCTACGATCACGATCGACGGCACCTTGATTTGAGGGAGCGAATTGATCACGCGCGCGTCGCGCTGCGTGAGCATCCCGCGCGCGGCTTTCGCGAGGCCCTGCGCGGAGCGGTGAATGCTAGTCGCGCGCTCGGCGGTCATCTGCTGGAGGTAGCTGAGGCCTTCGGCTTCGAGCTTCGCAGCGGTTTCCATCGCCGTCGCATTCCACGCTTCGCGCGCGGAGTCATTCTTGAAGCCGGGGCCGGTATCGATGATCAACAGAGCGCGCGTGCGCTGTGGAAATGCAAGGTGAAACGCGAGCGACATGTAACCGCCGAGGGACAGTCCGCCGATGACGGCGCGGTCGGCGCCGATCTCGTCGAGCAGCGCCGCCATGTCGGCGACGGTAGCGGACTCGCTGTAGAGAGCCGGATCGTCGGGATAGTCACTCTTGCCATGACCACGCATGTCCCAGAGCACTAGCGTGTGGTTGGTGGAGAGCGCGCCGATTTGTCCGCGCCACATTTCGGAGGTCGCGGAGTAGCCGTGCGTCAGCAGGATCGCGGGTCCACGACCGTGTACTTCGTAGTAGAGATTGACGCCGTTGCGTTTGAGAGTCGCCATGCGTTTTCGCGCGGTCAGGGGATGGCGCTGTAATCGTCGATGTTCTGAAACGCGTAAGGCAGGAAGCGTTTCGCATCGACAGTCGCAATGCTCTTGGCCTGGGCGTAGATGTCGCCCTCGATGTAAACGGCGTCCTTGACCGAAACGACTTCGATCTCCGACAGCGGGTCGTGATGCGACGGCTTGAGGACGACCTTGCCCGCGCCGCGCTTGAACACCCGCAGTTTGTTGGTGAAGTGCGCGTGTACGAGCACCGGATCGGACTCAAGGCCGCGCCCATTCGCCGAGTGCATGAATTTGAAGTGAAAGCGGTCAGCGTAGGTGGGTCCGTTGATGGGCACGTCATCGGTGAGGCGCGCCTCGACGGTCAAATACTCAATGCCGAAACGCTCGATCACGCCGCGCACCACGTCGCCATCGCTCTTGAGGCTGACCCGGCCTTGTTTCTTCGGCTCGCCGAAGAGTTCGCGGCCGAAGATGATGGCGACGTCGCTGGACATCGGCATCGCGAGGCAGTAATCGCCCTCGAGGTCCTTGTAGCGCGCGCGCACGAACATAGTGCCGCCAGCAAATGGGCCGACGCAGTTGGAGCGTCCGAAGGTGCCGACACCCACCGACACGAGCGGCTCGGAGCCGGGCTCGAGCGGCGGCGGAAGAACTTCGCGGACTATTTCAGGGCGGGTCAGGTAGGTGACGGTGAGAAATTTGCCGTCGAGGAACGCAGGTGTCGCGAGGGTGTCTTCGATTTTCTTGATCTGGTCGGGCGATTTCACCCAGCTCTTGGTGAGCATGGAAGACCTCCGTTGCGCTGGAACAATGGCGCGATAGCACGTTCGTAGCATCGAACGCGCGGCGTCGCCAAGCGGCGGTCAGGCTGGCGGCATCGGCGAGTTCGCGCGTCTATGGCGGCGCGGTCGAGCGTGGCAAAATTCCCTGGTGGCGACCCGCGAATACTCCAAGCGCCTCGGAGCGCTGAGCGATGGGCAGTTGCAGGCCGCGCTCGACAAGTTCGACCTTGGACGATTGGTCGCGGCGGAGCCGGTCCACGGCGGGCTGTTCGGCCAGAACGTGTTCGTCACGAGCACGCGGGGCGAGTTCGTATTTCGTGGCGCGCCACATCACGAGTGGCAGCTTCCGACGGAGCGATTCTTCTCGAAGATGCTGCACGAGCGGACGCAGATGCCCGTGCCGTGGCCATTTCTAATCGACGAGCGCACGGACATCTTCGGCTGGAGCTTCGCGATCATGCCGAAGATGGCGGGATTGCATCTGTCGAATTCGGAAGTAAAGCGATCGCTCTCGCAGGACGATCGACGTGGCATTGCGAGAGCGCATGGACGCGGGCTCGCGGCGATGCATGCGTTAACGTGGCCGACGGTCGGACGGTATGTGCCGGAATACGACTCGGTTGAACCATTCGTACTCGCGCAGGAAATGAAGTTTCCATTGCAGACTCCGAAGCGACCGCCACCCGGAACTCGCACGCCGACGGATGCGGAGCGAGTGGTGGCGTTGATACGCACGTTGGTGGAGAGGGCGCGCAAGAGGAACGCGAACACCACTCGTGAAGACGAGGAATGGACGCAGAGGGTCATAGCCGACGCCGGCGATGCGCTCGAGGTTCCGTTCGAGCCGTGCATTGTGATGCAGGATTACCAAGAAGGGAACCTGGTGGTGGAGCGCGCGGGCGATGAATGGCGCGTGAGCGGGGTGTTCGATCTGGGCGGAGCGTACTTTGGAGACGGCGAAGCCGACATTTGCCGATTGCTTGCGACCTGTCTCGGCGAAAACACGCCTCTGGCGCAGGACTTTTTCGATTCGTACATGATTGAGAGTCCGCCGCGTAGCGGCTTCGAGAGCCGGTTTCCGGTGTATATGCTGCTTGACCGGCTGATCATCTGGGAGTACGTGCAGCGCAATGAGCCGGAAGTGGCGAGGCGAATGAGGACGCTGCGCGCGTGGGCGGAGCGGTACACCAGCGCACTCGACTCCTTGCCATAGGTGGCGCTGGCGAAGCTCTATTTCTATCCGAAGCGCGGCATGACGCGCTCCGAAAAGAGGCGCATTGAGTCGATGATGTTCTGGTGGCCGGAGAGGCCGCCGATCTCGAACCAGCAGACCAGGCGCGAGAAGCCAAAGCGCTCCTTCAGCTCCGCAATCTTGTCGATGCAGAACTCCGGGTCGCCGAAGATGCCCATCATCTGATCAACGGTTTCGTACTGAATCGAACTCAGGCGCGCCCGGACTTTTTCGAACTCGGCCTGCTGAGCGGTACCGAGGCTCTCAGGTTCGATGATCGAGCTTACCGTGTCGAAGTAGTTGCGGAGGCTCGGCTCGATGATCGCACGCACGGATGCGCGGTCGCGGCCGACGAAAACCATCAGCGCGGCGGCGAGCCAGTCGTCGGGTTTGGCGTGGCCCGCGCCTTTGAGCGCACGCTCATAAACCTGCAGGCGATCGCCCAGCACCGGAATGGGATTCACGGGTCCGCCCGCGAAGATCGGATAGCCGTGCGCGCCAGCGTACTCGAACGTTTCGGCGCTGTTCGCGGCGAGGCGGATGGGAGGATGCGGTTTCTGCACGGGCTTGGGGGTGACCGCAATTCCATCGGCATGAAAATGCTTACCGTTGAAGGTGAGGCGCTCCTGCTGCCAAGCCTGCTTCACGAACTCGAGACCTTCGGCGAAACGCTCGCGGCTGACCGCCATGTCGATGTCGTAGCCACGATAGTTGACCGGGAACGCGCCGCGGCCGGCGCCAAATTCAACGCGGCCGCCGGAGATCGCATCGAGCGTCGCGGTCTCCTCGGCGATGCGCACCGGATGGTGAAGCGGAAGCAAATTCACGGCGAGTCCCAAGCGGATGCGTTCGGTGCGCTCGGCAATTGCGGCGAGGAGCATCATCGGAGCCGGCATGGTGCAAAAGCGTCGCGCGAAATGAATCTCGGCGAGCCACACGGTATCGAAGCCGCTGCGGTCGGCTTCGGCGGCCTCGGCGATGAGTTCGCGATAGCGCGTCGCGGTGTCCTGCGCGGGAGT
>CAYSCX010000022.1:5000-41536 GCA_964429575.1 uncultured Binatia bacterium (SeqCode) | reverse complement strand
TGGTGTAATCGACCTTGGCGATGAACTCATCGTGCGCCGGCGCGGGCCGCGCGAACGATTCTGTGTCGAGTTTGAAAGCCTCTCCCATACTCCTCCAGCCTCGCATCCAGCCTGGTGCGCCCGCCCAGCCGGGCGCGCGCACCGACCACAACATCACGGAATCACGGCGCACTTGAGCACCGCACCGCGATCCATCAATGCGAATACCTCCGCGAGTTCGGCGAGGGGGCGGCGCGCGTTGATGATTGCGCCTGCGCCGATTCGCCGCTCGCAGAGCAGTTCATATGCGCGCCGCACGTCACGCGGACGGAAGTGAAACGGCGCGAGCAGCGTCAGGTTGTCATAATGCATCCGTCGCGTATCAATCGAGAGCGAGGTGCCGGGAGGGCATCCGCCGAAAAAGACGGCACGGCCGCCCCGGCGAACGCGCGCGAAGGCGTCGCGCCAGCCATCGACTTGGCCGGTGCATTCGATGACTAGATCGGGGCCGAAGCCGGAGTTGAGTTTGGCGACTTCAGCAGCGGCGTCATCGCGGGCAGCGTCGATTACGCGGTCGGCGCCAAGCTCGCGCGCCCAGCCGAGCCGTTTCTCGCCGCGTCCGGCGACCACGACCTCATGCACGCCTGACACCCGGAGCGCCAACATGTGAAGCAGGCCGAATGCGCCCGCGCCGACGATGAGCACGGTTTCATGTTTTTCGGGCCGGGCGAGATCCTGCGCGTGAACGACGCAGGACAGCGGTTCGAGCAGCGCGGCCTCTTCGAACGGCAAATCAGCGGGCTTTGCGAAGGTGTTGCGGGCGACGACGTGCGCAGGCAGCACCAGCATGTCGGCGTAGCCGCCGAGGACCATCTTGTCCATCGCCTGCGCGCAGAGATTCTCCTGCCCGCGCGAGCAGTAGAAGCAGGCGCCGCACGGAGCGGTGGGCGCCGCCATGATTTCATCGCCGCGTTTGAAGGCGGTGACGCCCGGGCCGACCGCCTCGACCACGCCCGAAAATTCGTGGCCGAACGGAGCCGGCAGTTTCCACATCGGGTGGCCGCGGCGGAAGGTCTTGAGATCGGTGCCGCAACTGAGCGCACACGCGATACGAATCAGCAGTTCGCCGTCGGCGGGCGCGCGCGGAATAAAGCCGCGCAACTCGAGCTGGCCGGGCTTCACGAGCACAGCCTGGCGGAAATGGGGCGCCGCGGGCGCGACGGTTGCGTGAGCAGTGCTCACAGCTTGCGCTCCACGACGTAGGCCGCGAGATGACGAAGCGGCTGAGCGGCATCGCCGAAGCCGGCCAGGGCGCGGTGCGCGCGTTCGACGAGCTCGCGGGTGAGCTGATGCGAGCGTTCCACGCCGAGCAATGCGGGATAGGTCGCCTTGCCGCGCACCTGATCCTTTTGGGTGCGCTTGCCGATCTGCTCGGTGGATGATTCGACGTCGAACAGATCGTCGACGACCTGAAATGCGAGACCGAACGCACGCGCGTACGCGGAGAGGTTTTCAATCTGCCCGCCGCTCGCGCCGCCCATGCGCGCGCCGCCTCTGACCGAGATCATGAACAGCGCACCGGTTTTCTTGCTGTGCAGGTATTCGAGCCGGGCAAGGTCCATCGGCTTGCCTTCGCCGAGCAGATCGATCGCCTGCCCCTCGACCATGCCGGCGGAGCCGGCGGCATCGGAGAGTTCCGCGACGGTCTGGAGCACGATTTCGGCGCGCGAGTTGGGCGAGCCGTTCGCGGAGCAGGCGAGCACTTTGAACGCGTCGGTGAGAAGACCATCGCCGGCCAGCGTCGCGATCGCCTCGCCATAGACCTTGTGATTTGTCGGGCGGCCGCGGCGAAGGTCGTCGTCATCCATGCACGGCAGGTCGTCGTGGATCATCGAGTAGGTGTGAATCATCTCGATGGCGCAGGCGAGTCCGACAGCGTCGCCGGTGCGGCCGCCGACCGCCTCGCATGATGCGAGGGCAAGGATCGGACGAAGGCGTTTGCCACCGCTGAGCAGGCTGTAGCGCATCGACTCGTACAGCGGCGCGGCGGGACCCTCGTGCGTAACGACGGTATTGGCGAGCGCCGTTTCGATGAGTGCAGCGCGATCTTTCAAGTATCGATCGAGATTGAACACTGTTAGGACGCGGTCGAAACGGGCCGGCAAGGTACATCCCAGCCGTGACGGAGATCAGGTGCGAGTTTCAGCCCTTCGCCTCCCGCGCCGGGCGTTCGGCGGTCATCGCCGCGCGCTCACGCGACATAGTGGCGGACCATCCGCCAGGTGTCCTTGAGATTTTTGCCGAAATCCATCGCGACCGTGCCCTCGAAACCCGAGTGCAACTTGCAGTCGCGGCAGCGGAAGTCCTGCTTGGTGCGATAGAACTCCCAGTCGGTCACCTCGTGCAGCTCGCTGAATGACCGGTAGTGGCCGTTGGTGATCAGGTAGCAGGGGCCCTTCCAGCCTTGGGGGTTGCGCGTCACGGTGGTCCAGGGGGAGCAGAGCAGGTCACGGTCGCCGGCGAGGTAGTCCAGATAGATGGGCGTGTTCATGATCTTGTATTGGTCGGCGAGATCACGGACGCGGCGGAACTTGTAGGGCATCTCCTCTTTCTTCAAATAGATCTCGTCGTTGGTCAGCACCTGGTAGTGGTAGCCGGGGGTGAGCAACATGCCATCCACGCCCAAGCTTGCGAGCATCTTGATGAGTTCCTCGATTTCCTCGACCGAAGTTTCGCGGAACACGGTGGAGTTGGTTTGGACGCGATAGCCCTTTTCCTTGAGCATCTTGATCATCTTGACGCAGATGTCGAAGACGCCCTCGCGATCGACGACGCGGTCGTGGGTCTCACGCATGCCGTCGATGTGGACGTTGAAGCTCAGGTAGGGGCTGGGCGGAACCTGTTTTACGAAGCGTTCGAGCAGAATCGCATTGGTGCAGATCTGGACGTGGCGCTTCTGCTCGATGAGTCCCTTGGTGAGCGGAACGATGTGCTTGTAGATGAGCGGCTCGCCGCCGCAGACGGAAACGATTGGGGCGTTGCACTCAGTGGCAGCCGCGAGCGCTTCCTCCAGCGGCATCTGGTCGCGGATGGTTTCCTTGTACTCGACGATGCGGCCGCACCCGATGCATGCGAGGTTGCAGGCGTGGAGCGGCTCAAGCATCAAGACCAGCGGAAAATACTTTGCACCGGCGCGCTTCTGCTTCGCCATGTAGCGGCCGAGATCGATCATCAATTTGAGCGGCATCCGCATCTGGTTGGGTTCTCCCTCGCAACAACCTGTGTCAGGCGACCGCCTTGGGACTGCGCGGATCGCCGTGGTGTGGTTCAATGAAAAGCCAGTCGGTGACCATGGCAACGGCCTCGCCGGGATCGATCGCGTCGCGGCTCATGAACAAGTACTCGATCATGAGGCCGTTCAATGCAGAGATCAGAAAGCCGGCCGCAGTCTTGGGCACGAAGCGCCGCGGGCAGTGGCCCTTGCGCTGCGCGGCGCCGATCAGTTCCACCAACATCGCGCGATAGCCGGCGTAGAGCTTCATCACCTGATCGGTGAGACCCCCGGATGAGTGCTCGTCGTGCAGCAGTTGCGCGAGGAAGAATCGAATCGAGGAGGCATTTTCGCGGACGAAGCGAAAGTAGGATTCGACGAGCTTCAAAATTTGCGCGCGTTCATCGAGCGCGCTGGTCTCCTCGGCGAAGTCGATGACGTAAGGCTCGAGCAGGCGGTTGAGGACCGCGACGAAGAGTTCTTCCTTGGTTTTGAAATGCCAGAAGATGAGGGCCTTGCTGACGCGCGCCTCGCGGGCGACTTCCGACATCGAGGTCTCATGGAAGCCGCGGCTGGCAAAGAGGCGCATCGCGGCGCGCAGAATCCCGTCGCGCGAGTCCTGCGCGTGACCGCGAGCGTCAGCGTGATCGGTCTTGGCCTCTGATTCGCCCATCGGGGTCAGTCGTGCATGCGCGGCGAACGCAAGGTGCGAAACCGGAGTCTTTGGTAGTGCCGATTGAAGCATCGAACCGCCCAAAAACTGAGGCCGAAGACCGCGCTATCCCGTTAGAGATTACCTCGTCGCGTCACGGAAACGCCGCAATTCGAACGCTAACCAATCGGTCAATGGTAACTGTAATGGCGGTCAGCGGAAAGTCAATACTGGCAGTCCGTGCGGTCAGGCGGTCAATGCACAGTTAAGCGACTGACCGACGGACAGGCGCGAGAGGAAATGGCGCGGTCATGGGCGCAAGGGGATTTCGCGGCCGTGGGAGCGGGCGGACTCGCGCGCGGCGACGGTGAGTGCGACGCATGCGCGCGCCTCGGCGAGGTTGGTGGTCGCAAGGGCGGAGTCAGGGCCGTCGCATACGGCGCGCTCGAAGTCGGCGGCGATGCCAGCGAACCACGACGAGTGGTAGGAGTCGTCGGGCGCGTCGGTGACGGAGAGTTCTTCGACTGCGCCGGAGCGATCGGTGACGACGATGCGATCGTCCTCGAGGTCGAGCGTCGCGCGGTCGCCGCAGATGAGCGCGCGCGTGCGTCGGACGGGAGAGCGCCAGGACAGATTCGCGTGGGCGAGGCGGCCACCGTCGAAGGTGACGCGCAGGTCGGCGAGGTCTTCGACGGCGGCGTCGCGAGCGCGGTCGAGATGGGCGGAGATGGCGAGCGGCGCACCGGCGTCGAGGAGCCAGTGCATCAAGTAGAAGACGTGCCAGCCGTGGTCGATGAGGATGCCGCCGCCCGTGGCAGCGTCGGCACGCCAGCGGCCGCCGCTTTCGCCAGCGCCGGCGGGCGCGGTGCGAAGACGTTCGAACGAGACGTAGCGGACGGCGCCGACACGGCCCTGGTCGATCAGCGTGCGCGCGGCGGCGTAGGCGGGCGCGTGCCTCCAGTTGTGCACGCACATCATGACGCGGCGGCGGGCGCGGGCGAGCGATGCGAGAGAGTCGAAGTCGTCGAGGGAGAGGCACAGAGGCTTTTCGACGAGGACGTGGACGCCCGCTTCGAGAGCCGCGCGGACGGTCACGGCATGGTACACGGGCGGGCTCGCGACGTCGACGAAGCCGGGCGACTCGCCGGTCAGCAGGAGGTCGAGGTCGTCGTAAACGCGGACGTTGCGGATGGCGCGGATGGCAGCGTGGCGGCGGTCCGCGACGGGTTCGTGGACCGCTGCGATGGTGACGTCGTGTCGCGAGCGCCAGCCGGGGAGATGCGCGCGTTCGGCGACGGCGCCGAAGCCGGAGATCGCGCCGCGAAGTTTCACTTTGTCAGACTCGCGCGAGGCCACCCGCGGCGCACTGCGCTCAGACGATCCACGCCTTCGCGAGCGCCTCGAGTTCAGCGTCGGCCTTGTCGGGCGCGAGGCTCGCCGGGAAGAGCACGACGCGATGACAGCCGGCAGCGTCGTAGTCGCGAATCGCGCGTCGCGTGTCGCCACCGTCGATGGGGGCGAACATCGTGATTTCGATTTTGCTGAAGTCGCGGCCCGCGTCGGCGCAGAGCTGCTTCAACTTTTTCAATTCGTCGGCGAGTTGAGCGGGGCTAAGCGAGAGGGGCGCCCAGCCGTCGGCGATTGCGGCGGTGTTCTTGAGCGCGCGGTCGCCGCCCGCGCCAATATGAATCGGCGGATACGGGCGCTGCGCGGGTTTGGGATTGCAGCGGACCGGCGGGAACTTGATGAACTCGCCCTCGAAGCTCGCCTCGGGCTTGGTCCACAGCTCCTTCATCGCGCGGATGTACTCGCGGGTCAGCGGCCAGCGGCGGCGGAAGTCGACACCGAAGATTTCGGTTTCGTCCTTGAGCCAGCCCGCGCCGATGCCGAAGAGGAAGCGGCCGCCGGAGTAATAGTCGAGAGTTGCAATTTCCTTGGCGGTGATGATCGGGTCGCGCTCGGGGACCAGGCAGATGCCGGTCGCGAGTTTGATTGATTTCGTTGCCGCGGCGGCGAGGGCGAGGCCGACGAACGGATCGATCATGTGAGAGTAGATGTCAGGGATCGTGCCGTCGCCGCGAGGGAACGGCGTCTTATGGTTCACTGGGATGACGGGATGCTCAGGCAGCCAGAAGGACTCGAATCCGAGTGATTCGGATTTGCGCGCGACGTGCGCGGGGTCTGCGGTGAACGACGCAGTGAAGGCAAGGACTCCGACTTTCATGATGGCCTCCGTGGACGCGGATTCGCACTGCTGAAACTAGCGCGAAGCAGGCTGAGCGAGGAAACGGGCGTAAAGTTGACATTGGTGCCGGGCGCACCTCATGGGTGGCGGCGTCATCCGCGCAACTGCGTCATCTGGCGGGGTTGTGGTAGTCAAAGTGGCCGACGCGGACGATATCAGCCAGAGAAAGTAGGAAGGGGGGAAGCGCGGGCACTGTGCTGGGTCGTCGCAGAACTCCCTATCTATGAAGCGATCGACTCGGCCTCAACTTACCCGCGTAACGGCGGCAGAGACATCCACTTTTCGAGCGTCTTCTTGAGCGCCCAGCAGCCACCACGCAAAGATACCAGCAAGAACCAGGTCTCCGGTGGCGGCCAAAACCCCGCGGCCAGGGCCCTGACCAAAAAGCCAAAACACCAGGATGACCGAAAAGGCGCCAGCCTTGCCGATCGCGGAAAGCGCAACGAGCGGCCGGTCTATGTGCGACTGGCTAGCGAGCCAGGCATATGC
Source organism: uncultured Binatia bacterium (SeqCode) (assembly GCA_964429575.1). Taxonomy (GTDB): domain Bacteria; phylum Desulfobacterota; class Binatia; order Binatales; family Binataceae; genus CAYSCX01. Next base: position 34,900 of record CAYSCX010000022.1, on the reverse strand, counting down.
ACCGGCAAAGAGCGCAACGAAAAATGCCACGAGCGTGGAATAGATCGGTGCTACGAGAGTGGGCAGGCCGGCTAGCCGGCCTAGCGAGGAGGATGGAAAGGCGAACAAGAATGCACCTCCTAAATTGTAAACGACGCTGATCCAAAGGGCCCTCCGCATGAAAGTGTCTCTGTCCATATATCTTCCCCGCAAAACTCCTGGGGTGCCGGAATCGATTCTCGCACCGAGACCACTGCCGTGGAACTAGCGGAGGACCAAATTCGGGTAAACGCCGTCTGTTCGGGGGCGATCTAACACCGCTTTACGCGGCTGCGACGAAGAGGCCGCCGCGCGACGCCCGCGCTCAGGACGGCCGACGTTCAGGCGCTCGAAGCGTGGGCTCGGCTTTGGCACATCTGGTGTTGTTGGGCATTCTTGCAGGGCTGTCTGAAGACCGCCGGCGAGTCACCGATGGCGCCCATCGATCACCGCGAGCTTCGCGTATTGCTCGATGCGTTTCAAATGGAGAAGGCGGTGCACGAAGCCCGTTACGAACTGAACAATCGTCCGGACTGGCTGAAAATCCCTCTGCACGACATCGAGCAGATCTTGAACCTGCCGCAGAAAGAATCTGCGCGGCAGTGTGACGACCGGTCGAGATTGAGTTGGGCGAATTTGAAGCATCAAAGTGAGATAATCGGATCCCATTGACGATGAGTCCAAGAGCCGCAGAACCAACGCGCGATTCACAGCCGACCGCGGTACCTGAACAGGAGCGACGGCGGCTGCTTGCGCTCCACCATCATGACCCACACTCGATTCTCGGCGCACATCCGGGTCCGAATGGAGTCGTTGTGCGCGCTTACCGGCCGGGAGCAGACGCAATCGCGCTGCTCGTCGATGGCGAGCGGCCGAAACCGATGACCAGCGAAGGAGACGGCCTGTTTGATGTGCTCGTCGATGGACATCGCGCAGTCTTCGACTATCAGTTTGAGGTCCGATATCCGCACGGCGCCACCTTCACGGTGCGCGATCCGTACAGATTTCCGCCTACGCTCGGAGAGCTGGATCAGCATTTGTGGAATGAGGGCAACCACCGCCGACCATATGATCGCCTCGGCGCGCATCCGATGGAGTTGGAAGGCGTAGTGGGGGTCGCGTTCGCGGTTTGGGCGCCCGCCGCGGCGGGCGTGAGCGTGGTTGGCGATTTCAACAACTGGGACGGGCGGCTCCACATGATGCGCGTGCTCGGCAGCTCCGGAATCTGGGAGCTGTTTCTTCCTGACGTCAAACCGGGAGATCGCTACAAGTTCGAGATTCACACCCGCGACGGCCGCGTGATGCTCAAGACTGATCCCTTCGCGTTCGAGATGGAGATGCCACCGCAGAGCGCATCGGTGGTGTTCGAATCTGGCTATCGTTTTGGAGACCACGAGTGGATGCAGGCGCGCGCGAGCATCAACCAGTACCGCAAGCCCATCTCGATCTATGAGGTACATCTGGGTTCGTGGCGGCGCGTAGCGGAGCAAAACAATCGGTCACTGACGTATCGTGAGTCTGCCGAAGCTCTAGCGGACTACGTATCCGATCTCGGCTTCACCCACGTAGAGTTCATGCCGGTGATGGAACATCCGTTCCTCGGCTCGTGGGGCTACCAGGTAACCGGGTACTTCGCGCCCACCCGGCGTTACGGCGATCCCGACGAGTTCCGCTACCTGGTTGACTATCTACACCGACGCGGCGTCGGGGTCATCCTCGACTGGGTGCCCGCACACTTTCCGCAGGACTACTTCAGCCTCGGGCGATTCGACGGCACCGCGCTCTATGAGCATCTCGACTCGCGACTCGGCCAACATCCCGAGTGGGGCACGTTCATCTTCAACTTCGGCCGCAATGAGGTGCGCAACTTTCTGATCGCGTCCGCCGACTTCTGGCTCGACTCGTTCCACGCTGACGGCCTTCGCGTGGACGCGGTGTCATCGATGCTTTACCTCGATTACGCGCGCCGCGCCGGCGAATGGGTACCGAACATCCACGGGGGCAACCAGAATCTTGAAGCGATATCGTTCCTGCGCAAGCTCAACGAGGAAATTCACGCGCGCCACCCGGGCGTGTTGATGATCGCGGAGGAGTCCACGGCGTGGGCTGGGGTCAGCCGCCCCGTCTATCTGGGCGGTCTCGGGTTTGGATTTAAGTGGGATATGGGCTGGATGCACGACACGCTCGAGTATTTTCAGAAGGATCCGATTCATCGCCGCTACCATCATAAGAACTTGACGTTCGGCTTCATCTACGCGTGGACAGAAAACTTCATGCTGCCGCTCTCGCACGACGAGGCGGTGCATGGAAAGGGCGCGCTCCTGTCAAAAATGTCCGGCGACATGTGGCAGCAGTTCGCGAATCTCCGCGCGATGTACGCGTATATGTGGGCACGTCCGGGGAAGAAGATCCTCTTCATGGGCGGCGAGATCGGGCAGTGGCGTGAATGGAACCACGACGGCAGCCTCGACTGGAACCTGCTCGAGTACGACTCGCACCGCGGGATCAGATCGCTGGTGCGCGACCTCAACCGCGTCTATCGAAACGAACCGGCGCTTCACGAAGCCGATAACGAACCGGCCGGCTTTCAGTGGCTCGATGCCAACGACGCCGAGGACAGCGCGATCTCGTTCTTGCGGATTGCGCCGTCGAGCGGACGGAAGATTCTCTGCGTCGGTAATTTCTCGCCGGTGGTGCGCCACGGTTTCCGCGTCGGTGCTCCGACGCGCGGCGTTTACCGCGAGATACTCAACACCGATTCGGGAATCTACGGCGGATCGAATGTAGGCAATGCCGGCGGGCTGCACACTGATGACGTTGCGTGGCACGGACAACCCTATTCGCTGATGCTTACGCTTCCGCCGCTCGCCGTCATATACTTCGCGGCGCCAGAGTAAGCGACGCCGAGGGAGAAGTCGAATGCCAGCACGCACGGGACGGGAGTTTCTTGCCGGGCTTAAGGGCGAGCGCGAAGTGTGGGTTGGCGATGAACGCGTGACCGACGTTGTCACGCATCCCGCATTCGCCGGCGCGGCGCGTACGCTCGCGCAAGTCTTCGACCTTCAGCACGAAGCGCGCGACGTCTGCCTGATGCCCGATCCTGAGACGGGCGAACCGATCAACCTGAGCCACATGATCCCGCGCTCGCGCGCCGACCTGGAACGCCGCCACGCGTGTCTGCAGCGCATCGCCGAATTCACGGTCGGCCTGATGGGCCGCACACCCGACTACATGAACGTCACGTTCGCGGGATTTGCGGGGCGCGCCGACGAATGGGCGGTCAACGGCAATGATCGCGGCGCCGCCAATCTGGCCGCATACCAGAAGTACTTGGCGCGCAAGGACATTGCCCTCACGCACACCATCATTCATCCGACTATCGACAAATCGCTCGGCGACGCGCCCGCGCCCGGCAACGACGTCGCATTGCACAAGGTCGCGGACACTGAGCACGGAATCATCGTGCGGGGCGCGCGGATTCTGGCGACTCTTGCGCCGTTCGCAGATGAACTCGCAGTCTATCCGGCGGTAGCGCTGCGCGCGGGCGCCGACGCATACGCGCTCTCGTTCTGCATCGCGATGGGCACGCCGGGCTTGAAGTTCCTGTGCCGCGACAGTTGCGCGGCCAAGCCGAATCACTTCGATTATCCGCTGTCGAGCCGGTTCGACGAGCAGGACGCATTCGTGATCTTCGATGACGTTGAGGTGCCGCGCGATCGGATTTTCATCAACGCGAACTGGGCCGCGTACAACACGGTGATGACGACCGGCTGGTACCCGAACATCATGCAGCAGACCATGATCCGCGCGCAGACCAAGCTCGAATTCGCCTACGGGCTGGCGACGCGCATGGCCGAGATTATCAACGACGTTTCGCCCGCGACCAAACAGATGCTCGGCGAGCTGTGGACGTACTCGGAGTTCGCGCGCGCGTCGGTGCACAGCGCAGAGCAAGAAGCGTTCGAATACGGCAACGGAGTATGGTTCCCCAACGGCGGCCCGCTGGCCGCGCTGCGCGCGGCGCTGCCGGCCTGGTTTCCGCGCGTGGCGGAGATCATCAAGCTGATCGGATCGCACAATCTGCTCGCCGCGCCGACCGCGGCGGAGCTGGCCGACCCGCAACTGCGCCCTCTCATCGACCGGTACCTGCGCGGCGCAAACCGCGTGGGCGCCGAGGAGCGCGCGCGGATTTTCCGGCTCGCATGGGACTTCGTGGGCAGCGCGCTTGCGAACCGCAACGATTTGTACGAGCGCTTCTATCTCGCGTCGGGCGCGCGAAACTATCAGCTGGCTGATTTCATCGCCGACAAGCGCCGCTCGCGCTGGCTCGTGGACCGCATTCTTGAGAGGGAGCCAACTGCGGCTGCGGATCGGCCGGCTCGCGTCGATCAGATTCGAAACCTTCCCACTGAGGCATCGCGATGAGCATTACGACGGTAGCAGGAGTCGAGGTATCGACCGATCATTGGATCGGCGGCAAGCGCGTAGAGTCGAAGCGCACTTTTCAATCGTGCTCGCCGATCGATGGAAAGCACCTGGCGGATGTAAGCGCCGGCGGCGCCGAGGAGATCGATGCGGCCGTCGCGGCGGCGCGTCGTGCGTTTCCAGAGTGGGCGGCGCTTGGCGCGCAAGGCCGTGCGCCGATACTTCGGCGTTTCGCACAAACGATTCGGGATCGCGCGAAGGAAATCTCCGCGGTCGAGACCGCCGACAACGGTTCGCTGCTGATGGGCAATATCGCGCGCGTGATCCCGCGCGCCGCGCATAACATCGAGTTCTTCGCCGACCGCGCGCTTGAGCTGAATCACGACAAGATCGATTCGCCCGAGGTGGTGAATCACATACGCTTCGATCCCGCCGGCGTCGCGGCGCTGATCACGCCGTGGAATGCGCCGTTCATGCTGACGACCTGGAAAGTCGGTCCCGCGCTTGCGGCGGGAAACACTGTGGTCGTGAAACCGCCCGAGTGGGCGCCACTGACATGCTCGCTGCTCGGCGACCTCGGTGCGCAGGCGGGGCTGCCGCCGGGCGTGCTCAACGTCGTTCAGGGGATCGGCGAGGAAGCGGGCGCGGCGCTCGCGGCGCATCCCGATATCGATCGGCTGAGCTTCACCGGCTCGACCGACACCGCGAAGTTGATCGGTCAATCGACCGCGCGATCGCTTACCCCGGTTAGCTTCGAGCTGGGCGGCAAGTCGCCCTACATCGTATGTGAGGATGCGGACCTGGACGCCGCCGCGCAGACTGCCGCCGGGCAGTACATCAATGCGGGGCAGGTCTGTCTGGCGGGAACCCGGTTGCTAGTGGACGTCAAGGTCGCCGATGCGTTCGGCGAAAAGTTTCATGCCGCGGTCGGCCACATGACGGTCGGCGATCCGCGCGAGAAGACCACTCGCATCGGGCCTCTCATCACGCCCGAGCATTACAAGCGCGTCGAGGGATTCGTCGAGCGCGCGCTCAAGGCGGGAGTGACGCCGCGCTGGGGTGGACATCGCCACAGCGCGGGGCAGCTCTACTTCGAGCCGACGCTGCTCGACGGCGTGAAACAGGATATGGAGATCGTGCAGCGCGAGGTCTTCGGCCCGGTGTTGACGTGGCAGACGTTCCGCGACGAAGACGAAGCGATTGGGCTCGCAAATGGTACGCGCTACGGTCTCGCCGCGATGATATTCAGCAAGAACGAGGAGCGCGCGATGCGAATTGCGCGCCAAGTCGTAGGCGGCTCCGTCTGGGTGAATTGCTTCTTCGTGCGCGAGCTCGCGGCGCCCTTCGGCGGTAGCCGCGACTCCGGCATCGGACGTGAAGGCGGCAACTGGAGCTTCGACTTCTTCTGCGACGTGAAGAACATCGCAGTTCTCAAAGGCTCCTTCGCCTAGGAAACCCAGCGATTATCGGCTCAGCGAGGTGTCGAAATGAGCGTACTTCAAGGACCAAGAGAGGAATTGCGCCGCATCCTCCACGAGGGTCAGCCCAAGTGGGTCAAGCCGCACGGAGATCGCCTGGTACTGGGCGACGGGCGCGTTATCGCCGAAGCGGAGGCGACCCATCTACCGCCGTGCGACCCGAGCAAGATCCTCTGCATACATCTCAACTATGAGTCGCGGCGGGTCGAGTTCGGTGCGCCGGAAATCCAAACGCCCACGTATTTTCAAAAGCCGGCTACCGCGCTCAACAGCCATCGCGGTACGCTCGCGCGTCCGGCGGGCCACAAGTATCTCAACTACGAGGGCGAGGTCGCGGTGATCATCGGAAAGCCGATGCGCAACGTCGGGCGCGAAGAGGCGTGGGACTATATTGCGGGGTTCGCCTGCGCGAACGACGTTGGATGCCACGATTATCGGGAGACCGATGCGGGCTCGATGTTGCGCGTCAAGGGCCAGGACGGCTTCTGCCCGATCGGACCGGGCATCGTCAGCGGAGTTGACGTGAGGGAATCGACGTTGCGAACCTATGTGAATGGCAAGGTCGTGCAGGAGGGCCGGGTTGCGGAGATGATTTTCGGCATCGATTACATTCTCGCGGACCTCTGCCGTTTCATCACGTTGCTGCCGGGCGACGTCATCCTGTCAGGCACGCCTAAAAATTCGCGGCCGATGGACGTCGGCGACGTCGTCGAGGTCGAAGTCACCGGAATCGGACGCTTGTCCAACCGCGTTGCCGAATCGCCTGCGCCGGCGCATAAGGTAGGCCATCAGGGGAGCGACACCGATGCAGTGCGGCGCGTCGCGCTCGGTTCGGGCTGGGTCAGAAGCGAAACACGATGACAGGGATCAATACGTATATTCGGCGAGCCGCAGAATACATCGGCTGACCAAACGCTGCGCAAACGCGGTTGTCAGCCGTCGGAGGGCAAAATGGTCCAGGTAACTGAGCTTGGCTACATGGGGATCGGGACAAAGGATCTCGACGCGTGGAAGAACTTCGCCGGCGCGATCCTTGGCATGGAAGTCACGGATGACGGCGAGCCGGATCGCTGTTACCTGCGGATGGACTACTGGCATCATCGCGTCGTGGTGCATGCAAACGGCAGCGATGACCTCGAGTACCTGGGTTTTCGCGTAGCCGGCGCCGAGGAGTTTCACGAGATGCAGCGCCAGTTATCGGAAGCCGGGATCAAGTTTCGCGCCGGATCGGACGACGAGGCAACCGAGCGCCGCGTGCTCGAACTGATCAAGCTAAGCGATCCCGACGGCACGCCGATCGAAATATTCCACGGCCCGGAAATTCAGGCGAGCAAGCCGTTTCATCCCGGCCGCCGCATGCACGGGCGCTTCAAGACCGGAAGCGGCGGAATGGGACATTGCATCGTCCGGGAACGAGACAACGATTCGGCGTTTCGTTTTTACAGCCACCTGGGAATGCGCGGCGGCGTCGAGTACAAGCTTCGCATGGGCAAGCAGGTGGTCGCGCTAACCTTCATGCACTGCAATGATCGCGATCACACGGTCGCTTTCGGAATCGGCCCGTCCAGCAAGCGAATCAACCATCTGATGATCGAGGTGGACAACCTCGATGATGTCGGCTTCACTTACGACCTGGTTCGCCGAAACAAACTGCCAGTCGCGATTGTTCCCGGCAAACACTCAAATGACCACATGTACTCGTTCTACTTCCGCAATCCTTCCGGCTGGAACATCGAGTACGGCTGGGGAGCCAGACCCGCTACCCATCAGTCCGAATATTATGTCGAGGACATGTACGGCCATCAGCCCGAGTCGGGCGGGTTCTCAGTGGATATCGCGCCGCGGTAGAGGGGACCGCTACTGGAATTCGAGTAGCGGCAGCGCCCACCAGGGCTGCCGCCGGTCATTTCAAATGGCGGTGTGAAGTCCCGCTGAGGGCTCAGCTATATTTCCGCTCCTGCCACCACGGGAAGAACGGCGGCATGTCGGTCGACACTTTGTTCGGGAATCGCGCCGCGCGCTTCTCCAGGAACGACATCACACCTTCCTTCGCGTCGTCCGACTGCCCGCGGAAGTGAATCGCGCGACTGTCGATCTTGTGCGCCTCCATCGGGTGATCGGCCGCGAGCATCTGCCAAAGCATTTGACGCGTCAGCGCGACTGAGACTTGCGATGTATTGTCCGCGATATCGCGGGCGAGCGCGCGCGCCGCGGGAATGAGCTCTTCCGGCTTGTAGATCCGCTTCACGAGCCGTCCTTCGAGCGCCTCCTGCGCTGACAATACGCGCCCCGAAAATGTCCATTCGAGCGCCTGCGAGATGCCGACGACCCGCGGCAAGAACCACGTCGAGCACGCCTCGGGCACGAGACCACGCCGAGCGAAGACAAATCCGAAGCGCGCGTTCTCCGACGCGAGACGGACGTCCATCGGCAGCTGCATCGTGAGCCCGACGCCGACCGCTGGTCCATTTACGGCGGCGATCACCGGCTTCAGGCATTTGAAGATCCTGAGCGTCAGGAGGCCGCCACCGTCGCGGATCGACTCGTGGCTCAGATCGACCTTGCCATCGGCGCCCATCACAGGCCGCCGCTCGGGACGGTCGGTGCGCGCCGCTGCGTCGAACGTTTGCGCACCGGCGGAGAGGTCGGCGCCGGCGCAGAAGCCGCGTCCCGCGCCGGTCACGATGATTGCGCGGATGTCGTCATCCGCGTCGGCCTTGTCGAACGCATCGATCATCTCCGCCATCATCTGGCCGGTGAACGCGTTCAGCTTCTCGGGCCGGTTGAGCGTGACGGTCAGGATGTTGTCCGCGACCTCGTAAAGAATCTGTTCGTACGCCATGCGTTCGTCTCCTGCTTTGGTCGCGCGCATCCCGCGCCGTCGCGACGGTTACGAATGTGCCGCCACGTCGAGCTCGATCCGGCCGGCGTACTTTTTGAGCGCCGCCTCGCGCAGCTTCGGTATGTGATGCGTCGGGAACAGGTCGGTGGTGCCCTTGTAATCGCGCAGCACCTGGCGCGCGAGCGTGACCTTGTGAACTTCGGTCGGGCCATCGGCGAGTCCCATGTGGAAGCTCTGAATCACCTGCTCGACGAACGGCATTTCACCGGTCGCGCCGAGAGAGCCGTGCAGATAGAGCGCGCGCGACGCGACGTCGTGGAAGACCCGCGGCATCAGCGCCTTTACCGCCGCGATGTCTTTGCGCACCTTCAGATAGTCCTTGTACTTGTCGATCTTCCAGGCGGTGCGCAGCACCAGCAGGCGGAACTGTTCGATGTCGCACCACGAATCCGCGATTTTCTCCTGCACCATCTGCTTGTCGGCCAGCAACGATCCTTGAGTGGTGCGCGACAGCACCCGCTCGCACATCATGTCGAACGCCTTGCGCACCTGCCCGATGGTCCGCATCGCATGATGGATCCTGCCGCCGCCAAGCCGCGTCTGCGCCACCACGAATCCGCCGCCGCGCGGCCCGAGCAGGTGATCCTTGGGCACGGTCGCGTCCTGATACCGGATGTACGCGTGGCTTCCCTCCGCTTCGTGAGTCCCGACGCCGAGGTTGCGCACGATGTTCACGCCCGGCGTGTCGGTCGGCACCAGAATCGTAGAGAGTTTCTGGTACGGCGGCGCGTCCGTCTCGGTGATTGCCATCACGATCAGAAACGACGCGAGGTGCGCGTTGGATGAAAACCACTTCTCGCCGTTGATTACCCAGTTGTCACCGCGAAGTTCCGCGCGGGTCGTAAACACTTTCGGATCCGCGCCGCCCTGCGGCTCCGTCATCGAGAAGGCGGAGACGATCTCGTTGTCGAGTAGGGGCTGCAAGAAACGTTTCTTCTGGTCCGGCGTACCATACTTGGCGAGAATTTCGGCGTTGCCGGAATCGGGCGCCTGGCAACCGAAAACAATCGGGCCGAAACGCGACCGGCCGAGAATCTCGTTCATCAGCGCGAGCTTCATTTGCCCGTAGCCCTGCCCGCCCAGTTCGGGCTCGAGATGGCACGCCCACAACTTGCGCTTCTTTACCTCGGCCTGGAGCGGACGCACGAGCTTGTTGCGCTTTGGATCGCGCACGTCGTACGGGTGGCCGAGTACGTAGTCGAGCGGCTCGACCTCGTCGCGGACGAACTGGTCGATCCAGTCGAGCTGTTTCTGGAATTCAGGTTCGGTCTCGAAATCCCAACTCACGGTTGTTCCTCCATTGAGATAGTTAGTCGCTGATCAGTGCGATCATATCCAAGCGTTCGGCCTCCCGGTCCCTTTCCTGAAATGGCCTGACTCTGGCGATCTCGCGACGCTGGAGCCAACCCCGGGCGTCGCACGCAAAAGGCGGAATCCCTGCGCGCGCAATCTACCCCCTGTTCTTCGGGCATCGTTGTCATTGTTTCCCGCCTGGTGATCGATCTATCAGAGTAGCCCCGATCGAGCGTAGCGCAGGCTTGCGAGCCGGCCGTGGCGCGACTTCGCCGCCGGGGAGCGCCGGTTCTGCCCGGCATCTCTTGAGAAGGGAAGCCTCGATGTGGCAAGAACCGATGAGCAACCTGCCGCCATGAAAATGCTTTCAGTGGACATGCACGCTCACGCGCTGATCGGCGACGCCGAAGCGTTGGTGCGCGAGCATGAAGGCTGGCGCCGCGAGGCGGAGCAGATGGCGACGCTCGGCGGCAGCGCCTCGGCGGAACACAACCGCAAAATGTTCGCGACCTACATGCCGGGGTTGACCCAAGTGGAGGTGCGCATCGCCGCGATGAACTCGATGGGCATCGACGTGCAGGCGGTGAGCGTCGCGCCCACGCAATATCATTACTGGGCCGGGCGCGGCCTCGCCGAAAAGATCGCCGCAGCCGCCAACGAGGGCGTCGCGGCATTGTGCCGGCAAAGACCGGATCGTCTCGTCGGCTTGGGCACCGTCGCGATGCAGTTTCCCGGCCGAGCCGCGGCACAGCTGGAGCATGCGGTCCGCGCGCTTCATCTCAAGGGCGTGATCGTCTCGACCGCAGTGAACGGCGTGGAGCTTGCCGACCCGCGTTTCGAGCCCTTCTGGAGCAAGGCGGAGGAATTGGGCGCCGTGGTGTTCATCCATCCGATGGGATGCTCGCTGGGCGCGCGGCTCACGCCCTACTACTTCAGCAATGTGATCGGGAACCCGACCGAGACGACGCTTGCGCTCGCGCATCTGGTCTTCGCGGGCGTGCTGGATCGCCATCCGCGCCTCAAAATCTGCGCGGCGCACGGCGGCGGATATTTCCCGTTCTACATCGGCAGGTTCGATCACGGTTGGCGCGTCCGCCCCGAAGCGCAGACCTGCAAAGACGCGCCAAGCGAATACTTGAAACGCATCTGGTTCGACTCGCTGGTGTACACGCCGCAACAGCTCGAATTCCTCGCGCGGCAGGCGGGAGCAAGCCAGGTCGTGCTCGGCACCGATTTTCCGTTCGACATGGGCGTGTCGGATCCGATCGCGCGCCTCGACGCGGTAACGTCGTTGTCAGCCGGCGAACGCGCCGCGATCCGTGGCGCGAACGCCGTGCGGCTTCTCGGTCTCGACGCCGCGAGGTAGCATCGCGAGAACGGAGGGAACGATGACTACCGCAATGAAGTCAAAGTCCGCTGAGATACGCGACCGGCTTGGCCATCCAGTGATCGACTCCGACGCGCACACGCTGGAGGTCGCGCCGCTGTTCCAGGATTACCTGAAATCGATCGGCGGAAGCCGCGCTCTCGAAAGTTACAAGACAGCGATGTTCGATTCGTTCGCCGACCCGCGATGGGTAGGCTTTTCGATCAACGAGCGCCGCGATCGTAGAAACATCAAGCCCACATGGTGGGCGAGTCCCGCGAAGAACACGCGCGACCTTGCCACCGGAATGCTCCCCGGGCTGATGTACGAGCGGATGGAGGAATTTGGGCTCGATTTCTCCGTCGTCTACCCGACGCTTGGTCTTGTCACTGTCGAATTCGAGGAACCAGAAGTGCGACGAGCCTGTGCGCGCGCATTGAACAAGATGAAGGCGGATATGTTCCGCGAATACTCCGATCGCCTCACGCCCGCAGCGCTGATCCCGATGCATACGCCCGACGAAGCGATCGCCGAACTCGAGTATGCCGTCAGCGAACTTGGATTGAAAGTCGCGATGCTTGCGAGCTACGTCCGCCGCCCGATCCCGAAAATCGCACGCGAGTTTCCGCGGGTTGGGAGAGCCGCGTATTGGATGGACACCTTTGGTCTCGACAGCGAGTACGACTACGATCCGGTGTGGGCCAAGTGCGCGGAACTCAATATTTCGCCGACCTTCCATTCGGTCGGCTACGGATGGGGTGCGCGCACCTCGATCTCGAATTACGTTTACAACCACATCGGAAATTTTGCGGCGAGCGCGGAGGCGATCTGCAAGGCGCTGTTCCTCGGCGGAGTCCCGATGCGATTTCCGTCGCTTCGATTTGGTTTTCTCGAGGGAGGCGCCGCATGGGCGCGGACAATGTACGCCGAGCTGGTCTCGCACTGGGAGAAGCGCAATCGCGAGGCGATGGAAAACTACAATCCCGCCAACGTCGATCGCGCGCAGCTCGCCGAATTGATTCGATCACACGGGGGAAAGTTTCTGGCGAAGGACGCCGGCCAGCTCGCCGCCCGCTTTGATATGCTGCGGTCGGTTAACAGCGCGGATTTGAGCCAGATCGACGAGTGGGCGCAAAGCGGAGTTCGCAGCGCCGAAGACATCCGCGACATCTTCACCACGCGATTCTTCTTCGGATGCGAGGGCGACGATCCGCTCACGATGCTCGCGTTTAATCCGATGGGTACCGCATTCAACGCGCAACTCAGGGCGTTCTACGGCTCCGACATCGGACACTGGGACGTTCCGGACATGCGCGAGGTGCTGCACGAGGCATACGAACTCGTTGACCACGGACTCATGACGCCCGAGCAGCTGCGGCACTTTGTTTTCACGAATCCGGTCGAGTTCTGGACCGCGACCAATCCGGATTTTTTCAAGGGCACCGCGGTGGAAAATCAGGTCAAGAAACTTATCTCGGAGTCGCGCGCCGGATTGTAAGCCGCTCAACTGCGCCGCGGGCGCGGCAGCAAGGTTTGCGAAATCTAGCCGGCCGCCTGCTTGCTCGCGAGATTCTCCCGGGCGCGCCTGCCTTCATCAAACCACGGTCGATCCGCCGGAAATTCGCGCTTGACCGGCGTGAGTTGCCACTCGTTCGCCCACGCACGGCGAACGTACGCACTCCGATTCGGCGCGGAGTAGTGCAACGTTCGACAGTGGTGGAACACCGCGCCGCCGGCAGCGACCGGCACTTCGACGGCCTGCTTCGGATCGACGTCCTCGACGAACAGCGCGTGCACCCTGGGATCGTCGCCGAGATGTCGATGCGCGCGCACGCCGCTGCGGTGCGACCCCGGTATGAAACTCATGCATCCGCTTTCGTGCGTCGCCGCGTCCAGCGGCATCCAGCAACCCAGTGCTTTGTAGTCGAACGCCGGATCCCAATACGCCTCGTCTTGATGCCACGGCAGCGCTTCGCCGACCCGCGCGGGCTTCGGAATCATGTGTCCCCAGCCGCGCAGCGCCGCGGATTCGACGTCAATAAACCTGGATGCGAGCGCTCGTCCGTTGCGCCAAAACGCGGTCTTGCGCAGCTCCGGAAATCGCAGTTCCGGCATCAGAATTTGCGGCTGCGAGTTTTCGCCGGGCTTATCGTACGGACGCAGCACGTCATCGATGTAGGCGCCGGGCAACATGTTCGCGCGGTCGGCAAACAGACGATCGTAAACTTCGCCGAGCCACGCCAGCTCCTGGTCCGAAGTAATCCGCAGGATCGAAGTAAAGCCGCGTTCGCGAAACTCCGCGAGCGTGCGTTCGGAAAGTTCCACCGCGAATTCGACGTTCGGCCGCCGCGCCATCAGCTCTGTAATCGTTTCCATCGGCACATGGTCTCTTATCGTGGCGGTGGCTTAATTTCGCGGCTCTCCCACGCGCGCTTGCCCTCGTCGATCCAGGGGCGCGCTGGCGCGGATTCGCGCTTGACCGGCGTGAGTTGCCACTCGTTCGCATAGGCGCGGCGCACGCGTTCGCTGCGATTGGGTCGGGAGCTGTGCAGGATGCGGCAGTGATGAAAGATCGCGCCGCCAGCGCCGATCGGAACCGCGACCGCCTTCGACGAATCGACGTCATCGGTGAATAGCGCATGAACCGTCGGATCGTCGCCGACGTGGCGATGCACGCGCACCTCACCGCGCTGCGACCCCGGGATGAAGCTCATGCATCCGCTTTCGTGCGTCGCGGGATCAAGCGGCATCCAGCAGCCGAGCGCAGCGTAGTCGAATCCCGGATCCCAGTACGCCTCGTCCTGGTGCCACGGCAGCGCCTCGCCGACGCGCGGTGGCTTAAGAATCATGTGCCCCCACCCGCGCAACGCGGCAGCCTCGACGCCGAGTAGCTGCGACGCAAGTACGCGGCCGTTGCGCCAATGCGACGTCTTCCGCAGTTCCGCGAATCGGGCTTCAGGAGCGATGATCTGCGGCTGCAGGTCCTGGCCGGGGCTGTCGTAGGGGCGCGACAGATCGAAGTAACCGCCGGGAACCGCCTGCACGCGCTCGGCGAAAAGCCGGTCGTAAACTCCTCGCAACCATTCGAGTTCCTCGTCCGAAATGATGCGATCGATCGAGGTAAATCCGTTCTCGCGGAATTCGGCGAGTTTTCCCGGCGGCAACTCGACCTTGAAATCGACTTGCGGCCGAAGCGCCATCAACTCTTCAAGTGTCGTTGGCATCGGTGCGTCAGCTACTACCGCGACGGCGGTACGATCCTCTCGCCCGTAATCTGATTGACGTACACCTTCCACGGATAATGATCGCCCTCGCCCAACGAACCGATCACTCTCATATGCGTCGTCACCGCGCGCCGCCACGCATCACTTCGGTTCGCGGGCGTCATGTGCGGCGTCTTTCCGTGATGGAACGTGACGCTGCCGGCGGGAATCGGGCACGCGATCACGCGCGACAAATCCGGCTCGCAGAATAGCAAATCGCTTTGAATATGTTCGGGTTGTCGATGCGCGAGTACTCCGTCGCGATGCCCTCGATCGATGAAGTGCATGCAACCGTTGCGCTCATCGACGTCGTGCAGCGGCATCCAGCAGGTGATCCCACGATCGAGCAGGTTGCGCCCCCAGTAGCCCTCGTCCTGATGCCAGAGGGTCGGTGCGCCGTCGCGCGGCGGTTTGGCGAGAAACTGGTCGTACCAGAACTCGACGTCGCTCTTGAGTAGTGCGGATGCGAATTGAATCATCCAGCGTCGAAAACGCATCGCGGAAATTTCCGGCCACGCCATCGTCGGGCTGCCCTGGACGATCTTGAACTCGCGCTCCTCGCGGCTCTTGCCTTTCTCCCAGGCCCAATCGAATGCGAGCTTGTGTTTCTTCTCGAGAATTTTTTCCAGGCGCACTCCCACTTCGGCGAGATCGCCCGCGTCGACAACATTCTCCACAACGAGCCAGCCATGCTCGTTGAAAAACGCGGCCTCGCTCTCGCTCGCTTCCCGATACTGCATATAGTTGTTAATTTAGCGGGACTGTAATCGGGGTGGGAGACCAGTTCAATGGGCGCTGCGAAACGGCTTGACGCGCACGAGAAACAACAACTCGCCGAGAATGGCTTTGTGCTCCGCCGCGAGGTCTTCAACTCCGCCGAGCTCCTCGCCATTCGCGATGACTGTGAAGCGCTCGTAAACCGCCTGCTCGCCGAGCGTCGGCACACCAAGCTCACCGCGGGGAGATATATGTTCGAACTCCAGCGCCAGCTCCAGACGGTCGTAAAATGGGAGCCGGACGACCCGGACCTCGTCCAGGGCGTCGAGCCGTTCGCGCACTTGAATGACGGGCTGCGCAAGTGGGCGCTCGACCCGCGCCTTGTCGAACCGTCGAAAGACGTGGTCGGTGGCGACGAAATCATTCTGTTCACCGAGAAACTCAATTTGAAGCGCGCGCACAAGGGCGGTCCCATCGTGCTCCACCAGGACTTTCCGTACTGGAAGGATTTGACCGAGGTTGCGTCGCGCGTTGCGACGGCAATGGTGTTTCTCGACGATGCGACTCGCGGGAATGGATGCCTCGAGGTCGTGCCCGGAAGTCATCGCGAGGGCCTGCAGGCGCGCAGAACCATCGAAGGTTTCGGCAGTCTCGAAATGGATCCCTCGCGCTACGATCACTCGCGTCTCGTTGCGCTCGAGGTGCGCGCTGGCGCGGTCGCGTTCTTCGGTCCGTTCCTCGTCCACCGATCGCTGCCAAATCGCTCCGGTGGAGATCGCCGCGCACTCCTCTACAGCTATCAGCCAACCGGCTATCCGCACCTTCGCGAGTTGACCAAGCTCACCCTGCCGGCGGGGAGCGGTTAGAATTCATCTGCACAGAGCCAGCGCGGCTGAAAGAAACGTCGCTCGCGCGCGCGCGCATCAGATCAATCGACTCGGTAAGCGAGACTCGGAGGAAGCACCATGCCCCTCGATGAAACCAAGCTCAACGAACTCGTCCAGCGCGTCTTCGGCGATATGGGCGCTGTCTTCTCCGCGGCGCTGGTAGTGCTCGGCGATCACTTGGGCCTCTACCGTGCGCTCGCTGGCGCCGGCCCGCTGACGCCTGAGGAACTCGCGGACCGCGCCAAGTGCGCGGAGCGTTACGTCCGCGAGTGGTGCGCGGCGCAGGCCGCTGCGAATTACATCAATTACGATTCCAAGAGCGGGCGCTACTCGATGTCCCCCGAACAGGCGATGGTCTTCGCGAGCGAAGCCAGCCCCGCATTCATGCCCGGCGGCTTCCAGATTGCCGCCGCGATGTTCCGCGGCGAGCCCAAGATCGCCGAGGCGTTTCGAAGCGGCCGCGGCGTCGGCTGGCATGAACAGGACGCCGTGCTGTTCCACGGCACCGAGCGTTTCTTCAGGCCCGGTTACACGGCCAATCTGGTATCGAACTGGCTTCCCGCGCTCGACGGCGTGGTCGAGAAGCTCACGCGCGGCGCAAAGGTCGCGGACATCGGATGCGGCCACGGCGCATCGACGATCGTGATGGCCAAGGCGTTTCCCAACTCAAAGTTCTACGGCTTCGACTACCACGACAAGTCGATCGAGCGCGCCCGCGAATTGGCGCGTGCCGAAGGCGTCGCGGACCGCGTCACGTTTGAAAAGGCGAGCGCCAAAGACTACCCGGCGCGCGGCTACGATCTGGTCGCGTTCTTCGATTGCCTGCACGACATGGGCGATCCCGTGGGCGCAGCCGCGCACGTCCGCAAAGCAATCGCGCCCGACGGCACTTGGCTGCTGGTCGAGCCGTTCGCGAACGACAAATTCGAGGACAATCTGAATCCGACCGGGCGCGTTTACTACGCCGCTTCGACGATGCTGTGTGTTCCGGGATCGCTCGCGCAGGAGGTCGGTCTCGGGTTGGGAGCACAGGCGGGCGAAGCGCGTCTGCGCGAGGTCGTAACCAAGGCGGGCTTCACGCGCTTTCGCCGCGCCACCGAGACCCCGTTCAACCTGATCCTCGAAGTCCGCCCGTAATCTCGCGGTCGCTCCCGCCACAGGAGAACGTGAAATGGTGAAATTCGATCACATGAGCATTCCGGTCACGGATTCGCGTGCATCACGTGATTGGTACGTGGCCAATTTGGGCTTCAAAGTTGAGTTCGAGGTACCCGAGCGCAAGACCGTGGCGATTAAGGACGACGCCGGCTTTACAATCTTCCTATACGATGCCGAGGTGCCCCGTGCCGGCGCGAAATGCGGGCTGACGCTTCAGGTCGATGACGTGGACGCCAAGTATCACGACCTCGCGCGGCGAGGACTCAGCTTCGAAAATTCGCCGCGGAAGCTCTTCTGGGGCTATGGCGCCGAGCTTCGCGATCCCAACGGCTACCTCGTGATGCTGTGGGACGAAGTCTCGATGCGCGAAAAGGGCGGCGGCTGACTGCGGCGCGGAACCGACGCCTTCAACTTGAACTATCGAGCCCGCCTGTAAGGGGTATAGCTACCGGCCTCAGCGGCGCGAATCGATCGTGGACGCGTCGTAGGCTGAAAAGATGCGGTCAGACGTGACGATCTGCAGCCCCTCCGCCTGAGCCTGCGCGATCAGCATCCGATCGAATGGATCGCTGTGATGGCCCGGCAGCGCACCCGCGCGCACCGCGTGCTCGGCGGAGATACTCAGTAGTTGAAAGCCGTTACGTGCGATTTCGCGGGGAAGCTGCGCCAGCGGGAAGCGCGCCACACGCAGGCGTCCCAGCGAAGTCTTGATCGCGATTTCCCAGACACTCGCTGCGCTAACCCATACGACCGAACCCGGGTCTGCGATCGCTTCGCGCGCCGCGCCGCCCAGTTTCGGATTGTCATCAAGCCACCAGACGATCGCATGCGTGTCCAGCAGGAGATTCAATCCTCGACTCCGAATGCGCGCGCGATGTCAGGAGGAAGCGGCGCGTCAAAGTCAGGACTCACCCAGATGCGCCCCTTGAGACTTCCCGGCCGGCGAGGCTTGCTTTTCGTCGCGAACGGCACCAGCTTTGCCACGGGGCGGCCCGCCTTGGAGATTACAATCTCCTTGCCCGACGCCGCCTCGTCCACCAGCCGCGAAAAGTGGGTCTTCGCGGCATGAATGTTCACGGACTTCATGCTGCTCCTCCTAGCACAAGTGGACTAAGTCTAGTCCACTTCGTGGCGCACGCGCAATCTCGCGTGCCTCAAGTCACTCGGCCGACATCGCCCTGAGCCGCGCGGGCACGATTATCCGCCGCACCAATCCGGCGCCGCGCCTCCCCTCCAGGTATTTCTCCAGCGAAATGTTGGAGCGATGGTACGTCACGTGGTTCGCGAATAGATAAGCCGCATCCTCATTGACGCGCTTCAGCGGCAACAGATACGCAAAGTAGCCGAGCCACGGAATCGCCGAAATTCCCAGCACGCCAATCGAATGAATCTTGCGCCGGACATCGCGGCGAATTTCGTAATACGCGCGATTGCCGACCACCCATACGCATCGCGAGATCGTACCGAGCGGCAGCGGGATGATGTCGAATGCGAACAGCGCGCCGATGGAAAAATGCACGGCCAAGTTGAACAGCACGTTCTCGGAGCGTGAGAGCACGTCGGGCAGTTCAGCGCGCAGCCGCTCGGCGTCATCGCGCGTCAGCCGCGCCTCCGCAACCAGCCGCTCTATCGTAACTTCGATCTTCTCGCGGTCGGTGAAGAACTTCGTGAACTCGTCGATTCTCGACATTCGACCGTGCCGCGCGCCCTACTCCACCGGCGGATGCTTGTCGCGCCACGGACGCGTGTCTTCCCACTGGCCCGCCAGTGAGATGATCCCCAACTCATCGGCCGGCCGCCCAACGATCTGAAGACCGATCGGCAGTCCGGCCTTGGTGAATCCGTTCGGCACCGAGAACGCCGGCTGTCCCGTCGCATTGATCGGGAACGTGAACGGCAGCCACTGGAACAGCTCGTCCATGTAATCCTGCTTCACCGAGGGCAGTGACCCGAGCGGCACCGCGGGACGGGTTAGCGTCGGCGTCAGCAGCGCGTCGTACGGCGCTAGCGCCTGCACGATCTCGCGCGAGGTGTTGTGCATCTGCGTGACCGCGCCGATGTACTCGGCGGCGGTAATATTCTTTCCGCGGTCGTATAGTTCGCGCACCACCGGATCCATCAAATTTGGATCGGCGACCGGCACCGAACTCACTCCCGCGCAAATGATGACTGCCGCGATGTCCCTCAGCCGCGCCGCCGGATCGATCTTGATCGGTTCAACTTCGTGGCCCAGTTCGCGCATCACGCGGCACGCCGACTCGAACGCCTCGAGCACCTCGGGATCGACCTTCGAAATCGCCGACTCGCTGAGCCGCGCGAGCTTCAGATGGCGAGGCGTCACGCGAATCGCCGCGCTGAACGACGTCAGCGGCTTGGGCGCCCAATACGGGTCGCCGACCACCGGCTCTCCCGCCATCACGTCGAGCATCAATGCGACATCGCGCACCGAGCGCGCGATCGGTCCGCTGGTCGCGAATCCCGCCCACGCCTCGCCAAACACCGGCGCGAACGTCACCCGCCCGCGCGACGGTTTGAGTCCCACCACTCCACAGCACGAGGATGGAATTCGAATCGAGCCGCCGCCGTCGCTGCCTTCCGCGATCGGTCCGATCCCGGCTGCAACCGCCGATGCAGCACCGCCGCTCGACCCGCCGGCGGTGTGATTGGTGTTCCACGGGTTGCGCGCCGGCGGGCAGAGTCCGCCCTCGGTCGTCGGCCTTCCGCCGAACTCCGGCGTGGTCGTCTTGCCGAGCAAAATTCCTCCCGCGTTGTGAAGTCTGATCGCAATCTCAGCGTCCACGGTCGGGATGTTCTCAGAGTAATTCTTCGAACCCATCGTCGTCCGGATGCCCTTGGTCAACGTAAGGTCCTTGAGCGAATACGCGACGCCAAACAGCTTCATCGCGTACGCATCGTCGCCGCTTATCTTCTCGAGCCGCTCCGCGTCGGCTAGCGCGCGCTCCGGCGTGATCGTCATGAATGCGCCCAGTTTCGGATTCAATTTCTCCGCGCGTTGAATGAAGAACTCGGCCACCTCGCGCGGCCGCACTTCCTTTTTGATCACCAACTCACGCAGTTCGACTGCGTCCATGTATGGATTGAGCATCGTTCGAACCTCCAAGTTCTTGCGTCACGGCGACGAACTTCGCGTCCGCAAACGTCGCGCAGCGTTGCCAGGGCAATTTGCTTGTTAGCCCAATTGCCGCCGATCCGCCAAACGCTTGCCTAGGTTATTCGTAGGCCAGTAAGGTTACGGCACGCCTTGGAACAAGAAATCACATTGAGAGGAATCGCCGTTGGCATCCATGCGGTGTCAGCGGCGATTTGGGTCGGCGTGGCCGCATGTTTCGTCATCGCCGCGTTGATCCTTGGCTTCGACGAAGACGGCGACCCGGACTTCATCCCGCGAGTCGCGCCGCGCGTGACGCTCGTGTCGTTGTATGCGGCAGTCATCAGCCTCGCCGCCGGCCTCGGCGTGTTCGGAGTAACCGTCTGGAAGGCCGGCTTCCAGCTCTCCTCGATGTACATGACCGTGACCGGCATCAAGGGGCTGATGTTCATCGGAATGCTGTGGGCGGTGCTCCAGGCCCGTCAGCTCGAACGCGTTTATCGCTCGCGCATTACCAAGCGAACTGCGACCGAACCGGTAAAGCGTCAACTCGTTCAGCTGTACTCGCTCTGCACTATCTTCGGCGCGATCGCGCTCGCGCTGGGAATCTGGGTACTGGGAAGCTGAGCCGGCGATGGCGTCACGCGCGCCAAGTATCGAAGTCGGCTCGCTCAAGGTCGCGTTTCTCACTGACGGCCTTTGGTGGAACGACGGCGGCTGCATGATGGGCGTAGTGCCGCGCGAACTCTGGAAGCGCGAGCATCCGCCGGACGAACAAAATCGCATTCGACTGAACCTCACCTGCCCGCTCGTGATTCGCGGCCGCGAGGCGGTGCTGGTTGACTGCGGCATCGGCAATCGCCTCGACTCCGTCGAGCGCAAAATTTTCGCACACCAGGACGGCTGGCTGACTGACGATCTCGCATCGCTCGGCATGGAGCCGGGTGACGTGACGCATGTGATCGTCTCGCACATGCACTTCGATCACGCGGGCGGCCTGGTGCGCCGGCGCCCGTCCGGCGCGCTCGAGCCGGCATTTCCGCGAGCGCGAATCTTCGTCCAACGCGGCGAGCTTGACGTCGCGCGCGACCCCCGCAACGAACGCCTGCGCGCCGCGTACCGTCACATCGGCGACGTCCTGCCGCCCGTCGAATCGATGCTCGAACCCATCGACGGCGATGTCGAGGTAATTCCCGGCGTCACCGCGACACTGACCGGCGGCCACACCCATCATCACCAGGTCGCAATTGCGCGCGACGGCGGAGCGTCATTCATCCACTTCGCAGATATCGTGCCGACCCGCTCGCACATGAAGGGACCGTGGAACCAGGCCTACGACCTCGACGCGCTTCGTACGATGGAGGAGAAAGCGCGCCTGCTGACGCGCGTCGTCGCCGAGCGCTGGTGGGTATCGTTCGCGCATGACGACCGCGTATTCACCGCGCACGTCGATAACGATCGCGGCCGCTACGTTCTCGCCGACACGATCGCCGTCAACGAGTGAGCGCCGTCCGCGGCGCGATGTTGTATCCGCCCGCCCTGTCGCCAAGCCTTGCTTGTTACGACTAGTAGGCTTCGGTATCCTATTTGCGGGGATGATGTGGAGGACGAGACCAGCCTGATTACACTCGCCGATGATGGCGCCCTCCTGAGAAGTACTCCTGGCTAAAAGGAGACAGCCCATGGCCGAGTTGAACCCATTCGAGCGGGTCATCAAGCAAGACCGTGCGGCGCGCGAGTCCAAGCAATGGCGCGGGACGCTGATTGAGTATCTCGAGATCATAAAGACCGACCCGCTCCTGGCGAAGCTCTCGCACGCGCGTATCTACGACATGATCACCGCGTCACAGATGCGCAACATCCAGGACTCCGACGATCCCCGCACCAAGCGGCTCTACAAGGACGAACCGCTCAAGGTTTACAACTTCTTCTCCGACGAGTTCTTCGGCATCGAGCGGACCATCGCGCAGATCGTCCGCTATTTCCATTCCGCGTCGCTCAAGGGCGAAGAGAGCCGCCAGGTGCTCTACCTGATGGGCCCGGTCGGCTCGGGCAAAAGCTCGCTCGTCGAACGCGTTCAGCGCGGGCTCGAGCAGCTTGCTCCGATGCACGTGATCGAAGGATGCCCGATGTTTGAAGAGCCGATGCATCTCATCCCGCGCCACCTCCGGCGCGAGTTCGAAAAGATGCTCGGCGTGCACATCGAGGGCGACCTTTGCCCGGTGTGCCGCTACCGGCTCAAGACCGAGTTCGGCCAGAAGTACGAAGAGTTTCCGGTCATCACGCGCAACTTCTCCAAGCGCAACCGCGTCGGCATCGGCGTGGTGCCGCCGGTCGATCCCAACAACCAGGACACCTCGGTACTGATCGGCTCCGAGGACATCTCGAAGCTCGATCAATATTCCGAGGGCGATCCGCGCGTGCTTGAACTCAACGGCGCCCTAAACGTCGGCGACCGCGGCCTCGTCGAGTTCATCGAAGTCTTCAAGAACGAGACCGAGTACCTGCACGCGATGATCACCGCGACCCAGGAAAAGGTCATCCCGGCGCCCGGCCGCCACGGGATGGTGTACGTCGATACCTGCATCGTCGCGCACTCCAACGAAGCCGAGTGGCAGAAGTTCAAGGCCGACCACACCAACGAGGCAATCCTCGATCGGATCGTGGTGATCAAGGTGCCTTACAACCTGCGGCTCTCCGAGGAAGTGAAGATTTACCTGAAGATCATCCGCAACTCGGATTTCCGCGCACACGTCGCGCCGCACACCCTCGAACTGGCCTCGATGTTCGCGATCCTGTCGCGCCTCGAGCCGACCTCGAAGTGCGACCTGATGACCAAGCTGCGCCTCTACAACGGCGAGGAAGTGGTCGAGAAGGGGCGCACCAAGAAGATCGACGTGCAGGAACTCAAGGACGACGCCAAGCGCGAAGGCATGTCCGGCATCTCCACGCGCTTCATCATGAAGGCGCTCGACAACGCGCTCTCCGACAACGCCTCGGGCAACTGCATCAACCCGATCAACGTGCGCGAAGCGCTCATCGCGATGACCAAAGAGGCGGACCTGCCCGACGACATGCGCAAGCAGTATCTCGAGTTCCTGCAGGACACCCTGCACAAGGAGTATCTCGAGCTCCTGGAAAAGGAGATCACGCGCGCCTTCGTGTACTCGTACTCTGAGCAGGCCGAGGCGCTCTTCCAGAACTACCTCGACCACGCCGAAGCGTACGTGAACAAGACCAAATTCCGCGATCGCAACACCAAGGAAGAGCTCCCGCCTGACGAAGGGTTCCTCAAGTCGATCGAGGAACAGATCGCGATTATCGGCTCCACCGCGGACGGCTTCCGCCAGGAAGTCATCGCGTACCTGTGGTCGGCGTCGCGCCGCGGCGAGCGCGTGAGCTATCGCAGCTACGAGCCGCTCAAGGAAGCCATCGAGAAAAAGCTCATGACCTCAGTGCGCGACATCTCGCGAATCATCACCAAGGCGCGCACTCGCGACGAGGAGCAGACCGAAAAGCACACCGCCATGGTCCAGAGCCTGCTCGACCACGGCTACTGCGAATCGTGCGTTGACGTGGTGCTCAAGTACGCCGCCAACAATTTGTGGAAGGATTGAGCGCCACTCGAGTAGCGAGCATTTGCACTACGGTTCCCCTTCCCTTTAGGGAAGGGGTCAGGGGTTGGGTCACACGCGCACCCTGTCTCCCCGCGCCCTAACCCCTTCCCTTTAGGGAAGGGGTTAGGGGTTAGGTAATATCTCCTCCCCCACTAAACTCCCAGTCATATGCCCGCGCCCCGCAATCTTCCTCCGATCGTCCACGGACAACACGTTCCGCGCGCCAAACTCGCATTCGCGAAAACCCTCCGCCGCAAGATGACTCCGTCCGAACGGGCGCTCTGGCGCGCGATTCGCCGCGGGCAGCTTGGCGGTCTTCACTTCCGGCGCCAGCAGGTCGTCGGCTCCTTCATCCTCGACTTCTACTGCGACTCTGCCCGACTCGCACGGCGAATACGACGAACGCCGCGACGCGCGCCTACGCCGCCTCGGCATCAAGGTGCTTCACGTGACCAACGACGCCGTCCGCGACGAGGCTGATATGATCCTGGGATGGATTCAGGAGCAGGCATTGAACAGAGTCGCAGGGAAACCCCGCGCTACCTAACCCCGGCCCTTCCCTAAAGGGAAGGGAGAAGAAACCTGAGCTGTCGGCCCGTTCGCTTGACTGGCTGCAGACTGCGCTCGATGCGCCGCTCACCGACGCAATCGCGCGCGAAAAGCAGATCAAGGGTTGGTCGCGCGCGAAGAAAATCAGCCTCATCGAGTCGATCAATCCCGACCGGCGCGCCCTCCTCGATGATGCGCCTGACACGCCGGATGAGCGTTCGCAGATATCCGGGATTCCTCGCAGAGTTTACCCTGAGCAACCTCGACGGGCTCGCGATGACCGGTGAGAGGCGCGCGCCCTCTCCCGCTCGCACCGCTTCGCCTGCGAGCGGCCTCTCCCAGGTCAGGGAGAGGCGGAGGACAAAGAGGGCGGATCGCGATGCTTCAGGTCCCTTTGTCATTCAGAGCGAAGTTTGCGAATCGAAGAATCCCGGCGTCTTTCGCATCCGCGAATTACCTCGCGCGCCTCACTCAGCCGGCTGCCCTTGTGCACACCGCCCCCTCGTAGCCCTTTGAACATGGTGCGGCCCCTCCGACCGAGGCGTATAATCCCGATTGCGCGCTTGCCGCCGGAAAGTGCAACGCGAAAATATTAAAATCTGGACAAAACGAACCCAGCTTTAGTATGCCACCGATCCCGCTCCTACCACCCATTGTGGTTTTCGCCCTGAAAGCGAAAACGCAAATTACGCATTCCAGCGCATTTGAGGGCTGATCATGCCCACCGGCGACACAATCTTCCGCGAATACCGAACCTCTGACGCCGAGCGCTCCGATCGCTCCGCCGGCGACCGCCTGCGTCACCGCCAGAAAGTCCGCGAGTCCATCCGCGAGAACATCGCCGACATAATCGCCGAGGAATCCATCATCGGCAAAGACAAGGACCGCGTCATCAAGGTCCCGCTGCGCGGCATCAAGGAATACCGCTTCGTCTATGGCGAGAACTCTGCGGGAGCATCGCAGGGCGATGGCGACACGCGCCCGGGCCAGGTAGTCGGCAAGGCGGGCAAGGAGGGCGTCGGCAAGGGTGACGATCGCGCGGGCGATCGCCCCGGTATCGATTACTACGAAACCGATGTCACGCTCGAAGAACTAATCGAGATCATGTTCGAGGATCTTGAGTTGCCCAACCTCGAGCGCCGCGCGCTGCGCGAAATCCAGTCCGAACGCTCCAGCAAGCGCAAAGGATACCGCCACGTCGGCGTCCGCGTCCGGCTCGACAAACGCCGCACCGCGAAGCAGCGCGTGATGCGCATGCTCGCGACCCAGCGGTCGCGGCCCGCCGCGCAAGTCTCGCCCGATGTCGCGCCCGCCGTCGCAGTCGATGACTCCGAGCCGCTCGGCGACGACGTCGCCATCGCCGATGTGTTCGCGGACGAAGACGCCACCATCGTTGCCGCTCCGATGCCTGCTCGCGCAGGTCGCCGCTTCCCGTTCCACACCGACGATCTCCGCTACAAGCACGTCGAAGTGGACATGCGCGAGGAATCCAACGCGGTCGTGCTTTGCATCATGGACACCTCGGGGTCGATGGACACGATGAAGAAGTATCTCGCGCGGAGCTTCTTCTTCCTCCTCTACCAGTTCATCGCGACCCGCTACCGCAACGTCGAGATCGTCTTCATCGCGCATCACACCGAGGCGTCCGAAGTCACCGAAGAAGAGTTCTTCCACAAGGGCGAATCGGGCGGAACGTTCATTTCATCGGGCTACCAGAAGGGTCTCGACATAATTGCTGAGCGATACCATCCGTCGCTGTGGAACATCTACGCGTTCCACTGCTCCGACGGCGACAACTTCGACTCCGACAATCCCGCGGCGCTCAAGGCCGCCGAGGAACTCGCGGAGCTTTCCAACCTGTTCGGGTACGGCGAGATCAAGCCGCTCGGATCGCGCTATTACGAATCCTCGATGCTTAACGTCTTCCGCCGGCTCCAGGCGCCGAACTTCCACACCGTGCTGATCGAGCGCAAGGAAGACATCTGGCCGAGCTTCAAGGCGTTCCTGGCCAAGGACCGCTTCAAGGAATCCGCATAATCCCGCGGTGACCATGGCCAACTACGAACTCCCGGACCTGGTCGAGTGGGACAAGCGCATCCGCGACAAGGCCGACTCGCTCGGTCTGGACTGCTTCCCGCAGGAGTTCGTGATCTGCGACCACAACCAGATGCTCGGCTACATGGCGTACGGCGGAACGCCTTCTCACTATCCGCATTGGTCGTACGGAAAAGCCTACGAGAAGCTCAAAACGCTCTACGACCACGGCGTAACTGGACTGCCGTACGAGATGGTGATCAACTCCAATCCACCCATCGCGTACTTGATGCGCGACAACACGCTGCTGCTTCAGTTGCTCACGATGGCGCACGTGTACGGCCACAACGACTTCTTCAAGAACAATTTCACCTTCCGCACCGCGACCCGCCCCGAACTCACCATCGAAACTTTCAAGGCGCATGCGATGCGCGTGCGGCGCTACGTCGAGGATCCTTCGATCGGACTGGACAAGATCGAGCGGGTGCTCGACGCAGCTCACGCGCTCGCATTCCAATGCCGCCGTAACCTCGCCATCAAGAAAGTCTCACCATCGGAGCAGATCGACCGCGCGGTCGATGCGGCCCATCCACCTCCGGATCCGTTCCAGCGCATCCATGTACGTCCCGAAATCCATGAACCCGATCTGCATAAGGTCCCGCTGGAGCCCGATGAGGACGTGCTGCTCTTCATTCGCGACCACAATCCGTACCTCGCGGATTGGGAAAAGGACCTGCTCACCATCGTGGACGAGGAGAGCAAGTTTATCCTCCCCATGATGGAGACCAAGATCATGAACGAGGGCTGGGCGAGTTACTGGCACAAGCAGATCATGGATTCGCTCGACCTCGAGCAGGGCTTGCGGATCGAGTTCCTCGTGCGTCACAACCAGACCGTCTGCCCGGTTCCCGGCCAGATTAATCCATACTTCCTCGGCTTCAAGATTTGGGAAGACATCTACCGGCGCCACACCGAGCCGACCAAAGAAGAGATCGAAAAGTACGGTGCGCCGGATAAACCCGGCACCCAGAAACTCTTCGAGGTGCGCGAAGTCGAGCGCGACACCTCTTTTCTGCGCCGCTACCTGACCGAAGATTTGATGCGCGAGTTGGACATCTTCGAATACGAGACGCGCGGCGAGGAGTACGTGGTCAGCAAGGTCTCCGACGAGGAAGGCTGGAAACCGGTCAAGGAGACGCTCATCAGGAGCATCGGCAGCAACTCGATACCAGTGATCAAAGTCGAGGACGCCGACTTCGGCCAGACCCGCACGCTATACCTGAAGCACGACCACGACGGCCGCGACCTGCATCTCGAATACGCCGAAAAAACCCTCGCCTACCTGCAGCGTCTGTGGGGACGGGAGGTGGTGCTGGAGACGGTGCTCGAGAGCAAGAAATCGCTGCTCTGCTGTAACGACCGCGGCTTCTCCGTCCGCGCGCTGAAGTGACTCGACTCCGTCGAGTCACCCCGAGCCCGCCCGATGCGGCCTGAAGCGACGGGTGGCATCACCTCGGCGGCGGCACGGTGTCCATTTGGTCATTCTTGCGTCCGCCTCGCGTGCAACTGACAGCGGCGAATTCTATACTCGTCTTATGAAGGCGAAGCGCAATAGGTCGTCACTGAAGGCGAGGGTCTACTGCTTCACCGTGCTGTTCGAGCCCGCCGAAGAGGGCGGATACGTCGTGACCTGCCCCGCCCTGCCCGGACTTGTGACTGAGGGTGATTCTCTGGAAGAGGCTCGCGCGATGGCACGCGACGCAATCGCCGGCTACATCGAGAGCCTCCGTACCGCAGGCCTCGCAGTCCCAGCGGACAAGCCACTCAGGCTCAAACCGGTCAAGGAGAAAATCGAAGTATCGGTCGACGCGGCATGAAGACGCGTCTTCCCGCGCTTCGGCCGCGGCGCGTTCTACGTGCGCTCGAACGCGCGGGATTCGTCGTCGATCGGAAGACCGGCAGTCACTTCATTCTCAAGAGCCCTGGGGATCCGCATCTAAGAGTGACGCTTCCCATGCACAGCTGGGATCTGAAGCGGCGAACTCTTGAATCGATCATCGAACAGTCCGGCCTGACCGTTGAACACTTTCTCCGACGCCTCTGACTACCATTGGCCAGTGATGACACGCACAACCACCACAGACACTCTCCTCGCGCGCTCGAACGACGCATCACGTTCAACCTGATCGATCGCCTATCTCGCATGGTGACGCCAGAACGGCCGCGATGTTCGCGCGCCCCAAACTCTTTACCGGATACTTGTGCCTCCCCGAGGTTGGCCCGTGGGAAGCGTCTCAGGCGCTCCCGACAGCCGCTCCTCGGTCACCGACTGGATCGTGCCGTTAGGACCGCAGACCACATGGAAGAGAGTCAAATTTCTTTCCGACAGGTAGAGCCGGGGTTGCCGAACCGCTCATGCTGGAACGCCAAGCCGGACTCGGAGATGATGGGCGCGAGAGTGTCGTGTGCACGCCAGGCGAGGCCGACCAAGGCAAGAATCAGCCGGAATTTCCCGCAACCGACCGCCCGGCGAGCCTCTGAAGCCGGTGGCTAACTGCGTTGATTTAGAACCTGCCGTCCGATAGCTTCTTGCGCGGAACGTTGCGGGCGTTCGGGCTGGCCTGAAGGAGGCGGCTGGATGGACTGGCCGAAGTGCCAGAAGTGCAATAACGGGGCGCTGATTCCCCTCTCTGACTACGGTCAGGAAGGCGCCTCGGTCATGTTCAAAGCGTGGGTCTGCACCAACCCTGAGTGCGGCTTCAGCCTGCGCGTTGACAAAGGCGAAGTCACCTACGGCCGGCGCATCGAAACCAAACACTGATTTAATTGCGATTTGATTTGCGGGGCGGCTCCTTCGAGCCGCCCTTTCTCGTTTCCTCAAGCGCTTCGTCCGTACCGCGTAAGCATCTCGCGCGCTCGCTCGATCGGCAGCGCCTTGACCACGATCAGGGTGTTGAGAAAAGCCTCGGAGTTCAGAATGACATCGACTTCGTCCCCAACACCCTGCGTAAAAACTGGCTGCCTTCCTAAACTTCTCTCCCTCCGGGGGGAGATTCGAGAGAGGGAGCAGGCTGTTGAAAATCA
>CAYSCX010000021.1:0-41633 GCA_964429575.1 uncultured Binatia bacterium (SeqCode) | reverse complement strand
GTTTCGCGCCACTTATGCGATTATCGCAGATGTATTAGCAATCGGAAACCAACCCGCAGGCCATCAACGAAGAAACCCCATCAGTCTGGAGCGAATTACGGCCTCGGCCTCGCGAGCGATGCGACGGACGATCTCGCCGGCGGGCAGAATTTCATGGATGAGGTTCACAGACTGGCCGGCGTAGAATGCGTGACGCTCGATATCTCCGGTCATGTATGAGGTCGGCGGCACCACTGAGTAGCTGACGAGCGGCGGCGTGGCGACGCCTTCGATGCGCATCGTCGCACCCGGTTCTCCTTCGCCGGGGCGCTGACCGCTCGCGGGCCTGCCCGCACGCTCCCACTCCTCGACAAGCTTGGTTCGCAACACGCGATGAGGAGCATCGGGCCAGCCGACGTCGAACAGCGTGGTGTAGAAGGTGTCCTCGGCGCGCGCATCGATGATGCGCTGTTTGTATTCGGGATGAGCGGCACACTCGGCGGAGGCGAGAAATCGAGTGCCGAAGACGGCGCCATCGGCCCCCAAGGCCAACGCGGCAGCAAGGCCGCGGCCGTCGGCGAGACCGCCTGCGGCGAGCAGCGGAAGGTCGCCGATCGCGTCGCGCACCGCCGGCAGCAGAGCGACCGTCGTCGTGGTGCCGCGGACGTGGCCGCCGGCATCGAAGCCTTGGGCGATTATGCAATCGACGCCCGCGGATTTGGCGGCCACCGCTTCATCGACGGATCCGCACTGCCAGATGACCATCGCGCCGGCGCGATGGCACTTTACGACATCGGCCACATTCGGCTCACCCCAGAAGAACCACACGGCCGAGATTCGTTCGCCGAGCGCGGCTTCGAGAATCTCCGGAGTCATGAACGGAACGAGCAGACTTGCGACGAGTGCTTTCCTGGTCAGGGCGCCTGCGGCACGCAGTTGGGCCGTTATGGCGGCGGGCGAAAGCCCGGGGAGCGCCACTGTCCCAAGGCCGCCAGCGTCGGAGACCGCCGCGGCGAGTTCGGCCTGCGCGACGCTGCCCATGCCCGCGGAGACGATCGGATGGTCGATGCCGAAAAGATCGCAGACGCGCGTGTGAAGCATCACACCTCCATGCGAATGCGCGGCGCTAGCAGGGTGTTGAGGACGAGGTCGATGCCGCTGTGGACTTCAAAGCTTTTCTCAACACCCTGCTAGCGCCGCGTCATCGCCAAAGTCAGAGGCCGGGATAAACGATGTTCACTTCGATTGTCCGGGCACCGCCGGCGTAGTCGAACTTGCAGGGGTCGAAGTCCGGCGCGCTGAATGTAAACTTGGGATTGTTCGAGAAGCCGACGCCTTCCTTGGGCATGCCGAAGAAGTAGCGGTCCATCTTGTTGCTCATGTTCTCGTCGTGAAACACGGCGACCGCGTAGATTGCGGGTACGAGTCCCTTGAACTCGCAGGTTGCCTGGCCGTCGTGGACCGGCGCCAGCACGCGTGAAACCGCTTGCTCAGGATTGTGCGGGAAGGTCTCCTCAGAGTTGTGAATCGAGCATGCGACCTGACCGCTCGAGGTGCGCAACCCAACCACCTTCACGAGCATAACATTGTCGCTCGTCGAGGTTGGCGGACTCTGCGCGTCGGCGACACGCACTGCGGCAAATGTCAGGAAAGCGACCGCAAAGATGAAGAATCGGCGCATTTTGCGCGATCGCCAAAGGGCCGAAAAAGCCCAAGAACTACTACATACGGTAGTCAAAAGTTGGGCACCTACTAAAGCTGGGTTCGTTTTGTCTATATTGATTGTTTTTTTCTGCACCGTTTCCGCGCCGTCTGTGCGATCCGGCAAGCCTCGCACAGCTCCCGGTTTCCGTAAAGGCTGAAGAAGTTCAGGGATGAACAAGTTCATCCATGAACACGCGCGTCGCCGTCACGCTTTGGAGGCCTTGAGTGAAAACAGCTGGGGAAATGGATTGCCGGGGATGTACCAGTTGCCGTCGGCTTCCTGCCTCGAGAAGGGAAACAGTTGCCACCCACAGTAGGGAAACTCGTGAATGAAGTCGATGCGAAGGCCCGCGGCCTGCAGCGCATTCACGATGTCGGAGAACTTGTGGAGCCATTCGTGCGAGACGTGCGGCACGAATTTGGAATGGTCGGCGTAGTCAACGTCCGGCGGAAACTCCAAGCTGCCGTCGCGGAAGTAGGAATACTCGATCTGGATTTCCTTGGCGCCGGGTTCGCTTTGAAAGATATTAGCAATCGGATGAATTTCCGCGATGTAGAAGAAGCCGTCCGGCTTCAGAAAGTGCGCGATGGTACGCGCCCATTCGTTGATGTCCGGCAGCCAGCAGAGCACGCCGTACGAAGTGAACACGATGTCGAATTTTTCAGAGAGGTGTTTCGGAGCGTCGAAGAGCGGGCAGCAGACGAAGTTGGCGTCGAGTCCGAGTTCAGTGGCGAGCTTGCGGGCGATCGCAATCGCCTGGTCGGAAAAATCCACGCCGGTGACGCGGGCGCCGAGCCGGGCCCACGAGAGCGTGTCCATTCCGAAATGGCATTGAAGATGAAGCAGCGACTTGCCGCGTACGTCGCCGACTTCGCGGAGTTCGAGGGGAGATAGCTTGATATCGCCGCGCCGGAATTCGTCGAGGCGGTACATCGGCGAGCCCGGGTGGTTCTGCGCGAGTTGATTCCACATCGCGAGATTGGCTTTGAGGCGTTCGTCCATACGGAATCAAGAGTGGTTCACGAACCGCCCCTACGGGAAAACAATACGACGCGGCTGAGCGGTTCGCGAACCGCCCCGACAGGAGAGAGAGGCCGGACGAATCCCAGCATCGACCCTCAGCCACACCCTCTCCCAGTGATCACAAGGAGAGCGGTAAGAGTGGCGAGTCGAAAATGATCGGGATTCTTCGCTACGCGGACTTCGCTCTGAATGACGGAGAGAGAGCATTGCGGGACGAACGACCTAACCCCTGACCCCTTCCCTAAAGGGAAGGGGAACCAGGAGGAGAGATGGGCGGTTCGCGAACCGCTCCTACGGGAGAGAGAGGGGGGACGGAAGGACAAGTGCAGGCACCCTCACCCTCGCCCTCTCCCGGCGGGAGAGGGAAACACACAGGAAGGCGGGAAGCCGCCAACGCATCTTCACGGCGATTCTTTGCCGTAGTCCCACGAAATCACCCGCGACGGTTTGAAGCGGACGACGGCCAGTTTTTCGCCTTTGAGGCTGCGCGCGTAGGCTTCGCCGTTTCGCTTGCCAAGATACGCGATCGCCATACGGCGTGCGCGCGGATCGTCGGTTTGATGGTTCATCGTCACGCGGCCCTTGAGGATGACGCATTTGTAGGGCGGGTCTTTGGAGTCCACCACAAGCGTGATGCGTGGGTTGCGCTTGAGGCATTGGTACTTGAATGCGTTGGCGCCGGTGTGAAAAACAACCTCGCCCGCGCGGTACTCGTACCAGGTCGGGACGGCGTGCGGGGAGCCGTCGGGCGCGGTGGTCGCGACCACGGCGATGTGCGGCTGCCTCAGGAGCGCGTCGATCGCGCGTTTGGTCATCGGCATGGTCGGCGGTTCCTCCTTCTAGGCTTCTATGCCTTCTCGCTCACCCCGCCCCGACACGGACAAAAGGCCGCGGCGCAAACAGCCGGAGCGCCTTTGAAGCGCTTGGCCGGCGCCCACAGGTGTGCTTCCGACCGAGGTCCGCAGAGGTCGTTCACGACGCCCGTCTGAAGTTTGTGTCCACAAAACTGCGTCATGATACGATTACATGATCCCTTGGTGCGCAGGGGACTAGGACCCCGCGTCGTGGCCGTTTTCGGCAATCGCTAATAGTGTTAATCGGTGGATCCGCGCAATCTTTCGGAAGAATGCGTCGGCGTTAGACATCCCTACGGGAGAATCAAGTGGCAGCTATTAAGTGTCCGCGCTGCGGCATCATCAATCCTCAGTCGGCAGGTCGGTGCGACTGCGGGTATGAATCTGCGGGCGCCGCAACTGGTCCGCGCGAAGTCAACCTAATGCGTGAAGTCAGCATCGTGGACGTCAATATGCCCTTCGATTCCATGGTACTTTTCATGGTGAAGTGGGCTATCGCTTCAATTCCCGCTTTTCTGATTCTGCTGGTGGTCGGCGCATTAGCTGGAGCCGTGCTCGTTGGATACCTTTCCCTGGCGAAGTGAAGCCGCTTGCGCGGCCGGTCGAGTGCTCGATCAAAGGATCTGTCTAACAGGGCGCTTTCAGCCCAGGGCGCGATAACGAGAGCCGAGCCGGGCGCGGCGGAGCGCACCATGCTACTACTCAGCGGCCCACGAATTTGGGTTTGCGCTTTTCGTGGAAGGCACGGGTGCCTTCGCGCACGTCCTGAGAGCGGTTGGTGATTTGCACAGAGAGTGCGGCATCCTCGAGCGCATTTACCAGCGTCATCTCGAGTTGCTTGTACATCATGCGCTTGGCGACGCGGATGGCGAGCGGAGGGCCGTCGGCGAGACGCTCCGCCCATTCGTTGACGCGATCGTAGAGCTTGTCGTGCGGGACGACCTCGTTGACGAGGCCGAGTTCGAGCGCGGTGTTCGCGTCGTAGATTTCGCTGAAGAGCGTCATCTTGAGTGCGCGCGAAAGGCCGAGCACGCGCGGGAACAGGTACGCGCCGCCCTCATCGGGCAGCAGGCCGAACTTGAGCGCGGTGTCGCCGAGGCGCGCCTGGTCCGACGCGATGCGAAAGTCGCAGCAAAGCGCGAGCGTAAGACCACCGGCGACCGCGGCGCCGTTGACAGCGGCGATGGTCGGCTTGTCGAAGCGTGTGAGCGACAGAACTAGTTGGTGGAAGCCCTCGCGCATCTGCAGCGCCGGCGCCATCGGATGATCACCGAACGGATTCGCGCTTTCTCCGCCGCCGCTCACGTCGCCGCCGGCGCAGAATGCGCGGCCGGTGCCAGTGATGACGAGGACGCGAATCTCATCATTGCGGCGCGCGAGATCGATCGCATCGATGATCTCCGCGACCATATGGTCGGTGTATCCGTTCATGGTGCGCGGGCGATTGAGCGTGATCTTCGCGATGCGGTTTGGTGCATCGTAGATGATGTCCTTGAATTCCATGGCGGGCACCTCGCGGAACAAGTGTGACGGGTCGACTGGTAACGCGTTGGCGAGAGAATTGGAAGTCTGGCGGGTAGGCAGCAGGCACCCTCACCCGGCGCGAACGACGCTGCGCGTCGTCGACGCCGGCCTCTCCCGAAGGGAGAGGCAGATCAGTCTGCGAGCGAAAAGAATCGAAATCGCACGCGTGTTATCCCTCTCCCTTCGGGAGAGGGTTAGGGTGAGGGTGCACGATTCCCGTCCAGCGCGTCGATGATTGCCTGCGCTACACCGTCGACGTTTGTCAGAACGTCGCCATTCCAAAATCGGAGCACGCGGTAACCCAGGGACTGCAGAAACTGCGTGCGCAAGCGATCCGGCGTTTTCCGGTCGGCGTGTTGGCCTCCATCAAGTTCTATGATGAGACGCCGCTCGCGACAGCAGAATCCGCGATGAAATCGCCGAGTGGAACTTGACGCCGAAACTTGCCGCCCATCAAGCTGCGATTTCGAAGCAGCTGCCAAAGCCGTTGCTCAGCGTCGGTCAGTTGAATTCGCAGCGCGCGAGCGCGCGCAAGTTCTCGCGGTGCCAACGGCTCACGACGTGTTTTACGTCGGATCATACGCTGAACGCTCGCGACTAGTCGTCGCGCGCGACCCTTCGACAGGCTCAGGGCAGCAGGCTCTCTCCCCCGGGAGAGGTAAAGAACCGGGATTCTTCGCTCCGCAGACTGCGCTCTGAATGACAAAGGGAGGGCGCACAGCCGTGCGCCCCTACGGCGGACGCCCGAGGCGAGCGTAGGTGGCAAGTGACGACCGACCCTCACCCGCCCGCGACTCATGGTCGCGCGCGACCTCTCCCGGTGGTAGAGGTTTCGCACTAGGGACGGCGAACCCTAGCGGCCGGAGAATTTGGGTTCGCGTTTTTCGAGGAACGCCTTGACCGCCTCGCGATGATCCTCCGTACGGCCGGTCATGGTCTGTCCCCACGCCTCGCGATCGACCATCGTGCGAACGTCGGCGGTCAACGCGGCGTTGAGGTTCGCCTTCATGTACGAGTAGGCAATCGAGGGACCGTTGGCGAGGCGCTTTGCGAACGAGTGGACCTCGTCCCTGAACGACTCGGTGGGCACGACCCTGCTTGCCAGTCCGATGCGGAGCGCTTCGTTGGCGTCGATCACGTCGGCAAGGAAATAGAGTTCGCGCGCCTTGGCGGGGCCGAGCAGGCGAGTCATGAAATAGGTTCCGCCGAAGTCGCCGGAGAATCCGACTTTTGCGAATGCGGTGCCGAAGCGCGCGGTCGATGATGCGATGCGAATGTCGCAGGCCATCGCGAGGCTGAGGCCCGCGCCGGCCGCCGGGCCGTTGACCGCGGCAATGGTCGGCTTGGGCATCTCGTGGAGCAGTACCGATGATTCCTCGGAACGGCGCAGTCCGGCGACGCGATCCTCGACGGTCGGCGCCGGACCGCCGCCACCCTCATTGCGATCGCGCATCGCGGTAATGTCGCCGCCCGCGCAGAAGCCACGTCCGGCGCCGGTCAACACGACGCAACCGATCGCGGAGCTTTGCGCGGCGTTGGCGAGATTTTCGAGAAGGCCCGCAATCATGTCGGGGCTCAACGCGTTGAGCTTGTCGGGCCGGTTCATCGTGAGATAGAGCACGCGGTCTTTGGTTTCGACGAGAAGGTCGGTGTTCGCCATGGTGCGCCTCCGGGGGGTTCGATTCCCTACTACTTGACGCTTGAGATGGTGTCGAGAGCGGCGGCGACGGATTGAGTGCCGTCGAGGTCGTGGCCGAGCGTCGCGGCAGTGTTGAACATCGATGACATCAATGCGAGGCCGGGCAGCGCCAAGTGCGAGTCGCGGGAGGCCTCGGTAACGAGCCGCAAGTCCTTGCGGATGAGCTTGACGAAGAAGCCGGGGCGCCAATCGCGCGCGATTATTTTGGGGCCGAGGTTCGAGAGTTGCCACGATCCGGCGGCGCCCGCACCAATCGCCTCGACTACGCGCGCGGCATCGAGTCCGCCCGCCTCGGCGAAGCGGATCGCCTCCGCGGCCCCCTCGAGGGTCAGCGCGACGGCGATTTGATTCGCGAGCTTGGTCATCTGGCCGGCGCCCGACGGTCCCATGTGCGTGATGCGCTTGCCGAGGTGCTCGAGCAGCGGGCGCGCGCGTTCGACCGCGTTGACGTCGCCACCGACCATGATCGTCAGCGTGCCTTCGATTGCGCCGCTCTCGCCACCGGAAACGGGAGCATCGAGGTACTCGACGCCGAGCGGTTTGAGGCGAGCGGCGATGTCGCGTTCGGCGCGCGGTGAAATGGTGCTCATATCGATGACGAGCTGGCCGGCGCGCAATGATGGAGTGATCGCGGCGATGGTCGTTTCGACGTCGGGCGTGTCGGGCACCATGATGAAGATGATGTCGGCGCCCGCGGCGGCGTTGGCGGCGGTCGATGCGACGTGAGCACCGTCGGATGCGAGTCGGTGCGCTTTTTCGGGCGCGCGGTTGAAGACGCGCACGCGGTGGCCGGCGCGGAGCAGGCGGCGAGCCATCGGCGCGCCCATGATTCCGGTTCCTATCCAGGCGATTTCCATTTTTGTGAGCTCCCGGGAAAAGAGTCAGGCACCCTCACCCTAGCCCGCTCCGGAACGGAGAGGGAATTGAAGCGCGCGATCAGTGAGGAAGGATTTGGGATTCCGCGCATCACTCGAAATGACTTGTGAAAGGCGCGCGCCCTCTCCCGCTCGCACGGCTTCGCCTGCGAGCGGCCTCTCCCAAGTCAGGGAGAGGCGAAGGACAACGAGGGCGCACAGCTGTGCGCCCCTACGCAGACAGGGAGAGGGCACAGAACGGTCATACGGATTGAGCGGCGCGGGAAGCGGCATCGCGCGCGCGCCACGAAAAGCCCTCGGGTGGAATTGCGGTGATTATCGCGGCGGGAACCCAGAGCGTGAAGAGAAAACCCAGTAGCGGCGAGTGCCAGAGCCAGAAGAGTCCGTAGAGAACGTACATGGCGGCGACTGCAAAGTGGATATACGTGCGGAGCTCGGAAATGCCGCCGCGGATTGGATTGACCACGAGCGACGCCAAGTAACCCTGCCCCGCGCAATGAAGGGTCGCGTAGTGCTGGCAGCGGCGGCAGACGGTGAGGCTCGACTCAAGCCAAAGCGCCGCGACCATGATGAGGCCGACAACGACGTAACGGTCGCCGTAGTGGCCCGCCTGATAGAGAAATAGAACCGTGAAGAGGGCAAGGCCGCCGATGCCGACCAGGCGGAACGCAAATGGCGTCGCCAGAAAATAGATGACCGGTTCGAAGGGACCCGGATTAATCCTCGTCATCAGCGCTCCACACCACCGAGGTATGATCTACGCGCGATGCAAGGGTGTGCAAGGTGGGTCGGCGCAGATTGGAACGCGCGCGGAGTTAGGTCTGACCGTACCAGCCGGGTTTCGCGACGTCACGCCAGCGGGCGCGGATGCGTTCATATTGCGCGCGAGGGAGCGAGCCGACTGCGAGTGACGATGCGTTCTGTTGGAAGCGGCCGGGCTTGGTCGTTCCGACAATCGCGGTGTGAACGCCGGGCGTAGTCAGCGTGAAGCGCAACGCGACGCCGGCCGCGTCGTCACGGCGCAGGAAGTCGTAATCGAGCGTGCGGAGCCGGTCGTAGTAAGGGCGCGAGTAGCCGTCATGACTAATCCAAGCGGCGTTCGCGATAGGACGTTTCACGATTACCCCGAGGTTGCGGCGGGCCGCTTCGGGGAGGACGAGATCGATCGCCTCCTGGTCGGCGATGCTGACGGAGATTTGCAGCGTGTCAAACTCGCCGGAATTAACGGCGTGGAGCGCGTCGTCTCCGTCGCCGCTGTAGCCGATGAAGCGGGTCTTGCCGGCGGCGCGCGCGCGCTTGAGCACGTCGATGACCGCGCCGCGCTTCAACGTGTCGGCGGAGCAACTGTGGAGTTGAAGAAGGTCGAGGCGGTCGGCGCGCAGGCGCCTCAGGCTGCGGTCGATCGATTTCTCGAGCATCGCGGGCTGCCAGTCGCGGCCCGCGAGCGCGTCGGCGTGGCCGCACTTGGTGGCGAGATAGAAGTCGTCGCGGCGATGAGAGATCGCGCGGCCGATTAGGCTCTCGCCGTCGCCGTAACACTCCGCGGTGTCGATGAAGTTCAGGCCCGCGTCGATCGCGCCTGACAAAATCTTCTCGACGGTTTTCACCGAAGCGCCGCCGTATCCGGTTTCGGAGCCGCCGAAGCCGAGCACGCTGACGCTGAGGCCGGTCTTGCCGAGAGTGCGGTGTTCCACGGGGAGGGGTCTGCCTTCCTGGCAGTCAACTTGAACCTGATGTCGGAAAGAGGCCCTTCGCCGTAGTCCGGTTTGGTTGTTCAACGATGAAATCGTGCTGCCCGCACTGACCGGGGCGTTGAAAGGGCTCCTTGGCGCTTGAGCCGTTACTCGTACTGGCTGCTGCGGACTGGGTCGTGTAATTCGCCCGACGCAATTCCGAATACCCATTCCAAGAACGCGCCTTCAGTTTAGGAACGTTGGCGTTGCACGCCGGATCTCTTGCCTGCTCTTGCGAACAAATCGCCGACCGGAATGTCCAACGCTCTAGCCAATTTCACGATGGTGGCCAGTGAAGGGCTGCGCCGTGCTCGCAAGATCTGAGACAAGTGCCCCTTCGAGAAGTCGGTCTCAAGGTAAAACCTGTCCAAGGAGCCGTACTTATCGAGGACCAAGTCGCGTAGCCTCTGACGAAAAAGAGCTTCCTCATCTACCACACGCCGCCTGTAGCAAAAGCGGACGCGGAGCGCGTTTGTAATTACGAACGCAAAACGCTAGCCTGCCGCTGGGCGAAGCGGTCCTAATCCGAAACGGGGGGGGTTGATGAATCCTGCGAGACAACGACGAACGTGCGGCAGCAATCGGGCAACGCGTCAATATCAGGACGATACGTCGGAGATCCGGTACCGCGGCGGACGAAACTCGCGCTCGAAGACCGTCGATTCTGCGCGTTGTCCGCAATGCAATTCCACCAGTATTAAAACAAGAATCTGCTCCGCGGTCGGCGACGTGATCAACGTCGGCCGGAATGTGCCGTTGAGAGTTGCATTGTTCTACTGCGAAGACTGCGAGCATGTTGGATTCGCGGGCAAGTGGAGCATTGTGTGGAATGAGAACGGTACACCCTTGCAGGACCAGCGGCGCGCATTGAAATGTGGCTAGGGG
This sequence comes from uncultured Binatia bacterium (SeqCode), assembly GCA_964429575.1. Classification (GTDB taxonomy): domain Bacteria; phylum Desulfobacterota; class Binatia; order Binatales; family Binataceae; genus CAYSCX01. Next base: position 31,356 of record CAYSCX010000021.1, on the reverse strand, counting down.
CGCGATCGTTGGCGCCTGCGCGCATGATCCCTTCGGCGACGCTCAGGGCAGGCCCTCTCCCCCGGGGAAAGGGTCGCGAGCCGCAACCTACCTAACCCCTCACCCCTTCCCTAAAGGGAAGGGGGACCAGAGGAAGAAGGACTCGGAGACAGCAGAGGCGCGCGCGGTTACGCGGCGAGTTTGCCGGCGCCGCCGGTGGCCTCTTCGTCCGCGATCGAGCCGCGCTTGGAGAACGCGACGGCGATTCCCAACGCCGTGATCGAAATGATCACGACGACGGTGCTGACAGCCGCGGCCGGCGCGATGGTAAACGGCGCCGCGAGGATGGCGACCAAGTTCATCACCTTGATCATCGGGTTGAGCGCGGGACCGGCGGTGTCCTTGAACGGATCGCCGACGGTGTCGCCAACCACGGCGGCCTTGTGAACGTCGGTGCCCTTGCCGCCGAGGAACCCGTCCTCAATTTTTTTCTTCGCGTTGTCCCAGTTCGCGCCCGCATTGGACATGAAGACCGCCAGCAACTGGCCGGTCAGGATCGCACCGCCCAAGAATCCGCCGAGCGCGCCGGGGCCGAGGCCGAAGCCGACGAGCAACGGCCCGAACACCGCGAGGATGGCGGGGCCGAGCAGTTCCTTTTGCGCGCTCGCGGTCACGATATCCACGCAGCGGCCGTAGTCGGGCTTCTCCTTGTACTCCATGATGCCGGGATGCTCGCGGAACTGGCGGCGCACCTCGAAGACGACCTGGTAGGCCGCCCGGCTGACCGCCTTGATCGCGAAGGAGCTGAACAGGAATGGGACCGCGCCGCCGATCAGCAGGCCGATGAAAACGGTCGGCATGTTGATCTGCACGCCGATGGCGCTCAAGTGCGCCTCATCGATGAACGATCTGTATAGCGACACTGCGGCGAGCACGGCGGTCGCGATTGCGAGGCCCTTGGTGAGCGCCTTGGTGGTGTTGCCGATCGCGTCCATCCACGAGAGGGTGCGGGACGCCTCTTCCTGATGCACGCCGCTCATCTCGAAAATGCCGTGGGCGTTGTCGGTGATGGGTCCGTAGGTATCCATCGCGAGGATGAACCCGGTGGTGGTGAGCAAACCCAAGCCGGTCAGCGCGATGCCGTAGAACTGGAGCGCGGTCGATTCGGAAAAGATGAGCATCGCGCCGATGATCGACGCGCAGATGACGACCAACGCCCACACCGACGATTCGAGGCCCTCGGCCATACCCGAGAGAATCAAGGTCGCGGGACCGGTGCGCGCGGCGCTGGCGGTCTCGGTGACGGGATTGCGATCGGGATGGGTGAAGTAGTTGGTTAGCCACAACGTGACGATGGCGAGCGCGATGCCGAGGGTCGCGGCGCAGGCGAAGCGGAAGTCGGGCGCGCCGGTGCGCGGGTCCTCGAGATAGAAATAATTGACGAGAAAAAAGCCGACGACCGAAGCGAGCGCGGAGGTCATGAAACCGAGGTTGATGGGGCGCATCGGGTCGCGCATCGAGGAGCCGGCGGGCACCCGCACGGCCATGACCCCGAGAATCGAGGAGAATACTCCGACCGCGCGCAAGATGAGCGCGAACATGATGAGCTGTATCGCGAACGGGCCGGCCTCGGCGCCGTACGCCTTGACGAAGTCTGCATCGTTGACCGCATACGCGGCGAGAATGATCGCGGCGACCAGAGTGACTTCGTAGGACTCGAACACGTCAGCGGCCATCCCAGCGCAGTCACCGACATTGTCGCCGACGTTGTCCGCGATGGTCGCGGCGTTGCGCGGGTCGTCCTCGGGGATGCCAGCCTCGATTTTTCCGACCAAGTCGCCGCCAACGTCAGCGGCCTTGGTGAAGATGCCGCCGCCGACCCGCATGAAGAGCGCGGCGAGCGAGCCGCCAAAGCCGAAGCCGACCAGCACTTTCATCGCATCTTCGCGGAAGATGAGGAAGATGATGGTCGCGCCCATCAATCCGAGTCCAACCACGAACATTCCAGACACGCCGCCCGCCTTGAAGGCGAGTTCCATCGCATCCTTGTAGCTGGTGAGCGCGGCGTTGGCGCTGCGTACGTTGCCTTTGACGGCGAGCCACATGCCGACGAAGCCAGCGCCGTAAGACGCGCTGACGCCCATCAGGAATGCGACGGAGATGCCGATGGGGAGGGTCCAGGATTCGTAGATGTTTCGATACATCAGAAACAGGGAGACCGTGATGACGACGACGAACGGGATCATAGTTCTGATCTGACGGCGCAAGTAGGCCATTGCGCCGAGTTCGATCGCGTCGGAAACGTCGGTCATCGACTTGGGACCCGGGTTGGCGCGCATCACGATACGCACCAGAGCGAGTCCGTAAAGCAACGCGACTACGGCGGACGCAAGTATCAGCCACAGGATCAGGACCTGGCCGCTCGATAGAGTTGGCAGGACGATATTGGCTTCGCTCATTTCGAGTAGAGTCTCCTGATGGATCGGGGTTTCGAAGCCGCGCGCGCCAAATCAGGGCTCGCCTGATGCCGCCACGGCGCGACGCACGCGGTCAAATTATCTGGCGCAGTGTAGGTCGAGGAGAACGCGAAGTCCAGTTGCGGTGCGCGCAGACTCGAACGGTGACGCGCAATGATCGGACGCCTGGGTGCGCGGCGGTTGATTCGGAAAGTCACGCCGTGTTTAGTTGATGAGATTAATCAGCCATGAACGCCAACGTTGAGACTACTTCCGCACTCGGACGCAAGCTGACTATCGAAGTCGCGCCCGACGAAATTCGAACCGAACTCGACCGCGCCTACAACGAGCTGAAGCGCGGCGTCCAGATGAAGGGCTTCCGGCAGGGCCGCGCGCCGCGCCGGTTGCTGGAGCGATTCTACGGCGACCAGGTGCGCAGCGAAGTAATTCAGAAGCTGGTCCAGGAGTACACGCAGAAGGCGCTCGCGCAGAACGATCTCAAGCCGGTGGTCGCGCCGGAGATCGTCACCGAGGAGACGGACCTGGCGAAGGCGCTCAAGTTCAGCGCAGTGTTCGACATCAGGCCCGCGGTGGTCGTGAAGGACTACGAGGGGCTCAAGATCCAGGAGTCGCGGGTCGAAGTGAAGGACGCCGACGTCGACGCGGCGCTGGAGCGGCTGCGCGAACGCCACGGCACGCTCAAGAAGGTCGAGGGGCGCGACGTCGTACAGGAAGACGATTTTGTAGTGGCGACGCTGGAGGCGCTGGAGAACGGCAAGCCGCTGGAAGGCATCAAGCCGGAGAATCGCCTGCTGCACGTCAACCCCAAGGCGCTCGCGCATGGAATCGAAGAGGTGTTGATCGGCGCGGTGGCCGGCAAGCCCGCCGAGAAAATGAAATCGTATCCGGCGGATTACGCGGAGAAGGAAATCGCGGGCAAGACGGTGCAATGGCGCGTGAACGTGCGCGACATCCTAAAGCGCGAACTGCCCGCGCTGGATGATGACTTCGCCAAGGACGTTGGCGAATACAAGAGCCTCGAGGAGCTGCGCGAGCGGGTGCGCAAAGAGCTGCTGGACAGCGCCCGCGCAGAAGCCGACGGGCGTGCGCGCCAGGGGCTGCTCGATCTGATCCTGGAGCGCACTCCGCTCGATTTGCCGCAATCGCTGGTCGCGCGCGAGCAGCGCGTGCTGGAATCCGAGCTTCACTCGACGCTCGAAGGCGCCGGCGTGCCTCACGCGCAGGTCGAGGAGCGCGTCAAGCAGAGCGCCGACGAACTCAAAAAGCGCGCCGAGCGCCGCGCGCATACCGCACTGGTGCTGGATGCGATCGCCGAGCAGGAGAAGGTCGAAGTCAACGACGAGGAGGTCGGCGATCGAATCGCCACGATGGTGACGCAGGCGGGGCGTGAGCGCGACCGCGTGGCGCAGTTCTACCGCAGCGAGGAGAACCGCGAGGCGCTCAAGCGGTCGATGCGGCGCGACAAGTCGCTGGAAGTTGTCATGTCGCGCGCGCAAAAGACCGAGTAAGGCGCCTGAGTCAGCGCGCAGCGTGAAAGCGGCGCCGGTTTGCCGGAAAGCTTGGTTGCCCGCCTATTTCGAAGCCAGTAAGATCAGGATTGCCGCTGGCCGTGCACCGCTGTTTGGGACAGGCTGGCTGGGACACTGCCCGGCAGAATGAGCAACCTGGTTCCAATCGTCGTCGAGCAAACCGGCCGCGGTGAGCGCGCCTACGACATCTACTCTCGCCTGCTGAAGGATCGGATCGTAATTCTCGGCAGCGAAGTCAACGACGACATCGCGAATCTGATCACGGCGCAGTTCCTGTTCCTGGAGTCCGAGGATCCTGACAAGGAAATCAGTTTCTACATCAACTCGCCGGGCGGATCGGTGACGTCTGGAATGGCGATCTACGACACGATGCAATTCGTGCGGCCGCCGGTTTCGACGATATGCATCGGTCAGGCGATGAGCATGGCGGCGGTGCTGTTGTGCGCGGGACAGAAGGGACGGCGTTACGCGCTGCCGCACTCGCGGGTTCACATTCATCAGCCGCTGGGCGGCGCACAGGGGCAGGCAACGGACATCGAGATCCACGCGCGTGAGATTTTGCGGGTGCGCGAAGAGCTGAACAACATCATTCAGAGACATTCCGGACAGAACCTGAAGAAGATCGAGAAGGACACTGATCGCGATTTGTTCATGACGCCGACACAAGCGGTTGAATACGGGCTGATCGATGAGGTAATCGTTAGCCGGAGGCCGTCCAAGTGAGTCGCGGGAGAACCTAATGGCCAAGCATGACGACCGCTCGGGCAACCTCGTCTGCTCTTTTTGCGGCAAGAGCCAGGACGAGGTGCGCAAGCTGATCGCCGGACCCACGGTTTACATCTGCGACGAGTGCATCGATCTTTGTAACGACATCATCGCCGAAGAGACCGACGGCGAAGAGGCCTTCAGTCAGTCGTCCGCGGTTCCGAAGCCCGCCGAAATCAAGCGCGTGCTCGATCAATATGTGATCGGACAGGAGCGCGCGAAGAAGATTCTGTCGGTCGCGGTTCACAATCATTACAAGCGCATCGACTCGCAGGCGGTCACCGGCGACGTCGAGCTGCAGAAGTCAAACATCCTTTTGATCGGGCCGACCGGGGTCGGCAAGACGCTGCTCGCGCAGACTCTCGCGCGGTTCCTTCAAGTGCCCTTCACGATCGCCGATGCGACCTCGCTGACCGAGGCGGGCTACGTCGGCGAAGACGTAGAGAACATCATCCTGTCGTTGCTTCAAAACGCCGACTACGACATCGAGCGATGCCAACGCGGCATCGTGTACATCGATGAGATCGACAAGATCGCGCGCAAGGGCGACAACCCGTCGATCACGCGCGACGTTTCCGGCGAGGGGGTGCAGCAGGCGCTCCTGAAGATCGTCGAGGGAACCATGGCGAGCGTTCCGCCCAAGGGCGGCCGCAAGCATCCGCAGCAGGAGTTTCTGCAGGTCGATACGACCAACATCCTGTTCATCTGCGGCGGCGCGTTCGTGGGGCTCGACGACCTCGTGCGACGGCGCATCGCGGGCAAGACGATGGGTTTTCGCGCCGACCTGACGCATCGCGATCCCAAGTCGATCTCGGAGATGCTCAACGAAGTTCAACCCGAGGACCTGCTAAGGTTCGGTTTGATTCCCGAATTCGTGGGCCGGCTACCGGTGATCGCGGCGCTCGGCGAGCTGGACGAGGACTCGCTGGTGCGCATTCTCACCGAGCCCAAGAATGCGTTGGTACGCCAGTATCAGAAGCTATTTGACTTGGAGAACGTGCATCTGAAGTTCACGCCCGGGGCGCTGCGCGCTATCGCACGCGAGGCGTTGAAACGCAAGTCCGGCGCACGTGGTCTGCGTGCTATAATGGAATCTATGATGGTGGATCTGATGTACGAGATCCCCTCGCAGCCGAATATCAAGGAGGTCCTGATCTCGGAGGAGGTCGTGACGCACAAGGAGCAACCGCTCTTGGTCTATCAAAAGACCGCTGAAACAGCCTGAACGGGATCCCGACTAATGCTTTTCCGGAGCGACAAGAAAGACAACCGCGACGCATCATCCGGCAACGTAGTTCCGCTATTTCCGTTGCGCGAGCTGATCGTTTTTCCACACGAAGTTTATCCGATCTTCGCCGGCCGCCAGAAGTCCATCAAGGCTCTGGAGGCCGCCGAGGCGCAGAAGAAGCCGCTGCTGCTGGTCTCGCAGAAGGACGCGAAGGTCGCCGAGCCGACGGCCGATGATTTGTACAACATCGGCACGCTCGCGATGGTCGTGCAGTTGCTGCGCCTGCCCGACGGCACCGTGAAGGTGCTGCTCGAGGGCAAGAAGCGCGCGCGCATCATCCGCTACGTATCGGACGAAGAGTATTTCCAGGTCGAGGCCGCGGAGGTCGAGGACAATTCGGAGAAGACCACCGAGGTGCTCGCGCTGATGCGCACGGTCGCATCGACGTTCGACAACTACGCGCGGCTGAACAAGAAGATTCCGCCCGAGATGGTCACCTCGATTTCATCGGTGGACGATCCGGGTTTCCTCGCCGACAAGATCGTCGGCCACCTGGGCATCAAGCTCGAGGACAAGCAGGCGCTGCTCGAATGCACCAATGCGTCGGAGCGGCTCGAGAAGATCCTCGGCTACATGCGCTCGGAGCTCGAAATTCTGGAGGTTGAGAAGCGCATCCGCTCCCGGGTCAAGAAGCAGATGGAGAAGACCCAGAAGGAGTACTACCTCAACGAGCAGATGCGCGCGATTCAGAAGGAGCTGGGCGAGAAGGACGAGTTCAAGAACGAAATCCAGGAACTCGAGGAGAAGCTCCGCCAGAAGAAGATGCCGGCCGAGGCGCGCGAGAAGTGCGAGCGCGAGATCAAGAAGCTCAAGATGATGTCGCCGATGTCGGCCGAGGCGACGGTGGTGCGCAACTACCTCGACTGGTTCCTCGCGCTGCCGTGGTTCGAGTACACCGAGGACAAGCTCGACATCAAGGAAGCCGAGCGCGTGCTCGAGGAAGATCACTACGGTCTGGACAAGGTAAAGCAGCGCATCCTCGAATACCTCGCGGTCGAAACGCTGGTCGGCCAGATGAAGGGACCGATCATGTGCCTGGTTGGACCTCCGGGGGTCGGCAAGACCTCGCTTGGCAAGTCGATCGCGCGCGCAACCGGACGCAAGTTCGTGCGCGTGTCGCTGGGCGGCGTGCGTGACGAGGCCGAGATTCGCGGCCATCGCCGCACTTACATCGGCGCCCTGCCGGGCAAGATAATCCAGTCGATCCGGCGCGCGGGTTCAAGCAACCCGGTGTTGCTGCTCGACGAAGTGGACAAGATGTCCACCGACTTCCGCGGCGATCCGTCGTCGGCGCTGCTCGAAGTGCTCGACCCCGAGCAGAATTGCACGTTCAACGATCACTACCTGGACTGCGATTACGACCTTTCCAAGATGATGTTCATCACCACGGCGAACACGCTCGATCGCATCCCGCGCCCGTTGCAGGATCGCATGGAGGTAATTCGCCTCCCGGGTTACACGGAGTCGGAGAAGCTCAATATCGCCAAGCGCTACCTGGTGAAGAAGCAGCAGGAGGCGAACGGGCTCAAGCCTGAGAACATCGAGTTTTCGGACAACGCGATTTTGGGAATCATCCAGCGCTACACGCGCGAGGCGGGGGTGCGCAATCTGGAGCGCGAGATCGCGTCGATTTGCCGCAAAGTGGCGGTCGAAGTGATCAAGACGGACCGCAACGCGCACACCAAGGTGTCGTCGTCGAGCCTCGCGAAGCTGCTGGGACCGCCGAAGTTCCGTTACGGACGCGCGGAGCACGAGCCGCAGGTCGGCCTCGCGACCGGGCTTGCGTGGACCGACATGGGCGGCGAGCTGCTGAACGTCGAGGTGACGATCGTTCCGGGACGCGGCAAGCTGACGGTCACGGGTCAGCTTGGCGAAGTGATGCAGGAGAGCGCGCACGCGGCGATGTCATACGTGCGATCGCGCGCGCGTGTGTTTGGTCTCGATCGCGGCTTCTACCATCGCATCGACATCCACATTCACATCCCCGAGGGCGCGATTCCGAAGGACGGGCCGTCGGCGGGAATCACGCTGGCGACCGCGCTGGTCTCGGCGCTGACGCGCATCCCGATTCGCCACGACCTTGCGATGACCGGCGAGATCACGCTGCGCGGGCGCGTGCTGCCGATCGGCGGACTCAAGGAAAAGGTGCTGGCGGCACATCGCGGCGGCATCGCGACGGTGCTGATACCGAAAGAGAACGAGAAGGACATTGTGGAAATCGATCCGATCATCTTGAAGAAGGTGAGCCTTATCCCGGTCGAGCATATGGATGACGTGTTGAAGCACGCGCTCCTGTTGACCGACCCGGCGACGTTCTTCAAACCGAACGACGACGAAGCAGAGCTTGCGATGCTGCGCGCGCCAGACAAGCACGCGCCGCTGGCCGATGACGAGGACGATTCCACGGCTTCTCAGAACCTCTCCTAAGACTGAGGAAGAGCCGGCGACATTCACTCTCAGATGCTCGTGTTGAGGGGGGCTTCAACCACCGACGGGAGGCCGCGAAAACGAAGTCATGACCAAGGCTGAATTGATCGAAACGCTCTCGAACAAACTGCCGATTGGCAAGGTGGAAGCCGAGCGCGCAGTGAACATCGTACTCGACGACATCATCGCCGCGCTCAAGCAGGGCGATCGCGTGAACATCTCGGGGTTCGGGACGTTCTCGGTCTCATCGCGCCAGGCGCGCACCGGGCGCAATCCGAAGACCGGCGAGGCGATTCAGATTTCGGCCAGCCGCTCGGCGAAGTTCAAGGCCGGCAAGCAGCTCAAGGATTCGCTGAACGACGGGGCCGCGGGCGGATCGCCGGCGGGCGCACAGACCCGCAGCTAGTCCGAATCGCAGCGGACGGCCAGGAACCATCAGGCACCCTCACCCTCGCGCCCTCTCCCGCTTGCACGGCTTTTTTCGTGGCCTGCGAGCGGCCCTTCGACGGGCTCAGGGCAGGCTCTCTCCCAAAAAAGAAGGGCGCACAGCCGTGCGCCCCTACGGGAGAGAGGGAGAGGGGAGCGAGCCGCGCGACGTGGGCGGCGAGATGGGAAGCCTCGACTCGGCGGTCAAGCAGAGCAAGGAGGCGTCGCCGCGAAGCCGCGTGGTGGTTATGGACCTGCTCGGCGAGTTCGCGCCGTAGTGCTGCGCGCCCTACTTCGCCTCGGCGCTCTTTTCGGGCGTCACCTCCACCGCGAACAGGTTCATCGAGATGGCGCCGTCTTTCGCGACCACCGGCACAAGCTGCTGAACGCGGGCCAACCAACCGGGAGTGAACCCGGGTCCGATGCGGTAGCGCTCGCGGTTGAAGCCATCCACCGTCGCGCGAATGCGCAGGGTCCGATTCGGCTTGTAACTGCCGGCGGGCAGGTAGATGAGAGTGCCCTTGATGGTCTCGGCGCCGTTGTCGTCGCGGGCGCGGCCGCAGACCGTGAACGTGCCGGTCGCCTCGAACGGAACCGGCTTCATCGGCTCAACGGCGCTATCGATTTTCACGTTGGGCAGCTCGAGCTTGAACTCGCACTGCTTCGGGTCGACCTTCTTATTGGTCACCCACTGGTGGAAGTGCTCGGTCTTGGTTTCGTCGTTGTCCACTTTGATCGACGCGAGCGGCACGGTGCAGACGGCATTACCGGTCTTCTTTTCTTCATCGATGGTGACCGTGCATCCGATCGCCGAGCTGACGGCCATGATGCGCTCGCCGATGGCCGCGTCGAACACCGCATCCATCGTGTTGCTGCCAGCTTCGGGATCGACCTTCGCGACGGTGACTGCTGCGTTCGAGGGAATTGCGCTCGCCAGCGCGACGGCCAGTGAGAACAGTGCGACGAGGGCGCGCATACTCTCTCCTCTCCGGCATTGATCAGATTTGATGCGAAAAAATCGGAATCAGTTTCTATCTTAACCAATCACGCGAGGTGATCGTTCCTGCGCGCGAACAGCATGGAAGTCTGGCAGGCGGTTGAAAAAGTCATTTTCAGCCGCCTGCTCCCTCACTCTTGTCTCTCCCGAAGGGAGAGAAGATAGGGAAGGAAGCCAGTTTTTGCGCCGGGTGTTGAGCGCGAGCATAAGTGGGTTCACGAGTTTTCGAGTTTCTCAACACCCTGCTAGCGACGTCACGAGCGTCGGCCCGGGTGGCGCACAGAAAGCTCTGACATGCCGTTGATTGACATAGTCGGCGAACGCTCGTAGTTTCGAGTCTTGTGCTAACGTAATTGCACTCGCAGTAGGCAGGTCCGGGTACCCGGACACCCTTTCGGACCGCGGAGGTTGCCATTGCCTGCTCGCCGTGCGACTGAAACGCCCTGTCTCTGGAGGTTAATATGAAGCGCGGAAGCCGAACATCCACGTACCTCGCAGCGCTCGGTGCCGCGGCTCTGATGACCCTTTGGCCGGGGCTCAGCTCTTGGCGCGACGAGGCGCCTGCGCCGATCCAGTCGTCGGGTTGGAGTCTGTCCGAGGGCGTGGCATGGGCGGCCGCCGCGGCGCGCCCGGTCGTACGAGAGGCGACGCGTACCGACACGACTCAGCCGTTGCGGGCGATGCCGGAGATTCCGCCGAAGCCCGAAATTCTCGGCCAGATCCTCGAGAAGCCGCGCAAGACGTTGCCGAACCGAATCGGCAGCACGGGTCCAAGCGGTGATGCGGCGCTGCAGGAATCTGGCGGTGAGCCCGCTGCACCAACCATCGGAGCGAACTTCGAGGGGGTTAACAACGTCAACGGGGTGCTGCCGCCCGACACGGTCGGCGACATCGGCCCGAATCATTACGTGCAGATGGTCAATCTTTCGTTTGCGGTGTGGAACCGCAGCAGCGGCACCAAGTACGGACCGGTCGCCAACAAGACGCTCTGGCAAGGATTCGGCGGGCCGTGCGAGACGGAAAACGATGGCGACCCTATCGTGCTCTACGACAATCTGGCCGACCGCTGGATGATGAGCCAGTTCGCGCTGCCGAATTTTCCCAATGGGCCCTTCTACCAGTGCATCGCGGTGTCGCAGACGGGCGATCCGCTCGGCGCGTGGCATCGCTACGAGTTCACCATCAGCCAGGACAAGCTCAACGACTATCCGAAGTTCGGGGTGTGGTCCGACGGCTACTACATGGCGGTCAATCAGTTCAAATGCAGCATCTTCTCATGCAGCTGGGGGGGCCAAGGCGTGGTCGTGTTCGAGCGCGACAAGATGCTGCTCGGCCTGCCGGCGCGGATGGTGTCTTTTGACCTCTATACCGTCGATCGCAACCTCGGCGGAATGCTCCCGTCGGATCTCGACGGTCCCGCCCCACCTGCGGGTGCGCCGAACTACTTCATCGAGGTGGATGACGACGCGTGGGGTTACTCGCCCGATCAGCTCCAGATTTGGAAGTTTGCGACCAATTGGTCGAATCCCGCAAGCTCGACGTTCACGAAGGTCGGCGCGCTTGCTACCGCCGCGTTCGACTCCGACATGTGCGGCTACAGCCGCAACTGCATCCCCCAGCCGGGCGGGACAAGGCTCGACGCGATTTCGGACCGGCTGATGTACCGGCTTCAGTACCGGAATTTTGGAAGCCGTCAGACACTCGTAACGAACCACACAGTCGACGTCGGAAGCGACCGCGCGGGAGCCCGCTGGTATGAGCTGCGCAACACGGGCGGTGACTGGTCGATCTATCAGCAAGGCACGTTCGCGCCGCTCGACACAAACCATCGCTGGATGGCAAGCGCGGCGATGAACGGCGCAGGCGACATCGCGCTCGGCTATTCGGTTTCGAGCACCATCGTGTCTCCGTCGATATGGTTCACGGGGCGTCTGGACGGAGTTCTTCCGCTCGGCCAGATGACGCAGGGTGAGGGGACGATCATCGACGGCTCCGGCTATCAGCAGCATTCGTCGGGCCGTTGGGGCGACTACAGCGCGATGAGCGTCGATCCGCTCGATGACTGCACCTTCTGGTACACGCAGGAGTACTACGCGAGCGTCGGGACAGCGCCGTGGCGAACCCGAGTCGGCTCGTTCGAGCTCGCAGCGTGCGGCACCCCGGCACCCACGCCGACCCCGACACCCACTCCCGCGCCCACTCCCACGCCCACGATGCACGTCGGCGATCTGGACGGCTCCAAATCCAACCAGGGCAACAAGAAGTGGAGCGCTACCGTAACGATCCTCGTTCATGACGCGGGCGACGCGGCTGTTGGAAGCGCCACTGTAAGCGGCACGTGGAGCTTCGGTGCTTCGGGTACGTCTTCGTGCATTACGAACGGCTCGGGCGTGTGCTCGGTAACCAAGGGTGGCATGTTCAAGAGCACCGGTAGTGTGACGTTCACGGTGACTGGCGTCACGCGTGCTGGCTATACTTACATCTCGGCCTCCAACCATGATCCGGACGTACCCCTAGACAGCAACGGCACGACTATCGTGGTGACGAAACCATAGCCTTGCGGCAGTCGCCCAATCGAGCGCGGCAGTTGGGTCACTGAGGGTCGAACTCGACGCGCGCGCGAACCGCGACTTGGTCCTTGCTCGGTGGGCGGTTAGCTCAGCGGTAGAGCATCGGCCTTACAAGCCGAGGGTCGCAGGTTCGAAACCTGCACCGCCCACCAATGCGCGGCGGGCACAGCGCAGCACGCGCAGCTCACGCGTCAGATTCGACCGGACGGGCGGCAGCTCGGCCAGACTCAATGCCCGGCGACGGGGCAGCGGCACGATAATCCGCGACGTGGGCGTAGATCAGCATCCCTGTCACCATCGCGACGACGAACACGGGAGCCGCGAGCGAGCCCGCGGCGAGTGACGTCACGGCGGGTCCCGGGCAGAATCCCGAGAGCCCCCATCCGATTCCGAACAGCGCGGCGCCGCCGACTAGTTTTGCGTCGATGTCGCTACGTTGCGGTATTGCGAACGACTCGGCAAACGCGGGAGCGGGCAACCGGGTGATGAGGCGGTAGGCCACGGCGTAGGCCGCGATCGCGCCGATCATGACCATCGCGAGGCTCGGATCCCAGTTGCCGGCTATGTCGAGGAACCCGACGACCTTGGCCGGTTGTGTCATGCCGCCAATCACAAGACCGGCGCCGAAGACAAGCCCGCACAGGTACGACACCACCAAGCGCATCACTGCTTCCCCGCCAGCACGTGATTGACGAGGTAAACCGTGGCCACGCCGGTCGCCATGAAGGTGATCGTCGCGAGCAGCGAGCGCATCGAACCGCGGCTGATTCCGCAGATGCCGTGCCCGCTCGTGCATCCGTTGCCCATTCGAGTTCCGAAACCGACGAGGAGCCCCGCGGCAATGAACACGCCGAGCGAGCGATCGATTGCGATCTCCATCGACTTTGGTGCGGCGAAGCTCGCGATAACTCCCGCGGTCACCAAGCCGCCGATAAAGAGACGCCGCCACATGCGCGCGCCGCTTGGACGTCCGAGCGCGCCGGCGACGATGCCGCTGATGCCGGCGATGGTACCGTTGAATCCCAGCAGCGCCGCAGCGCCGGTTCCGATCAGCAACCCGCCAATCAATGACGCTACGGGTGTGAAGTTTTCCACTGCGCGAAATCCGCTACGGAACCATCGGAGAGACGTTAATCCTCAAACGCGACGCGAAGCTCACCCTCGCAGCTTTGCGCCACTCGGGAGTGCAGAGCCAAGCACGCGCACTCGCGATACCGCGCTAGCGCGCGCCCATGAATGATGCCGCCATGTTCGCTATCGCGCGCAGGAACAATATCCCCGGCTTCGGCGCTTCCAGCGGCGGCGCCGGCATCGAAACCGACGGACTCTCCTGCTTCAATGCGCGCGCGTACTCGAGCGTGTCGCGCGCCAGCAAGCACTTCTCTGCGCTGTTCAACGCCGACAATCTCACGCGGCGCTGATTGTCAAGTACCAAAGTTGCCGGGGTGGGATTCTTCGCGTCCGCCTCGCGCCCCAAAAGGCCGAGCGCACGCGCCGCATCGCGGTTCGCATCGGACAGAACCGTGAACGGAAGCTTGAGGCTGGTGCGCATTCGGCGCGCCTGCTTTGGTCCATCGGGCGTGATCGCGACTACTTCGATGCCGGACCGCCTGAATTCGCCGTAGCGTTCTCCGTAATCCGCCAACTGGCGGAGACAGAAGGGTCAAGTAGCGCCCCGCGCATAGACGAGTACGGTCGCGTTCGCGGCCGTGAACTCGGAGAGACGATGCGAAATGCCGTCGGTATCAGGCAGCGCCAGATCGGGAGCCGCCTGCGCAGGTCCATTCGGTTTGGGTTGAGCATCTGTCATTGCTCTGGTCTCCGTAATTGCGGTGTTGGCCGACAACCGGGACGACGCGGCGCCGTCATCCGCTTCGGCGTTGGCCGTTTCGGTGTTCTGCTGCCCGTTGCGATCTCGCGCCGGCGCTCCGTCGGGCTGGCTTTCGATGTTTGGATTGGCCGCGGGTTCGATCGCGCACGCATCGTCGAATTCCTCGGTCGTGACCGATTTGGCAGACAAGAGATCGACGGCGTTCAGACTCGCCTTGCCAGGCACGTAGCAGTCGTGACATTCGGGAAGCAGCGTCTCGTAGTTCTCAAACAGTATCGCGTTTTCGCGCAGCCGCAATTCCTTAACGAGCGGTTCGATTCGGTCCCACACCGCGACCGCGTAACCGCCGATAGTCGGGAGAATATCGTCCTTCTGAATCAGCTTGTGGCGGACCAGGTTGCCGACCCGATCGTAGTAACCGCCGACCCGATGAAGCGCGCGTTCAGCGTGTTCGCCCCTGCCGAGTGCGCAGAATTCCTCCCAGGTTGTGCAGGCAAGCTTGTGCAGCAGGAACAGTTGGTCGTGCTGAAACTCGGTGCTCTGCCAGATTTCGAACAGATGCGCGGTTATCGAGAAGTACCGTTCGCGTGCCGCCTGGCGAAGCTGCAACGCAACCGCGACTGCGCTGACTGCGAACGCGATGGTCGAGATGACGGTCGCGATTTCCGCGGTGGTTTTCCAGTCTAATGACGACCACATAATTCGCTGAAACGTTATCGACCGGGGGCGCCGAACGCAAATCGTACCTTGCATGGGATTGGCCGCCGGTTGATGCTGTGCGAATCGCGCGGAGGCTCGCCGAACGGGCCATGTTCAAGTGCTCCGGCGTGCCATCAGGAGGGAATTCGTGGCAAAGCATCCAGTCCGCTTCGGCATACAGACCGGCCAGCAGTTCATCGATTGGCAGACGATGAGTGATTTGTGGCGGAAGGCCGATGAGTGGGGCTACGACTCGCTTTGGAACTTCGATCATTTCTATCCGATCTTCGTGCCCGACCCGGCCGGACCGTGCATGGAAGCTTGGACGACGCTGAGCGCGCTTGCCCAGGTGACCAAGCGGGCGCGGCTCGGAACGTTGGTCAACGGCAACACCTACCGCAACCCGTGCATCACGGCGAAGATGGCGACGACGGTCGATCACTTGAGCGGCGGCCGCTTCAACCTCGGAATCGGCGCGGGATGGTTCGAGGGCGAGCACAAAAGTTTCGGCGTCGATTTCAAGACGGTACGCGGACGGTTGGAGGCCCTCGAGGAGTCGCTTCGCATCATCACGGGCATGCTGTCGGGCGAACGCGTGACGCTGGAGGGCAAGCACTACACTGTCACGGGTGCGGTCTGTAACCCGCTTCCGCTCCAGAAGCCGCATCCGCCGATTCTGATCGGCGGACAGGGAGAGAAAGTGCTGCTCAAGCTGGTCGCGCGATATGCGGACATGTGGAACACCACCGCGAGCGCGGAGCGGATGAAGGAGCTCATCGATGTGATTCGCCGTCACGGCGACGACGCGAAGCGCGACTCCGATGAGATCGAGAAGACCGTGATGATGGCGCTCTGTTACAAGGCGCCCAAGGAGCGCGAAGACGCGATGACCGGACTGATCGGCGCGATGCGCGGCGAAAGACCGGAGCACGCGCGCCGGCAAATCATGATCGGCGACAAGCAGGAATGCCTCGACACGATCGAACGGTACCAGAAGGCGGGCGTGACGCACTTCATCTTCATGACCTTCGCACCGATCTTCGAAGAAGAGATTCAGCGCTTCTCAGAGGAGGTCATGCCGGCCGCGAGGGAAGATTGATGCGCCGACTTGGGTTCGGCGCCGCGACGATCTTATTCGCGGTTGCGCTGGCGAGCGGCACGGCCGTTCCACAAGCGGGCGTAACCAGCGGCCTCAAGCTCACATCGCCCGCCTTCGCGCACAATGGAAGCATCCCCGCGAACTTCACCTGCGACGGCGACAACGTCGCGCCGCCGCTTCAGTGGAGCGGCGTTCCGGTCGATGCGAAGAGCCTGGTGTTGATTGTCGATGATCCCGACGCGCCCGATCCCGCCGCGCCGCAGATCGTGTGGGTTCACTGGGTGTTGTACGACATTCCAGCGTTGTCGAGCGGATTGCCGGAAGCCGTGACGCCCGTGCAGTTGCCCGCCGGTACTCGTGCGGGAGCAGGCAACGCCGGGAACACGACGTACCGCGGCCCCTGCCCTCCCATCGGGCGGCATCGATACTTCTTCAAACTGTACGCGCTCGACACGCCGCTTGGCGACATTGGCTCCGCAAGTGCGGCCGATCTGGAGCGCGCGATGAAGGGACACGTGCTCGCGGCGACGGAGCTGATCGGTACGTATCAGCGCAACCGCTGACGACCGAAGGCCATGTGCAACACCGCGTCCATGCGAACCGCTGACCTTGTTTCGTTCCTCGCGGACCCGAGCGCACTGATTCTCATTCACCTTCTGCTTTACGGTACGTTTGGTCTTGCGATCGCGAGGAAGCTTCTGGGTGGTGGGCTTCTGTACCGCACCAATGCAGGAATTCGTGCCCTCGGTCGTGCGATCGCCCAGAGGCTTCGGGCCGCCATCCGTGTGGGAAAAAACTCAGGAATTCCTGTTGCGGCGAGAGACTGTTGCACGGACACCGCGAATCTCGGAGCGCCCGAGCGGACGGGCGTGGATGGGGAGACCGTGCGTCGTTGCAAGGTCTGCGGTAGTCGCCATTTCTCTCTCACGTTGGAGAGCGGAACCTGCACGCTCATCGGATCCACTGCCAATCTCACCGTAAAGCGAGGCGAGAAGAGCATGGCGGCTCTCTACGTTATGTTCGGCGTCGCCACTGCGTTATTCACCTTCACGATCCAAGTCGCAGGGAGCTTCGTGAATTACAAGGTCATACTCACCATTGTTGATTACGGGTTCCTTGTATACTTGTTCTTCTTCAACTCGTGGTTCCGCGACTGCCTCCTGCGTCTGTTCGCTCGAATCCAGGAGGAAAGGGATTAACGGAGCGCCTCCAGCCGACGGTTTCCGACCGGTCGCAGCGGAGCGGACGGCGCTAGACGTCAGAGTTCCGGGACCTGGAGGTCGCGGCAGATCTTGTTGGCGAGAAAGTCGTTGATCTCTGAGTGGCGCGGGACGGCTGACGCCTTGCGCGCGCGGCGATTAACGTACACCGAGTGCCGGGCGCCCTCGCGCAAGAGTTCGCAGCCGTGCGACTCGAGGTGACGGATCAGCTCTCTCCGCTTCACGCGCCCGAGATCCGCAGCGGTTCCTTGATGACCTTCTTGCCCGCGACGGCTTCCTCAGCCATCGCGCGGTTTGCCTCGAATACGAGCTGCACCGCCTCGCGCAGATTCTCGCGTGCTTCTTCCAAGGTTGCGCCCTGAGTGTTTGCGCCCGGGATTTCCTCGACGAATCCGATGAATCCCTCCGGAACCTGCTGAAATACGGCGGTGAACCTAACTTTCATATCGCACTCCGTAGCAGGCTGTTGAAAAACTATTTCAACCGCCTGCGCCCTCACTCTTGTCTCTCCCGAGGCGGGAGAGAAGTTCAGGAACGAAGCCAGATCCTTCGCCCATGGCTCAGGACAAGGTTTTCACGCAGGGTGTTGCGAGCCAAGGCCAGCTCATTTTGGATCTTCCGGGGTTTCGCAACACCCTGCTAGCGCCATCAATTTATCCCGCACCAAGCCCGACGGCTAACCTACGCTTGCGGGTGGGTGTGCTTATTTCGCTGGACGCACGGTTACTTCGCGAGGAACTCGCGCAGGCGGGCGGCGAGTTCGTCGGGTTTCTCCTCGGGAATGAAGTGGCCGCAGCCGGCGACCGCGCCGCCTTCGGCTTTCAAAGCGACCCGTCGCAATGACTCCACGACCAGGTTGCCGCGTCCGCGCTTGCCACCGCCGCCAAGTCCCAGCGTCGGCATCGGCAGCTTGAAGCCGGTGGCGAGCGTCGCGCGGTTGTCCGCGATGTCCTTCGATAGCGCGCGATAGAAGTTGAACCCCGCGCGCATCGCACCGGCCTGCGAGTAGGTGCGCACGTACTCCTCGATGTCGGCGTCGGTGAATGTGTCCGCCTGATCGATGCCATTCATGAAAAAGAATTCGAGATAGATTCGCTCGCGACCATAGGTGAGCGCTTCGGGAAGATCCGCGACCTGGTGAAACAGGTGATGCCAGCGCGTTGCGATCCCGCCTCCGCCGCCCGGCGGCTGATCGCCCGGTACCGGCACGTCGAGCATCACCAGATGCGTCACGGCGTCGGGATGATCGGCGGCGAGCCGGAACGCGACCGGCGCGCCCCAGTCGTGGCCGACCACGGCAAAGCTCTGGTGGCCAAGGTGATCATGCATCAACTGCCAGACATCGTTGGCGACGGTCTTCTTGTCGTATCCGGCGTGGGGACGCGATGAATCACCGAGGCCGCGCAAGTCCGGCGCGACGCACAGCCACCGGTCCGCGAGTAGCGGCATCACGCGGCGCCACTCGTACCAGCTCTGCGGCCATCCGTGCAGCAACAAGAGCGGCGCGCCCTGCCCCATCGTGACGAAGTGAAGGCGAACGTCTTTCAGATCGGCGTAGTGATGATTGAAAGATGCGGAGGCCATGGCTCTCTCCTGATGTTGCGTCGACGCGCTGTCGAGGCCACAACTTAGCAGGGTTCATCGAGTGATTGTTATGGATGCCAGGAGAGGAGAGCGGTTCAACATCATCGACGCGCGCAACTTGAGTATTGCCTTCGGCGTAAGGGTCGAATACGCGGTTGAGTACTGTGTTCGCGGATTTGAAGGCCTGCTGGATACTTGTCGCGGCAATGCTGGTCGCAAGCTGTTCGATCGCGGCAGACGACGGGGCGGAAATGAAGGCTCGCAATGAAGCGGAGCTGGCGGCGCTGCAGAGAATCTTCGTTACGAGGGGTAGCGAAGTCGCGGGCCATTCATCATTTGCGCGGCTCGGCCGCGCGCAAGGCTACTGCGATCGCGATATCGAGCGTCAAGACAGCGTGGTCAGCGGCGACAGCATGAGACAGGCGGCGTATCGGCGATACGGCGACAAGGTCGATGCGATCGTGGAGGCGAACGCATGGTTCGTCGTCGATGGCACCGCGTCGATGGCGTGGGCGACCGAAGGCGGCGGCGGACATTTCGAGTGCTCCGGCATCGCGGTGACCTTCGAGAAGAGCTGAAACGCGATGTGGCAGCGGCGCGGTGCAACGACATCAAACAGAACCAGATGGGAGGGACCGACTGTGAAACGACTCGTGCTGGCGCTGGTAATGATCTCGCTTGCCGGATGTGCGTACGTGCAGAAGGAGGCGGCGGCAATTCGGAAACGCACGGCGGAGGAGAACGCCGCCATCAAAAAAATCCAAGTGACGACTCGCGATCACGTCAAACGGCATCCAGACGCGACTGTGCTGGGCAAAGTGCAAGGCTATTGCCTCGCCGATACACCCGAAGAGGACACCGCCGCGAGCGGCGCAAGCCTCAAGGAAGCCGCCTATCAGAAGTACGGCGCCAAGGTTGATGCCATCGTGAAGGTACAAGCCTGGTACGTTCCGACCGATGACAGCATCGCCGCGGCGGACGATCCGCTGGATCCGGCGGGCTTCTTCGACTGCGAAGGCACTGCGGTTGGTTACGCGAAGTGACGGCCGCGTATTCTCTCCGCGAACTTCGTAATTCGGAGCGCAGCGAAGGATCGTAGCGGGAGAGGCAATCGGCGCCCGCGTGCGCCGGTCGAGCAGCAACGATCTGCGAGCGCGAATTTGCGGTTTCGCGATTGGTCTCCTACCATACGCGCGCGTAGTGCGCGACCATTGGGAGAATCGCCAATGAAAAGTTCAAAGCGTGGCACGATGGCGGTGCTGTTCGCCGCGGCATCGTTTGCAGTGGTCTCCTCCGCGTGGGCAGCGACGCATCCGCTCGACCCGCTGACCAGGGATGAGATCTCCGCCGCAGTTGCGGCGATCAAAGCATCGGGTAAAGCGCCTACGACGGCGGAGTTCTACCGGCTTACGTTGGTCGAGCCGCCGAAGGCTGAAGTACTCGCATTCAAGGCGGGACAGCCAGTCTCGCGCAGCGCGAAGGCGCTGGTGTACGACCGCGCGAACAACAAGGCATACGACGCGATCGTTCTGCTCGATCAAAACAGGGTGACGTCATGGCGAGAAGTCCCCGGCGCGCAGCCTCCGATCGGACTGGTTGACTTCAAGGAGGCGGCCGGCATCGTGCGCGCCGACCCGGGCTGGCAGGCGGCGATGCGTGCGCGCGGGATCACCAAGTTCGATAACGTGCAGGTAGATGCGTGGTCGGCCGGTTACTTCGCGCTGCCGAACGAGACCGGTTTTCGCGCCGTACGAGCGTTTTCATACGTGCGCGGCGAGTCGCTGAATCCCTATGCGCGCCCGATCGACGGCCTGGTTGCGTACGTCAACATGAACGATCGCAAGGTCTATCAGCTCATCGATTACGCCAGCTCGCCGATCCCGAAGGACACGGGAGATCTCGATCCCAAGTCGGTTGGCCCGCAGCGCAAGGCGGCCGCGCCGCTGAAGATCGTTCAACCAGACGGCCCCGGGTTCGAACTGCGCGGCAACGAAGTGATTTGGCAGAACTGGCGCTTTAGAATCGGGATGACGGCGCGCGAGGGCGTGGTGCTGCACGAGATCGCGTATGACGACCACGGCGCCGTGCGACCGATCTTGTACCGCGCGTCGCTTGCGGAAATGGTCGTCCCATACGGCAGTCCAGCCGACGGCTGGTACGTCAAGAACGCATTCGATGAGGGCGAGTATGGAGTCGGCGACCTGATCTTTCCGCTGGTGCCTCTGGTGGACGCGCCCGAGAACGCCGTCTTCGTCGCTGCCGCGTTCGTCAATCCGGACGGCAGTGCGCGAACCGTCCCGAATGCGGTCGCGATCTATGAGCGCGACGTGCCGATGCTGTGGAAGCACGTCGATCTGACGACCGGCAAGAACCAGTCGCGCCGTGGGCGCGACCTAGTGGTCATCTCGGTCGCGACGGTGGGCAACTATGAGTACGCATTCGAATGGATATTCCACCAGGACGGCATACTCGACATGAACGTGATTCTGACCGGCATCATCCAGGCCCGCGGCGTATCGACCACAATCGCCGACGGCCAGCCCGATGGGGCGTCGCGCTACGGCGAGATGGTCGCGCCAGGAATCGAGGGGGTGAATCATCAACACTTCTTCAGCATGCGGCTCGACGTGGATGTCGATGGCGCACGCAACAGTGTGATCGAGTGGAACGAGGAGGCCGCCCCGGCCGCGTCGAACCCGCACGGCAACGCGTGGTCGGTCAACAAGACTTTGCTGGTCAATGAAGAAGCCGCGCAGCGCAACATGAACATGATGACCAACCGCCGCTGGCAGATCGCCAACGAGGCGAAGAAGAATGCGGTTGGACAACCGGTGTCGTACATCCTGATGCCGATGCACAACGTGATGCCGTACATCGCGCCGGACACGTACGTCCGCAAGCGTGGTGGCCTGTTGAACTCGCATTTGTGGGTCACGCAATTCGCACCCGATGAAATCTTCGCGGCGGGCGAGCACGTCAACCAGAGCAAGGGCGGCGATGG
The DNA here is from genome assembly GCA_964429575.1 of uncultured Binatia bacterium (SeqCode). GTDB lineage: Bacteria > Desulfobacterota > Binatia > Binatales > Binataceae > CAYSCX01. Next base: position 9,464 of record CAYSCX010000021.1, on the reverse strand, counting down.
GTTGCCGTCATACGTGCGCGGCAACCGGAATATCGCGAACGAGGATGTGGTGGTCTGGTACACGATGGGCACCTCGCACGCGCCCCGCCCCGAAGACTGGCCGATAACGTCGGGCTGCCGCGTCGGCTTCAGCCTCATCCCGGTCGGCTTCTTCGCACGCAACCCGTCGCTCGACGTTCCACCACCGGCGCAGTGATGCCGAGGCGGGACTGATGGCCGGAAAGACAATATCGATCGACGCGAAGGACGGCGGCGCGAATTTCACTGGATACCTGGCGGCGCCGGCGAGCGGTCGCGGTCCGGGGCTCATCGTGTTGCAGGAAATCTTCGGCGTTAATCATTTCGTCCGCGATGTCTGCGATCTGTACGCCGAAGAAGGCTACGTCGCGCTCGCGCCGGATTTGTTCTGGCGCGTCGAGCCGGGCGTGGCGCTCGAATACACGCAGGAAGGTCAAAAGCGCGCGCGCGAATTGTTCGGGAAGTTCGACTACGAACAATCGCTGGACGATATCGGCGCCGCGCTCCGCACGCTGCGCGTGCTTCCAGAGTGCACGGGCAAGGCGGGCGTGGTCGGGTTCTGCCTGGGCGGACGCCTCGCGTACCAGGCTGCCGCGCGTCATCCACTTGCGGCGGCGGTCGCGTACTATCCGTCGAACGTCCAGCCGGTCATCGATGAAGGCAAATCGATCAAGTGCCCCATCACGGTTCACTTCGGGGAGAAGGACGCGATCTTGCCGGACGATGTGCGCGCGAAGGTGCGCGCCGCTCTATCAGCCAACGAGCACGCCGCGGTGCACGTCTATGCCGGCGCCGACCACGGATTTGCGAACTTCCGCCGCGATCGCCACCACCGATTCTCCGCGCTGCTCGCGCATTCGTACACGATCGCTACGTTGCGCGCGGCGATGGGGCCGCATTACGACCTGAGCGCGCTATGGGATGTGCACACCGATCTCGAATTCGGCAAGCGCGACGTCGATGCGACCATGAAGACGATGATCGCGGAGCCCTACGTGAATCACATTCCGACCCTGACGGGCGGCGTCGGCCAGGTGGACCTGCACCGCTTCTACAAATATCACTTCATTGCGAGCCTGCCCGAAGATACCAAGATGATTGCAGTGTGCCGCACGGTCGGACCGGACCGCGTCGTGGACGAAATGTTGTTCACGTTCACGCATACGCGCGAGATCGACTGGATGCTCCCCGGAATCAAGCCGACCGGAAAGTACGTCGAGGTTCCGCTGGTCGCGGTAGTGCAGTTTCGCGGCGACAAGATTTGCCATGAACATATCTACTGGGATCAGGCGAGCGTGCTGAAGCAGATCGGCGTGCTCGAGGCTGGCGGGCTTCCGGTGGTCGGCATCGAGACGGCGAAGAAACTCATCGACGAGAAGCTCCCGTCGAATGAGTTGATGCCGTCATGGAAAAATAGCGCCGGAAAGCCGTAGCGCCCCCGCGCCACTACAATCCGGACTCGGCCTCGGTTACGCTCGACGCCATGGCAATCAAACGGGTCTGCGTCTATTGCGCGTCGAGCCGGTCGTGCGACGCGGTCTACCACGACGCGGCGACGCGGTTGGGCCACGCACTCGCGCTCGCCGAGGTGACGATCGTTTACGGCGGCGGCGCGATCGGCTCGATGGGCCATCTTGCTGACGGCGCTCTCGCCGAGGGCGGGCGGGTCATCGGCGTGCTGCCGCGCTTCATGTACGATCTTGAGTGGGGCCACCCGCGGCTTAGCGAACTCATCCTCGTCAATGATTTGCACGAGCGCAAACGGCTGATGATCGAAGAGGTCGATGCGGTCGTGGCGCTCCCGGGCGGGTGTGGAACGTTCGAGGAACTTTTCGAGGCGATGTCGTGGAAGCGCCTGGGTCTCTACGCCGGGCCGATCGTGCTGGTGAACACGCGCAAGTTTTTCAGGCCGTGTATTGAACTACTCGACGGTTCTATCAAGGAACACTTCATGAACGAGCGGCATCGCGCGATGTGGTCGGTGGTGGATGAACCGGAGCAGGTGCTCGACGCGATTCACAGTGCGCCGCCGTGGAGCCGTGACAATCGACGCTTCGCGGTGTCGTAGCCGGCTCCACCGCACGAGCACGGTATGCTGATGTTCAGCGCTGGCTTAGTTGCCCCGCGTCGACGAAAATGTAACAAAGGTTAGTTCCGGCGGGGTCGTAGTTCAGCCCGGTTAGAACGCCGGCCTGTCACGTCGGAAGTCACGGGTTCGAATCCCGTCGGCCCCGCCAACGTGAGACGGCGCCACATCGACCGCACGGCGACAGCCGCAGCGCAATCGGCGTCGAGGATGGATTGAGTTGAAGCTGACCGAACAGACAAGGAGCGTCACGCGCGAAAATGCGCTGCGCGGACGGCGCTGGCTGGTGGTGGACGCGGACGGACGGCCGCTGGGCCGGGTCGCGTCGCGGGTCGCATCACTGCTGCGCGGCAAGCACCGCCCCGACTTCACGCCTCATCAGGACGCAGGCGATTTCGTGGTGGTGATCAACGCGGCGAAGGTCAAACTCACCGGCAACAAACTCGAGGACAAGGCGTACTACCGGCACACCGACTATCCCGGCGGCATTCGCGCGACGACCGCGGGCAAGCTGATGCAGAGCCGACCAGAGAGGCTGGTTGAGATGGCCGTGCGCGGCATGCTGCCGAAGAATCGGCTTGGCCGGCAGCTGTTTAACAAGCTCAAAATCTATCGAGGCGCCGACCATCCACACGCCGCGCAAAAGCCCGAAGCAGTGAAATATTAAAGGTCTGAAACTGGGAGCGACGATGGCGGAGCGAAAGCACATCATTTGGGCCACCGGACGGCGCAAGACCGCGGTCGCCCGCGTGCGCCTTTTCACAGGCGCCGGCAGCATCACGGTGAACGAACGCACGCTCGAGGATTACTTCCCGCGCGACACCGCGCGGATGCGCATTCTGGAACCGTTCGAGATCACGGAGACCAAGGGCCAGTACGACGTACTGATCAACGTAAACGGCGGCGGAACGACCGCGCAGGCCGACGCGGTGCGCCACGGAATTTCACGCGCACTGGTCGCGACGTCGGAGACGCTGCGCCCGGCGCTGCGCAAAGCGGGGATGCTCACGCGCGACCCTCGCGAGGTCGAGCGCAAGAAGTACGGGCGTCACAAGGCGCGCAAGCGTCCGCAGTACTCCAAACGTTGACGCGCAAGCGAACGATGCACCAACACCGGGCGCGGGCGCATCCCGCGCCCGATTCGTTTTCGCTTGGCTTGCTTGGATTGCAGCGACTCATGCGGGGCGCGATCATCGCGCGCGCGGGTGCGCGGTGGTTAACGGAGCGGATTCGTGGTAGTTGGTGTTTCTCCGAACAATCGTAACGTATTCGCAACGGGGGCCTGCTGATGGCGGCGCACGACAAGGTGAGGGTCGCGGTGCTGGGGGCGTCTGGCTATTCCGGGATCGAGGCGGTTCGAATCCTGGCGGGGCACCCGTTTGTCGAATTGACCACGCTCACCTCGGAGCACTACGCCGGGCGTGAAGTTGCGCACGTTTACCGGCACCTGACGGGCGTGGATCTGCCGCCGTTCGAGGAGCTTCGCCCGGACCTGCTGCGCGGCCGTGCGGAACTTGTCATCTCATGTCTGCCCGAAAAAGTGGGCACGGCTATCCTCGCTGACATGATCAAATCGGGAGCGCGAGTTATCGATGTCGGCGCGGATTTTCGCCTGAAGGACCCCGCGGTTTATCGCGCGACGTATGGCGCCGAGCATCCGGCTCCGGGCCTGCTCCGCGAGGCGGTTTACGGGCTGAGTGAGTTCCACCGCCACGAACTCCGCGAGGCGCGCATCGTCGGCAACCCCGGCTGCTATCCGACCGGAGCGTTGCTGGGAATTCTGCCGCTGATCAAGCGCGACTTGATCGAGCCGTCGTCAATCGTGATCGACGCGAAGTCGGGCACCACCGGCGCACGGCGCGCACCCGCGATCGATCAGCTGTTCGCCGAGGTCAATGAGAACTTGCGCCCCTACAAGGTCGGCAACCATCGGCACCTGCCCGAGATGGAGCAGGAAATTGAGGCGGCACTCGGGCGCCAGGTCGCCGTGATGTTCGTGCCGCATCTGCTGCCGGTCACGCGCGGGATACTGACGTCGATCTTCATGCGCCCGCGCCAAGGCACCACCGAAGACGACGTACGCGCGGCGTTCGAGGCGAGCTTCGCCAAATCACGGTTCATCAGGATTCTGAAGGCGGGCGAGCTGCCGGAGCTCAAGAATGTTCGCGCGACCAACTACTGCGAGCTGTCGTTCCTGCTCGACCGTCGGACGGACACGCTCTTAGTGTTGACGGCGATCGACAATCTCGGCAAGGGCGCTTCGGGACAGGCGGTGCAGAACATGAATTTGATGTTCGGCTACGACGAAGCCGCCGGGCTGATCAGCGCCGCCCCGCTGCCGTAGCAGCGCTGCGGCCAGATCCAGCACCCTCGACAACTCCTCCTTGCGCCCTACGCCACCCGGCGCATGAGCTCCAAAATGTCGTACCCGGTGATCGCCTTCGACTTCGCAGACCACTCGCGCAGCTCGGCGTCGCTCACAGAGCCGGCCTGCGCGCCTTTGGCGAGGTCCATCAGTGCGATCTTGATGGTCGCCTCGTCGATCATCTCGCCCGACTTGGGATCAGCCATCGAGCCGCCACCCTTCTGGTGGTAGAGCTTCACGACACGGCGCGCTTCGTCGATCTGTTCGCGCGTCGGCGTGAAACACTGGTTGCAGATTTCGGCCTGCTGCGGATGAATCACCCAGGTGCCGTCCATGCCGAGATTCGCTGCGCCGATGTTCTTCTCGCGAAGCCCGCGCTGCAGCTCGGCGACACGCTCCGGCGAGTCGTCCTTGCGCCACAGGCGAAGATAGACGTTGTCAACCGCGTGCAAGCCCGCCGCCTTCGCCGCGACCACCACCGCCTGCTTCGAGTAGTGGAAGTTCTGGTTCTGATTTTCGACGATCTCGCGAATACCGAGATTCGCGGCGAAGTCCGCGATGCCGAATACCAGCCCGCACATGCGATCCGACGCGGTCGCAATCTCATAGGCATGCACCAGCGCCTGCGGCGTCTCGACTAGCGACTCGATCTGCACCTTGTACTTCCACCCTCCGCGCTTTTCGAGATCATCGAGCACCTTCGCGAGCAGCTTGATGTCCTCCGCGCCGCGCGTCTTGGGCAGCATGATTCCGTGGAAGCGGTTGGGCGCGCCCAGCATGATCGCTTCCATGTCGCCCTCGAAGAATGGCGAATGAATGTTGTTGGGTCGTACCGTCACGACCTTCTTGCCAAAGTCGAGCGTGTTGAGCGCCTCGACCATCACCTTGTGGCTCTTGTCGCCCTTGAACTCGTACGGGCAGGCGTCCTCGAAGTCCGCCATCACATGATCGACCGGCGACTTTTCTGCATCGGCTGCATTCTGATGCAGCTTGATCGAGTGGCCGGGGTAGGTCATCTCGGTGCGCGGAATTACGAAGCGAGCGCCCTTGTCCAATACGTACATTCGAAACAGCTCCTGATAGCTTGCAAAGCCAGACTACGGCTTAGCGCGCCTTCGCGTAATGCGATTTCCTTTTGATCAGCACGGTGCGATCGATCTCGACCACCACGGTCCCGTCGGGCTTCTTGCCGACCAATTTGAATTTGACGAGTCCCGCATCGGGACGGCCGGCGTCGCGCTTTTCGAGCACCGTCGATTCCGCGTAGATGGTGTCGCCGTGGAACACGGGATTGGTGTGACGCCCGTTGTCCATTTCAACTTCCGCGATCGCGTTCTCGCTGGTGTCCTCCGACGCGAGCCCCACCGCGAACGCGAGCACCACACCGCCGTACACCACCCGTCGACCGTCGTAATAGACCTTCGGATTTTTCTCGACGAGATCCTGATTGAAGTGCAGCTCCGCGGTGTTCATCACCAGCGACGTGAACAGGTGGTTGTCGGCTTCGGTGATGGTGCGGCCGCGCTGGTGGACGAGCGTGTCGCCCACCGTAAAGTCCTCGAAGTAGCTGCCGTCGCCGGTGATTCCCATCCGCGCGATGCTCCGCTCAGTCTCCTTCCATGATGTGCCGCCCGATCACTTCGTACTGTATTTCGCTGGTGCCCTCGAAAATCGAAAGTACGCGCGCGTCGCGCCAGTAGCGCTGCACGTCAAATTCCATCGAGTAGCCGTAGCCGCCGTGCACCTGCATCGCTTCGCGCGTCACGCGCTCGGCCATCTCGGCGGCGAACACCTTGGCGAGGCCGGCCTCGTAATCGCAACGTTTCCCGGTGTCCTTTTGCGACGCCGCAAAATATGTGAGTTGGCGGGCGGCTTCGATCTCGACCGCCATGTGCGCGAGTTTGTGGCGGATGACCTGGAAGTCGCCGATCGGCTGGCCGAACTGCGTCCGCTGCTTCGCATACTTCACGGCCGCTTCGAAAGCCGCCTGCGCCACGCCCAGCCCGCGCGCCGCGGTTTGAATGCGCGCGATTTCGTACGACGCCATCAACTGGTAGAAGCCGCGGTTCTCGACGCCGCCAATCAGGTTCGCCGCCGGCGTGAACGCTTCGTCGAACGAGAGGCCGTAGCTGCGCATTCCGTGATAGCCAATGGTTGGTATCGGCTCGCCGGTGAGTTGCGGCGGCATGAATCCGTCGCCGGGCGTCTTCTCGAACAACAACAGCGAAAGTCCGCGATGGCGCTTGGATACATCCGGGTCGGTGCGCGCCATGACGGTCAGAATGTGCGCTCGGTTCGCGAACGTGCACCACATCTTGGAGCCGGTGAGCAGGTAGCCGTCGCCCTTTTTCACTGCGCGCGTCTTGAACGACGCGGTGTCGGAGCCGGAATCAGGCTCGGTGAATGCGGCCGCAGTCAGCAGGTCGCCGCGAGCGATCTTCGGAAGCAAGCGGGTCTTTTGCTCGTCGGTGCCGTTGGCGCTGATGAGCGAGCCCGTGATCAGGTTGCGCGTCATCACGGAGCCAACCGAGAGCCAGCCGCGCGAAAGTTCTTCGGTGACGATCGCCATGGAAATGTAATCGAGACCAAGTCCGCCCTGCTCTGCAGGAAAGATCACGCCGAAGTAGCCGAGCTCGGCCATCTTTTTCAGAATGTCATCGGGAATTTCCTGGTTGTTGCGATCGAGTTCATTCGCAATCGGCTTGACCTCGGCCTCGACGAACTGGCGGACCGAGCTTCGGATTTCTTCGTGTTCAGCGGTAACCAGCGCCATGTCTAATCACTCCGGGGCAGCATTGCGCTTGCGAACCAGGACTGGACGCTCGTACTCGAGCACCTTTTCGCCGCGCTGGTTGTGGCCGGTGGTGCGGAACTTCACGACACCACGATCGGGGCGCGAGGTGTCGCGCTTGGAGAGAACTTCCGACTCGGAGGTGAGCGTATCGCCGGGGTACACCGTCGCGCCGAACTTCAATTGTTCGTATCCGAGATGCGCGATCGCGCGTTCGCTCAAATCTTCAACCGAAAGTCCGAACACGACGTTCAGCACCAACATGTGGTTAACGACTACCTCGCGGTAACCGAGTCCCTTTGCATACTCACGATTGAAGTAGATCGGATTGAAATTCATGGTGACGCTGGAGAACAATGAGTTGTCGCCCTCGTTGATGGTGCGGCCCCAGTGGTGCTTGAAAACGTGGCCCACTTCGAAATCCTCGAAGTAGTGCCCCCGTTCGATTTTCTTGACCGCCATCCGAAAAAGGTCTCCAAGCTCCTCACGACCGTCCCGCCGCGGTTTTGACCGCGATGGAGCGGGCGGGTCGCCACGTGATGAGCGCGTCTGGCAAGAATTTCACAGCGCCGCGGCCCTGAAAAGCCTCGCGCGCGACCGTCTTTTATGGAATTCGCACTGATGCGTCAACCAAATTCGCCGGCCGCGCCTGAAGCAGCCGCACCGACCGGGCGAAATCCGACGGTTGTCAAAATCGCCGCGAAAAGGTACCTAATTCCGGCGCCTGTTGTCATGCGATATCGCTTTTCCGGATCGCGCTGATTCCGTGACAATAACCCGCGTTTTCTTCAACCGCGAGCAGCTCGAGTAGATGAGCCGCAAGGAACTCTACGAAATCGGCGAAGTGCCGCCCATCGGCCACGTGCCGCGGCAGATGTACGCGCAGCTGATCCGCGCCGAGCGGTTCGGCGAACCCAAAAGCGCGTTCAAGGTCGAGAAGGTCAACGTCCCGGATATCCGGCCCGACGAAGCGCTGGTTTATGTGATGGCGGCCGGCATCAACTTCAACAATGTGTGGGCGGCGCTCGGATCGCCGGTCAACGTCATCGCGGCGCGACAGAAGGCGAAGTACGATTCCGCCGATTTCCACATCGGCGGCAGCGACGCGTCGGGAATTGTGTATGCGGTCGGCAGCGACGTGAAGAACGTAAAGGTCGGCGATCGCGTCGTCGTTCACTGCGGCGTGTGGGATTCGGGCTGTCCCGCGGTGCGCAATGGCGACGACCCGATGTACGATCCGTCGTTCAAGATTTGGGGCTACGAAACCAACTGGGGCAGCTTCGCGCAATTCACTCGCGTCCAGTCGCATCAATGCATGCCGAAAGCGAAGCACCTCACGTGGGAAGAAGCGGCTGCACCCACACTGGTCGGCGCGACCGCGTACCGAATGCTGATGGGCTGGCCGCCGCACACCGTGCGGCCCAATGACGTGGTGCTGATCTGGGGTGCGTCGGGCGGACTCGGCTGCATGGCGATTCAGATCGTCAAGGCCAAGGGCGGCATACCGGTCGGCGTCGTCGGCGACGATCGCAAAATTAATTTCTGCATGAAGCTTGGCGCGAAGGGCTGCATCAACCGCAAAAAGTATCCGCACTGGGGCATGATGCCGCACTGGAAGAACGACAAGGAGTACAACGCGTGGGCTGCCGAGTGCCGCGCATTCGGAAAGGCGATTTGGGACATCGTCGGCGAGCGCAAGAGTCCGCGAATCGTATTCGAGCATCCGGGTGAAGATACGATCCCCACTTCCGTGTTCGTGTGCGACACCGGCGGCATGGTCGTGATTTGCGCAGGCACGACCGGTTACAACGCGGTCGCCGACTTACGCTATCTCTGGATGCGTCAGAAGCGCCTGCAGGGCTCGCACTTCGCCAATGACGAACAGTCGAACGCATTCAACCAGCTCGTGCTAGATGGAAAAATTGATCCCTGCCTCGCCAAGACCTACCGGTTCGAGGACATTGCGGAGTGCCACCAAGTGATGCATGAGAATCGAGCGCCGGAAGGCAAGATGGCTTGCCTGGTCGGAGCGCCGAAGCCGGGCATGAAAGATTTCGGATTGTAGAGCGGCGAAGTTCGGCCCGCGCTATCCGTCGTTCGCGATGCTCCACTAGCAGGGTGTTGAGAAAAGCCTCGGAGTCCACAATGACATCGACTTTGCCCTCAACACCCTGCGTGAAAGATGGCTTCCTTCCTCATCTTCT
>CAYSCX010000020.1:0-43369 GCA_964429575.1 uncultured Binatia bacterium (SeqCode) | reverse complement strand
ACCCTGCTAGTGGCGGCGCGCAGGGTCAAGAGGCTTTGCTGGCACCGGCGCGCTCGGCGGGACGCTCGGCGGTCGGCTCGAAGCGCCTCAGAAAATCGGTCGAATACTCGCCGCGCACAAATGCGCGATCCGCGAGGATTTTCGAATGAAGCGGGATGTTCGTCTTGATGCCGTCGATCACGTACTCGCGCAACGCCGCCTTCGCGCGCGAAATCGTCATCGCGCGATCCTCACCGTGCACGATCAGCTTCGCGATCAGCGGATCGTAATGCACCGGCACGCGATAACCGTCATAGAGCGCCGTCTCGACGCGCACGCCGAGTCCGCCTGGTGGATGATGATTCGTCACGACGCCGGGCGACGGAATGTGACGGTCGGGATCCTCGGCGCAGATGCGGAACTCGATTGCCGAACCCTTGATCTCAATCCCGCGCTGTTTGAAACGCAGCCGCTCGCCCATCGCGAGCAGCAGGCTCTCCCGCACCAGGTCCACGCCCGCGACCATTTCAGTCACGCCGTGCTCGACCTGGATGCGCGTGTTCATCTCGATGAAATAGTACTTGCCGTCGCGCGATAGCAGAAATTCCACCGTACCGACGTTCGAATATCCCACCACCTCGGCCGCTCGCACCGCCGCCGCGCCCATCTTGTCGCGCAAGCGCGGCGTCATCACCGGGCACGGCGCCTCTTCGACCACCTTCTGATGCCGGCGCTGAATCGAACAGTCGCGTTCACCGAGATGAATCGCGTTCTTGTAACTGTCCGCGATTATCTGGAACTCCACGTGACGCGCGCGCTCCAGATACTTCTCGAGGTACATCGAACGCGAGTTGAATGCCGCCTCGCTCTCTGCGCGCGCCAGCGGGAACAGCCGCGTCAGCTCGGATGCGTCGCGCGCAACGCGCATCCCCTTGCCGCCGCCGCCCGCCGCCGCCTTGATCAGCACCGGGAAGCCGAGCCGCTTCGCCTCGGATTGCGCGTCGCGAAGCTCAGTGACGCCGCGCCCTTCGCTGCCGGGCAGCACCGGCACGCCGGCGCGCATCATGATGCGGCGCGCGCGCGGCTTGTCGCCCATCAATCGGATGTGACGGGCGCGCGGTCCGACGAAGTTCAGCCCGGAACGCTCGCACGCCTCCGCGAAATCTCCGTTCTCCGAGAGGAATCCGTAGCCGGGATGGATCGCGTCGGCGCCGTAAGTTATCGCCGCGCTGACGATCGACGGAATGCTGAGGTAGCTGTCCGCGGCGGCGGGCGGTCCGATGCAGACAGCCTCATCCGCCATCCGTACGTGCAGCGAGTCCTTGTCCGCGGTGGAATAGACCGCGATGGTCGGGATGTCGAGTTCACGGCACGCGCGGATGATGCGAATCGCAATCGTCCCGCGGTTGGCGACCAATAGTTTCTTGAACATCCGCCCTGCCCCGCCGCTGCTAGCAGGCGGTTGAAAAAGCCATTTTCAACCGCCTGCTCCCTCTCTCGCATCTCCCCCGCAGGGGGAGAAGAAAATGAAGGCCGCCAGTCTTCACGCAGGATGTTGAGTGCACAGCTTGGACCATTATTGGATTTCGCGGGTTTCTCAACACCCTGCTAGGCGACTTCGATAATGATCAGCGGCTGGCCGTACTCGACCGGCTGCCCGTTCTCGCAAAGAATTTTCGCCACGCGTCCCGCGCAGTCCGCCTCGATCTCGTTCATCATCTTCATTGCCTCGATGATGCAAAGCGGCTGACCCTTGCGCACCGAGCTGCCCTCCTCGACAAATGGCTGCGCGTCCGGCGATGACGCGCGGTAGAAGGTGCCGACCATCGGACTCTGGACGAGCCGCTGGTTGGGTTGCAGCTCGAGTCCGTCCGCCGAGACCGGTCCGGCAACCGCCGGTGAGCTGACCGGCTGCAGCTTGGTTCCCAACAGCGGACGCGCGAGCACGGTGGCTGGAACCGCGGCGGTCGATTCGGAACCATGCGCACCCGCGCGCACCAGTCGCACCTTGCCCTTCTTATCCTCAATCTCCAGCTCCACCAGCCCGTGTTCATGCATCAGGTTGAGCAGCGCCTTGAGGTCGCGAAGTTCCATGCTATCGACGCGCTCCCGCGACCCGTGTCCGCCCGCGCGGCTTAGCCTGGTTACATTCCCGCCGCGCGCCATCAGCCGCTCCGTTGGCGGGCTGCGTCGATGAGCCGGTGTGCCGCTCGCAGCGCAAGATAGTAGCTCTCGGCGCCGAATCCCATGATACGCCCCGATGCGACGTCCGCGATGGTCGAATGGTGCCGCATCGGCTCGCGCTTATAGATGTTGGATAGATGCACTTCGACGACCGGCACTGCGAGCGCGATAACCGCGTCGCGAATCGCGATGCTGGTATGAGTGTAGCCACCCGGATTGATGATCAATGTGTCGGTCTTTCCCCGCGCGCGCTGAATCCGATCGACGATCGCGCCTTCGCTGTTGGACTGAAAGGTTTCCACGGCGATATTCAGTTCGCCGCCCAAGCGCTTGAGTTCGCGATCAATCTCCTTGAGACGCGTACTGCCGTAAATTTCTGGCTCGCGCTCGCCGAGCAGATTGAGGTTGGGGCCGTGGACGACGAGCACCCGCGCTGAGTTCCCGGCGGCGGCGGGTGCGCGCGCACGCCTGATCGGAACTACCCTGCCCCTCGTCGCCATCCCCGCGCTCCTCCCTCGCGGCATTGAATCTTACCACTGTTTGGACTTCAAGCGTCGATGGCGCACAAATTCGCAATTTACGAATCCATGTGTTCGCCGCCGCTTCGTGCATTGAGCGCGCGTTGATAGAGAGTACGCGCGGATTCGCCGCTCAGTTTCGCGACCAGCTTCGCGGCCTGCTTGAGACTGAGGCCGGCATCCACCAGTATCTCAACCGTGACCGCGTGCGCCGCAGGTCGCCGCGAATCGCCGGCGCGATGCGAGGCTCCCGCGACAACAATCGTAACCTCGCCGAGAGCCTGCTCGGTCTGGTAGCGGCGCGCCAGTTCAGCGAGTGTCCCGCGCGCGGTTTCCTCATGCGTCTTGGTGATCTCGCGAACCACTGCGGCCTCGCGGTCGCTGCCGAATGCCACCGACATGTCTTCGAGAGTCTCGGCGAGGCGTCGAGCAGCCTCGAAAAACACCATCGTTCGCGGCTCATCGGCGAGCGCCTCGAGCGCATTGCGCCGCGCCGCATCGCGCGACGGAAGAAACCCTTCGAACGTGAAGCGATCGGTCGGTAGTCCCGCGACCGAGAGCGCCGCAATCGCCGCCGATGGCCCCGGCACAGCCGCGACTCGAATCCCCGCCTCGTGCGCCGCACGGACAAGCCGGAAGCCAGGATCGGAGATAGTCGGAGTCCCGGCATCAGTCACGACTGCGATGCTCGCGCCGCCTTCGAGACGCTCGATCAGCTCGGCCGTCCGCCGCTCCTCGTTGTGTTCGTAGTAGCTGATCGTCGGCGTCTTGATTCGATGTGCCGCGAGCAGGCGGCCGGTGCGGCGGGTGTCTTCGCACGCGATGAGATCAGATTCGGCGAGCGTTCGCGCCGCGCGCGGACTCAGGTCGTCGGGGTTTCCGATCGGCGTCGCGACCACATAGAGAACGCCCGCCATCTGCAAATCGTCCGCGAACCACGCCTCGCGCACAAGCTGTCGGCGCCGGTACTTTACAATCGGGAGTTTCGGACACCGACGCTGTTTCGCCGGCCAAGGGCGCACTACAATCACCAGGCTCGGTGTCTTTTGGAGCAGGCGTGTTCGAATGATCGCGACTGCCGTGCGAGAGTCCGGGAGGTCCTGATGAATCACGACAGCGACGCCGTGCGCAAGATCATCGATCGCGCGAAAAGCGACGGCCGAACCTCGCTGACACCCGATGAATCCGCGGCGGTCTGCCGCGCGTTCGGAATTGCGACGCCGCGCGAAGAACCCGCGAAGTCGGCGCGTGATGCCGTAGCGGCGGCGTCGCGCATCGGCTTTCCGGTCGTGATGAAAATCTCCTCGCCCGACATCCTGCACAAGACTGAAGCGGGCGGTGTGATCGCGGGCGTCATCGATGAAGCGGCAGCGACCCGCGCGTACGAAACACTCGTCGCGAATGCGAAGCGCTACCGCGCCGATGCGCGCATCGATGGCGTGCTCGTACAGCAGATGCTCAGTGGCGGCCACGAAGTGATCGTCGGCGCGAGCACCGACCCGTCATTCGGCAAGGTGGTCGCGTTCGGCCTCGGCGGAGTGCTGGTCGAGGTTCTGAAGGACGTGACGTTCAGACTTGCGCCGGTCGCGCCGGACGAAGCGCGCGCGATGATCGATGGCATCGGCGCGGCGCAAGTGCTGCGCGGTGTGCGCGGACTTCCAGCGGCCGACAAGGACGCGCTTGCGAAACTTATCGAAAGCGTGTCGGTTTTGGTTGACAGGTTTCCCGAAATTGCCGAGGTCGATCTGAATCCGGTGTTTGCGATGGCTCAGGGAGCTATCGCGGCGGATGTGCGCATCCTGCTCGACTTCACGCCGCCACCCGCGCGATTTCGCCCGTCGCGCGAAGAAATCATGCGCGCGATGAACCGCATCATGCGGCCCAAGGCGGTGGCGGTGATCGGCGCATCGGCGGAGGGCGGCAAAATCGGCAACTCGGTGATGCGCAACATCATCAACGGCGGCTACAAGGGCGCCCTGTATCCGATCCATCCCAAGGCCGCGGAAGTACTGGGGCGCAAGGCGTATCGCAGCGTCAAGGAGGTGCCCGGAGAGCTTGACCTCGCGGTGGTCACGATACCGGCGCGCGGGGTCGCGGCGGCGCTCGAAGAATGCGGCGACAAGGGTGTCGCGGGCGCGGTGCTGATTCCGTCCGGTTTCGCGGAGACCGGCAACCGCGAAATGCAGGAGGAAATCGTCGAAATCGCGCGGCGGCGCAACCTCCGGCTCATGGGGCCGAACATCTACGGCTTCTACTATTTGCCGGAGAATTTGTGCGCGACGTTCTGCACGCCCTACGACGTGAAGGGCACGGTCGCGCTGTCATCGCAAAGCGGCGGAGTCGGGATGGCGATCATCGGGTTCTCGCGATCCGCCAAGATGGGCGTATCGGCGATCGTCGGGCTCGGCAACAAGGCGGACATCGACGAGGACGATCTGCTGACGTTTTTCGAGGAGGATCCGAATACTCAGTGCATCGCGATGCATGTCGAGGACTTGAAGGACGGTCGCGCGTTCGCAGAGGTGGCGCGGCGCGTGTCGAAGAAGAAACCGGTCATCGTGCTGAAGGCGGGGCGCACCGAGCAGGGTGCGCGGGCGGCGCGGTCGCATACCGCGGCGCTCGCGGGCAACGATCGCATCTATGAAGACGTGCTGCGCGAGTGCGGCGTGGTGCGTGCGCGAAGCCTCAACGACATGCTGGAGTTCACCCGCGCGCTACCGGCGCTGCCCACGCCCAAGGGCGAGAACGTGGTGATCATCACGGGCGCGGGCGGATCGGGCGTGCTGCTTGCCGATGCGTGCGTGGATAACGGGCTTCGGCTGATGACGATGCCGCAGGATTTGGACGCGGCGTTTCGGAAGTTTATTCCGCCCTTTGGCGCGGCGGGAAATCCGGTGGACATTACGGGCGGCGAGCCGCCGTCAACATATGAGAAGACGATACGGCTGGGACTGAGTGATGCGCGCATTCACGCGCTGATTCTGGGGTACTGGCACACGATCATCACGCCGCCGATGGTGTTCGCGCGGCTCGTAGCGGAGGTGGTCGAGGAGTGCCGGAAAAAGGGGTTCGAGAAGCCGATCGTCGCGTCGTTGGTGGGCGATGTCGAAGTCGAGGAAGCGGCGGAGTATCTATTTGCGCGCGGGATTCCGGCGTATGCATACACGACTGAGAAACCGGTGGCGGTGCTGGGGGCGAAGTATCGGTGGGCGCGCGCGGCGGGGTTGGTCTAGGAGCCGAGTGGAATCAGCACCCTCACCCACACCCTTGTATTTTCGCTTCATCAGTTGAAGATGGATTCGAACTGGGCCGCGGAAGTCCGCGCTGTAGCGAGGAGAGGGCCGCCATGCCGAAGGATGATCTGATCCAAGGTCCGATAATCAGCAAGTTCTTCGACCCAGTAATCAATGCGCCGGACCTTCCGACATTGCGAGCATGGCTCCGCGAGCAGCCTGCCGACGAAATCGAGGTCTTTCTCAAATTCTTCAAATTCACTCACCTCGAGGACCGCCGAACGATCCTCGAGCAGGAACTTGAGCGCCGCGCACAGCAGGTTGCCCAACGCAACGTCTGGGTCGAGCGGGTGATTTCGTTCATCCTCGGTGTGGTCGCAACCGTGGTCAGTCAGTCGCTCGTCTCCTTGATGCGATCCTAACATTTGAGATGATTAGTTCGCGGGCGCGTTTGGCGCGGTGCGAACCTGCGATCGTGTAGGTTGTCTTGATAGACGAAAGCGAAAAGAAGGCGAAGCACTTTCGCGAAAAAAAATTGGTCGTTGAGGGTCATCATAAAGCGTCCTCGAATGCCCTCTAATAGCGCTGCGAGGCGCTCGTAATCGTCGCGTGCGAAGAGGCCGGACCCGTAGTCGCCCTCAGAACCGAAGTAGGGAGGATCCAGATAGAAGAGCGTTGTCGGCCGATTGTGTTGGCTGAGGCGCCGTGTTATCGGGAGTCTGCAATCATGCCTAGCTTCAACTTGGGGGCGCCTTGAGCAATCGACTCTCGACCGTCCGGAAGCTGACGTGCCTTCTCCTACTCCCTTTCATAGCTGGTGCGTGCGTCATGATGAGCGCGCAGTTCCCGTCGACACCGGGAGTGGAACGCGGCAGGCCGGTCGAGGGCAGTCAAATCATTGGTTTGGTTCCCGTCAAGGACACGCGCACCTCAACTGACGCGGGTTCCATCGGTGCAGCCGGAGTACGCGTCGGGCCGGAGTTGGCCGACTACGTCCACCGCGCTTTCAGGGTAAAACTCGGAGCACTTGGTTTGAACGCGGTGAGCGCGCCGGATCCGACCGCGCTTCCATCAACTGGCACTCAGTTATTCTCCGGGAAGGTCATCGTGGTCACGGTCCAATCAGCGTCCATCGGTACGGCAGACGCGATCCTCTTCCCGGCTGATGCGAGCGTCGCGATCGCAGTCCAGGTGTTCGATTCGTCCGCCAGGCCACTCTATGCGAACACCTATTCCGGCAATTATAGCGAGCGCGTCGGGATGCACCTGACCGCTACTGGCTACGGTGATGCCGCCGGAGCGGTCATCGCGCGCGCGGCCGATCAGGCGGTTGGGAGAGCGACGACCGATTCCAAGTTCGCCGATGCAGTTCGTTAGCGGCACGCTCATGCAAGAGCGGTTCGGATCACACACTGGGCGTTGCGAATGCGCGCTGCGTGAACATCGGTGTAGACGATGGAAATGCGAAGTTTCTCTCAGCTAGTAACACTGCTAGTAGGTGCGATAACCTGCGGAGCCTGCGGAACGCTGGTTCATGGTACGACCCAGCAGATCCGGATCGACAGCACACCGCCCGGAGCATCGGTGATGGTCGACAATGCGAACGTCGGCATTACGCCGACGATTGCCACATTGAGCCGATATGATAACCACTCGATGAAGGTCGAGAAACCGGGACACTTGCCGTACGAGACTATGGTAGCCGGATCGGCCAGTGGCTGGATATTTGGCAATATACTGCTCGGCGGTCTGATTGGCCTCGGAATCGATCTCTACTCTGGGGGAGCGTACACACTGTCACCCGAGCAAGTGTCGGCCACTCTCATCCAGGCGAGCACGCCCGAGCCCCACGCGAGCCCTACGCCTTCGGGACAGCCGGTCCCGCTTACGACGGCGTCACCTTAACGCGCCTTAGGTCGCGCCCGCAGTGATCGCGGCTCCGCCGAGCTTTCCCGCGCGCCACGTTCTGCGCTACTGATTGATGCGGGTGCGCGCCCGCGCCACCCGCTCCGGGCTGTATCCGATGAGTGACTACCTGTACGACAGCGCGCGCCGGCTCATCGCGTTCGATACCGTAAGCTCCAACAGCAATCGCGCCGCGGTCGACTATCTCGCGGGCGAGTTCGCGCCGGTGAGCTGAGTAGGGTTTCCGTTGGCATCGTAAGCGAAGGCCGTAACGCCGCCGTGGGCATTCGTCCGGCGGTATGGGGCGAGGTGTAGTGAACCGCCCTCTTCCGGTCACGTGCTCCTCTCGTCGCTCGCGACCGGCCTCTCCCTAGTCAGGGAGACGCGAAGAAGGAGGGCGCATCGCGATGCGCCCCTACGCAGAGCCGTGGTGCGTCCATACAAAGCACAGAGCAGCGTGCCAATACGGAAGGAACGCAGAAGGGCGCACGGCGGGGTTGTTGTAGGGGGGAGGACCGAGCGTCGGTGGTGAGCGTCTAACGACCTCTCCCTAGCCCTCTCCTAAAGGAGAGGGGACAGAGAGGGCGCATCGCGGTGCGCCCCTACGAGAGAGGGGTAGCGGAAAAGTCGGAGAGGCCGAGAGCGCAGTAGTGGAAAAGCTTCACGTGCGGAGCGACCGAGAAACGAGTGTCGCGTCACTCGACGGCGAGCAGGAACGCGACCATCGCGATGCCGAGCAGCGCAAGGATAAGCGCGACGGCGACCGCGGTGTACGACGGTTGGCCGACGACTTCGGCGCCCCGGTTGAGGCGATTGATGATCTGGACGTGACGAAACGCGGCCGCGACGTTCATGAACACCCCGATCAACACGAGCGCGGTGCCTGCCCACAAGGAAAATCCATAGGTTGGGATGTTTGCGTCGTGGGTTACCGCCGCCATCTCGCGCAGGAACAGTGCGAAGCGAGCCACCACGAACCCAAAGCCCATCAGTGCAAGCCCGGTGCGTATCCAGGCGAGAAAGGTGCGTTCGGCGGCGAAATAGACTCGCGGGTCCTTTTGTTCCAAGTCGGGCATGAGGACCAGATTGAAGGGAAGGTGCGCGATGTTCAAGCGCGGCATTTCATGCCGGCGGTTGGAGGGTCGCGAGCCGCGAGTCGATCGAGGGCCCGCCCTCTCCCGGGGGGAGAGGGGACGGAAGGGGCCCGGAGAAAGAACCGGAATTCTTCGCTTCGCGGACCTGGCTCTGAATGACAGAGGGAGGTGAGGACAGAGAAGGGCGCACAGCTGTGCGCCCCTACGGAAGAGGGAGATAGGGGTAAGAGCGAGGTGGTGAGTGCCATCCGACCCTCCCCGCCGGTTGCCTCGCCTTGCTCGGCGACCGGCGACCTCTCCCCCGGGGAGAGGTGAACAAAGAGGGCGCATGCGATGCGCCCCTACGCGGACGGAGAGGGAACAATCAGGCGGAGGAGATCTACGCGTCGTTGGCGGGCGCGAGGAGCGCGCTCTTGAGTTCGGCGCGCGAGGTGCCGAGAGTTTTCAAAGTCGGGAAGAGTCCGCGCGTCAGGAACAAGCGGGTCGAGATGCCGGCGCCGGAGGTTCGAAGCCGCTCCTGGTAATCGGGAAGGAGACCGTCGGCGGGCATCTTGAACTGCGAGATGACGAGCGCGAGATCGGCGAGCGTGCCGGCGCGATCCTCGGCCATCTCCAATTCAACAATCGCGCGATAGAAGCCTGCGTGGGCGGCCTCGTCGCGGCTCACGAATGTGAAGATAGCGGCGAGCACCTGGTCGCCGTCGCGGACGGCCTTGTCCTTTTGCTCCTTGTAGGCGAGGTAGGTCGCGACTTCCTGGAGCGCGCCATAACAGGCCATCTGGCGGCCGGTCTTGAAGGGCAGCGTCCAGACTTTCGAAAAGACCAGGTCTTCGAACGCAGCGAATTCGGCTTGCGAGCGAAGGCCGGAGCGAGTCAGGAACTCGCGAAAGACCAGGCCGTGTTTGGACTCCTCGTAACTCCAGCACATCTGAAACCAAGCTGCGCCGAAGATCGGGCGGGTCAGACTGAGACCGCCGGAGCTGTAGTCAGGGACGTAAAGCTCCTCGGCGCAGTAGGTCTCGATGCAGACCGCCTTCTGCTCGGTGTGTGTGGCCCCATCGAGCTTGTCCCACGGGATGTCGTCGAAGAGACTCCAGCGCCGCTTGCGCTCTGCAATCTCGAAGAACTCGAGGTAGGCGCGGTATGCTTTTTCCCTGATCGCGTATGGAACGGTCATCGTTGATGGATATCCTTTGCGGAAGGCGCTCGAGCGACTGCGCGACCGGGAGAGAACGGACGAGCGAGTGTGACCGTAGCACTCGCCTGCGGCGTTAGCGAATCGGACAGCGGGCGAGTCGCGAGTCGCGACGGCCATCGATTAGAAAGACGAAAGTAGGATAGAAGATCGTTCCCGTTGGTCGGGGTGGTTGAAGAAAGAGGGCGCGCAGCGGGTGGCCTAATCCCTGATCGCATCGCTAGAGGGAAGAGGAACCGGATCGAGTCGCGAATTCGACGATCGGCATCCATCAGAGGCCTAGCAGGCTGTTGAAAAACGCATTTTCAAAAGCCTGTTCCCTCTCTCGCGTCCCCCTTTCTCGTGTCTCCGGGGGAGAAGATCAGGAAGGCAGACAGTTTTTACGCAGGGTGTTGAATCTGGACTCCGAGGCTTTTCTCAACACCCTGCTAGGACGACGGTCGCGCACGCGGCCAACAGCACCGCGTCCTCGGGGCCGCGGCTTAGCACAGTTTCGGGCGGCTCCAGCGCCTGGTCAATTGGCGACCGAGATTGCTTTGCCCGCCGCAGCGGGAACCTCGATCGCTACGAAGTAGTCTCGAGGGTAGAGATAATCCTCGCCGTCTTCGTCCACGGCTCGCAGGAGCCGATGCCGCTCGGCGTCGGGGTCTGGAAGAACCGCGTAGAGCTTTCGTAGCTCGAGAGATGCAGGGTAGCCGGTGTTCTTCACGCACACGACCCAGCGAGGAGGTTGTTTCTTTGGTTTCATGACTATTCGGGCATAAGGCGCTTTATCTTGACTTCTTCACGTCCGATCTGCAGAGGAGGCGAGCGGTAGCGCGAGGGTGCGGGCGAAGGTCAGGCGGTGCCGGTGAAGAAATTGAGCGAACGGGTGGCGAACGCGATGATCGGCGTCCAGTAGAGACCGAGGATGACGGTCGCGCCGGCGAGCACGCCCATCAGGCCGTAATTCCACGCCTCGCCCGCCACGGCGCCCTCGTCGCCTTGCGGCTGCTCGAGGAACATCATGCGAACCGGGCGGAGGTAGTAATAAAGTGAGACGACGGAATTGAAGATGCCGACCACCGCGAGCACGTAGAACTCGCTCCGGATGACGGCGGCAAAAAGATAGAACTTGCCGATGAAGCCGATGGTCGGGGGAATGCCGGCGAGCGAGAACAGAAAGATCGTGAGCGCGACGGCGGGCACGATGCCGCCGCGCCAGGCGAGGCCGCGATAGCCGTCGATATCCTCGCGGCCGGTCGCATTGGCGACAATCATCACGACCAGGAACGCACCCGCCTCCATTACGTAGTACGCGAACAGATAGAAGAGCATCGCGCGGATGCCGTCGTTGGTGAGCACGACGAAACCCATCAATGCGTAGCCGGCCTGCGCAATCGACGAGTACGCAAGCAGGCGCTTCATGTTGGTCTGCTGGAGCGCGGCGAAGTTGCCGAGCGTCATGGTGATCATGCAGACGACGAGCAGGAGCTGCGGCCAATCAACGCCGTGGAGCACGCGCCAGGAGCCGTCGGGAGTGAGCTGCGAGATGGCGGGGTAGAAGAATCGCGTGAGCAATGCGAAGCCGGCGGCCTTGGAGCCGATGGCGAGGAAAGTCGTGATGGGAATCGGCGCGCCCTGGTAAACGTCGGGCGCCCACATGTGAAACGGCACCGACGCGATCTTGTAGCCCATGCCGACGAGGATGAGGACGAGCGAGATGAACACGGTGACCGTCGGGAGGTCCGCCGAGGTGGTGAGGGCGCGATTGATCACCGCGAAGTCGAGCGCGCCGGTCATGCCGAAGATCCAGCTCATGCCGTAGATCATGGTGCCCGAGGCGACGCCGCCGTAGATGAGGTACTTGAGCGCGGCCTCCTGCGAGCGGCGATTGTGCTTCAGGAACCCGGTCAGGATGTACGAGGTGAGGCTCACGAACTCGAGTGATAGGTAGGCCATTAGCAAGTTGGCGCTCTCGGCCATCAGAAACATCGCGAATGTGCTCGCAAGCAGGATGGCGTAGTACTCGCCCTGATCGCATCCGCGGACTTCCTCGGAGCCGATGGACATCCAGATGGCGACCAACGCCGCAAGCGCGAGCAGCGCGCGAAAGAAGATCGAGAACGAATCCACCACGATCATGCGGTGGAAGAGCCACGAACCCGTTTGCGCCGGTTCGAGCGCGATCACGAGCAGCACGATGGCCGCGATGATGAGCGCGAGTTCGCCGAGGCGCGACTTGTCGCGGACCAATAGGTCGGCCACGACCAGCAGCAGAACGCCGGCCACGAGCACCAGCTCGGGCAGGAAATGGCTCAGGCTCGAGAGGTTGTCGAGGTCCATCTCAGCGAAGCCCGGCGAGCGCGGCGCCCGGCGCTGCGAGCACGATTTGGTTCAAGTGCACGAGGGAGACGTTGATGAGCTGGAGCACGGCGTGCGGATAGACGCCGAGAATCAGAACGATGATGGCCAGCGGCACCAGCGTGAACGCCTCGCGCAGCGTCAGGTCGGGGAACTTGGCGTACTTCTCCTGCGGCGGACCGAGATAGACGCGCTGGTAGGTCCACAGCATGTAGCCGGCGGTGAGAATCGCAGTGCCGGCGCCCAGCACGGTCATGGCCGGGTAGCGCTGCCATGCGCCGATCAGCACCAGCACTTCTGAGATGAATGCGGACATTCCGGGCAGGGCCATCGCGGCGAAAAATGCGAAGCCGGTTATGCCGGCATAGATCGGCATCTGCGATGCGAGACCGCCGAAGCCGTTGATCTCGCGATGGTGCGCGCGGTCATAGATGACGCCGACCAGGATGAAGAGCATCGCCGTGATGGTGCCGTGGTTGAACATCTGGAGCACGGCGCCGTTGATGCCGGCGGAGGTGAAAGTAGCCATGCCGAGCATCACGTAACCCATGTGGCTAATCGACGAGTACGCAATGAGCTTCTTGTAGTCGGTCTGCGCCATCGCGCACATCGCGCCGTACACGATGTTCAAGGTGCCAAGCGCCGCGAGCAACAGCCACGCGAGCTCGGCGGTTGCGCCCGGAAGAATTCCGTAGTTGACGCGCAGGATGCCGTAGGTGCCCATCTTGAGGAGCACTCCGGCCAGAATGACGGAAATGGCGGTGGGCGCCTCGACGTGCGCGTCGGGCAACCAGGTGTGGAACGGAAACGCCGGAATCTTGATTGCGAATCCGACAAACAGGGCGAGCCAGACGATGCGCTGGAAGTTGAGTGTGTACTTACTCGAGTTCGCGGCTAGCTCGGTCATGTCGAAGGTGACCGGGTCGCTGTAGTAGTACAGCGCCAGCATCGCGAGCAGGATGAGCACCGAGCCGAGCAGCGTGTAGAGAAAGAACTTGATCGCCGCGTATTCGCGGCGCGGACCGCCCCAGATGCCGATGAGGAAGTACATCGGCAGCAGCATCACTTCCCAGAAGATGTAGAAGAGGAAGAAATCCAGCGCGACGAACACGCCCATCATGCCCGCATCGAGCAAAAGCAGCAGTGCGTAGTAGCCCTTTTCGGCGCGGTCGATTCCGAAACTTGCGAACACGGAGATGAAGCAGATGAGCGCGGTCAGCAGCACCATCGAGATGCTGATGCCGTCGATGCCCATCAAGTAGTTGATGTTGTAGGACGGGATCCACGCGGCCTTGATGACGAACTGCATCCCGGCCGTTTCGGTGTTGAAGTTTTGGAATAGCCAGATGGCGATGAGCACCTGCGGGAAGGTGAACGCCGCGGCGACCCACTTGGTGTACCGCACGAGCGCGCGCGGCATCGCCAGGATGATGAGCATCCCGACGACCGGAATGAAGGTTATCAGTGTAAGTGGGTTGGTCATTGTGCGGGTCCCATCGTAATCGCGGCGGTCAGATCCTCAGCATCGCGCGCGCGAGCAATATCACCATCACGGCGGCCAGGATTCCGTAGAGGTAGCCGTTGATCGAGCCGGTCTGCAGGCGGCGAAGCCGCGTGCCGGCATCGAGGGTCAGGTCGGAGGCGGCGTTCACCAGCCCGTCCACCACGTAGTTGTCGAACAGACCGGAGAGCCACGAGGTGAAGACGGTAGCGGTCGCGGCGAAGTTCACAACGCCATCGATAATGTTCTGATCGATCCACGCGAACGCCCGGCAAAGCGCGAGGTAGGGGCGGACGAAGAGGAAGTCGTACAGTTCGTCGACGTAGTACTTGTTCAATACCCAATCATAAACCAAGCCGCCGAACATCGAGCTGAGCCGCCCCGGGTCGATCGACTTTTGGCGGTACATCAGATCGGCGAGGAGCCATCCCGCACCGACCATCAGGAGACTCGCGAACGCGAAGCCCGCCTCGATCAGATGGCCGTGGATCACCGGCTGCGCGGCGGCAATAGTCTGCGGCGAGCTGAAAATCGGTTCAAGAAATTCCTCGAACGGTTTGAACGGCGCGATGAAGTCGGGAATCTTGCCGATACCGCCGAAAATCGCGAGCGCCGCGAGCGCGACCAGAACATATGCCATCGACGGCGGCGACTCGTGCAGGTGATGTTCCTGCTCGCGGGTGCCGCGGAACTCGCCAAAGAAGGTCATGTACACTTGGCGGAACATGTAGAAGGTCGTGACGCCGGCGCCGATCCAAAGCATCGCCCACACGACGGGGAAGCCCTGCGCGAACCCCTGCCAGATGATCTCGTCCTTGGACATGAAGCCGGACAGCGGCGGAATGCCGCACAGCGCCAGCGTCGCGATGATAAACGTCCAGAACGTGATGGGGAGCTGGTGGCGCAGCCCGCCCATCTTGCGCATGTCCTGCTCGCCGCCCATCGCATGAATGACGGAGCCGGAGCCGAGGAACAGGCAGGCTTTGAAGAACGCGTGCGTGACCAGGTGGAAGACGCCTGCGGCATACGCGCCGACGCCGACCGCCGCGAACATGTAGCCGAGCTGGCTTACGGTCGAGTACGCGAGCACGCGCTTGATGTCGTTTTGCGCGACGCCGATGGTCGCGGCAAAGAGCGCGGTCATCGCGCCGACGGTCGCGACGACGGCCATCGTGCCCGGCGCGAGCGAGAAGAGAAAGTTGAGGCGTGCGGCCATGTACACGCCGGCGGTGACCATGGTCGCGGCGTGGATGAGCGCGCTGACCGGCGTGGGGCCCGCCATCGCATCGGGGAGCCAAATGTACAGAGGAATCTGCGCGGACTTGCCGGTCGCGCCGATGAAGAAAAGCAACGTCACGAAGGTGACCAGGGTCATGCCGAAATAGCCGGGGAGCGTGGCGAGCTGCGCGGCATGCGCGGCGATTTCGCGCGTGACGAGGGTCGGATGTCCCAGCGAGAGCAGCCCCGCGAACAGGCTGAACACCGCGATGATGAACGCCCAGTCGCCGACGCGGTTGACGATGAACGCCTTGTTGCCGGCGGTGGTGTTGGGCCAGACCTTGTACCAGAAGCCGATGAGAGCGAATGAGCAGAGTCCGACGCCCTCCCAACCTACAAACAGGAGCAGGAGGTTGTCGCCGAGCACCAGCACGAGCATCGTGAAGGTGAACAGGTTCAGCCAGCCGAAGAACCGCCAGTACGATTCATCGTCGTGCATGTAGCCGGTCGAGTAGATGTGAATGAGGCCGCCGACGCCGGTAACCACGAGCGTCATCACCATCGAGAGCGGGTCGAGCCAAAACGCGATGTTGAGGTTGAGGCCGCCGACGGTGAACCACGGCCACAGCGTATCGAGCATGTAGCGATGCTCGTGGTCGAGCCCGATCATCTGGAAGAGCGCGCGGACCGCGATGAGGAACGAGAGGGCGACCGTGCCGCAGCCGATCACGCTAATCGCGCGCTTTCCGAAGGTCTTCTGGAGCCAGGCTCCAGCGAGGAAATTCACCGCCGCGCCGATGAGCGGCAGCACGACGATAAGGCGCAGGAATGTGACCGGAATCGGGTGTTCCATCGTTTAAGTGCTTCGCCGGTTAATCGAGCCGGCCGCGCGCTCAACCGCTCGCGGCGGAAAGTGCCGCGCCGATATAAGCAGAATTGGCCGGACCCGAAAAGCTGTCTCCCCCGCCGCTGCGGTCAACCTCTGAGCGTCTCGGCCGCGCCCACGTCGATGGTCTTAAAGTTCTGGTAAATGCCCAGCACGATGGCGAGTCCGATGACCGCCTCGGCAGCCGCGAGCATGATCACGAAAATCGCGAAGACCTGGCCGTCGTAGCGTCCGCCGCCATAGAAGGCGAACGCGATGTAGTTGATGTTGGCGGAGTTCAGAATCAGCTCGACGCCCATCAGGATGCCGATCGCGTTGCGGCGCGTCAGTACGCAGTAAGTTCCCAGCAGGAACAGGAGCAAGCCGAGCACGAGGAAGTGGTTGAGCGTGAGTCCTCCCATGACGAGCGGGCTCGCCTACTCCTTCGCCTCGTGGCGCGAAATGACTATCGCGCCGATCAGTGCGATAAGAAGGACCAGCGAGGCGACCTCGAACGGCAGCACGTACTCGGTCAGAAACGCGTTGCCGAGAGCGTAGGTGGTGGGGTCAACCGAGATCTTTTCGGCGTGATGCCAGGGGGTGCGGTACACCGCAAAGAGCATCACGATACCGACGATGCCGATCGTCACGAGCGCGGGCACCCTGCCCACCGCGCGGTTGGAAATTGTTACGTCGGCGATGCCGGCGGTGAGCATCACGGCGAAGATCGTGAGGACGAGGATGCCACCGACATAGATGAGCAACTGGACCATCGCGACGAAGTCAGCCGCGAGGAGCACGTAGATGCCGACCACTCCCATGAATGCGCCGAGCAGCGAGAACGCGGAGTGGATGATGTTGCGCGAGAAGGCGACGATCATCGCGGAGCCCAGCGTGAGCGCGGCAAGCAGGTAGAAGATGACCTCGGCGAGCATTGCGGCGGGGCGTCCCGGTTCTCTGGAGCGCGCGCTCAGGCGGACTTATCGGCCGCCGGTTCATCGGCCGGTTTGTCGCCAGGTTGCGCGAATTCCTCGATGTATCGCATGCCGCGGTTGAGAATTGGCGCGATGCGCGGGTCGGTTTCGGGGCCCTTCTTGGGCTTGTAGGCAATCACCGGCTCGGTAATGAAGCGGCGGATCAGGCTTTCAAGCGAAAAGTCGGCGCCCTCGAACTCCGTGGTGTGATGGATCGAGCCGGTCGGGCAAGGCTCGCTGCACAGTCCGCAGAACATGCATTTGGCGATGTCGATATCGAACTGCGACATCACCATCTGTTTGGTCTGCGGGTCCTTGTCGACGACGATCACGATGCAGTCGATGGGGCAGGCGCGCTCGCAGGCGAGGCAACCGGTGCAAATTTCGAGATCGACTTCGAGGATTCCGCGGTAGCGAAATGGCAGCGTGTCCTGCACGCGCACCGGCATGCGGTCGGGATACTGGACGGTGTACGGCTTGCGGACGAAGTGCGACGCAGTTACAGCCATGCCCTCGAAGATCGAGGTGACCGCCTCGGTAACGTTCTTTATGTATGCCGCAACTTCGCCCATAGTTTCGCCTAGCAGGCTGTTGAAAAAGTCATTTTCAAAGCCTGCTCCCTCTCTCTCGTCTCCCCCAAAGGGGGAGAAGCCAAGGAAGGAAGCCAACTAATAGGCAGGGTGTTGAGAACCATGGAATCCACTTTGTCGGGCACGCTCACGTTCTCAACACCCCGCTAGATGATCGGCTTGAAGTAGAGCTCCATGTGCGACCGCCTCACGTAATACACGACGCGCTGGAGGAAAACGACGCCCACCGCGGCGCCGAGGCCGAACATCGCCCACGGCACCAGCGGCGCGCCGTTGGGCCAAATCGCGACCCAGACCGCGGTGCCGATGATGCATGCGAACGAAATCGGCACGAAGTACTTCCAGCAGAGCGACATGAGCTGGTCGATGCGGACGCGCGGCAGCGTCCCGCGGATCCACATGGCGACGAACACGACTCCAAGCACCTTGACGTTGAAGGTAATGAGCTGGAGCACATTCATCGCCACGCGATTTTCAGTGACGTGCGGAAACTGCCAGCCGCCGAGGAACAGCGTCGCCATGATTGCGCCAAGGATGAATGTGTTTCCCCACTCGGCCATGAAGAAGAAAACGTAGCGCATGCCGCTGTACTCGGTGGCGAAGCCGGCGACGAGTTCGGATTCCGCCTCGGGGAGGTCGAACGGCGTGCGGTTACCCTCGGCGAGCAACGAAATGAACATGATGTTCGCCGCGACAAATGAAAACGGATTTGCGAATAGGAACCAGTCGATCGGCGCCCAGCCCTGCGCCTTGATGATCGACTGCATCGACAACGAGCCGGTCATCAGCACGACCGGGAAGATGGCGAGTCCGGCGGGAATTTCGTAACTGACGATTTGAGCGGCGGAGCGGATGCCGCCAATGAGCGACCACTTGTCGTTGGAGGCCCACCCCGCCATCAGCACGCCGACCACGGTCAGCGCCGTGATCGCGGTCATGTAGAGGATGCCGACGTTCATGTCGGCGAGAATGAGGTCTTGCGAGAACGGCATTACCGCCCACGGCAGTACGAAGGCGAGGATGACGAGGTACGGCGCGAGTTTGAACAGCCGCGCGTCTGCCTCGTCGGGAATTATGTCTTCCTTACAGATGTGTTTGATGCCGTCGGCGAGGAATTGCAGGACGCCGTTGGGGCCGACGCGATTGGGGCCAATGCGCGACTGGATTCGCGCCCACACGCGGCGTTCCACCCACGTCACGATGCCGGCGAACGGGAAGGCGACGCCGAGGAACACTACGGCGGACAGAACGAAGACGACGAGCGCCGCGACCAGGTCAAGCGGCGGATTCTTTCCGAACGCGCCGCTCGCGATGATGTTATTGATGAGCGTTTCCACGGTTGGTTAGCAGGCAGTTGAAAGGGCGGTTTCAACTGCCTGCGCCCTCTCTCTCGTCTCCCCCAAAGGGGGAGAAGCTAAGGAAGGAAGCCAACTAATAGGCAGGGTGTTGAAAACCATGGAATCCACTTTGTGGGGCACGTTCACGATCTCAACACCCCGCTAGCGGTCGATCTCGGGGGCGATGACGTCGAGGCTTGCGATGAGCGCAACGAGGTCGGCGATCATCAGGCCGGCAGACAGCTTTCGCACGATACCCATCGCGGCAAACGAGCCGGTGCGCACGTGCACGCGATACGGATAAGCGGTGCCGTCGCTGACGACATACCAACCCATGTCGCCGCGCGCGCTTTCGACGCGGATCTGGCACTCGCCCTTGGGAGGCTTGAAGTTGCGCGCGACCTTGGCGACCACGGAGCCGTTGGGAATTTGCTTGAGCGCCTGGCGCAGGATCTTCACCGACTCCTTCATCTCGCGGACGCGCACCATGTAGCGGTCCATCGAGTCGCCGAGCACGCCAAACTCGCCACTGCCGATCGGAATGTCGAAATCGAACTCGGGATAGACCGAGTACGGAATGTCCTTGCGGATGTCCCACTGCTTCCCGCACGCCCGCAGATTGGGACCGACGAGATTGTAGTCGATGGCTTCATCCAGGCTGACGGGCGCGACGTTGGCGAGACGCTCGATGAAGATCTTGTTGAACGAGAGGAGGTTGTTGAACTCATCGATGATGGGCCCGAAGTGATCGAGGTACGCGAGCCCCTTTTCACGCCAGCCGGGCGGGAGGTCCCAGCCCACGCCGCCGATGCGCATGTAGTTGAAGGTGAGGCGCGCGCCGCAGAGTTCCTCGATGAGGTCGTTGATCATCTCGCGCTCGCGCAGCGCGTGCGTGAACGGAGTCATCGCGCCGATGTCCATGCCCATCGTGCCGATCGAAAGCAGGTGCGATGCGAGGCGGTTGAACTCGGCAGCGATGATGCGGCAGTACTCGCCGCGCTTGGGCACTTCGATGCCAGCGAGCTTTTCACACGCGATGCCCCACGCCTGGTTGGTGAACATCGCGCAGACATAATCGACGCGGTCGGTGTACGGCATGAAGCCGTGGTAGCCGACTTTTTCCGCGATCTTCTCGATAGAGCGGTGCAGGTAGCCAACGTCGGGGATCGCCTCGCGCATCACTTCGCCGTCGGCGCGCACGATGAAGCGCAGGACGCCGTGCGTCGAGGGGTGCTGCGGCCCCATGTTGAGCGTCATTTCTTCGGTGCGCAGCGTGCTCATTTCTTTTTCGTCTCGAGCCGGATGATCGGGCTTTCGCGGGTGGTCGAAATGCCGTGGTACTCGAGCGGCTCCACGAAATCCTTGCGCAGCGGATAGCCGGGCCAGTCCTCGGGCATCAGGAGGCGCCGCAAGTCGCTGTGGCCGTCGAATTGCACGCCGAGCAGGTCGAAGATTTCGCGCTCCATCCAGTTGGCGGATTTCCAGAGATTCTCCAGCGTCGGGACGTACGGATTGTCGCGCGGGAGTTTCACCTTGAGCACCGCGCCGTGGCGATGGCGGTACGAGAACAGGTGGACGACGATCTCGATGTGTTCCTTGTAATCGACACCGCTCTGGTTGGAGAGGCAATCCATGGCGAGGTCGCCGTCGTCCTTGAGAAAGCGGCAGATGTCCACGAGCGCCGCCGGATCGACGACGATGAATGGGTCGGGCGGCTTTTCGACTACTTCGAGAACTTTGTCGGCGAACCGCGCCTTGACCCGCTGGTATATCTCAAGCGGCTGCATTCTCAGGCGGCGGTCACGCCCGCGCCACGGCCGTTTCCGCGCGCAAGCCACCGCTCGGTCATCATCTTCTCTTGAAGCTTGAGCAGACCTTCGGTGAGCGCCTCGGGACGCGGCGGACAGCCGGGGACGTACACGTCAACCGGGAGTATCTTGTCCACGCCGTCGCAGACCGAGTAGGCGAGCTGGAAGAGCCCGCCGCAGCTCGCGCACGAACCCATCGAGATGACGTAGCGGGGATCGGGCATCTGGTCGTAGAGCAGGCGCGTGCGCAGCGCCATTTTGAGCGTCAACGTTCCCGCAACAATCATCAGGTCGGAATGACGCGCCGATGCGCGCGGCGTGGCGCCGAAGCGCTCGACGTCGGCGCGCGGACCGCCGGTGTGCATCAACTCGATCGCGCAGCACGCGAGGCCGAAGAGCATGTACCAGATGCTGGATTTGCGCATCCAGTTGATGAGCTCATCGGTCTTGGTGGTGAGCACGTAGTCGGGCAGCGTGTTAATCAGTGACATCGCCCCTGCTCCGCTTGCGCTATTCCGGAACCCGCTTGATCCACTCCAAGTCGTGCTTGGCCCAGACGTAAACCAGGCCAATGAACAGGATCACCAAGAATATCAGCACTTCGCCGAGCGCGAACAGCCCGTTGCCTTGCAAGACCCAGTCGCGGTAGACGGCGACCACCGGATAAATGAACGCGACTTCAACCTCGAATACGACGAAAATCAGCGCGATCAAGTAGAAGCGGATGTTGAAGTTGATCCATGCGCGTCCGGTGGGCGGCTCGCCGCACTCGTACGGCATGAGCTTGCGCGCGTATGGGTTGCTCGGCGCGAGCAGCTTCTGGAGCCCGAACATCAGCGCCACGAAGCCGAGCCCGATGACCGTCAGGGCGGCAGGCACGCCGAAGTGGTAATACATCGATGCTGTACCAATCATGGTGTAGTTGGCGACGGTAGGGCTGTCAAGAAGGACGACTTTTGGAACGCCCTTCGTTGCTTAAGCATTGCTTCACTAGCAGGCTGTTGAAAAAGTGATATTCAACCGCCTGCTCCCTCTCTCTCCTCTCCCCCATTGGGGGAGAAGATTAGGAAAGAAGCCATGTTTCCCGCAGGGTGTTGAGCATGCCTGCGCTTCCGCCGCGCCATGTTCTGGGTGTCTCAACATCCCGCTGGGGCGATCGCCCGCGATCAACCGCCG
The DNA here is from genome assembly GCA_964429575.1 of uncultured Binatia bacterium (SeqCode). GTDB lineage: Bacteria > Desulfobacterota > Binatia > Binatales > Binataceae > CAYSCX01. The sequence goes on along the minus strand of CAYSCX010000020.1, from coordinate 21,449 downwards.
CGGGCGGAATTGCGGGCTATTTTCCGGCCTTGATGACGGCGCTCAGGGCGTCGGCTTCGAGCCACGCACCGTGTGCATCGGGACACGCCATGAACGCGACTCCGCCTTCGGTGCGAGGCGAAAGCGTCTTGTTACAGCGCGGGCAATGCATCGCGGCGGCCTGCTTGCCGCGGAGTTTGGAGAGCAGCTCCTCATCGAGTTTTTTCGCCCACAAGTCCTCGCGCGCCGCCTCGACGTCGCGCAGTTTGTCGCCGAGTCTGTCTTTTTGATCGGTCATGTTATGCCTCGGAGAATCGCGTGATGTGAATCCGTGGAGCGTGTCGCCGCGCTACATCATCTCCTTGATGAGCTTGCCGCTGCGCGCCTTCTCAACGGTCGCGTCGAACTTGGGACCGAGATCGACGCCCATGTCGCGCGCGCGCTTCTTGGCCCAGACACCGACGTTGCGCGAGTCGCGATAAAACGATTCGTCGCGCGGCTTGGAAGTGTCGAAGCTGTCGAGCCGTGCGGCCTCGCTCTCGTGCACCGCGAATGCGGACATCACCCGGCGGAGCTTCGATGAGTTGCAGCCGGGACACGCAAGCCGCGGCCTGCGGCGCTTGCCAAGCACGAGGTGCGAACTCGTTCGCCCGCAGCGCGCGCATTCATACTCGAAGACCGGCATTTCAGATCGAGAATATCCCGCACAAACAGCACGGGCAAACCAGCACGCCGAAGCGCGCCAGATCGAGAAGGGACAAGCCGAGCGGACGCGATCAGCGGTCGCGCAGCAGACGATCGACGAGCGGGCTGCCCACGAACATCAACAGGCCGACCGCGCCAACCGCCAGGCCGGTACCGATCCACCACAGCGAATTGTTGTACCAGCCGAGCAGCAACATGATGAGCGCCCAAGCCGGCAGAACCAGGGAGATGGCGAGCCTCGCAAGCGTGCTGACGGCGCGCTCGGCGCGTTCGATGCGTTGCTCGCGCTCGTCCATCGCCAATCACTTAGCGGCTTTGCCGGATGGTTTCAATTCCGCGCCTTCGGTGGCGGGCAGAAGGTCGTAGAGCGCCGGAGGATGACGCGTCGCGGCGGGATCGAACTGCGCGACGAGCCTGAGCCGCCTTCGATATGCATCGGGAAGCATCGCGACCTCGCGCCCGGTCGCGAACAGATATGCGTGCCCCGACGGCCACACGAGCTCTCGGCGCCGACGAACGAGCGCGGGCACTGGAGCGCCGTAATAGAATGACAGCTCGTAGTTCGGTCCGCGCACCACGTAGAGCGGCGCCGTGCCGACGCGCTCGCGCACCTCCAACACGAACGCCTTGAGCCCGCGAAGCCGCGCCAGTTCCGGCCGAATCGCGGTGGTCCACAGAAGGCAGGCCGCGAGTCCGATCGCGGCGACGGCGCCGGCCGCGGCGATCGGGACGCCGCGCCACACGGCCGCGAGCGCGACGCAACCGGCCGCAAGCGCGATCGTACCCAAGACCGCGAGCCGTGGGTCGAACTCCACGACCTGGCGCTGGAAAATCGCGACGATTAGAGCATCGCTCGAATGAAGCCGCTCGGATGCGAGCGCGGCGAGGTCGACGGAGCGAAACAGAATGGGCGCTCCGACGACGAAACCGATCGCCGCTGCGCCAAGCACCACGACGGTAAGATCGCGAATGCGCGTCGCAAGCGCCTTGCGTTCCGCAGCGATGAACAAGGACGCGAGCAGGATCGCGAGTCCGGGTAGCTCCGGCAGGATGTAGTCATCGCGCTTGGCGCTCGCGAGGCTGAAGAATACCAACGCCGCGATCACGAACGCAGCCTGGTACAGCACCGGCCGGCGCAGACGCGGCTCGAGCGCGCCCTGCCAGAACGCAACCGCCGACGCGGGGACCAGCAGCGAAAGTGGCAGCGCGCCCTGGAGCAACCGGTAGAGGATATGGTACAGGGGCCGCTCCGCCTCACCGGTGCCGCCGAGCCGGACGGGCAGGAAATGGCCGAGGTTTTCGTCGAACATCATCTTCCAAAACAATTTGCCGCCGACCAGCGACGCCGGCACGTACCAGAGCGCGCCGATGGCGATCGCGACCGCGACGACGGTCCATGGCCACGGCCGCGCGAGACAGCGCAGTGGATTCTCGCGCAACGTCAGGAGGTAGAGCGCGGCGCCCAGCCCGGCGAGAACGATCACGATTGGGCCCTTGGTCAGGATGCCCACGCCGAGCAACGCGCCAACGGCCGCCGCACGGCTGCGCGACTCGGCACCCTCGATGAGCGGCTGCATCAGGCAGTACGCGATGAAGACCTCGAGCGTCATCAGCATGTCAGTGAGCGCGAGGTTCGCGCGCGACGCGTAGCCATAGCTTCCGAGCAGGAAGAAGAACGCCAGCCAACCGACGCCAGCGCCGATACTCGCGCGCGTCCACAGTAGCACCGCCACGGCGAGAGCGGCGCCCGCCGCCAGCGATACAACCCGGGCGCGAACTTCATCGACATTGCCCCCGGTCGCGTTAGTCACCACTGCGGCGAGCCAGTAGAACAGTGGCGGCTTGCGCGCGAGACCGCCGCCGCTATCCAACGGCAGGAGCCAGTTGCCGTCGTTGGCGACGCTGCGAATCCACTCGGCGGACTGCGGCTCGGCGTCCTTTTGAAACGGCGCGCTGATGCCCTGCCCAAGCACCAGCAGCGCAAGCACGAATGCACCGGCGGCGATGACGATTTCGCGCTGGTTCAGTTTGGACGCCGCGTCGAGATCGTCGTGCGCGAGATTTGCCTCGCCGCTCATCGATGTGACGCGATTCCGATCGGAGCGATCCACTCGTGATGGAGTCCGCGCGATGGGTCGTATGATGCGACTTGCATGGTCGCGGCGTTGTGCGCGAATGCGATCCTGCCGCGACGATCGACGGCGATTACACCTGCCTCAGCGCCGCTGCGTGCGATGTGTGACGTGATCACTCGACGCGCGGCAACTCGGGGCGACGCAACCGCGCAAGCCTCGACCACCGCGCGGCAGAGCATCGCGCGTATGATCGCCTCGCCCTGCCCCGTCGCCGACGCTGCCCCGAGCGGCGACGCGTAGGTTCCCGCTCCGATAATTGCGGAGTCGCCGACGCGGCCGGCCAGCTTGCCGGGCACGCCACCGGTCGAAGTTGCGGCAGCGATACCGCCGCGGACGTCAACCGCAACCGCACCGACCGTGCCGTGCGCGCTTCCAGGTGGAAGCGTCGCGGTCAGCCGCGCCTGCCTGCGCGCGAGCCATCGCTCACGCGCCCGCGCCGTGATCATCTCCTCGGGTCTGCAGAGCTTGAGGCCGGCGCGCCGCGCGAATCGTTCCGCACCCGGACCAACCATCAGCAAATGCGGCGTGCGTTCCATGATTGCGCGCGCAAGCGCGATCGGATTTCTGACACGGCTCACCGCGCCGACGGCGCCGGCGGGGCTGTGGCCATCGCGCTCGGAGGGAGTCGCGAACATCACGGAGGCGTCCATCTCCGCGGTGCCGTCGGTCGTCAGGAGCGAGCCGTAGCCGGCGTTGAAGAGCGGATGGTTCTCGAGCGCGACGACAGTGGCGACTGCGGCGTCGAGCGCGCTGCCGCCGCCGCGCAAGATCTCGACGCCCGCCTGGACAGCCTCGATCAGCCCGCGTCGACGCTCCGGTCGTTCGTGGGGCGGACCCGCCGCGCCCGCACCGCCGTGCGCGGCAAGCGCAGGCAGAAAGTTCGCACGCGGCATGTCAGCGGTCCGGCCGCCGCGCCCACAAAAAGATGCGGCGGAAGTCGAAGATAAGTGCGCCGTTGGTGCCGTAGGCCTGCTCGAATCGTCGCGTCAGCGCCGCGAGGTAGTCCGCGTGGCGCGCTTGCGGCAGCGCGTTCAGAAACGGGCGCAGCGCGGTCGCGCGGCTCCATTCGACGATATCGGCAGGGCAGCTCATCGGGTGGTGAAACGTGTGGTAGTAGCAATCGACTTCATCGAAACCCAGCTCCGCGAGCATCGCGCGATACTCTTCGGGCTCCGCGACTATCCGCGAGGGGAGGTTGACGCCGCCAAGTGCGCCGCGCCACGGCTCGTCGTGGGCCATCGCGAGGATCGTGCGTTGCGCGGTCTCGACGTGGTTTGACGGCATCTGGACGACGAGCCTGCCGCCCGGACGCAGAACTCGAAAGCACGCTGCGAGTACCGCGCGATGGTCGCGCGTCCATTGCAGCGCGGCATTGGAAATGACCAGCGTGTACACCGCATCGGCGACGTAGGTACGAATATCGGCGAGCACGAAGCTCATTCGTGCGCGAAGTTCAGGTGCTAGTTTCGCGTGGAGCTTCGCCGCAGCATCGAGCATCGCCGGCGATGAATCGAGTCCGACGACTGCCGCGCGCGGCGCGCGGCGCGCAAGCTCGATAGTGTTCTCACCCGACCCGCATCCGAGGTCGAGGATCTTATCGCTATCGGTAAGCGTGAGGCGCGTGAGTTCGTGCTCGAACGGCTCGGCGCGATAGCGCCGGAAGCGGTTGTAGAGTTCGGGATCCCAGTCGGCCATCGCGTGCTCCGAAGCGTTCGGAACACAGCATAGGAGCGGGTTGATCCGCGGACAAGGCGGATGGGGCGGTGGCGCGCGGGCGGACCGAAAAGAAAAGGGGCGCATCGCGACGCGCCCCGACATTGAGAGCCATGCTGAGGAAGCCTGCGGCTACATGCGCGGCGGCTCGAGATCGACGAGCAGCGTAGTCTTCAAGATATCGCCCAGCTTTTCCACATCCCACGGACCGCTGTTGTAGATGATCTTATCGGGAACGATATGGGAATAGCGCATGATGCGATAGCCCGACGCGCCGAAACATTGGCCGGTGACTTCGCTCGCGAGATCGCTCGCAAGAAACGCAACGATTGGCGCAACGTTCGCCGGATCCATCGGAGTTCCAGCGGCAGTCTCGCTGGTGACCCGGCGAAAGCTGCCGCCCATGCGTCCTTCCGGCACGGTGTCAGTCATGCGTGTCGATGCGCCCGGCATGATTGCGTTCACGGTGATGTTGTACTTTTTGAGCCCCACCGCCGAGCTGTAGGTGAGTCCCAGGATGGCCGCCTTGGCCGCCGCATAGTTCGGCTGCCCGGGACTGCCCAGCGCCGAATTGGACGAGAAGTTGATGATGCGGCCGTGCTTGCGCTCGCGCATGTGCGCCGACGCGGGCCGAATCGTGCAGTAGTGCCCCTTCAAATGCACGCGGATTACGTCGTCCCACTCCTGCTCGGACATGTTGAAAATCATGCGGTCGCGCAGGATGCCGGCGACGTTTACCAGGATGTCGAGGTGGCCGAACTCCTTGATGGCCTGGTTCACCAGCCCCTCCCCGCCTTCCACCGAACTGATGTCCATGTGGTTGCTCACCGCGGCGCCGCCGGCGGCCTTGATCTCTTTTGCCACATCGTCGGCGGGCGAGGCGGTTTCTTTCTGGCCCGCGACGCTGACACCGAGATCGTTAACGACAACTTTGGCGCCTTGCGCCGCAAGTAGCTTCGAGACGCCCCGCCCGATACCGCGGCCGCCGCCAGTTACCGCTGCAACTTTTCCATCGAGAATACCCATCGCTTTGGCTCTCCCTTGGCTGATGCGCTGTGAAGGATTCGACTGATGCGCTTATAGCGCAAAACTGAGGATTGGGAACAGTTGAGCGGCCCGCGCTGTAAGCGCGTGCGGCGCGCGATCAATCGGCGCGGCGCACATCGAACGTGGTCAACCGGCCGTCTGGGGTCAGGCGCGCGATCTTGTGATTTGGCTGCGTAATCCAAAGATTGCCGTCCGGGCCGGCGGTGATGAATCCGGGGATCGTGCCGGGCGGCGGTTCGAACGCGGTCATGGCGCCTGCGGTCGAGACTTTAAGAATCGCGCGAGTCTGCGCGCCGCCGCGGCCGCGTATCACGGTGATCCACAGATTGCCGTCGGCGGCGCCGGTGATTGCGAATGGGACAGCATTCATCGGCAGCGAGTACTCGACGACCGCGCCGGTCGGCGAGATCTTTCCGATGCGCTGCGACTTGAGCTCGGTAAACCAAACGTTGCCGTCCGAGCCGAGCGTCAGCGAACCGGGCTGGCCGTCCTTGGTCGGGATGGGAAACTCCGCGACTTTGCCGTCGGTGTCGATGCGGCCGATGCGGCCGGCGCGATCCTCGACGAACCACAAGTGCCCATCGATGCCAGCGATGATGTCACCGGGCCCCGCGCCAGCGGAGAGCCGAAACTCCTTGAGGCTGCCGGCCGGCGTGAGTCGCCCGATTCGATGGCCGGAGTGCTGGGTGAACCAGATGTTGCCGTCGGGGCCGAAGGTAATTCCCGCGGGACCGCTCCCGGGATTCGGCAGTTTGTAATACGCGAGCGTGCCGTCGGTGGGCTCGAAACGGCCAATTCGATTTCCCATCGGATCGGTGAACCACACGCCGCCGTCCGGCCCGACGGCCAGCCGCTCGGCCAAACCCTCGGACGAGAGCTTGAAGAATGTGATCTCGCCGGTGATGGTCACGCGCCCCAAATGATCGCCCTGAAATTCGCTGAACCACAGATCGCCGTTGTGACCCGGCGCGATCGCATACGGCGCCCGCAGCGCAAGCGGAGTCGGGGTGCGCGTCGCGGTCGGTTCGGGAGTCGCCGCAGGTTTCGGCGTTTCGGTGGGCGACGGCAACGCGGCGGGCTCGGCGCCCGCGATGGGCGGCGAGGTCGATGCGCATCCGGCGCAGGCGACCAGCAATGCGATCACGATGGCAAGCGTGCATGCGCGGCACGCGGCAGCCCGATTGCTCAGGATTGAGGATCGCACGAAGTCTATAGCGCCGGTCGCGGTGTCGAGGTTCGCGACGATGGACGGGCGGGAAGTTTGCGGCGCAACGCTATTGGACGATCGCGTCCTGGCGGAGTTTCGAAATTTCCGTAGCTGAGAATCCGAAGTCGCGCAGGATTTCGTCGGTGTTCTCGCCAAGCCCAGGCGCGTGACGCCACAAATCCTGCTTGCGGCCGGACAAGCGCGCCGGATGACGCACGCCGCGGACCGGGCCCGCCTTCGGATGCTCGTATTCGAAGAACGTCTCGTTCGCCTCGAACTGCGGGTCGGTCCAAATCGAATCGTAGTCGTTGACCGGTCCGCACGGCACGTCGGCGGCTTCGATTCGCTCGAGCCAGTACGCGGACGGCTGGGTCGGAAAATGATCGATGAGGCTCTTTATCGAGTGGCGCACGCGATCGGCGCGCGGTGCGTCGCCCTCGAACCATTCCGGATGCCCGACCGCGTCGAGGATCGCCTTCCAATGCTTGTCGGTCAGCGGCGCGATCGTGATGTAACCGTCGGCGGTCTTGAACGGTTCGAGCGTGTTCATCGATGGCGGAACGCCGGGCTTGTGCGGGAGGAATGTGTGCCGCGACGCGGTATCGGGCATCAGGTAGTACGCAACCGCGTCGATCATCGCGAGCTGGATATGCTGGCCGCGGCCATGCACGCGCGCCTCGTTGAGCGCGGCAAGAATCGAAATGGCCGCGGTCATCGCGGTAATCTTGTCGGCGAGAATGTTCTTGACCGCGCGGGGACGCCCTTGCGTGCGCTGCGAGATCATCACGCCCGCTAGTCCCTGGATGATGGGATCGTAAGCGGGCTTCGCAACGTAAGGGCCGGTGAATCCGTAGCCGGCGATCGAGCAATAAACGATCTTCGGGTTGCGCGCCGACACCGCCTCGTAGCCGACGCCCAGCCTCTCGACGACGCCCGGCCTCACGTTTTGAATCACGATGTCCGCCTGCTCGGCCATCTTGAGAAAAACTTCCGCGGCGCCGGGCTTTTTGAGATCGAGCACCATGGCGCGCTTACTGCGATTCCAGTTGATGACGCCGACCTGCACGCCATTGCGGTCGCCCGGTGTCGCCATGCGAATTACGTCGCCCTCGGGCGGTTCAATCTTGATGATGTCGGCGCCGAGGTCGCCGAACATCATCGTGCAAAATGGTCCCGCGACCACCATGCTGAGGTCGAGTACCCGAACTCCGGTAAGTGGACCCATAGCCGCCTCCACCCGCTGCTTATAGCGGACTCTTGAGTGCCGCAATAGCGGTGCGTTGCGCCGACGCGGGTGCGCCGATTAAATTGATGGATTCTCGACAGATAGTGGGGTGCGGCGCCGTGATTCCGATTCGCTACAATGTCCGCAGTCTTTTCGTCCGTCGCACGACGTCGCTGATGACGGCGTTCGCGGTCGCGCTGGTCGTGATGATCCTGTTCATGATCCTGGGCTTCATCGCGGGTCTGCGCGACACGGTGCTTGCGGCTGGGCGCGGTGGAAACTGGATACTGCTTAGCCGCGGCGTCACTTCCGAGCCCGGCAGCTACATCACGCGCGAACAGTACGAGATCATTCGCGCCCGATCCGAAGTCGCGACCGGCGAAGATGGCGAGGCGCTCCTATCGCCGGAAATGGTGAACGGGTTTTTCGCCAACCCCGACGCGCCGATGAGCGAAGTCGGTTTTACGTTCATCCGCGGCGTATATCCAATCGCGTACAAGGTGCATCGCGGGATGAAACTCGAGTCGGGACGTTGGCCGAAAAAAGGCGCCGCCGAGTTGGTGGTTGGACAACGCCTCGCCGCGCAGCATCCGAATCTCGCCACCGGCAAGACTTTGCGGTTCGGACGGAGGACTTGGGACATCGTCGGGGCGTTCTCGGATAACGGTAGCGTCCATGAGTCCGAAGTATGGACCGACCTCGACGTATTGCAGCAGGACTTGCGGTTCGGAGTAGGCGCGATGGGCGTCATTGCCGTGATTCTGCGCCCCGGCGCCGCGGACAGCTTCAAGGCCGCTCTCACGAAGGATGCAAGATTGCGCGTCGAAGCGAAGTCCCAAGAGCAGTTCTATGCCGAGCAAACCGAGTTCGTGAACCAACTGCGCAGTCTCGGGATTATCCTCGCGGCGATCCTGGGCATCGGCGCAACCTTCGGCGGCATGAACACTATGTACGCGGCGGTCGCGCGGCGCTCCAAGGAAATAGGCGTGCTGCGCGCGCTCGGCTTCACCCGTGGAAACATCCTGATGAGCTTCGTGGCTGAAAGCGTTGTACTTGGATTGATCGGCGGGATTGCAGGGGAGTTGCTGGGCGTGGGCGTCGCGACCGCAGCGGGGCTGACCGACAAATTGGTAAACGTGGGGATGTACATATTCTCGTTTCGACTCGCGCCGTCCGCGTTCATAACCGGGTTAGTCGCGGCGGCGACGATCGGCGCGTTGGGCGGATTGCTTCCGGCATGGCGCGCCGCGCGAATCGGCGTGATCGATTCGCTGCGCGAGGCGTAAGCGGATGGAGGTGCGATGTTTCACGTCATAAAACTCATCGAACGCAACATGCGCCGCAATTTGAGGCGCGTGCTGCTTACCGCTGCGACCATCGCGCTCGCCACCTTCATTTTCACCGTTTTGATCTCGACGCCAGCATCGATGGACCGGATTCTCGCCAACGCGACGAAGACGCTCCGCCTGGTCGTGAACAATCGCAGCGCGTGGTACGGAATTCCGGCACGCTATTGCAATGAGATAGCCGCGATGCCCGGCGCGGCCGCATGCGTCGCCGTCACAGGGTGGCCGTCGTACTATCGAGATCCCAGCGACACGATAATGGCCGGCGCGACCGGCTTCGGGCTAGCGGACGTCTTCCCTGATTACGAAACCAGCAAGGAGCAGGCGCTTGCGATGCTCAACGACCGCCGCGGCGCGATCGTCGGCAAAGTTCTGATGAAGCGGTTCAACTGGAAAATCGGACAGCAGGTCACGCTGCGCAGCGCCGACGCGCGCAGATTCGACATGACGTTCAATATCGTCGGCGAAGTCCCGTCAGAGCGCTATCCCAACGTCTTTCTGTTCCGCCGCGATTACTTCGAGGAGACGCTCAAGGCGAATGGGAGCCCGGCCGGCGATATCGCATGGCAACTGGTCGTGCGCGCCTCCGACCCGCAAAGCGCCGCGAGCCTCGGCAAGGCGATCGACGAGCGCTATCACAACTCCGACTACGAGACGCGCACATTGACCGAGAGCGAAGCGATCGCGTCGGGCCTCTCCGCGATTGGCAACCTTCGCGCGATAGTCGCGATGATCGGCGCGGTGGTAATCGTAACTGTGCTTCTGATTGCGGCGAACTCGACTGCGATGATGGTGCGCGACCGGATGAGCGAGGTCGCAGTGATGCGCGTGCTGGGATTCTCGCGCGGCCCGATTGCTGGAGTGCTGTTCGGCGAGTGTGGAGCGATCGGACTCGTGGGCGGGGCAATCGGCGCCGGCGCGGCACTGTGGCTTTTCGGCGGGGGCATCACGCTCGGACCGTTGCTCGGCGGAAATGGCGCGCTATGGGTGACGCCCGAGAGCGCCGCGTTCGCGACGGTGATTGCCGTCGGAGTCGGAATCGTCAGCGGCGTCGTGCCGATTGCGGCTGCGCTTCGAATCGCGCCCGCGATCGCGGTTCGACAAGTCGTCTAGCGCGACATCCGATTCACATACCGAAGCGGCCGGTGCGCTCCGCGATGCGCCTGAGGCTCGTAACGCGTGCGCGCAACGTGGCGCTTTCGCTCCAGCGCTCGAGCGTGAAGGGCGGGCGCCACCTCCAGTTCGACGGTGCGACGGTGCCGGGACGGTTGATGCGCGCGCGCCAGCCGAATAGGTCCTGGATGGGCGTGACCGCAAGCCGCGATGGCGCCGCGTAGAGCGCCTCGAGAATCGCAAGCGAGGCGCGTCCGGTAAGCCGGCCGTCAGGCGAGACGCGGCCCTCAAGCCCAAGCGCCGCGAGAAATTGACGGCGCTCCTTGGCGGTCGTCTCGCGCCACCATTGCGTCAGCGTCTCGGTGTCGTGCGTACCGGTAGTCGCGAGCGAAAGCTCAGGGTACTCTGACGGGCTCAGGAAGCGCTCGTCAGGACTGCCCCAATCGATCTTCTCCCAGCGCACGACCTTGTAGCCGGGCACACCGAGGCGCGTCAGCGATGCGCGCACCCACGGCGGCACGGTGCCGAGGTCCTCGGCGATCACGTCCGCTGGCGTCGCTTCAGCAAGGATGGCGCGCATGACCTCTTCGCCTTGCGCGATTTGTTGCGGCTCATCTGCGGGCATGAACGAGCCGCCATCGTCTTCGCCGGCGAATGAAAACGTTCTGTAAATGCCGACTACGTGATCGATGCGAACGATGTCGTAGAGAGACCGTGCGCGACGGGCCCGCGCCCGCCAGAACTGGTGCCCGCTCGCGCGCATCCGTTCCCAGTTCGGCATTGGCAGTCCCCAGCGCTGCCCGTCGGGATTGAAATCGTCGGGCGGGGCGCCGACTGTGCGCGTGAGGTCGAAGTACGCCTGGTTCGCCCACACTTCCGCGCTATCGCGTGAGGGCGAGAATGCGAGATCGCCGCCGAGCAGCACGCCGCGCGACTTCGCGTATCCGCGAACGTCGCGCCACTGGCGAGCGGCGAGGTACTGCCAGTAGCAGTACTTGCGAATCGAGTCGGCGAGGCCGCGGCGAGCCGAGCCGAGCGCGCCGGCTTCGCGACGCCGCAGTTCATCGGGCCACGACTCCCAGACCTTCCACTTGAACTTTTCCTTCAATCCGCGAAACAGCGCGTAGTCATCGAGCCACGCGCGGTTCTCCTCGCGAAACTTGCCAAATTCGGCGCGCTCTACCGGCGACGCACGCTGCTCGAACGAATCGAACGCATGCGCAAGCAGCTCGAACTTCACATTGCGCAGTCGAGCGCGCGGCGGCGTGCGCCGACGCCCGACGGATTCCTGTGCGCGCCGCAATTCGGCGGCGTCAGTGAGCGCCGGCGCGGATATGTACATCGGATCGATCGCGAATACGCTGAGCGCGCTGTATGGGCTGGCCTCGCCGGGCGCGGGCTCGTCGAGCGGCAGAAGCTGAATCACGCGATGGCCCATCGCCACCGCGAGATCCACCATCTCGCGCAGGCCGCCAATCTCGCCACGACCGAGGTCGCGTTCGGTGCGAAGCGAGAACAGTGGAATCAGGACGCCCGCGCAACGTTCGAGCATGGCAGGTGGCGCGGGCGGCGTTCGATCGCGCGGCTACACTTCGACGCGCGCGTCGAGGCGAAAGACGCGCGGGTTGCGGATCGTCGCGCGCTCGTCCTCGGCGAGCTCCCGCCCGACCGGTGAACGATACGCGTCGCGCAGTGCGTCGGGCGAGTCGAACGCCAGAATCGCAAGCCGGTACCGCCCGGGCGCACCATCGTCAGACGGTGCAAGCTTGCCGATAATGTAGTTGCGAAGTCCGGGTAGACGGCGCGCGATCGCGACGTGATGATCGCGGTAGCGAGTCTCTGCCGCCTCGATTCCTCCACCGTCGGTTGCGAGATCGAACTCCGCGGCCATGATGAAGCACGGCTGGCCCGCGCTGCGGGAGCCGAACGGCACGATAAATTCCGCGTCGGCGGAGCGTCGATCAAGAGCCGTGAGGTGCGCCTGGCGATTGGCGGCCAGCGCCGCGCCGGTCTCGGTGCGCATGGCGGCGCTCCAGGCGTCGGCGCTGTCGAAGAAGAGGATGACGGCGCGGTGACGATCGGGCTTCTCGCCGCCCACCTCCAGCAGCCGGCCCGTGTAGTAGAGGCGAAGGCCGGGAAGTTTCCTGACGAGCGCCACGTGATGGCCGAGGTAGTTGCGCTCCTCGGCATCGAGATCCGCGCTCTTGAAGTTGAAGCGTGCAAAGTGGAGCAGCATGGCGTGCGTCCTCCCGTCAGCGCGCGTCAGATTACGTAGCCGCCGTTGGGGCTGACCACCTGGCCGACCATGAATGAGGAATCCTCGCAGGCAAGAAACAGCGCGGCGGCGGCAATTTCGCGCGGCACGCCGAACCGGCCGATCGGCGTGATCGCGGTCACCTGCTGGCGCACCTCGGGTGGAATCGCTGCGGTCATCGGCGTTTCGATGAAGCCGGGGGCGATGCAGTTGACCAGGATACCGTGGCCGACGACCTCGCGCGCGACCGACTTGGTGAACGAGATGATCGCGCCCTTGGCCGCGCAGTAGTGGGGCGCGAACGCAAGCCCGGTGGTGCCGGCGATCGAGCCGAGGTTGATGATGCGGCCGGAGCGTTTTGCGATCATGGTCTTGAGCGCCTCGCGCGTGCAGTAGAACGTGGAGTAGAGGTGCGTCCGCACCATCTTGTCAAAGTCCTCGTCGGTGAGGTCCTGAGTGCCGATTACCTCGGTCACGTCCTCACGCGTTCGCCCGATGCCCGCGTTGTTGATGAGCACGTCGATGGTGCCGAACGCCGCGAGAAAGTCGGCCAGGAGTTTCTTCACCGCGGTGCTGTTCGAAACGTCGGCGACGACCGCTTTGGCCTTGCCGCCCTCGCGCTCAACCTCGGTCGCGACGTTTTGCGCCGACTCCGGCCGGATGTCGTTGACGCCGATCCTGGCGCCCTCGCGCGCGAAGGTCAGCGCCATCTCGCGACCGAGCCCCGAGCCCGCGCCCGTGATGAGTACCGCCTTGTCCTTGAGTTTCATCTTCACCTCGATGTTTCAGTAGCGAGTGCGTGGCGCCCGATCTGGGTTAGGACGGCTTCTTGCCTTCCTTGAGCTGGCGCTTCCAATCGAGCCTGCGCGCCTCGGCGCCGGCCGCTTCCGCCTCGGGCACCTTGCCCTGTTTCTGGAGGAACATGCTGAGGTTGGTCCAGAGCAGGATGTCATCTGGCTCCTGCTCGATCTGCTTCTTGGTCAGCTCGATCGCGGTGTCGAGATCGCCCTTGGCCTGATAGCACATGACGAGGCCGTGCTGCGCATCGGCGAACCTGGGATCGATCTCCAGCGCGTTGCGGTAAACCTCGATCGCTTGGTCGTACTTTTCGTCGGCGTAAAGGTCGACCGCCTGGTCGTAGAGCGCTTCCTTGTCGGGCATCAAATTCCTCCGAAGCTCGCGCGGCGCTCGCAAGCGCGCGCTGTCTCGGCCCTGACCGCTCTTATATACTAGTCCGTGCGTGATGGAGAATTCATCAGAACTCAATCAGGACGTGGTGTACGAGGTGCTGCGCGAGTGCTTCGACCCGGAGATACCAGTCAACATCGTTGACTTGGGGCTCGTGTACGGAGTGCAGCTTGAGGCCGGGGTCGTGCACGTCACGATGACGCTCACGGCGCCGGGTTGCCAGATGGGTTCGATGATCCGCCAGGACATCGAGGACAAGCTGCTGGGCATCCCCGGCTGCGAGAACGCGGAAGTGGAAATCGTGTGGGACCCGCCCTGGACGCCTCACATGATGTCGGACGCCGCGAAGCAAAAGCTCGGCATCGACGAGTAGGGCAATGGCGGCGCGTGCCGAGACGGTGCGCGCGAGCGCCTCGTGCTTAGCGTGCCGGTGGAGACTGCGTCGCGCTTCGTAGCAACTCCCAGCATTGGCGGGGATTCCTGATTTTGAGCCTTCCGATACCCGTGTGAACTCGCAGAATCTCCGCGTCGCCGGTGACAAGCACATCGGAGCGGGCTTCCATCGCGGACGCTAGAACCAGAAGGTCATTCGAATCGGAAAGGCGCACGCGCGGAGTTCGCAGCGGCCGCCCGACTACCCGGTGCCGCTTCAGCAATGTTTCCGCCTGCGTAATAGGCTCCGCCGGCATCCTGAACTTCGTTCGCAGCACCGTCCGGAATTCGTCGAGAACAACATCGCCGATTAAGAGCTCGTGCTCTTTAAGCACGAGCTCGATCAGATTTGCGCAAAGACCCCGGGCGGTGAAAGCGCTCACAAGTACGTTCGTGTCGGGGAACACCCTCACGAAACGTCTTTGAACACATCCTCGTCAGTCAGGTAACCGCGCGCTTCGGCGTAGGGGATCATTCGTCGCCGGAGATCCTCGAATTCTGACAACTCGAGCTGCCGCCTCAGCGTGTCACGCACGACTTCGCTGCGCGAGCGGCCGGATCGCCTGCACTCACGCGTCAACAGACGCTTGATATCGCGGTCCAACCTGACCGTCACTACGTCGCGTTTCATGTAATACATTGTAATACAAGCCAATCGAACTAGCCACCATGACCGCGGCGCCCTACTCCGGATCGATCAGCACGCCCGGATTGAGAATGCCCTTCGGGTCGAGCGCGCGCTTGGCCGCTCGCAACGCGCGGGCGAATCCGTCCGGGCGTTGGCGGTCATACCATGGCCGATGGTCGCGCCCGACCGCGTGATGGTGCGTGATGGTCGCGCCGAGCTGGATCAACAAGTCTGACACCGCCGCCTTGATTTCGTCCCACTGCTCCAGCTGCGACTGCGGCCTGCCAGGCGCGAGCACCGTGTAATACGGCGCGGGGCCGTCCGGATACGCGTGCGTGAAGCGGCAGGTCACGCTGCCCTTGCCGCAAACCTCGCGAATCGAATCGCGCGCGCGTTGCATCACGTTGGTGTGAAAATTCTCGAATCGATCCCAGGTGATCGACGTCTCGAACGTGTCGCTCACCATGCCCATCGCGGCGACGGTGTCCATCAGATACGGCGCGTTCAGAAACGCGTTGCGCCACGCTCCCGCGGCGCCCTCATGGGTCGCGTCCTTGTCGCGGCGCGTCTTGACCGGCTCCTGGGGCACGCGTCCGCCGAAGTCTGCGCAGCACTCGAGCGCGCGTGCGATCCATGGATCCAAATTGTGATCCGCCGACTCAAAGGCGAGCACCAGCAAGGAGTCGGCGCCGTCGGCCGCGCCCGCATTGAGCGCCTCGCCCGGATCGAGCAGCCGGCAATTCGACGGGTAGATGCCTGCTTGCGAAATTGCGCGCACCGCGCGTGCCGCTTTGAAAAAATCGGAGAATGGCACCGACGCGCCCGCGCGAAACGTCGGGCGGTCCTGCAAGCGCATCCACGCCTCGGTGATGATGCCGAGGATTCCTTCGGAACCGATGAACATCCGGTCGGGACTCGGCCCCGCGCCGGATCCCGGCAGCCGTCGCGACTCGACGACTCCGGTCGGCGTCACCACGCGCAGCGACTCGACGAAATCATCGATGTGCGTGTATAGCGTCGCGAAATGGCCGCCCGAGCGCGTCGCGATCCAGCCGCCCAGAGATGAGAACTCGAACGACTGCGGGAAGTGGCGCAGCGTGTAGCCGTGCGGTCGCAGCTGATCTTCGAGCGCCGGGCCGAGCACGCCGGCCTGGATTCGCGCCGCACGCGACATCTTATCGACTTCGATGACCTTGCCCAGATGCGACAGATCGATCGACACGGCCCCGCGATAGCCGCCGCCCTGCGGCGCTTCGAGCCCGCCAACGACGCTCGAACCACCGCCGTATGGACTCGCTGCGATTTTCGCCGAGTCGCACCAGTCGAGAATACGAATGATGTCCTGCTCGGTGCGCGGATACGCGACGACGTCCATCGGATTGGGAAAGTGGCGGCGGAATATGCGAACGAGATCGCGAAACCCGCGCCCGTAGCTGTGTCCCGCGCGATCCCACGTGGCGGTCGAGCACAGCGGCGCGAGCGCGTCAGGCGGCGTCACGCGCGGCGGACGCAGGTTCAGCTCCGACTCTTGCGGCCGCGGTTTGATCGCAAGAGGACCAAGGTCGAATCGCTTCGCCATCCGCTCCGCGAGGTGCTTCTGCTGTTCCGGATTCGGCCCCTGGTCCTCGTAGCCCCATCCCCAGAATTTGCGCCGCCGTTCTGCCATCGCGTGTAAACCTCACCGAGGCGTTCTGCTGCGGGGATTCTCTTCCGGTTTGTAATCGATCGCAAACCGCGCGAATCAAAATGCGCTTGCGCGCCCGAGAATGCGGCAATATCACTGGGAATGCCCAACCAGGAGAGGTGACGATGAGCGAACAAGCGATCTCCACTCGCGATCCACATCCGCGAAAGCGCGCCAAGCTGCTCGGCACCGAGATGGCTTACGTCGATACTGGCCGCGGCGACCCCATCGTCTTCCTCCACGGAAATCCGACTTCGTCGTACCTGTGGCGCAACGTAATTCCGCACCTCTCGTCGCTGGGACGTTGCCTCGCGCCCGATCTGATCGGCATGGGCGACTCGGGCAAGTCATCGGCGGGAAGCTACCGTTTCGTCGATCACTCGAAGCATCTCGATGCGTGGTTCGACGCGGTTGGCATTCGCGAGAAGGTCACGCTGGTCGTGCACGACTGGGGCTCCGCGCTCGGGTTCCACTGGGCGCATCGCAATCCCGGCGCGGTGAAAGGAATCGCCTACATGGAGGCGATCGTGCGGCCGCTTGCGTGGGCGGAGTGGCCCGATGCGGCGCGCCGCATCTTCCAGGGGCTAAGGAGCGCGGCCGGTGATGAGATGATTCTCAAGAACAACCTCTTCATCGAAACGATCCTGCCGAGCAGCATTATCCGCAAGCTCAGCGACGAAGAGATGGAGGTCTATCGACGCCCATACCGCCAGCCTGGCGAGTCGCGCCGACCGACGCTCACCTGGCCGCGCGAAATTCCAATCGACGGCGAGCCACCCGACGTTACCTCGATCGTCAAGGCGTACTCCGAGTGGCTCGCGAAAAGTCCGGTGCCAAAGCTGCTCATCGTCGCGGAGCCGGGCGCGATTCTGCGTGGCGGGCAATTGGAGTTCTGCCGCAAGTGGCCGAACCAGCGCGAAGTTACGGTCAAGGGCAATCACTTCATCCAGGAAGATTCGCCGCACGAAATCGGCGAAGCGATCGCCTCGTGGTACAAAATGCTCGCATAGTTCGTGGAATGGATTGACGCATGAGCAATTTTCGAAACCTGCAGCTCCAAATCGACGGGCACGTCGCGCACCTGACGCTCAATCGTCCCGAGGCCGCCAACTCGCTTAACCTCGAGCTTGCCGAGGAATTGAACGCCACCGCGCACCGGCTAAGCCGCGACTCAAGAGTTCGCGCGGTGCTAATCAGCGGCGCTGGACGCATGTTTTGCGCCGGCGGCGATTTGAAAGCGTTCGCGGCGCAGCCGGAGCATGAGCTGGGGCACTATCTAGAGCGCGTCACGCTCAACCTGCACAACGCGATCTCCACGTTTTCAAGAATGAATCCTCCGGTCATCGCGGCGGTGCACGGCAGTGCGGCGGGCGCGGGCTTCAGCTTGGTGTGCGCGTGCGACTTCGTGATCGCGGCGCAGACATCGCGCTTCACCATGGCGTACACGCGCGCCGGGCTCACGCCCGACGGGTCGTCCACTTACTTCCTGCCGCGCATCGTCGGCTTGCGCCGCGCGCTCGAGTTGGCGGTTCTGAATCCCGTGCTGTCGGCGATGGAAGCGAAGGAACTTGGCATCGTGACGCGCGTAGTGCCCGACGCAGATCTGATGAACGCGGCGAAGTCGTTTGCGACGGAGCTAGCGGCGGGTGCGACACTCGCGATCGGCGGAACGAAACGGCTGCTGAGCGCGAGCGCGGCGAGCACGCTTGAATCTCAGATGTCGTTGGAGACGTTTACGATCTCGTCGATTTCAGCGTCGAAGGACGCGCGCGAGGGCATGGTGGCGTTCCTCGCGAAGCGCCCGCCCAAGTTCACCGGCGAATAGGCTTATCGCGGCGTCAGCCACCGCCCGCCGCTTCGATCGCCGCCGCCGCGCGACCGTGCTGCTTGCCGGGCGGATGAATGTACAACTGCGCCGCGGTAGGACGAGTGTCGGTGTGCCGCGGCGGCGGTCGCATCGCGTACTTCACTTCCTTGGAGTGTTCGGCGAACTGCCGCTGCGGGTTGTACACCTTGTTGAACTTCCAGAGCATCTGAAGGAAGTTGAACTGCCCCTGCATCGCGAGCTTCGCCGCAATCGACGCGACATCTTTGAGCGCCGCCCAGCCAAGGTGCTTGCGGTTGAGCACGTTCTGCGTCTTCACCAGCTCTTCGTAGTACTTCAGCAGTGGCAGCTTGGTCGGCAGCACCGAGTGCTGGATGTCGAACAGCCGGTAGTCGAGCGTCGTCAACTCTCGCGACTCGGTGAACCACAGCTCGGTGCCCGGATACGGCGTCGCGACGGTGAGATGCACGATCTCAGGAATGCTGATCGCCCACTCGCGGATAACCTCGAAGCGGCGCTCATCCCAATCTGGATCCGCGATGATGTTGATCGCGACGGTGACGCCGATTTCGCGCGCCACCTCCAACGCCTTGAAGTTGACCCCCGGCGATGAGCGTTTGCGGTGGAGCTTGAGGCCCTCCTCGTCGATCGACTCGAGTCCCAGGAACATGTATTCGAGGCCGAGCCGCCGCCAGTAGGCGAACACTTCCTTGTTGCGGCAGAGCACGTCGGCGCGCGTTTCGAGATAGTACTGTTTCTTGATCCGGCGCTTTTCGATCTCACTGCCGATCGCGAAGCCGTGCTCCGGATGGATGAACGCGACGTCGTCAACGATGAAAACGTTGGGTTCCTTGATCGAGAGCATGTCCTCCGCGGCCGCTTCGGCGGTCGACTTGCGGTAGCTCTTTCCGTAAAACGTCCACGCCGAGCAGAACGAGCAATCCCACGGACAACCGCGCGTGAACTCGATCGATGCGCACGGGTCCAGCACGCCGATAAAATATTTCTTGCGGCGCCGTCCGAGGTCGCGCGCGGGAAAATACTTGTCGAGGTCGTCGATCAGTTTCGGCGCCGGACCGCTGCCGTCCTTGGTGACGACGCCGGGGACCTTCGAGATCTGGCCGTCACCGATGGCGTCCATCAGCGTTCGCGCGGCCTCCTCGCCCTCGCCGCGAATCACGCAATCGATCGCGCCCGCGCCATGCTCCAGGATCTCCTCGGCGACGAACGAGCCGCTGTGGCCGCCGGTGAAAACGAAGCTGTCCTTCAGGATGCGCTTGGTGTCCTTGGCGAGATCGATGACCTCGGGTACGTTGGCGAGATAGTTGAGTGAAAAGCCGATCGCCTGCGGGCGGAACTCCTCGAGTTCGCGGTAGAGGTCGGTGTGTTTGAAGATTTGGAGGTCGAGAATGCGAACGTCGTGGCCCGCATCGCGCACCGCCGCGGCGACCCGCTCCATCCCGAGCGGCTCGAGCCGGAGATAAATCTCGCTGTACATGAGCGGACTTGGATGAACGAGCAGGACTCGCATTCTTTCCTCTCAGCCGGGGCGCGAGATGAGCCGCGAAACGTCCGCGCGCGGCTCCGGGAGATATTATCCGTAGCCGCCCGCGAGTGAAACACCGCCGCGCGCGTCTTGACAACGCGCGAGCGCCGCAGAACTGTGGGCTGAATCCACGAAAAGCGACAATCGGAGTCCCTCGATGCAGTACGCAAAGCTTGGAAAGACTGGCGTAAGTGTTTCGCGCATCTGCCTTGGATGCATGTCCTACGGCGACAAGAAGTGGCGCGACTGGGTGCTCACGGCCGACGAGGCGCGCGAGCATTTCAAGTTCGCGATCGACAACGGCATCAATTTTTTTGACACCGCTAACGTCTATTCGGCCGGCGTGAGCGAGGAGATCACCGGCCGGTGGCTCGGCGAGATGGCGCGCCGCGACGAGATCGTGGTCGCCACCAAGGTCTTCGGCCCGATGGGCGCGGGACAGAATCGCGGCGGACTTTCGCGCAAGGCGATCATCGCATCGTGCGACGCGTCATTGCGCCGCCTCAAGATGGATTACATCGACCTCTACCAGATCCATCGCTACGACTTCACGACGCCGCTGGAGGAAACGCTCGAGGCGCTCGATTCTCTATTGCGCGCGGGTAAGGTGCGATATCTCGGCGCGTCGAGCATGGCGGCATGGCAATTCCAGAAGGCGCTCTACCTCGCGAAGGAGAACCACTGGCACCGGTTTGTCTCGATGCAAAATCACTACAACCTCGTGTACCGCGAAGAAGAGCGCGAGATGAACCCGGTGTGCATCGAGTGGGGCGTCGGCCTGATTCCGTGGAGTCCGCTCGCGCGCGGATTTCTCGCCGGCAATCGCAAGAAGGGCGCGGAGGAACCGACCGCGCGCGCGAAGAGCGATGAGTTCGCGAAGGGCTTTTACTTCCGCGACGCGGACTTCGCGGTGCTCGACGCGGTCGAGCAGGTCGCGCGGGAACGCGGCATCACGCCGTCGCAGGTGTCGGCCGCGTGGATACGCCAGGCGCCCGGCGTCACGGCGCCAATCATCGGCGCAACCAAGTTGAAGCATCTCGAGGAAGCCGTCAGCGCCGTGGACGTCCGGCTAAGCGCCGAGGAAGTAAAGGCGGTCGAGAAACCGTATGTGCCGCACCCGGTGCTTGGACACGCGCAGCCCGACCCGCGGCGCATGGCCGCTCAGGCGAGCTGAGCGACGTCGCGCGCGGCGCTCGGCGCCTCGCTCGTTACTTTACGGGAGAGGCCGCCCGCGCATCTTTCGCGCGGGCGGGTGAAGGTGCCGCCAATCACGCGGCTCAATCAATTTCAGGAGGTCCGTACAGATGGAAATCAACGGGGTCGCGCATGTGATGCTCACGGTCAGCAATTTCGACAAGTGTCTGCCATTCTACGAAAAGTTGCTGCCGTTTCTCGGTCTCAAGCCGGTGATCAAGAACGACC
>CAYSCX010000019.1:0-43858 GCA_964429575.1 uncultured Binatia bacterium (SeqCode) | reverse complement strand
CGGGGCGCTGTTTTCTTTTGTGGCGGGACGTAGCGCGCGCATGCGCGCCGCGCTACCGGTGTGCTTAGCAGGGTGTTAAGAAAAGTCTCGGAGTCCACAATGGCATCGACTTCGTCCTCAACATCCTGCTTAAGAATTGTCTGCCTTCCTAATCTTCTCCCCCTCCGGGGGAGATGCGAGAGAGGGAGCAGGCGGTTGAAGATGCCTTCTTCAACCGCCTGCTAGGCTTATGCCGGCGGGAGCAGCGAAAAGTTGCGACGTTCTGATAGCGGGCGCGGGACCCGCCGGCCTTGCGACCGCTCTGTATCTGCTGCGGCGCCATCCGGAGTTGCGCGGCCGGGTCATTGCACTCGAGAAATCGCGCCATCCCCGATTCAAAGCCTGCGCGGGCGGGTTGATCCCCAAGACGATCGCCGCCTTGCACGAACTGGATCTTACACTCGACGTCCCTGCGGTCGAGGTGGTGCGCGGCAGCGCGCGGACCGAAGTTGGAAACCTGGACCTCACGCGGGGCGACGTGCTCTGCACGATCATACGGCGCGACCAATTCGACGCCGGGCTTGCTCGTGCGGCGCGCGACGCGGGCCTCGTACTCGTTGAGAACTGCAAGCTCCGGCGTGTGTTGCAGCGCCCGGATGGCGCCACGGTTGAGACCGATTTCGGAACTTTCGAGGCGCGCGTACTTGTCGGCGCCGATGGCTCCGGCAGCCGCGTGCGCGCCGAAGTTTTCGGCAGCCGCCGCAAGGAAACGATCGGCCGTGCACTAATGACCGACGTTCCGGTCAACGGCGCCAGCGCGGTCGAGTTCGCCGACCGCCGGTACCGTTTCGACTTCACCTGTGTCGGCGCGGGCGTAGCCGGCTACAGTTGGTCGTTTCCCTGCATCATCGACGGCCGGCCGCATCTAAACGTAGGCATTTATGAGCAGCATCCACACGAACTCCGCGAAGGCCGCGGCTCACAGGAACGAATGGTCGAGGCGCTCGCCGGCGGATTCCCCGGCCTTCCCCTTCGCCGTCTCGGCGGCCATGGCATGAGCTTCAAAGCGTTTCCGATTCGCTGGTACGACCGCAATGACGAATTCGCGAAGGGCAGCGTGATACTGGTTGGCGACGCGGCGGGCGTGGATCCATTGATGGGCGAGGGAATCTCCTACGCGTTCGAATATGCACGTCTGGCTGCGGACGCCGTCGCGAGGTTGCTCGACGGCGACTCGCGCGCTCTCGATGAATATTCGGACCGCGTGCATCGAGGATCGATTGGAAAGAAACTTCGAAAGCTCGTGTTCGCGGCGCGCTGTTTTTACGGACCGCGCCATCGCGGCTTCTTCCGGCTTGCGCATTTGAGCCGGCGCGCGCAGGAGATCGGCGCCGACTGGTACAACGGCGTTGCCGGCTTCGATGAGATGCGCACACGCGCGCTCATCGCGCGATGGGCAAAGTCGGTTCTATTCGCGCGCCCAGTTCGGTAGCATTCTCCGGTGCGCAGTTCGCACCGTGCGTGCGGCCGATCGCGGCGGCTGCATCTCCACTGATGGCCAGGAAGCGAGCAAAGAATCGCGCCGTGCGGCTGTTGCTGCTCGCGGCAATCGCATTGATCGCCGCCGGATTCCTGCTGCGCCGATCCATGCTTCCGCGCGCGCTGGAATATCTGACTACGCGACCCGCCGATCTCGCTGCCGATGCCCAGAACGTCGAGACCGGCGCCGCTCCCGCGCCGACCGCATCTGACGCGCAACCCGGGCGCGTCGCGAGCCCGGCTGGCGCGCCATCGCTCGCGGCAGGTCCAGAAGCGCCTCCAGACGAACATCTCGGCGCCCGTGACCGCCGCGCTCTCGACGATCTGCTGAAGAGCAAATCGAAGTGACTTCCCTCGAAATCCGCATCGCCGATGACCTTGGATTTCGAGTCGAACTCGCCGGTCCACCGCGGAGAATTGTTTCGCTGGTGCCAAGCTGGACCGAAACTCTGTTCGCGCTCGGATTCGACCGTGAAGTTGTCGGCGTCACGCGATTCTGCACGGAGCCGGCCGGCAAGGTCGCGACGCTGCCGCGCATCGGCGGCACCAAGAATCCTGACATCAGCGCTATCATCGGCCTCAAGCCCGACCTGGTGATCGCTAACGCGGAGGAGAACCGCCGCGAGGACGTCGAGCGGCTGCGCGCGGAGGGTATCCCCGTATTCACGACTTACCCGCGCACGATCGCGCAGGCGGTCGAGTCGATCTTGCGGCTGGGCCGCGCGCTCGCGCGGATGTCAGAAGCCGATGCGCTTGCTCGTGACATCGTGCGCAGCGTCAGCGCTATCGAGGCAAGCCTGGGCGTGTGGTCGAAGCTCCGCCTGCGCACATTCTGCCCGATCTGGAAGAATCCGTGGATGGCATTCAACGCCGACACCTACGCGCACGATGTGCTGCGTATGCTCGGCTTCAATAACGTGTACGCGTCGGCGGGCGAGCGCTACCCGGCTACCACGCTCGACGAGGCGCTCGAACGCCGCCCGGACGTCATCCTGCTCCCGGACGAGCCGTACCTGTTCGACGACGGCGACGTGGAGGAAATCAAGACTGCGCTGCCCGCACCGCTCTCGCGCCGCGTGCTTATCGTTAGCGGTCGCGACCTGCATTGGTACGGCGTGCACATGGTGAACGGCCTGCGCTCGCTTGCTGAGAGGCTCGCGCGTGTTCGCGCTTCGGTGATGTAATCGCGCTGGGTTTGCGCCTGAGCGCGAAACGATTTAGACAATTCTCGTCACCGCGAGTTGTGCCGCGCCGCCGGCGGCGACATCGCGGCATTCAAGGAGAGACGAAATGGCTCAAGATGGTCCGCTTACCGGAATCAAAGTCATTGACCTGACCAAACTCGCGCCGGGTCCGTTTTGTACGATGATCCTCGGCGACCTCGGCGCGGAAGTCATCAAGATCGAAGAGCCCGGACCGCCCACCGGGCGCCGTGCGCAGCAGGCGGGATCCGCAGGCCTGCAGGCGCCTGGCAGCGGCTTCGGCGGTTCGCCCTTCAACGCACTCAACCGAAACAAGAAATCGGTCGGCATCAATCTCAAGAGCGGCCCCGGCAAGGAAGTGTTCCGCCGCCTCGTACAGCGCGCCGACGTGCTAGTCGAGGAATACCGGCCTGGCGTGATGAAGCGGCTCGGTTTCCCGTGGGAGTCGCTCCAACTGCGAAACCCTCGGCTGATCTACTGTGCGGTCACCGGATACGGCCAAAATGGACCGTATCGCGACCTGGTCGGCCACGATCTCAACTACATCGCGACCGCTGGCGTGCTCTCGCTGCTCGGGCGTCCCGGCCAGCCGCCGACGATCCCGCACAACCTCATCGCCGACTATGCGGGCGGCGGGATGCATGGTGCGATCGGTGTGCTCGCCGCATTGGTTGCGCGCGAGAAGACCGGGCGCGGGCAGTACGTGGACATCTCGATGCTCGACGGGTCGCTTGCGCTGCTGGTGCAGTCGTTCTCGACGTTCTTCGCGGGCGGGCAACTTCCGAGGCGCGGCGAGACGATGCTCGACGGCGGCATACCGAACTACAACGTGTACCTGACCAAGGACGAGAAGTTCATTACGATCGGCTCGCTCGAGCCGTGGTTCTTCGCCAACCTGTGCCGCGCGCTGGGCCGCGAAGATTTCATCGAGCACGAGTTCAACCGCGAGAAGCATCCCGAGATTCAGCGCTTCCTTGCCGAGACGTTTCGCACCAAGACGCGCGATGAATGGTTCGACATCCTTAGCAAGACCGACATTTGCGTCGGCAAGATGCTGACGCTCGGCGAGGTGCCTGACGATCCGCAGGTGAAGGCTCGGCAAATGATCGTCGAGCTGGACGGTCCCGACGGGCTCAAGGTGAGGCAAATCGGGGTGTCGGTGAAGCTCTCCGACACGCCCGGCTCGATTCGCACGCTCGCGCCGCAGCTCGGGCAGCACACCGACGAAGTGCTGACGAATCTCGGCTACGCAAAGGAAGAGATCGAGCGCTGGCGCGCCGACGGCTCGATTCGGTAACAGCGCGCTCTGATTTAAATCGAAACACGCGCGGGCGACGGCTCGCGCGCGTTCATGTACCGCACTTAGTTCACCGTACGTGCGTTGCCTGCCGCGGCGGCGGGCGCGTAAGATTGCGTCATGCCGGAACAGCAAGTCCTTTTCATGAAGAGCCCGTTCGATCCGCTTCAGATCGACCGGGCCGAGGGCGCCTATCTGTTCACCCGCGACGGCCGCAAGATTCTCGACGGCGGCTCCGGCGCCGTGGTCGTTAACATCGGTCAGGGGCGCAAGGAACTCGCGGAAATTGCCGCGCGCACCATCGAGCGCCTCAATTACATTGTACCGGTCTGGATTTCGCCCGAGCGCGAACGGCTCGTGAAGCGGATCGTCACCTGGACGCCGGCCGGCCTCAACCGCATCTTCTTCACCAGCGGTGGTTCCGAGGCAGTCGAAGCGGCGCTCAAGTTCGCGCTGCTCTATCACAAGGTCCGCGGCAAGGCTTCCAAGAAGAAAATTATCGGGCGTCAGTTTTCCTATCACGGCAACACGCTCGGGGCGCTTTCCGCCGGCATGAGTGCGCGGCGCGTGGACTTCGAACACGTGCTGTTCGACTGGCCCAAGATTCCGCCGACATATTGCTACCGATGCCCATGGGGCAAGAGCTATCCGAATTGTGAAATCGAATGCGCCACAGCGCTCGAGGATGAAATCAAGAAGCAGGGCGCCGACAGCATCGCAGCGTTTATCGCGGAACCGATGATGGGCGCGAGCGGCGGCGCGGTTCCGCCGGTCAAGGAATACTGGCCGAAGCTCCGCGAAATCTGCGATCGCTACGACGTGCTGCTGATCGCCGACGAAGTCATGACCGGCTTCGGCCGCACTGGCAGGCGCTTCGCTGTCGAGCACTGGAACGTGAAGCCCGACATCCTGATCGGCGGCAAGGGCCTCACCGGCGGCTACATGCCGATGGGAATGATCGCGGTGGACGAGAATCTGGTGACGAGGGTCGAGGAAGCGAAAGCCGATTTCATGTTCTACACCTACAGTTGCCATCCGCTCGCGTGTGCGATCGCCGACGGCGTGCTCGAGATTATGGAGCGCGAGCATCTTGTCGAGCGCGCGGCGGAAACTGGTGCGCGTCTTGGCGCACAACTGAAGGAAGAACTCTCCGGCCATCCGATGGTCGGCGACATTCGCGGCTGCGGACTGTTTTGGGGAATCGAGCTTGTGAAGGATCGCGACTCGCGTACGCCGTATCCGCCCGAGACCCGGCTGACGACGCGAGTGCTCGCCGCGGGACTCAAGCGCGGATTGTTCTGCTATCCGGCGACCGGCATGGCGGGACCAAAGGGTGGCGACGCGCTAATGGTTACGCCGCCGTTCATCATCGGCGACGAAGAAGTGGAATTCATCGTTCGCACGATCCGGCAATCACTGGACGACGTCCGCCCGAATGTGTAGCGGGTGGACGTCTTCGCTGAATCTGCCGTCGAATCTGGCGTTGCGCAGCGTCGCAATGAATGCGCTGCTTTGTTTGGCGACGGAGCAGACTGCTGATGTCCGATAGCATCATCGGGCCGACTTCCCATTATTTTTACGCGCACCGCCTGAAACTCCACTACGTCGACTGGGGCAACGCCGACAAGCCGTTGTGCGTGCTCGTCCACGGCGGACGCGACCACTGCCGCAACTGGGATTGGGTCGCGCTTGACTTGCGAGCGCACTACCACGTAATCGCGCCCGACCTTCGCGGCCATGGCGATTCGGACTGGGCGGCGGGCGGCGGCTACTCGATGATCGACTACGTGCTCGACGTCGCGCAGCTGATCGGGGCGGTCGCGCGCGAGCCGGTCACACTGATCGGCCACTCGCTCGGCGGCGGCATCGTGCTTCAGTACACGGGCGTCTTTCCGGAACGCGTTAAGGCTGCCGTCTCAATCGAGGGCCTAGGGCCGCCGCCCGGCATGATTCGGCCGGCACCCGCGCATGAGCGGATGCAGCACTGGATCGCTGAGATGCAGCTGCTCGCACAACGCAAGGTGCGCGAGTACCCGTCGATCGGCGAGGCGCTCAAGCGCATGCGCGAGGCGAACCCGCACCTCTCGGTCGAGCAGGCGCGCCATCTCACGATTCACGGCGTGCGGCGCAATGAGAACGGCACCTATTCCTGGAAATTTGACAACTACACGCGCGCGACGTCGCCGTACTTGTTCAACCAGGCCGACGCGCGAGACATCTGGAGCCGCATCGATTGTCCTACGCTTCTCATCCGCGGCGCGGAGTCATGGGCGGGCGACTGGGTGAAGGATGGCAGGTCGGACGCGTTCGTGAACGCCCACACCATTACGATTTCCGATGCGGGCCACTGGGTCCATCACGATCAGCTCGGGGAGTTTCTAAAGGTAGTCCACCAGTTCCTCGGAATCTGACGGCGCGGCTTCCGTCCTTCGGAATTCGGGCCGGCCCGTTCGAGTAGGTTCAGCTGGTCGTTGTCGCCGCCGTGGCCGGCTTACTGTCGGTGATGCAAACCAACATCTGCTGGGCAACCGGCTATCGAGTCACGCGGCTTCAGATTCCCGCGAAGTCGGACGGGGTTACACTGCGCGATTCGCGCGCGAGGTTTGGAGTGACCATGCTCGTGGTGCAGGATGCCTCGGACCCCAAATCCGGATTCGTGCCCGCCACTTCGGATCGAAAGCTTCGCGTCGGCGAGTTGGTCGTTGCGGTCGGCCGTCCTTGCGACCTCCGCCGCTTCGCTCACGCGTTGGAAGGTTACGAGTAGCGATTCCTAAAGTTCGATGGCAGGGAACACGTACGGGCGCGCGCGGCCGGCGCGAATCTCCGCGCACATCTCCTCGACCGATCGCACCTCGCGCTCCAGTTCCGTCGCGCAGGTGAGAAACCACTTTGGCGTCGCAAAATGTGCGTCGCTGCCGCCCACCGCCGTCAGCCCCAGCTTTAGCGTCGCGGTGCGGGCGAGTTCATTCTCGTACTCCGAGTTCTGGCCATTCAACACCTCGACGGCGGTGAGTGCTGGACCGAGCCGCGAAAGTAACTCATCGAGGCGCCGTCCATAACCTGAATCGCGAAATGGATGCGCGGGAATCGAGATACCGCCTTCACCGTGCACCAGCTCGATCAGCGCCTCGCTTTTGTGGAGGCGCGCCTCGGGGTCGTACTTTCGAAGCACCTCCTTCGTGAGTCCGAAGATAAGCAGATGTCCGAACTCAGTGTCCGCCTCGATGCCCTTGAAGATCCGCACGCCAAACCGCTCCGACAGCGCGTCGTACTCGCGATCGAGTGCCGGGTCGTTCGGAAACAAACGATGCTCAGTGAAACAGATTGCGCCCAGACGCCGGTCGGCGCGCGACGCCAGCTCAAGGTATTGCTCGGGTGCGACGTTGGAGTCCGACGAGAGCTTGGTGTGAACGTGCAGGTCAATCAGCATGACGCCGAAGTTTCACATCGCACGCGCGGCTTTGCAAAAGGCAGCTCGCTCTAGCGGTAGACGTAACCCGGCGCGACCTCAACGTGATCGTCGATCCAGAACACGCCTGCGACCGTGTATACGATCGCCTGCACGGTAAGCCGGTCCATCTCTGTCGGTACGCGCCCCCACAACGATATCGTGTCGCCGGCCATGCGAAAACGGACACCGCGGTATCCTTGTCGGTCGAGAGCTTGGCGAAGCGTGCGCTCACGCGCAGTCACATGGCTGGGCTCAGGCGTGTCAGGCGAGGCGCCGCCAAAATCGGGCGCGATGCCGCGCGCTTCCGGTCCCGCGTATGCGCCGTAATCCGGTTCCTCTGCCTTGTTCTGCAAAACGTAGGCGGCGGCTGCGAACGCAACCGCAAACATGCCGCCTAGAATCGCAAGGTAAAAGCCGGCGCCGCGCTGCCGTGGCGCTCGCGAACGCTCCGCGCCCATCTCGACCCGCGCGGGGAAACTCCGCTGCTGCGCCGACGATTCGAGCACATAGGTCTCCGCATCGCTGGCGACTGGCGCGTAGCCATTGCTTGCGCTCACGTCTGCCGCGCAGAACGAACAGAACTTTGAATCCTGAGGTATATGCGCGAGGCAGCGCGGACACTGGATCTCCGCGAGGTTGGTCAGCAACGTCGGCGCCGACGCGCGCGCCTGTTGACCGGCCGACAGCGGCAGCCTCATTTGCGGCCGGCCGCGCGACGGAGTGCTCGCCGCGCTCGACGCGGCACGCTTGCCGTCACGAATCGCAACCAGCCGCCGTTTGAACTCCGCCGCATCCGGCACACGATGGATCACGTCGTACTGCAGCGCGTGGTCGATTACCTCCGCCAATGCGGCGTTGGTGTCGGGGCTGAGAGTTCGAAGCGGCGGGAAACTGAACGGCGGCTCGAGCGCGGGGTCGCGGCCGGTCAGCGCGTGATGCATAGTCGCGCCGAGCGCGTAGAGGTCCGATCGGAAGTCGGCCTGGCCCTTGTATTGTTCGGGAGGCGCGTAGCCCTGCGTTCCGATCATCGTGGCGTTGCTTTGCGGGCGGAAGAAGCGCGCGATGCCGAAATCGATCAGCTTCACCTGTCCCGACGGCGCCAGCATGACGTTCGACGGTTTCAGGTCGCGATAAATCACCGGCGGCGACAGGCGATGCAGGTAGTCGAGGGTGTCGAGAATCTGAATCGCCACGTCAATGACCTTGCGTTCCTCAAGCTTGCCTCCGGAGCGTCTGACCACATCTTCGAGCGTCACCCCGTCCACAAACTCCATCACCAGGTAGTGGCGGTTCTCGTCGCTGAATCGATCGTAGATGCGCGGAATGTGTTCGTTTGAAAGCTGCGCGAGCATGTCCGCCTCGCGCTGAAACGCCGCGACCGCCTGACGCTGCATGTCCGGGCTCGTGATGGTATCGACCATCTCGGCAAGCGCGCACGGGCGCGCCGCCAGCCGCAAGTCCTCCGCCAGGTACACCAGCTTCATGCCGCCGCCACCGAGAGGCCGAAGCACCCGGTAGCGCCCGCCAACGACTGTGTTCGCCGCGATCATCCGCTGAGGTGAGCTTACGCGCGCGGGCCGGATCGCGCGACTCCGCGCGGGTCAGGGACGAATACTCCTTTTAGCGCCGCGTTGAGCGCGCAGACGATATGCAGCATCACGCCGAGCGGGTAGGCGACCGTGTATGCGACCACGACCCCGATGAACCACAGAACCGCGCGGCCCAGCCGTCCGCGGTACAGGTGGCCGAGTCCCGGGATCAGGCTCAGCGCGAATGCTGTCAGGGCGACGTAGATTGGTTCGGTGGGCGCCTTCAGCGGCAGTGTCAGCGCCGCGCCGCACTCCTTACAATAGTTTGCGTCCGCCACCATGATCGGCCGGCCGCAGCGCGGACAAAATCGCGCACTCTCGAACGCGCCGTCAGGCACGGAACACGAACTGCGCGTCACCGAGCCTCACGCTTTCTCCGTCCTGGAGCGGCGACTCGTTTACGCGCTGGTCCTGCACGAACGTCCCGTTCTGGCTATTGAGGTCGCGAATCACGAACTTCCCGTCCTCGGCCTCGACGCTGGCATGATGGCGCGACACCGAGCCGTGGTTCACCACGATGTCGTTGTCGAGCGCGCGTCCGATTCGGGTCGCGCTGCCGGCGTGCAGCGGATGGGATTCGCCGTCTGCCTCTTCGAACCGCGGTCCCTCTACCGCCGCCGTACGGCCGGTGAGCCGGCGTGCGACGTGGGTGTCGCTCGGACGGTCGTAGGCCATCGCCGCAGCGACCGCGCTTGCTCGCATGTGGAAGACCAACTCGTAGCCGCCGACGTTGATGCGATCGCCGTCATGCAGATCGACCGACTCGATTCGCCGACCGTTGACGTAGGTTCCTTCCGCGACCGCGAGATTCTTGATCGAGAAGTCGGGTCCGCGACGCTCTATCACCGCATGACGCGACTGCACCGCGGGGTCGCCGAACAATCCAACCGGGTCTTCTTCCGCACGTCCGATCGTCGCGGTCTGCTGCTCGAGCCTGAACTGGCGGCCCTTGAGCCGTCCCTGTTCGACCACGAGCCAGGCCATCTTCGTCAGCTCTTGAACGAGCCCGATGAAGAGTCCGATCGCGAGTCCGATCGCGCACAGCCCGATTAGCCGCGACAGCAGCCCGCCTTCCGTCATGTAGTTGATGAGATCGAATGCGACTCCGCCGATGAACCCACCGACCAGTCCGCCCGCCGCGCCCTTTGCGATGTTCGGTATCGCGAACGTCGCAAGCCCAACGCCCGCGCCGAGCATCGCGCCCATCATCGTCCAGCTCACGACGCGCCCGAACACGAGGAAAAACGCAGAGCCTTCCTTGTTGAGACCCCAGCCTCCCGCCCCGAGAATGCTGGAAAAGATCGAATTGGCGAAGTAGTTCGCCGGAATCGCCAGCACCAGACAGATGACGAACCCGCGCAGGAACCTCCGTTTGGTCTCCGGCGTGATCTGAAGCTGCTGCACCTCCGACGCGACGATCAGGCCGCCCACCATTCCCGACAGCAACGCCATCGAAATGTACGACGCGATCACCACCGCCGGCGTGGCCGGATCCGTCAGGCTTTGGTTGTGACTCGCAAGCTCGACTGGCAGCCATCCTGCCGCGCCGCCCGCCAGCCCCGCCAGACCCTTGAAGTAGAGCTCTCGCCGGTTGATCGAACTCAGATTCATCCGCCCCAACAGTCCCCGCGCGTGTATGAAATTCACGTTGTGCGCGCGTGCTCAACACATATTAGCCCCCAACCCCAAGCCCGCAAAAGTACCGCCGCGCGCATCGCATATTCGACGCGTGCGAGTTGCCCCGCCGCGTCCAAACAGTGCATCATCGTCCCTGAATTTTTCCACCACGACGCGGAGTTTTCATGGCTGACAAGAACCTTGTGCCAGAGCAGTTCGGCCCGCTTCAGGGCGTCAAGGTCATTTCCACCGGCACGTTGATCGCGCAGCCGTTTGCCGCCGAGCTCTCAGCCGAGATGGGCGCCGAGGTCATTCAGGTCGAGCGACCCGTGCTCGGCGACATGGGATGGCGGACGATCGGAATCCGTCTCAAGACGAAGGACGACAGCCCCGCAGTCGCGACCACCTGGGCGCAGGAACGCCGCAACGTATTTTGCGTCACGCTCGACCTCTCCAAACCGAAGGGCCGCGACATTTTTCTTAAGCTTCTCGCCCGCGCCGATATCTGGATGGAAAGCTCCAAGCCCGGCACCTACCAGCGCTGGGGCCTCGACGATGAATCGGTGTGGAGCGTGAATCCGAAGCTCGTCATCACGCACGTCTCAGGGTACGGGCAGAGCGGGCGCCCCGACTACGTCACGCGCGCGTCGTACGACATCGTCGGACAGGCGTTCGGCGGCACGATGTCTCAAACCGGCTACCAGGAGACACCGCCCGTGCGCGCTGCGCCGTGGACCGGCGACTACATCACGGCGCTGTTCACGATGTGGTCCTCACTTGCCGGACTCACTTACGCGCGTTCGACCGGGAAGGGACAGGCGATCGACCTCGCCCAATACGAGGCGATCCACAAAACCACCGGCGGCACGATGCTCGAGTGGTTCCAGGAGCAGATCGTCCGCGAACGCACCGGTAACAAGGCGCAGGGCTTGCAGCCGCTCGACAGCTTCGAGGCGAAGGACGGCTATGTTGTAATCGGCGCGCTCGCCGACGTTTACATGCGGCTGTGCCGCGTGATCGGCCTCGACCCCGGCGAAGAAAAGTGGAAGAGCGCACGCACCAACCTCGAGTCCATCGAGGGTATCGAGTTCGACGCGATCCTGCGCGGATGGGTCAACGAGCGCACGATTGATGAGGTGGTTCGCGTCATGAACGAGCACCAGGTGCCGTGCTCACCGATCTTGACCAGCAAAGACATCGCGCAAGACCCGCAGTATCAGGCGCGTCAGATGCACGTGGAGTGGGACGACATGCACGCCGGACGCGTCAAGGGCGTCGGAATTGCGCCGAAGTTCTCGGTGACGCCCGGCAAGATCTGGCGCGGCGCTCCGGGCCTCGGCGAAGACAACGAGCGGATTTATTCGGGCGTGCTCGGGCTTGCGAAGGTTGAGCTTTCAGCCCTACGGGATGAGAAGGTGATTTAGCGGGCGGGGCAGTGCGCCGCCCGTGATGGCGTGCCACTAGGCGGCGATTTTGGTGACGAACGTCTCGGCTTTCGTTGTGAACTCCGCGACGTCAGCGTATCTGCCCAGGTCGAGGATGTAGTACGTTGCGCCCGCGGCGCGTTCCGCCTCGACTTTGGCGCGCGCCTCGTTGATGTCGTCGAGCTTGAGGCCACGCCGTACGATTATCTCCGGCGCGGGCCTACCCGCCGCGCTCGCGCGCTTGTTCAGATCATCCACCGCCGTCTTCAGCTCCGGGGCGCGCAACATCGGATGCCAGCCATCGCCGAGCTCGAGCACGCGCTTGATCGCGTTCTCACCTCCGCCACCGATCCAAATCGGCGGGCGCTTCGGTCTCGGCAAGAAAACGAACGATGGAAAGCGCACCAGCTCGCCGTCGTATTTCGCGGGCACATCGGTCGCGAACAGATGATGCAGTACGTGAAGCGTCTCCGTCGCGATCGCGCCGCGCTTTCGCGAATCGACTCCGAGCGCGTCGAACTCCGGGCGCATCCAACCGACCCCCACGCCCAGAATCAATCGCTCGCCCGACAACTCCTGGATCGTAGCGATCTGCTTCGCGGTTAGCACCGCGGGCCGGTAGGGCAGTACCAGCACCGATACGCCGAGCCTGATATTTTCAGTCGCGCCTGCCAGAAACGCGAGCGTCGCGAGCACGTCGAGGTAGCGGCCGCCGGAACCCGCCGTCTGGTCGGGCGGGATGCAAAGATGATCCGACACGAACAACGCATCGAATCCCGCGCGCTCTGCAATCCGCGCGCACTCAAGCACCGTCTTGCGGTCGGCTTGCGGCCCCATGTTGCGAATCGCGATTCCATATCTCATCGACCTTGCCTCCATTCGTGCACTTTCCCGCGCCTCCCGCACCCGTCAAACTATCGCCTGACTTAACTCCAACCCTCCACCATGGGCCGCCCCTCCGCCAAGCAACGCAAACCGTACAATCGCGACGCCATCCTCGACGTCGCCGTGCGCGTCTTTCGCCAACGCGGGTACGACGGCAGCTCGCTCGACGACATCGCGCGCGCCGCCGGTATCACCAAGGCCTCCATCTACTACCACGTGCGCAGCAAGGAGCAGTTGCTCGACCGCGGGGTCGGGCGCGCACTCGATGCGCTCTTCGCGGTCCTCGATGAACCCGACGCGCGCCGCGCCGCCGCGCTCGATCGCCTCAAGCACGTCATCCGCCGCACCGTTGAGATAACGGTCGCGATGCTCCCGGAAGTGGCGCTGCTCTTGCGAGTGCGCGGCAACACGCGCATCGAGCGCAAAATCCTCGCCCGGCGCCGCGAGTTCGACCACCTGCTCGCACGGGTCGTGCGCCAGGCGCAGCGCGCCGGTCTGATCCGCGCCGACCTCGACCCTGGCCTCGCCACGCGCCTAATCTTCGGCATGTCCAACTCGATAACCGAATGGTACCGGCCGGGCGGTGCGCTCGGTGCGGCCGGCGTGGCAAGCGCGATCTGCAAAATCGCGTTCGCAGGACTCGAGCACGAAGGCGAGCGTAAACGGAAGCGAGCTTGATTTATCAACCGACCGTTTGGTAGATTTTGGTCACTGACGGAGAACAATCATGAGCGAGTTTCAGATTCCCAAGGATGGATTGCGGCCCGCGCCCGAAGTTCCCCAGCCGAACATCTTTCCGATGGAGTGGCGCACCGACACTCCGAAACTCGCGGAGATCTACGAGCGCGCGAAGCGCGAAGGCTTCAACCCTGCGCTCATCAACTGGAATGTTTTGCAGCCCGAGTCTTACAGCGACGATGAGAAAGTCGCGATCATGTATTGGTGGGCATTGCTCTCCAACTTCGACTCCTCCGGGCCCGCGGTCTTCGCGCGCGCGATGATCCGCGCTTGGGAGTCGCACGAAGAGTCGCCGGTTCGCCGGTGCTTCTTTTCGATCACCCGCGACGAGCAGAATCACGAGGAATGCTGCGAGCGCGTGATCGTGAAGCTGGTGCCCGATGGACCGCTGGGTTTCGCGCCCAAGTCCGAACTTCAGCATGTCGCGCTCAACAACATCGGCTGGCTCTACCACAACGGCGGCCGCTACTGGTCGGGCTACAACCGCGCGGTGGACAAGTACCCGCTCTCGATCCTGTTCACCTCGTTCATGCTGGGCGAGGTCGCATCCTCGACGCTTTTCCACGGCATGTCGCGCGGCACCAACCACCCGGTGTTCCGTGAGATCTTCTCAAACATAGGCCGTGACGAAGCGCGCCACCTGCAGATCTGCATGACGCTGCTCGAAAGGTCGTGGCCGGGGCTCACGGACGAGGACCGCACCTTCGTCACCAAGCAGCTTCGCGCCGGCTTCGTGTTTCTGTCGATGGTGCTTTGGGAGCCGCCCGGCCAGTTCTGGGATCTTCCGGACTATTTCCTCCATAACCACCGCATCCTGCTCCGCATCGCGCGCGAGGCTGGCCTCGGCGTGTTGACGTTCGACCAACAGGCCGACAACTGGCGGCTCGCGCTCGCCAGGGTGCGCAAAATTGTCGAGAAATGGGGCATCCAGTTCCCCGCGATTCCGGAACTCGACATCGATGGCGTGGATGTCGGCGACATCACCGCCGACGACATCATCCCGGTCTTTTAGCAGGGTGGTGAGAAACGCGGAACCTATCGGCGCGGCCCCGGCGGTGCGCTCAACACCCTGCGAAAAAGATGGCTTCTTTCCTAATCTTCTCCCCCATTGGGGGAGAGGAGAGAGAGGGAGCAGGCTGTTGAAAAGGGCATTTTCAACAGCCTGCTAGTATCGTCGGTCAGCCGCGCGGCGTGGCGCGGCTTCACCCGCCGGGAGGTGAATCTCGATGAATGTGGAACTCTCGATTCAGGATTCGGTCGCCGAAGTCGTCCTCAATCGGCCTGACAAGCTCAACGCGCTGAACGAAGCGATGACGCGCGAGCTCGGTGCGGCTCTCGACCGCGCGGAGAACGCCAAGGTGCGCGCGCTCCTGCTGCGCGGCGAAGGCAACGCATTCTCCGCCGGCCGCGACCTTGCGGATGCCGACCCCGGGAACGAGGACGCCGAGGCGATTCTCGAGAAGATCTTCAACCCTGTTATTCGCCGCATCGCGACATTTCCCGCCCCGACATTCGCCGCGGTGCACGGCGCATGTCTAGGCGTCGGTCTCGGACTCGCGCTCGCATGCGACGTGGTGTACGTCGCCGACGACGCGCGCATCGGTTCGCCCTTCGCGCGCATCGGCGCGGTGCTCGACTCGGGTGGGCACGCGTTTTTCGTTGAGCGGCTCGGCAGTCACCGCGCTCTCGAACTGATCTACACCGGTAAGCTGATCTCGGGCTCCGACGCCGCACAACTCGGCCTCGTCAACCAGAGCTTCCCGCGCGACAAGGTGCTCGAGCAGACGCGTGCGGTCGCGTCACAAGTCGCCAAGGGTCCCACTGCGGCGTTTCTCGAATCCAAGCGCATCGTGCGGCGCATCGACGACCAAGCACTCGGGCTGATCGACGTGCTGCGTCTCGAGGCGACTGCGCAGGGCGCCGCGGGACGCACCGAAGATTACAAGGAAGGCATCACGGCCTTCGTCCAGAAGCGCACGCCGGCGTTCAAGGGAAGATAGCGGCGTCGCGCGAGCGGCCGATCCGCTGGCAGGGTGTTGAGAAACCCAGAACATGGCGTGGCGGATGCGCAGGCGTGCTCAACACCCTGCGGGAAAGACTTGTCCTGAGCCATGGGCGAAGGATCGGGCTTTTTACCTAATCTTCTCCCCCAATGGGGGAGAGGAGAGAGAGGGAGCAGGCGGTTGAAAATGACTTTTTCAACAGCCTGCCAGGGCAGGGCGGTTACTTGCGCGCGCCTGCGCGGCCACGGATGAGCCGCCGCGCCGCGTCGCCAAGCGAACCCGCTCGATGCCACTGCGAGTATTCTTCCGCGGTCAGCCCGCGCGCGACTTCCAACGCAACCGAGAGACCCGCGAGGACATAAGCTTGAGCAAGCACGCTTGCTCGTGGAGCCAGCCCGAGCCCGCCACCTTCACTGCGCACGGATGCGGCGATAGTCAGATCGGCGAGCCGGGCAAGCGCAGAGTCCCGGGTTCCCGTGACCGCGATCAGCTGCGCGCCATGTTCCTTCACCGCGGTCGCGGCCTCTAGAAGCTCGCGGGTGTTTCCGCTGTTCGATATCGCGATCACGACGTCGCGGCGATGAACCTGTCCGAGGCTTCCGTGCAGTGTCTCCGTCGCATGTAGAAACGTCGCGGGCGTGCCGATCGAGCAGAACAGGCTCGCCGCGTAACGCGCGACGTGCTCGGGCTTGCCGACTCCGGTGAGATGAAGCCGCCCGCCGGTTTTCTCCGCGGCGCGAATCATCTCCGCCGCCTTGGTGATCGCGCGCACGTCGATCTCGTCCTTGACGGTGTGCAGCTCGGCAAGCGACTCCTCGAAGAAGCGCTCGACATCGCGTGCGTAGTCGCTTGCATTCGCTCCGACGCCACTGTGTAACAGCGATGATGCCGCATCGCGCGACGCCTCCGGCACTTCGCCGAAGTAGTCAAAGATCTCCTCGCGGACGTCGAACCCGGACGGAAACGCACCGAGCCGGCTGACACAAACCGCGCCCGCCGCGTTCGCAAGCCGTCCAATCTGCTCCCAACCCAGCCCCCATCGGAGTCCCGCGAGCACGCCGCCCAGGAACGCGTCGCCCGCGCCGGTGGTATCGACCGTCTTCGCGCGAAACGCCGGCACGCGAATCGACGCACCCTTCGCCGCAATCGCGCATCCGCGTTCTCCGTCGGTGACTATCACCGCGCGGCTTCCATAACGGGCGCGCATCGCTTCAGCCATTTTCAGCACGTCGCGCGACCCGCCGATCAACGCGCGCGCCGCAGACTTGGCGGGTTTTAGAATGGTCGCAAGTTTCAGCGCCCGCTCGAGTTCGCTTCGCGTGCCAAGCGTGGGTACGGCGTCGCGCGGCGGCACGTCGAAGTCGAGCACGGTCGGGATCGAATGGGTCCGCGCGTAGAGGAGGATCGCGATGACGGTCGGCAGCGGCAGCTGCGATATTTCGGTCGTCACGATTTGGGCGCGCCGGATGAACGCGCCATGCCGCCTGCGCACCTCGGCAGGAGTCAGTTCGCCGGTCGCGCCGCGCGCCATGTAAATCGCGCGATTGCCCGCGGTATCAACGAACACCGTCGCGAATGAACTGGCACCGCCGTCGAACGTCAGATGGTGCCGGATGCCGAGCCGGTCCATTCCCTCGCGCAGGAACTCGCCGTGGCGATCGTCGCCCATCTTTCCGAAGATGCCGGTTTCCAGGCCCAGCACGCGCGCCCAACCGAGATGATTGAGAGTGAGTCCGCCCACCAGCGCGCGCTCCATCGAAGCGTCCGCGCCGTGCGCTTGCAGCACGATCTTTTCCTCGCCGCCGATGATTCTCGGCGTACGATAGAAGAGGTCGACGACCATGCTGCCGCAGCCGGCGACGTCGAGCTTCGCCTCAGGCATGACGATGCACTCGTTGCGGCGCCGCCGTCACCGGCTCGCTCTGCCATCCCGCCTCGACCAGCGCGGCGTTGCGCTCGCGAAGTACCCGCATCCGCTCTCCAAACTCGCGGCGCTGGGCAGAATCGAGCGCGGGCGTGCTCGGCGCGACCGCGTCGCTTTCGATCACTCCGAGCTCTTTCAGCGCGGCCTTCAGACACGCGATCGTCGGCCGATACGCCTTCGCACCGCGCGTGAATTCGCACGCCGCGCGAAATCCATCGACCGCCCGCGCATACCGGCCCATCAGCACCGCATCTCCCGCCTTGCAGAGCTGCCACGCACGCTGCCACTCGCGCACGAGCACGTTGGAGGGCCCCGCGACAATGCCATAGGGCAGGCTTCGCTGCGTCAAGTAGCGGTTCCAATAGTGACGCACGACGTCCAACGCGCCGCGCGGCCGCGCGAACAGATCAAAGATGAGGTATGGATTGCCTGCGTAGATCGCGAATTCATGCGCGGACTTGAAGTGCGACACCGCGCGCGTGTAGTTGCCCAGCACCGTCTTCGTCGCCGTCACCTTGATGCCGCGCACGTACGGAAGCTGGCTCATCCGCTTTACGTCGCGCGTATGGAGATGCGGCGCCTTGCCCGCAGCGGCGATGTCCGCATTGTCGTAGAGAAAAACCGGAATCACGCGGCCCAGCCGCTCGAACACCGAACCGATGTCGCGCTCGAGAAACCCCGCAGGCTCGTCCACGTCGACGATCGATAGCGGCGCAACCACCGCCGCATCCGCATCGAGGCCGACCGCGTACTCGAGATTCTCAAGCGTCTCGGCACGCGTGTGTGCGGTGACGCCCACCCACGCCTCGACCGTGTGCGTCGCCGCGCTCGCTCTCCGGCATTCGTCCACGATGATTCGCGCCGCCGCCTGTCGCCGCGGATTGTCGAGACGATCCCACTCTCCGGTCGTCCCGACCGCGAACAACACGTCGGCTCCCGCGCCGTCCTGAATCAGGAACCGCACCAGCGCGCGTTGCTCGTCTTCGAGCACGCGTCCCGACCCGTCCAGCACCGTCACGAGCGGCACCGACAGCCCCGGTCGCGGCGTGTATGCGTCCAGCTCTGGCACGGCGCGCAATTCTATCAGATGAGCGCGGTGTGCTGAGAGCGACCCTCCCGCCCCGCGCGTTTACAGGATCGATAGATCAAGGTAGGTCGTGAACGTCCACAAGTCGGCGCCCTGGCTCGCGAAATTCCGCAGCCGCCCCTCGATTCGCAACTGATAATTCCCCGAAGACGTCTGCGCATCTTTCGGTGGATTGTTGTACCAAAGCCCCTTGCGGCACGCCTCGACAAACAGGCTGTCCACCACTGCCTGTCCGGAGTGCTGCTCGATGATCAGCTCCTGGAGCCGGCCCTCGGGATTCATGATCGCCGTCAGCACCACCGGCTTGAGATTTTCTGGAAGCTTGCGTTTGGCCATCCGGTCTTCGACTTCGAGTTCGAGGGCCGCCGCAAACACTCTGTCGAGCAACACGCGCGAGAAGTTCCCGAACTGCGCCGCTTTCGCATTCGATAGCCGCTGCTCGCCGGGCGTCGTGTCGGTCCCCACGCGACGCACCGTTGCGGGCGCATCGAGAAACGCACGCGGAGACTGGTCGTCCGTTTCCGAAGTGGCGGCGGCCGCTGCCTTTGATACTTTGGGCGGCGCGGCGGGACTATGTTCAAACGGATTTGTGATCTTCGAGGCGGACAGCTCGGATAGGTTCCTCACCAGTCGCGGTGTTGCGGCCGCCTCGGGTTCCGGCAGCGCCTGGATCTTCGACCCGCTGTCAAAACACGACGCTGCCAGCAGCGTCGTCAGTACGAGAGTTGTGGCAAATCCGGCGTGGGGTTTTCGCACTTGCAGCGATGATCGTCTGGTTCGAAGTAGCATGCGGCGAGCCCGGCGCTATTCTAATCAGGCGAACACTCCGCGAACAGATTTCCGCGGCGCGGCACTCGACGGAACGCGAATTAGGTTCGCCTACTTCCCGGCGCTCTTCTGATCGTCGAGTGCTAGTATCTGCGGCCGGGCATTTCGAAAATCCTTCAGAAACGCCTTGAAGAGTTCCTCGCCCAATTTTCGCTCATCGGCGCGCACTTTCCAATCATGCTCCTCCGCGATCGCATCCCCGATTCGCGCTAGAAATTCCAGCGTCGGTGAGTAGCTGAACTCGCCCGTCATGCCGCCCTGCAGGTGCACCATTCCGCTCGCCAACCGCCGCGACGCGAGCGTCGCGGTCAACCCGCCGGTACCTTCGGCCAGCACGCGCATGAACTCGCCCGCGACGAAATGCATCATCTGGTGAATCACTGGAGGCGCGATCAGATCAGGTACGCGATTCATGCTGCTTCGATACGCGAGCGTTTCTCCGTCGCGCCGGTACTCCGCCGTGAAACCCAGGTTCGCGAGCCCGAACGTCATCCCCAACCGCCGCGTCAGGACCCGTGCCGTCGTCCGATGGCTCCCGTAACTGATCTTGTCGAGCGCGACGCCGTCGCCCACCGGCTTGTAGTTGTCATCGAACGGCACCAGCAGGCCCGCGCGATTCATGAACGTCGTCTGGAATCCTCCGCCCTCGAATCGCGTGCGCAACCAGTAGCGCCCCTGTGCGTCGACAATCGCCGACTCCGCGCGCAGCGCCGGTATCACGCGTTGATAAAAGGCGTGGAGATCCGGAAAAGGCTTGAGCGAGTCGGCCTTGATCTCGCCCTCGAAATTGCAGAGCACGTATGGACCGTCGGGGCTGTCGAACTCGTCGACGACGTTCGCGATCGTCACGTAATGCGTGATGCGCTCGTAAACCGCCGGCATCTCGCGCTTGATTCGCGCCAGCACTGCCGCGTCATGGTGATTGAACTTGCCCGGTACGCTGTCCCACGGCGGCTTCAGATCGCCGTACACATAACGCAGCATCTGTGCCCCAACGTCCACCCACGCGGAGACGCCGTAAGTGTCGAGCAGAATCTCACCGCCGAGCGTTCCGACTACGCTCGACATCGTGCCGTTCGACTGTGTCTTCGTGGGTTTGAGCGCAAACGCTCCCGAAAAATTCTGCGCCAGCTCCGGGCTCCGGTAGTTCCGCATGACGGTGTAGTAGTAGTCCGCCTCGCGGGGTTGCCCCGCGACGGATACCTCGTGCGAACCGTCGGGCAGCAGGTCCCACGGTATGTCTTCTCGCGAATAGAGCGCGGGCGCACGGATCAGGGTGGCCTGTCGCGGGGGCAGGACTTCCAGCAGCGCGAGCAGCGCCGGACTGTATTGCGGATGGAAGGTGATCTTTTGTTGAACCGCGAACTGACGGTCGAGCACCGCGAGAGCGCGCTGTGCACGATGCGGCCCGGGCGGCGCCACCTGCAGCGCGGGCGCAAACATCGTCTGGTCTTCCCGCGCGTAGCCGGGCGCTTCGATCGCCTGCTTTTTCGCGCCGGCCGCTGCGGGTACATCTTTACCGGCGCCCGCGCTTGCGGCTCCGCACAGCGCCACGAATAGCGCCGCGACCG
Source organism: uncultured Binatia bacterium (SeqCode) (assembly GCA_964429575.1). Classification (GTDB taxonomy): domain Bacteria; phylum Desulfobacterota; class Binatia; order Binatales; family Binataceae; genus CAYSCX01. The sequence goes on along the minus strand of CAYSCX010000019.1, from coordinate 22,724 downwards.
CCGCTCGCATCGCCGCGTGCAGGTCAATTGTGCCGAATATCCGCCGATGGTATATTGATGAATAACGAATTGCCGAATCTCGACCCGTAAGATGAAGCTCGGAATCCATCCTGAATATCATCGCTGCATTGTGACGTGCGCGTGCGGCAATACGTTCGAGACTCGCTCGGCGTCATCCGAACTTCACGTCGAGGTCTGCGCGAAGTGCCACCCGTTTTACACCGGCCAGCAGCGATTGGTCGATACCGCCGGACGCGTCGAGCGCTTCAACCGCAAGTACGGCATAAAGTAGCATTGCAACTCCCGCCGCCCGTCGGGCCATCGCGCCCCCGGGTGCGCGGGGGATTCGGTTATCGCACTTCCCCGTGGAACTGTCTGCGCACGCCCACGCGCACCCTTCATCGTCGCGAGGTTTCTGAATGCTCGATAAAATGATCGGCATTCAGGAGCGCTTCGAGGAACTCGAGCGCAAGCTCGGCGATCCGGCCATCATCGCGAACAACCGCGAGTACGCCCGGCTCGCCAAGGAGCGCGCGCAGTTGGTTCAGGTCGTCGAATGCATCCGCGAGTACCGCAAACTCCTCGATGACATCGCGGAGCATCGCGTCTTTGCCGGCGGCGACGACGCGGAGCTGCGCGAGTTCGCTCGCGCCGAGCTTCCGGCGCTGCAAAAGCGCCAGGTAGTGCTGGAAGAGCGTCTGCGCGAGTTGTTGATTCCGCGCGATCCCAACGACGACAAGAACGTCATCCTCGAAATTCGCGCTGGCACCGGCGGCGACGAGGCGGCGCTGTTCGCCAGCAAACTCTTGCGCATGTACACGCGCTACGCACAAAACCACGGCTGGAAGTTCGAGACGTTGAGCCTCAGCGACACCGGCCTGGGCGGTGTCAAGGAAGCCATCGCGCTCATCTCCGGGCGCGGCGCATACTCGCGGCTCAAGTTCGAGGGCGGCGTCCATCGCGTGCAGCGCGTGCCTGCTACCGAGGCATCGGGACGCATTCACACTTCCGCGGTCACTGTCGCGATGATGCCCGAAGCAGACGAAGTCGAAGTCAACATCAACGAGGAGAAAGATCTGCGCATCGATGTGATGCGCGCGTCGGGGCCGGGGGGCCAGAGCGTCAATACCACCGATTCCGCCGTCCGCATCACGCACCTGCCCACCGGCATGGTCATCGTGTGCCGCGATGAGAAATCGCAACATAAGAACAAGGCGAGGGCGCTCAAGATTCTGCGCGCGCGCCTGCTCGATAAGGCCCGCTCGGAACAGGAAGCCAAAATCGCCGAGGCGCGCCGCTCGATGGTTGGCACGGGCGATCGCTCTGAACGCATCCGCACGTACAACTTTCCTCAGTCGCGGGTGACGGACCATCGCATCAATATGACCCTTCACCAGCTCGACCAGGTGCTCGACGGAGCGCTCGATCCGCTCATCGACGCACTCGCGGCGCACGAGCGCCAACACGCCTTCGCTACTGGCGCCGAGGCTCCGCGATGAGCAGCGCGGCCAGCGCGCGCGTGTTTGCGGCAGACCTTCTCGTCCATGCAGCGGCTGTTCTTGCGCGCGCCGGCATAGACGAATCGCGATTCGAGGCGTCGCTCATCCTGGCGCTGGCCGCCGGCGTCCCTCGCGCGCATGTCTTGAGCGCGTCGTTGGAACCCGATGACGCTGCGACCGCGCGCTTCTACGCGATTCTCGAACGACGGGTTGCACGCGAACCGCTCGCATGCATCGTCGGTCACAAAGAATTCTTTTCGCTCGAACTCGACGTCACACCCGCGGTGCTGATCCCGCGGCCGGAAACCGAGACGCTGGTAGAAACGGCGCTCGGATTACTGCAAGCGCGCAAAAGCGCCCGCGTGCTCGATCTCGGCACCGGCTCGGGCGCCATCGCCGTAGCGCTCGCGTGCAATGCTCCCGACGCTTCTATTCTCGCGACCGATATCTCGGCCGATGCGCTCGCGGTTGCGCGCGGCAACGCCCGCAGGCACGGAGTCGAAGCTCGCATCGAATTTCGACTCGGTTCGTGGTTCGAGCCGCTTCGCGAATCTCCGCTACCACAACCGTTCGATCTAATCGTCTCGAATCCGCCGTACGTGGAAGATGCGGCTCTCGCTTCACTCGCGCCGGAAGTCGCGCGCTTCGAGCCACGCATTGCGCTAGCCGGGGGCCGCGACGGACTCGACTCCTACCGCGCCATCGCCGCATCGGTGCGCGATTGGCTCGCGCCGGGCGGCGACTTGCTGCTCGAGATCGGAGCGGGGCAGCACTTCGAGGTCACCGACATTCTGGTCCGGGCGGAATTGACCCTTGTCGATGTGATAAACGATCTTTCCGGTATCCCGCGCGTCGTGCACGCGCGCGGCTAGGACGCGCCCCTTTCGATGGACAAAATGATCATACGCGGCGGCGTTCCGCTGCGCGGCACGGTCATTCTGAGCGGCAGCAAGAACGCCGCGTTGCCGGTGCTCATCGCGTCGCTGCTCACCGACGAGCCCATCACGCTCCGCAACGTTCCGCACCTTCGCGACGTTCGAACCACGCTCGAACTGCTGGGCAAGCTCGGCGTTGACAGCCGCTGGCTCGGCGATCACGAACTCGAAGTGCATGCCGCGCGCCTGGTCTCGCACGAAGCGCCCTACGACCTGGTCAAGACCATGCGTGCGTCGTTCCTCGTGCTGGGACCGCTGCTCGCGCGCTCAAAACGTGCGCGCGTCTCGACTCCGGGCGGCTGCGCCATTGGCGCGCGCCCCGTCAATCTGCACATCTCGGGCATCCGCGCGCTCGGCGTGAAGATCCAACTCCGCAACGGTTACGTCGAGGCGCACACCGACGGCCTCAAGGGCGCGCGCATCTGGCTTGATTCGCCTTCGGTCGGCGCAACCGAGAACATTATGATGGCCGCGGTGCTGGCTCGCGGCAGCACGCTAATCGAGAACGCCGCCCGCGAACCCGAAGTGCAAGTGCTCGCAGGCGTGCTCGCCTCGATGGGCGCGAAGATCAACGGCGTCGGCACTCACGTGATTGAGATCGAAGGCGTCGAGCGGCTCCACGGCGCTGATCACGAGGTCGGTCCAGACCGAATCGAGGCCGGCTCGATCATGACCGCGGCAGCCATCACCGGCGGCGATGTCACGATTCAAAATGCGCCGATCGATCAGCTCGATTCGGTGATCGCGAAACTCCGCGAGGCGGGCGTCGACGTCACGCCCGAAAACGGCGCTCTGCGGGTCGCACGGCGAGGCCCGCTTTCACCGGTCGAAGTGCGCACTCTTCCGTATCCCGGATTTCCCACCGACTTGCAGGCGCAGATGATGGCGCTGCTGACCCAGGCGGCTGGAACCTCAGTAGTAACGGAAACCATCTTCGAAAATCGCTTCATGCATGCGCTCGAGCTGCTGCGGATGGGCGCGGACATCGCGATGAAAGGTTCGACCGCCATCGTGCGCGGCCCCGCGAAGCTCTCCGGCGCGCCCGTCATGGCCACCGACCTCCGCGCCAGCATGGGGTTAATCGTCGCCGGCCTCGCGGCCGAAAATGCAACCGAATTGAGCCGCGTCTATCATCTCGACCGCGGCTACGAAGCGATCGAGCAGAAACTTTCCGCATTGGGCGCGCGCATCGAGCGCGTCAAGGATTCCTCGCCCGCATGAGCGTCCGGATCCTCAAATCCGGTACGCCCGCCTGCCGCAACTTTATCGCGAGACTGCTCGACCGGCGTGGCGCCAATGGCATGTCGATTGATGGCGCGGTGTCGCGCATCGTTGCCGACGTGCGCCGGCGCGGCGACCGCGCGCTCATCGACTACACGCGCCGCTTTGACCGCGTGTCGCTCACCGCCGCCAAACTTCGCGTGGGCCGCACCGAGCTTGCCGCCGCGCGGCGTGCGCTCGACTCCGATGATCGTCGCGCGCTCGAACTCGCCGCGCGCCGCATCGAGTCGTTTCATCGCCACACTCTTCAATGGCCGTTCGATTATCGCGACTCATCCGGCGTTCGTCTAGGTCAGATCGTGCGGCCACTGGAACGGGTCGGCGTGTACGTGCCGGGCGGACTTGCCGCGTATCCGTCATCGGTCCTCATGAATGTGATTCCCGCCCGAGTCGCGGGCGTGCGCGAAATCGTGATGGTCTCGCCGCCCTCCGCCGACAGTGGGCGCGCATCGGTTTTGGCGGCTGCCGCGATCGCCGGCGTCCACGAGTTTTACCGCGTGGGCGGTGCGCACGCCGTCGCCGCGCTTGCCTACGGTACCTCGACAATTCGTCCGGTGGACAAGATCGTCGGTCCCGGCAACGCGTACGTGCAGGCCGCGAAACGAATGGTCTATGGCGTCGTCGACATCGACAAGATGGCCGGACCGAGCGAAGTGCTCGTCATTGCAGACGCATCCGCGCGCGCCGATTTCGTCGCCGCGGATCTCATCGCACAGGCCGAGCATGGCTCCGGCGATGAGTCGGCGGTGCTGGTGACGACTTCGAGCTCGCTCGCGCGCGATGTCGCACGGGAAATCGATCGCACGCTCAACACCTTGCCTCGCGCGGCGGCCGTCCGCCGGGTACTCGCCAACCGCGGCGCGGCGCTGGTCGTGCGCAGCCTCGATGAGGCCTTCGACATCTCGAATCAAATCGCGCCCGAGCACCTCGAGCTTCAAATCGCCGCTCCCGCTCGTTGGCTTTCCAAGGTCAAGTCGGCCGGCGCGGTTTTTCTTGGCCCGATGTCACCGGCGCCATTTGGCGATTATCTCGCCGGACCCAACCATGTATTGCCCACCGGCGGCTCCGCCCGCTTCGCATCGCCGCTGGGTGCATACGATTTCCTGAAACGAACCAGTATAATCGAGGCGTCCGCGGGCGCGCTCCATACTTTCGGCGCAGCGGTCGAAAGGCTCGCGAGGTTGGAGGGATTTGAGGCGCACGCGCGCGCAATCACGGTTCGAATGTTGGCGCTTTCCAAGCGACGAAGGACAGAACGTGCACGCTAAACGAAAACTCCGCTCGGCAGGGACTCGATCCGCCCGCAAGCCTGCCGCCGGCGGGGCGGTCGCGGCCAATGGCCGCGCTCGCGAGGCAACCGTCGAGCGCAAGACCCGCGAGACCGAAATTCGGGTCGCGCTCCGTCTCGACGGAAAAGGGCAGGGCGACATCCACACCGGCGTCCCGTTCCTCGATCATATGCTTCAGAGTTTCGCGCGCCACGGCTTTTTCGATCTGAAAATCGAGGCGTCAGGCGACATCGACATCGATGATCATCACACCGTCGAGGACGTCGGCATCGTGCTCGGCCGCGCGTTTCGCCAGGCGCTCGGCGACCGCTCTGGAATCAAGCGCTTCGGCAGCGCCAAGGTGCCGCTCGATGAAGCGCTCTGCGAAGCCGTCGTGGATATCAGCGGCCGCCCATATCTGGCGTACAACCTCGCGTTCAAGCATGAGCGCGTCGGGACTTTCCAAACCGAACTCGTTCACGACTTCATCAAGGCGCTGAGCGACGAGGTCGGCATGAATTTGCACTTGAACCTCACCAGTGGGCGCAATCCGCACCACATCATCGAAGCCGCGTTCAAGTCGCTCGCGCGCGCGATGGATCAGGCGACCGCGCCCGAGCCGCGCGTCGCGGGCGCGCTATCGACCAAAGGCACGCTCGCGTAGTCGCAGCTTGTTCGAACGTTTCACCGTTATTCCGTCAATTGATTTGAAGGGCGGCGAAGTCGTGCGCATGGTGCACGGCGAGTTGTCGCGCACCACTGTTTATTCGCGCGACCCGGCCGCTGTCGCTCGTGAGTTCGAGCGTGATGGCGCCGAGATCATTCACGTCGTCGATATCGACGGCGCCGTCGCGGGCGCCCCGCAGAATCTCGAATCACTTCTTGCGATCCGTGCAGCCGTGAGGTGCGCGCTCGAAGTCAGTGGCGGTCTCCGGACCATCGCCGACGTTCGCGCCGTTGCCACGGCGGGCGCGGACTACGTTTCGATTGGGTCTGCCGCCGTCCTGAACCCCGGACTGCTGCACGGCGCATGCGCTGAATTGCCGGGCCGGGTCTTCGGATCGCTCGATGTCCGCGACGGCCGTGTCGCCATCAAGGGGTGGGTGGAGGCAACCGGGGCCGTCCCGGTGGACGTCTTGGAGCGGTTCCGCGATGCCGGCGTCGCCGCCGCCATCGTCACCGACATCGGCCGGGACGGTACCGAGCGCGGAGTCGACTCCGCGCATGCCGCGCTCGCCCTGCGCGCGGATGGCCTTCGGGTTATCGTGTCAGGCGGTGTGGCTAACCTCGCCGACGTTCGCCTTATTGGCGCGTCCTTCGGCGAAGGAGTCGTTGGCGTCATCGTTGGGCGCGCGCTTTACGAGAGTCGGTTCACTCTTGCCCAGGCCATCGCGCAAGTGCGACAAACCTGAAACGGCATGTCGCATTAGCGGCCTATCAGTCGCTTTAGGACGTTCCCTAAACCCCTTCGACTCGTCCCGCCACGCGTTGCATGGCACCGCGTCGCGCAAATCGCAGCGCGGTAAGCGCGGCGGACCTGCTGGCGCACTATTCCAGCCGCTTGGCTCGCCGCGGCATCCGCAGCCTCGCCACAGCGCACCCAAACAAGGCTGTTAAGGCCTCTTGACACTCTCGTAGCGTATGTGGAGAATGCCCGAACTGCGTATAAACTTGAGTTGGCAAGTGAATGGTCGAATTGTGAGACAAAGCGTACCAACAGGGCATCCTATGCCTATCACGGTGACTAGTTTTCCTACTCCTAGATAGGGTTACAGTACACAATGTCGTAATTCTATACAAACAGTAAATTAGGCGAACGACCAATTACGGACCGTGCTTCGGCCAGAGTCGGGCGGATGCGGTGGATGGGCAGCCGGGGCGGCGAAAGGCTCGGCGGCCTGCGCCCGAAGATGCGTGTCCAATATGGAGAAGTAAGGAGCCATGAAGCACAGTTCACGCCGTCCCAAGGGCCAGATAATGGTCATCCTCGCAGTGGTGCTGCCGACCTTGCTCGGTGCGATGGCACTGTGCGCGGATGTCGCGGTGTTCTACTTCAATTGGGCCAATCTTCAGAAGGCTGCGGATTCGGCGGCACTTGCGGGCGCTCACTACCTGCCGAACGACACCGCCAGGGCCACCAGCGTCGCGACCACGTATGCGATTTTTAACGCCGTGGCGGCCGGCGAAATCACGTCGATAACCTATGCGGCCAACAACACCGAGATAACCGTGACCTTGACCCGCAGCGTGCCGTACTACTTCGCCAAGGTTCTTGGCCTCAGCGACGCGCCAGTCAGCGTCGCGGCCACCGCGGCGATCGCCGCCGCCATAGAAGCCGACCGTCCGATTCCAGTGGGCCTCCAACGGTGCTCCGGAGGTGGCTCCCCGTATTCGTGCTATGAAGGTCTGAGCAACGTCACGATAGCGATGAAGAGTGTCAGCGGCGGGAGCACCGGCGGCACAAGCGGGTCTGGCGGCGGAAGCGGCAAGGGTGGTGGCGGCAAAGGCGGCGGAAGCGGCAAAAGTGGCGGCAGCGGCAAGGGCGGCGGCGGAAGCTCTTCGACGGCCACTGCGCCCGGCAATTGGGGATTGCTCGATTTGGGTCAGCAGGGCGGCGGCCAGGACGTACGCACTGAGCTCGCATGGGGCTGTGACTGCAGCGTGCCGGCCGACGGCTGGGTGTCGGTAGATACCGAGCCGGGCGCGAAAATCGGGCCGGTCAGTCAGGGAATCGCTGACCGAATCGCGCGAGCTGACGCGCAATTCCCTGGCGACGCGCCATCAAGCTATTCGGTGGGAAATCCTCGACTCGTGACCGTCCCTATCGTGAATTTCGATGGTGCCAACGGTGCGTCCCAAATCCCGACGTACGGCTTCGCGCTAATGTGGCTCTTCAACTCGAATAGCAACGGAGATATCAGAGCAACTTTTCTACGGGCAGTCGCGGAGGGAACCCCGGGCGCGGGTACGAACTCGCTGGCGCTGGTACCGAGGCTGATTCGATAGCCACGCGCCCGTGCGTACGCTCAGTAAATCTTGAACGGCTGTCGAGGCATATCGATGAATAAGCACCTGTTACGGACGGTTCTTCGAGGCGCAAGACCGGGCCAGACGATGACCGAGTACGCCATGATTGCTGCGGTGATCGCAGTCGTTTGTTTCGGGCTGTACCAAACGCTTGGCACGCAAACGAGCAGCTTCGTGCAGACTGTTATCAACCTCTTCTAACGACGCAGCCGAGATCTGACGCGGCTCTGTCCCGCGGCCCGTCACCTTTGATGGTGATGCCGGGTCGCGAATCGTAGCCGCGCACCGTCGATAGTCGACGGCGCTGCATTCGCTCCTCACTCCGCACCCTACCGAACATTCTGTCACCCTACCGCAACATCCTGTAGCATTTGGCACGGTTTCCTTCTGAGTTTCGGGTCATCTTTCTGCATTTTACGCTACGTTTCGATGGCACGTGTTTCGCTGTGTCTTGCTGAGACATATTGCGCCTCCTTGGCTTCCACCTCCGACGAAGGTCGAATCTTCAGGGGTGGGTGTTCAGGACGGCCATTTGTCACGTCGCACAGGGAGGGCACGGGCTAAGCCATGGACACTCTAAGAACCAAACCAAAAGGTCAGGTCGTCGTAGTAATCACGATCGCTCTGGTAGTTCTGCTCGGAGCGGTGGCACTGGCGGCGGATATCGGAGTCTTCTACTGGCAATGGTCGCTGCTGCAGAAGGGGACCGACGCCGGAGCGCTGGCTGGGGCGAATTATCTTCCGGAAAATCGTGACCTCGCGACGACCATGGCTCGCGAGTACGCCGGCCACAACGGCATCGCAGCGGGCGAAATAACCGGGACCACGATCTCCGGAGACAACTTGCAAATCACCGTCGATTCGCAGCGTACCGTGCCCTATTACTTCGCCCGCGTGTTGGGACTGACGACCGGAATTGTACGCGCGACTGCAACTGCCGCGGTTCCCGGCCCGCCACAGCGGATCGGCGGTTCCCCCACCGCACCGGTTGATGGAATGGGCTACGGCGCCGGCACAGGCGCCTACGCCTATGGTACCAGCGTCGGCCGTTACAACTTGATTCCGATCGGCCTTGATTGGAACACTCCCTACGCGTTCGGGGACCCACTCACGCTCCACCGCGGCCAGATTGGACCGGGCAACTGGGACACCGTTGCGTTGGGCGGCACCGGCGGCAACGTCCTTCGGGACAATATCGCCAACGGTTATTCGGGACCCATTGCTGTCGGCGACTTCATCGGCACTGAGCCGGGAAAGAAGGTCGGACCCGTTGACCAGGGATTCGCCGATCGCTTTGCTGCGGCGAATTCGATGGATCCAACTGGCACGTTCTCGTCGCACGAGTTCGACAATCCGCGCATCATCGTAGTTCCGATGGTGGACTGGCAAAGACCCCAAGGCCGCGACTCAGTGCAGGTCAAGGCGTTCGCGCAGCTGTGGGTGACGAATTCCAGCGGTGGAACGATCACCGCGTACTACGTTAACCAAGTGGTGCCGAACAGCTCTTCCAACGGCGTCACCGCATCGTTCCACGGTGCACGTGGCATTCCAAGGCTAATCAGGTAGAGGTCTGGCCCGGCCACTACTTGTGTGCCGGCGCGTCATACGACGCGCCGGCATATCCCAAAGTCTCATCTCAGGGTTTGCGCAAAACGACCGAAGCCGTCCTGCCGGTGCCGCGAGAATATTTTCGACCGCGGCATCTGCCATGCGTTTGCGATTCACGCGGCTCGCGCTTCCGATGTGAGGCGCAGCGGCGAAGCGCCGTGTCGGCGATTCGTCGCGTTACGAACACGCGCGGTCTAAGACCTGCTTGTCGCCGCACGAAATGGTTCCGATTCAAATCCCCGAAAAGCTCTGCTATACGCCTCACTCGTGAGCAACACCACGATCGAAGAAGTGATTGCGGCGGCGCGCTCCTCCAAGTCCATGGCGCTCTCCGAAATCGACTCGAAACGCATCCTCGAGGCGCTCGGAATTGCCATCGCTGGCGCCGAGCCTGCGCGCACTGCTGACGAAGCGGCGGCGATCGCCAGGCGAATCGGCTTGCCGGTGGTGCTCAAGGTGCTTTCGCCCGACGTCAGCCACAAGACCGACGTGGGCGGAGTCGAGCTGAACGTCGCGGGCGAAGACGAAGTCCGCGCGGCATTCGAGCGCATTCGAGCGAGCCTCAAGGCGAAGGCTCCGCAGGCGCGGTTTGACGGGGTCGCGGTGCAGCCGATGGCCGAGCCGGGCGTCGAGCTGCTGGCGGGGGTCACGCGCGACGATCGCTTTGGTCCGCTGGTAATGGTCGGGCTGGGCGGCGTGTTCGTCGAAGTGCTGAAGGACACTGCAATTCGAGTCGCGCCAGTCGCACCGCACGAAGCGCGTGAGATGCTCGGGGAGTTGCGCGGCGCCGCGATGCTGCGGGGAGCGCGCGGGCGGCCGGCGGTCGACGTGGATGCGGTCGTGGATCTGTTGGTACGGCTATCTCAATTCGCCGCCGACCATTCCGAAATAATCGAGATGGACCTGAATCCGGTGGCCGCGTATCCGAAGGGGCTCCGGGTTCTGGACGCGCGCATTCTTCTTTCGGACCCGGCGAAGGCGGCCGCGCCCGCTGCTGCGAGCGATCCGAATCATGACAAGCGGATCGAAAATCTGCGGCGCGCATTCGATGCGCGCGCGGTGGCGGTAATCGGCGACAAGCGGATGGGCGGCTACATGTGGCTCCGCGCGATGGCGCGATTCACCGGCAAGCTGTGCTCGGTGCAAATCGACCCGAACGAAATTCCCGGCATCGAGGCGCTCGGCGTCAAGAACTACAAGTCGCTGGCCGAAATCGGCGAGAGGATAGACTACGCGGTGAGCGCGGTGCCACGCCAAGTGGCCCCGCGCATTCTAAAAGACTGCGCCGCCAATGGGGTCGGCTCAATCGGGTTCTTCACATCGGGATTTTCAGAGACCGGCGAGGAGTTGGGGCGGACGCTGGAAGCCGAGTTGCGGAAGATCGCACAGGACTCCGACATCGCGCTGGTCGGCCCGAACTGCATGGGGCTCTACAACCCGCAAAACGGGCTGTGCAATTTCCCGGAGCTTCGAGTCGGCGACGCCGGCGACGTGTGCTTCATTTCGCAAAGCGGAACGCACACGATCAACTTCTCAATGCAGGCGGCGTCGCGCGCGATTGGAGTGAACAAGGCCGCGTCGATCGGCAACGCGCTGATCGTCGAGGCTGCCGATTACATCGACCTGTTCGCCGCCGACCCGCGCACGCGCGTCATCGGAATGTACATCGAAGGCGTACGCGACGGACGGCGTTTCTTCGAGAGCCTTCGCCAGGCGGCGCAACGGCATCCGACGGTAGTTTGGAAGGGCGGGACGACCGAGGCGGGCGCTCGCGCGACATTCTCACACACCGGCTCGCTCGCGACGCCGACGGCGGTTTGGAGCGCGATGGTTCGTCAGGCCGGTGCGGTTGAGGTCGAGGGACTCGATGCGATGCTCGATGCGGTCGAGCTGCTCGCGCGCGGCCGCAAGGTGACGGGGCGCGCAATGGGACTGGTGGCGATGACGGGCGGCCAGTCAGTGGTGATAACCGACACGTTCGCATCCGAAGGGCTCGCGGTTCCGGCGCTCTCGGAGGCGTCATACGAGGAACTCAAGACTTTCTTCAACATCATCGGCGGAAGCTATCGAAATCCGCTCGATGCGGGCGGGACGATCGGCGGCGGGATCCATCACGGCAACTTGGACCGGATTCTCAATATCCTCGACCGCGACAAGGTGATCGATGCGATCGTGCTCGAGATCGGCACCGGGCTTCGCGCGGCACGCTGGGCGCGCCATGAGGAGGAGATCACCGGGCTGCTCGACCACGTCGCGGAGTTCGGCCGCAAGACCGCGAAGCCGTTTGCGGTCGTGCTGCATCCGGCGCACGTGGAGTCGATTGTCGCCCGCGCGAAGGAGCTGGCGCGGGAACGCGGGCTGGTGGTGTTCGACAGCTTCGAGCGCGCCGCAGCCGCATTCAGGGTTGCGTCGGAGTACTGGGAGCGAAGGGGGCGGGTGACCGGGGGGTGACGGACAGGCTGGCGAAATTGTCGTAGTGCAACCTCACGCGCAAGCCGGGAGAATTGCACGGATACCGAGGCGGCAGCATTGGTGGCTTCGTCTGAAGTGCACGATGCACTCGCATAAGTATAATAGTCTCGTACTTGCGGCATGTTTTGGTCGTAGACTTGACAATCTTGAGTGCAGCGTGTACATTCCGAACCCATGGAGGTCGTCACAATGAATCGTGAGGCTATCATCGAGTACGTCCGAGACGTACAGGGAGCGGATCGTCATGATGATCAGGCTTTCCGCCGTCTCTTCGCAGCTGGCATGAACTTGCTCCAACTGCTCGACATTGATGTTGCTCGTGAGTTCGGCGTCAGCCGTCCGAGCGTGAATCGCTGGAGGAATGGTATCAACGCGCCGCATCCGGCGATGCGGAAGCCCGTGTACACATGGCTCGAGCAACGCGCGAATGCGCTCCTACGAAGGAGCAACATGCCTGCCGCTGTGCAGTCATCGTCGACTGCCACTGCGCCCACAACGATGGCAGCTCGCGGGCGCTAGAGTGATTGACCGCGCCACCGCTGCGCGGTTAATCACTTGGCATGGGCGCTAGCGCGCAGCAGCGATCTTTCGTCATTCGCATCGCTTTTGAAGATCGAGTCCAGCTGATCCTCGACTTCCATCGGGATTACCTAACCGAGTACTTGTGGCCGCGTACGCTCGAAGATTTTGAAAGTCTTGCCAAAAGCGAGTCCCTGTTCGAAGCCATCGAAACGACGACCGGGAAAGATAGTCTTGTCGGGATTTGCTATGTCATGCACGGCAACGAGTTGGAGTCGCCACATGGCGAGCGCTCCGAGTTCGGAGGCGTCTATGTGACCGAGGACTGCCGCGGTCTTGGTATCGCCACAGTTCTCGGTATCGTTGCCATCTCCAACCACTTCGCGTGGGACCCGCCAATCGGGCGACTCGTCGCGCACGTACACGAGGCGAACTTGCTCCCGCGGGGAATGTTGGAGAAACAACTCGGCTTCGTTCGAGTGGGGCAAGAGATTCCACCCAACGACGTCGCTCCTCCTTCCATGGCACGAAATGAGCGTGGCGAGGTCGTCGGAGACATCTTCGAGTTCCAACTACCAACGCTTGTACGCTTCGCCGACTGGATTGAAGCGTTCGTTGCTAGCGTCGATGGTAAGGCGGGGACGTGGTCGCTCGATATCGCGGTACCGCTGATGACGCGTTTCCGCCGCGAGGGACTGGCGGCCCTTCGCGATCTCGCGTCGAGACCCTGACGGCCGAACAGGGTTCGCCAGAGCTTCATCCAACTTTTTCAAGTCGACATGAGGAGAGTTCTCGCCATAACCGCTCGGTCGATGCGGTCACGGGAATCCGTACGGCGTGCTCGCCGCCTCAGTGCGAATGCGATGGACCTTCGAGCGCCGCGAGCGTCTTAGGACGGCGACACGGTCTACGGCGCGACGATGACATCGATGCGGTGCGATTGCTTTTCCTTCGCAACGTGCCAGCCGTGCTATGTCTCTCGCGCGACCTCGTGCTTCACACCGGTCGCAAATCATGACCGCCACTCCGCCAGTCACCCCGCCGCGCGAAATTTCGCCAATTCAGGCCGTTCAGAGCCGTATCCGAACTGCCATGAACATGATTCGTCTATCGTGATGAACTTCTTTCGCGATTAGCAGGTGATTCATGAGCAACGGTGAATTGAACTCCAATACCGGCAATCTAGCAGATCGACTCCCAAAGTATGTCGTCGGGTATGTGGTTCTAGTCTTCCTCTTGGTCGGACTAAATGACGCCGTCGGGTTGATCAAACCGCGCTTGAGCGTGTTTGCGGATAGCGTCACCTACTATTATGCGTTCCTTCTCTTGCTTCCGGGTATAGGGCTCTTGGTCATCGGCATGGGATCCGAACTATCCGACATGAGCCTGTTCGCGGATGAGCCGACGCGACCTCGCCTCATCAGGGTGAGGCTGGTGGTCAGGCAGTTCGCGTCGTTGTGCGTGCTCATCGCGCTAGCCTTCTTCCTGCTCCACCTCGCGAATCGCGATTGGCGCGCCACGGAACTGGAGCTTTGGCGAAGCAGCGCACTTACTGCCTTGCAAGACAGCGGTGAAAGACTCTGCGCGGAGAAACTTGCAGAGGACTTCCGCCGCTCCGATGATTTGTACTTCGAGAGTCTCGACGCCGAGCCTCCCTACTGAAAGCTATCTGGGCTTGTTGCGCTAAAACATTCGTACCGGCAGGTCGGGACACTCGCGAACTGCGATCCATCGACCGCGTAGCAGATGATCGAGGCGCTCTTCGCGCGAATGATGCGCTCAGGATGACTAAGTGGGGGGGCGGGGCGGGAGACCTAACCCCTGACCCCTTCCCTAAAGGGAAGGGGAACCGGAGGACGGAAGGCAGAGGGAGACAGATCGGGATTCTTCGCTACGGAGATTGCGCTCTGAATGACAGAGGCGGGAGTCGGGAGAGGAAGGCAGATTGACCCTCACCCAGGCCCTCTCCCAGTGAGCACAGGGAGAGGGATTAAGAGAAGAGCTGCGCCGGGATTCTTCGCTTCGCAGACTTCGCTCAGAATGACTAAGTGGGCGAGGTCGTGATTGTTTCTGACACCTGGCGCAACGCATTGAAGACAACCTTCGGCATGCGCAGGCGATCGTCGGACTGGTAGATTGCGCGGACCTCGGAGAACGCGTCGTCGCCCGCGAGCGTGAGGGCGGCTACGCGGTCGAGCAACGCCTTTTTCTCGTCGTCGAGCCCGGCGTCATTCATCGCCATCAATCCCCAGACGTCCCACGGCAGGGATTCCATTCGATTCAGCGACGCGAGATCGCGCAGCACGTTGCCGGCGACGAACCACAATCCATGAAGGTGTGGAACGGGGGAGAGCCCGAAGCTATCCGGGTCAGCGCGACCGGCGCGGCACATCTGCCACCCATCGCCAGCGATGATGAAGCGATCGCGCGGGACGTCGAGCGGATCGAAATCGACGCGGAAGGCTTTGCGCTGGCGCGCGTCGAGTTGCGCATCGACGAATATCCAGCGCTTCTCAACGGCGTTCCAGTACTCGCATACCCAATGGTCTTCGAACTTGCCCTTGTTGAAGTATGCGCCGAAGCCGCAGCGCGCACGCGCCGGAACGCCCTGCTGCTGCAAGATTGCGCCCAGCATCAGCGAAAAATGACGGCAGACGCAGGCCATCCGCTGCATGGGTTCGCGCGCGACCGTCAGGGGCTGCGCGTCGATCGCGCGGATCCGCGTCAGCATTTCTGCGATCGGACGGATATGCGCGTCGGACTGCTGCTCGTCGGACAGCGTGAGTCCGTACAGAAAGGGCGCCAGCTCGCGATGAATCAGCACCCCCTGCACGACGTCGCACAACGATTTGAGGTCTGTTGGCAGCGCGCTTAACTGCGATGCTTGCGCGCCCAACGCCGTCATGGGGCCATCGCCCTTGTAGAATTCCTGGGGAGTTTCCATGGTTGTAGCTCCTTTCGGGCCGCGCACTCACGCGAAGGATGCTCTCAAAGTGACTAATTTGGGACGGAACCTGCGCGGAGAGATGCGCTCAGAATAGTGAAATGGGCATTCGAACGACAGGGTGGAGACGGAGATGTATCCGCACACAAGGACCAAGTTCGCGGAGAGGCGGACAGGAAGGTAGAGACGGGCTAACGTTCCGGTTCGAGGATCGTGAGCGTCGCGGCGTTTGGCGTGGCGTCCACGATCGCCAGCCAACTGCCCTTCGGCGACCAACTCATGGATGCGGCTCCGCCCACGCCGCCATAGCCGAGCAGGAATGCCCTGCCGGTCGGCACGGAAAATACGACGATGCGCCGCGGTGGACCATCAACGTCAGCGCCAAAGGTCTGAATCGCGGCGCGATCGGAGGGCAGCGAGTAGGTCATCGTGCTTTGCGCGAGCAGCGGCGCGACGGTCCTGAAGCCGAGCGACTTGATATCGACACGGCCGCGCATCAGATCCATCAATGCGACTTCCGCGCCGACCAAGTCGTCCGGCTGATCTTCCACCTTGCGCAGAGTCAGGTTTCGATTGCCGTAAGCGATCACGGTGTTGTCGCTGGTAAACGCCGCCGCCCCGGATGACATCGCGATCAACGATGAGCTGTTCTGCTTGAGGTCATAGCGAAACACCGCCGGGATGCGGGTCTTGCCGGCGCCTTCGACGTAAAGGAACGAGGAGTCGTCGCTGGCCCATGCGAGTACGCGAATCGGTCCCTCGATATTCAGGCGGCGGCAAGCGGGGCCACGGCGTTCGATGAGCACGGGCGGTGCGAATGCGTCGCCCTGGCCGACCGCGATGGTGCGGCGCGGGTTCCAATTCAATTCTGACATCGGACAGGAGACTTTGAGCGGTGCGACCGTGGCTGCGCCGCTGAGGACGACGATCTGGAGCGAACCGGGGTCACGCTCGTGGGCGGGCGTGGCGGGGTCCTCCATGGCTCTCAGAGCCAACGCAAGCGAGGAAGAAGTCAGCCACGCAAGCGATGCGAGCTGGTAGTTGCCATCGATGCTTGCGACCGAGTGGCCGGGATTCGCCGAGATTATGTCGCGCACGACGAGTTCGAGCCGATTCTCATTGGGGACCGCAACTGCGGTGGCCAGCGCCATACCGTCGGGGCTCGGCGCGATGTCCAGAATCTCGCCCACGACCGGCGCGGCGGGGCCGTGCTCCGCAGAGAGGATTCGCGTGTTGCGCCATCCATTGCCGCTCATGCCAATCATGACGGCATGACCGTCCATCAGTCCGGCGATACCGATCTCGACGCCATCGAGGAGCCACAGCGGGGGTCGCTGGGGAATCGGCGCGAATCCGGGTGGAAGTTCGACGTTCGCGATCACTCGAATGCCCGGGGTGATGTCGAGTGCGGCGGTGCGGGCCGCGGGAGGCGGAGCGGGCGGCGGCGGCGCGGGCTCTTGCGACGAGCAAGACACGAGCGAGCCGAGCGCAGCGAGCGCCAGAACGAAGAGCGCAGACCGGACCATCGAAAGAAGCTAGTCTAGATGGGCCTGTCCGAAAAGCCGAGCACCGAAACATGCAGATAAGGTTCGCCTCGCTTCGCGCACCAAACCGCGAAGCTCGTCTCGGGATAATCGTGGTCCTGCTCAGCTCGCTCGCCGGAATCGCATGGGCGGCAGACAGCCGCGCGGCGGCCATACTGCTCGCGCTCGGCGCGGCCGCGGTGGTCGTCGCATACGAGTTGCTGATAATCCGGCCCGCGCGAATCCCTCGCGACGCGGTGCTGGTGATGCGACTGGCAGGCGAGCTGCGCGAGCACGTCCCGCGCTCGCCGCTCAGCCGGCTGCTCCGAGGGGGAGGACCGACGCTGTTCGAGGTTCGCGCGGCGCTGACCGCCGCGGCCGAAGACTCGCGCGTGAGCGGCGTGCTGGTGGAAATCGCACGGCTTGAAGCCGGCTATGCGACCGCGCAGGAACTGCATGAACTGCTCCGCGGCGTGCATCGCGCGGGCAAGCGAGTGGTGGCGGTATTGGCCGACGACGGCGCGGGGCTTCGCGAGTACCTGGTCGCGGCGGGCGCCGGCGAGATCGTCGCGAACCCCGACACGCTGCTGGCGTTCACCGGGCTGGCTGCCGGGGCGCCGTTCCTGCGCCGCGCGCTCGAGCGCATCGACGTGCAGGCGCAGACGCTTCAATGGAAAGAATACAAGGGCGCGGCGGAGATGCTCAGCCGCGACTCCATGTCAGCCGAACTGCGCGAGAGTCTCGACGCGGTGCTCTCCGATACGGAGAGCGTCATCGTGGCAGCGGTTGCGAATTCACGAGTGATCGAGGTCGATCGCGCGCGCGAACTGCTTCGGTCGGGCTTCCAGAGCGTCCGAGGCGCGCGCGAGGCCCGCCTGATCGACAGGGAAGGCTACCTGGAAGATGTGAAGGGGGAACTCGATCCCGAGCACAAGGAGCGCCGCTTCATCGGGCTCGGCCGCTACCTGCGCCATGTCGAATATGCGCGCGACGGCGGCCGACGCGCGCGTATCGCGCTCGTGTTCGGCGTGGGCCCGGTCATTTCGGGCGACGGACCACCGGCGGGCGAGTTCATCAGCGGCGACGCGACCGCCGACTCGATCAGGCGTGCCGCGCGCGACGAGCGGGTCCGCGCGATCGTGTTCCGGGTCAATTCACCGGGCGGTTCGGCGGTGGGTTCCGATCTGGTGTGGCGCGCGGTGCTGGAAGCGCGGCGGCGCGGCAAGCCGGTTATCGTTTCGATGGGCGACGTGGCGGGATCGGGCGGCTACTACGTTGCGATGGGCGCGGATGCGATCGTGGCGGAACCGACGACGCTTACCGGATCGATCGGCGTGGTGTACGCGAAGATAAACCTCGGCGGGTTGCTGGAGAACGTTGGCGTCAAGCTCGAATACGCCAAGACCGCGGACGCTGCCGATGCGATGTCGATCGCGCGGGCGATGACGCCCGCCGAATTCCAGCAAGTGAACGAAGTGATGGGAGAAGTGTACGCGACGTTTACTTCCAAGGTCGCGTCGGGGCGCAATCTGGATGCGGAGCGGGCGGAGGCGGTTGCGAAGGGGAGGGTGTGGAGCGGCGCTTCGGCGAAGGCGCGCGGGCTGGTCGATGAGATGGGCGGGCTTAACAAGGCAGTCGAGATTGCGCGCGAGCGCGCGGGTATCGATCCCGGCGAGCGTCATGAGCTGTGTCTGTATCCGCCGGCGCCGCGATTTCTCGGGTTGCGGCTCACGTTCTCTCCGGTGGAGGTGTCGTGGAGCGGCGGCCTGGTTGCGCGCGCGGTTGGCCTGCCGCGGCACTGGGCGCCCGCGATGGTTGCGGCGTTCTCGCCAGGCGGCGTAACGCTGCTGATGCCGCCGTGGGCTTGGAGAGGCTTGTAGCAGGCGCGAGGTCAGGACATCGGCGAGCGCCGGAGTTCCTCGCGGATCGAGTACATCTTCTGCCGCGCTTCGGTGATGTACGCGTCGAGGTTGCGGCGGTGATTGGCGAACAGCCCGTCCGACGCGCCATCCATCACCATGACCGGCTTCAGAGTGGCGGCCTTGCGAAGCGCGTCGATGGTGTCATCGACGAGCGTCGAGAGAATCGGATCTTCCTTGAGCAGCTGCGCGTAGTCGCGTTTGACCGCCTGCGTCATGTGGAAGATCACGTGGGCGTAGCCCTGCGCGTGGTAGAAATAGTCGTCCACGTTCCATGCGCGCACGGGGGCGCCATCGTCGCGCTTGGTGCGGTACAGATTTGCGTGCGCATCGCCGAGCAGGTCCGTCCAGGTTTGAATCAATCGCACCAGCTCGACCGCGCGTCCGTTCAGCTCCCGTGAGGTCTGCGGCGTCGCGCGAAGTCCCGCGACGTATTTGTGCAGATGCCCGGCCGCCAGGTTGTAGCGCGATTCCGGGGTCGGAAGGATCCACCGCTCCGCGTCGTTGCGGAGGTTGGTGTCGGCGGCGATGAGATTGGCGTCGTACTGATCGCTCGAGACCTTGGTGAGATGATCCTTGAAGACTCGCGCGGTTTCGCGCACCGCCATGATGATTCCGAGTTGACGGCTCGCGTTGTTGTCCGCCATGGCATACGGCCCCCACAGCGGAAAATCATTGGGGCGCCAGCCGAAACCGGTGTGCAGCTCGTGATCGACAATCGCGGCGAGGGTCGAGGCGAACACCTCGCCGGGACGAACCGGGCGTGTTTCGGGAAACTCGCGCGAAATATCGTAGTCGAGATGGTCGTGGCGGATCTGGCCGAAGTGCAGGCCGAGGTCAATTACCAGGAAGATCGCGAGCGCGATTCCCGCGCAGATTGCGAGCCGCTTCCATGACATCGGTTCATTGTCCGATCATCATGGCGCGCGGGCAAAGCCCGCGTGCAGTTGAAGCGCTGCGCCCGGCTACTGTGGAACTACCGCCGCCCGAGCAATCGCTCCATCCACGACGGCTTCGACGCGACATCGGCGGCGGCGACCAGCGGCGCCGAGGCAACCCGCTTGCCGTTCATCATGATCGCAGCGGTGCCGATCTGCTCGCCGGCTTTCAGCGGCGCCGCGACCGAATTCGGGAGCTTCAGTTCGACTTTGTACGAGTTCTTCGCAGAGTCGCGCGCCGTGAACAAGGCCATGTCGTCGCCATAGAGGGGCTCTAGAGAATCGATCGAGGCGCCGGTGACCTTCACGCTCGCGGCAGCTTGGGCGCCCTTGTGTGCGACTTGTTTCATTTCGTAGTCGGCGAATCCGATCGACATCAGCTCGGCGGCCTCCTTGAAGTTCTGGCGCTTGCGGGGCGAGCCGAGCACAACGGCAATGAGTCTCATCCCGTTGCGCTTCGCGGTCGCGACAACGTTGAATCCGGCCTTGGCGTGGAAGCCAGTTTTGAGCCCGTCGCAGCCGCGATACTCGCGCACGAGGTGATTGGTGTTGCGCAACTCGAACTCGCCGCCGCGAAACGGCGCGGTATCGATGCCAGACCATCGAATGATGTCGGGAAATTTGATCAGCTCACGCGCGAGAATCGCGCAATCGTACGCGCTCGACACATCCTGCTCGCCGCCGGGCGCAACTGGCAGGCCGTGGACCGAGTAGTAGTGCGTATCCTTCATGCCGAGTTCGTGCGCGCGACGGGTCATCAGGCGCACAAAGGCGTCGGTGGAACCGGCGATGTACTCGGCGATCGCGGCTGACGCGTCGTTGGCCGAATGCACCACCAACGCTTTCATCATGTCCTCCAGCGCGAACGTCTCGCCCTCTTTGAGGTAGGCCTGCGAGCCGCCCATCTTGGACGCATTGCGCGAGGTGGTGATCTGGTCGGTGAGCTTGAGGCTGCCGTCCTTGAGTTTTTCCGCGACGATGAGCATGACCATCATCTTGGTCAGCGACGCGGTCGGCCACGGTTCGTGCTCGTTCTTTTCGAAGATGAACTTGCCGCTGGTCGGCTCGAGCAGGGCAGCCGCTTCATACGAGCGCGCGGATTCGGTGGCGGGAGCCGATGCCTTGGTGCTGTGCCGCGCGGGGCGGGCGAACGCGTCAGATGCTCCGCCCAGTGCGACCGCGACCGCTATCGCGAATCCGAAGACGACCTGCCAATGAGTTGCCGCGCGATATCGCACCGAGCGCGCAATTGCGGAATCGAACATCACTCCACCTCCACCACCACATCGTGTCTGCCGATCAGAGTACGCCGCGATGAGCGTGCGGAAAATACCTGCGGCGTCTAGAAACGGTCCGCGGTCCAAAAGAGCGAGCGGGGGCTCGCGGCGATCTCGAAGAAGCGGGCTGATGCGGCGTCGATGGTGGTGCCCAGACGCCGCGCGAGGCGCTCAGGCGATACGACGCGCCACATGAAGTTGCGGTCCTCATGGTAAGTGACGGGCGAGCCGGCGGCTGCGAGGCGCGCCTCGAGGTCCGGGTCGTGTGCGGTGTGCGCGATCAGAGGCTTTGTAGCGCCGTCCGGCGCACCGGTGGTGAGCGCCGCGCCGCGTCGCTTGTCGCCCGCCACGGGCAGTGAGGGCTGGCGTCGCACGGCCGTCTCGCCGAGATGGCGGACGAGCGCAACCATCGCGTCGTTTCCACCCGGCAGGTAGCCGTACTCCATCACCATCGGAACGCCACGGAAGAGCGCCGCGCGCGCATAGGCGAGGATGGTCCCGGCGGTCCGCGCGACGACGAAATATTCCATGGAAGGCTCGCCGGGGTCGCGTTCCTGATTGGCGGCGAAGATGAGATTTGCGCGCCAGGCGGCCTCATCGCGCACGGCCGTCAGATCGAAGCGTCCGCTATACGCGCGATGAATCGCGATGACGCAAGGGAGGTCGCGCTCGGCGACGAAAGTCGCGATCTCAATGGGGGCGCCGCCGCTAATCTCCTGTGCCTGCGGCAGGATGGTGAATTTGCGCGCGACGTCGCGCCAACCGAACTGACTGTAGAAGGTGAGGCGCTCGGTGAAGAGCATCGATACATCGAAGCCTTCGCGTTCGAGGGTCTCGACCGCAAGCCGCATCAGCGCCGACGCGATCCGCTTGTGGCGGTAATCCTTGCGGGTGAAGACAGAGCCGATTCCGCCCATCGGTATGGTTGCGCCGGTGACGCTGATTGGACGATCGAAGATTTGAACGGTGGACACGAGCTCGGGGCCGTCGCGCGCGATCAAGCACAGGTCGTCGCGAAAGACCGGATCGTTCTGGTTGTAGAGCGCGAAGAAATCGCGGTTATCGAACCAGAGCGCGAGAAGATCAAGCACCTCGTCGCGCTCGCTCCTAAGCGCCGCGCGGACTTCCATCGTCAGCGCATGTCGAACTTGAGGGTGACCGGCTTGCCGCCGCGTAGAACCTGGAGCTGCACCGACTGGCGCGTGTGGAGCATGGGAATCATGGCGAGCGCTCTGGAAGGGTCGTTGAGCGCGCGGCCGTCAACTTGCGTGATGATGTCGCCGTTCTTGAGGCCGATTTCCCCGAAGACGGAGCCGGACTCGATTTCGGCGAGCGCGAAACCGTTGACCTTGCCGCCGACCACGTTGGGAGTCGCGCGGATGCTTTCGGCGAGGTCGGCGAGGTTCAGAAAACTCTCGTTGATGAAATTGCGGCTTATCGAGTAATGGTTCGGCCCCAAGTTCTTGATTTCTTCGTCGTCGGTCGCGGTGGTCGTTGATGGTATCGGCGTCCCA
>CAYSCX010000018.1:0-45160 GCA_964429575.1 uncultured Binatia bacterium (SeqCode) | reverse complement strand
AACAAGTGAGGCCGCGAGCCCCGCTCGCCGCAAGCGCGCGGCGCGCCGGGCGCGCCGCTGTGGACTGATTTCTCAATCGCCGCAGCGCGAGCGTCAGAAATTTGATATCCAAAGCGCTGGGATGGAGATGAAGAGGGGATGTTGCGGCGAATGAACGTACCGGAATCGGACACGCAGCTATTTCCTACCAGCAAACCTGAGCGTGCGAAGCCGGCTCGGCCCACCGCCAAGAATCGCGCAAACCTGCTCGATGGGAAGGCTTGGACGAAGAACTCGATTTCCATCTGGAGCGACATCAGAAAGAGTACCGAAGAAACCTCACTCCACCATCCGGCCATCTTTCCTCTCGGGCTTGCGAAACGCTTGATAGAGGTCTTCCTGCCACCGAGCGGGAACGTCGTCCTAGATCCATTCGTAGGTATTGGCAGTACGGTATTGGCGGCTCAAGAGCTTGGGAAAAAAGGAATTGGAATTGAGATTTCAGAAAAGTACGTCGACCTAGCACAGCGTCGTTTGTCCAACGCCGGGCTGTTCCGGTCGAACGCCGGATCCGGCGTAGTTCATCTGGCAGATGCGCGCAATCTTTTGCAGTTCGTCGATCCCGGTTCGGTTGATCTCGTGGTCACCTCTCCGCCCTACTGGGACATTCTCCTTCAGAAGCGGAGTGCGGATTACAAAGCGCAGCGCGAGTACGAGGCTGACGAGCGAGACCTTGGCAAGATTCGGAGTTATCCCGCGTTCCTCAAAGTCCTAAGTTACATATTCGCTGACGTGCGCGTCGCCATGCGATCGCGGGCTTATTGCTGCATCGTCGTAATGGACCTTCGCAAAAAGGATCGATTCTACCCATTCCATAGTGATGTCGCCGAGATGATGCGATCTATCGGCTTCATCTACGATGACCTGATCATTTGGGATCGCCGGCATGAGTACAACAACATGCGACCGCTCGGTTACCCCTCGGTATTTCGGGTCAACAAAGCGCACGAGTTCATTCTGATCTTCCGGAAGCCGGGCCGGTAGGAAACCAACGTGCCACTAGCGGACTACATGGACGCCGATGTGGCGTACCTGGTCGGTCTCGTCATCGCGCGTGGCACTCTTCAGGCGTCGCCCCAGCGCCGTCTGCTTGTCCACTTCGCCCACACAAGTCTTGAAGTAGAGGGGATCCGATCGAAGTTCGATCAGAAGACTTCAATAAGGCTAGGCCTTGGCGAGATACGTGAGCGCGTGGCGGAGCTGCTGGGCACCGACGTGCGAGTGGTGTCGGGCGATTTGGGGGCCGATCTCGTCGCCACCTTCGATCGCAACAGCCTCGCTTGGCGGAACCTCCTATTGATCACGGAAGGAAGCGTTAGCTTTCCGCATTTTCGTGTACCAAAAATCTTCCTAGATCCGAGTGTTCCCACCGATTGGAAGCGAGAATTCGTTAGGGGCTACGGTGATGTTGGGGGAAACGTAAGAAAATCAAACAACTATTTTGGTCGGCATCGCGTCCGGCTTGACACTCTCAACTACCCCACGAACTGGAGCGTGCCGGTGGAGCTTTGCACACTTCTTCAAGAACACCTCGCGGTGCCCGTTCAACTGATTACTTGGGGTCACCCTAACTTGGGGCGTAATTTTCGCGAACATCAGCTCAATATCTTCGCCGAGGAATACCTGACGATCGGATTCACGTTCGATCACAAGCGGAAGATCTTGGAGGAACTTGCCGAGTGGAATCGTAAGGAAGAGCCGGGGTTTCAGGCCAAGGAGTGTCCAGGCCAGCGATTGCTTAAAGAACTTAAGCCAGACGATCCCGAAGAAGATAATGGGGACAAGTTAGACGCGCGTTTGGTGGGTAGGCACTTCAACGCCTATTGGCAAATCTGCAGGAAACTAGGGTGCAAACGGAGGCCGCCGCCGGGTGCGCAGAAGACCCTCGATTTCGTGGAAGACCGCGAGAAGTGAAGTTGACATGAGCTTCGGCCGCGAAAGCGACATGTATCCGGAGGTGATGCGCTGGCTCAGGGAGTTCTTGAAGGAGCGACATCGGGGCGCGGTAGTGCGTGTCTTCGACGGATCGCGGAAGTCATTATCGCGGGTCCTCTCGGACTCCGGGTTGCACAGCCGCATGCCACCGGAGTGGGTCTCGTGGGAGATTCATGTCGACGTCGTCGGGGTTGCGGTAAATTCGCGTCGCGCTCATTTGGCCTTCGTCGAGTGCAAGCTCACACGAGTATCGCTCCGCGACTTGAGTCAGGCACTAGGTTACTCGCGCATAGCGCTTCCGCGACATTCCTTTCTAGTCTCGCCCAAGGGACCAGCAGACTCTCTTCGATCCTTGCTTGTCACCTACAACCGGGTCGATGTGCTCCGCTATCACGAGCCCGCGGGTCGCCTGCCGAGAGCGATCACCGTTGCGACTTGGCGCGTCCCGTCGGGGGGCATCGATTGGGGGTCTGCACTTCATGCCGACGGCCATGAAGGAGGCCGGATTTAAGCGGAGGTACGGCCCTCGATGAGTTTCGCTCACCTGCACGTTCACACGCAGTACAGCCTGCTCGACGGCGCCAACAAAATCGGTCCGCTGCTCGAACATGCGCGCGCGACGGGCATCGGCGCGATGGCGATCACCGATCACGGCAACATGTTCGGCGCGGTCGAGTTCTTTCAGAAGGCCAAGGCACTCGGCGTCAAGCCGATAATCGGTTGCGAGGCGTATCTTGCGCCGGGCAAGCGCACCGACCGCTCGCAGGCGCCGCGCACCGACGACTTCGACGGCGGCGGCAACTACCATCTCATCCTGCTCGCGAAAAATCGCCAGGGTTATCGCAACCTCTGCCGCCTGCTGACGTCGGCATACCAGGAGGGCCTCTACTACAAGCCTCGCATCGACAAGGAAATCCTCGCCGAACTTTCCGACGGACTGATCGTGCTCTCGGGGTGCCTCTCGGGCGAGGTCGCCCGATGGCTTCGCCAGGGACGCATCGACAAGGCGACCGAGGCTGCGGAGAGTTACGCGCGAATTTCCCCCGGCAACTTCTATCTCGAGCTTCAGGACAACAAGCTGCACGCCGCGCTCAACGATCCCTTGCGAGAAATCGGCCGCAAGGTCGGACTCCCGCTGGTCGCGACCAACGACTGCCACTACCTGCATCGCGACGACGCGCGCGCGCACGAAGTATTGCTGTGCATTCAGACCGGTAAGACGCTCGCGGATGAATCGCGCTGGCGGTTCGACACCGACGAACTCTACGTGAAGACGCCCGCGGAGATGGCGCAGGCTTTCGGAGCCGGCTCCGAGGAGTTCCGCAACACGATGGAGATCGCGCGGCGCGTCGATTTCGAGTTTGAATTCGGCAAGTTTCACTTCCCGCTGTACAAGAGTGATCGCGAGATTGATCTCGACGCCGAACTGGAACGGCGCGCTCGCGAAGGACTCGCCGAACGACTCAAAGAGATTGAGGCGCGCGGCGGCGCGCTTGACCCCACGGCGTACCAAGATCGTCTCGAACGCGAGCTGCCCGTCATCCGGGAGATGGGTTTCGCGGGCTACATGCTGATCGTCGCGGACTTCATGGACTACGCGCGGCAAAAGGGCATCCCGGTCGGACCCGGCCGCGGTTCGGTGGTCGGAAGCCTGGTGTCGTACTCGCTGCGAATCACCGAAGTCGATCCCGTCGAGCACCGGTTGCTGTTCGAGCGCTGGCTCAACCCGGGACGCAAGTCGATGCCGGATATCGACATGGACTTTTGTTGGGAGCGCCGCGACGAGATGCTCGACTACGTGCGCCAGAAGTACGGCGCGGAACGTGTCGCGCAGATCATCACGTTCGGCACCCTCAAAGGAAAGCAGGCGATCCGCGATGTCGGGCGCGTGCTCGGCCTTTCGTTCGCGGAGACCGACAAGATCGTGAAGCTCTATCCCGCGCCAAAACAGGGCCGCGATTTTCCGCTCGAGGACGCGCTCCGGATGGAGCCGCGGCTCGCCGCCGAGCGCCAGAATCATCCCGACCTGTTCAACTACGCGTTCAAGCTCGAGGGTCTCCTGCGCCACGCGTCGCGCCATCCCGCGGGCGTTGTCATCTCGGATGAGCCGCTGGCCGATCTCGTGCCGCTTTATGTTGACAAGGAAAACAGCGACGCGGGCCTCGCCGTAACTCAGTATGCGATGAAGGGCATCGAGGAAATCGGCCTCATCAAGTTCGACTTTCTCGCGCTGAAAAATCTCACCCTCATCCACGACACGCTCGAACTGATTCGCGCCGGCGGCAAAGAGCCGCCCGAGCTTTCGCGCCTGCGTCTCGACGATGCCGGCACCTTTCGCCTGCTCTCGCGCGGAGACACAGTGGGCGTGTTCCAGATGGAAGGCTCGGGGATGCGCCGCTTCATCACCGAACTCAAGCCGTCGAGTTTTGAAGACGTCATCGCGGCGATCTCGCTGTTTCGCCCGGGCACGCTGGACTCCGGGATGGTCGATCCCTACATCCGCCGCAAACACGGACGCGAGCGGGTCGAGTACGATCACGAGCTTCTGGAGCCGGTTCTGCGCGATACGTACGGGATCATCCTGTATCAGGAGCAGGTGATGCAGGTGGCGCAGGCGCTCGCGGGCTACTCACTTCAGGACGCCGACATGTTGCGCGCCGCGATGGGCAAGAAGAACAAGGCGCAGATGGAGCGCGAGCGCGAGCGGTTTATCGAGGGGGCCCGGCGCAACGGCGTCGCATCGGGGCTGGCCAATTCGATCTTCGAAAAGATCGAAACGTTCGCGTCGTATGGATTCAACCGATCGCATGCGGCCGCCTATGCGCTCACCACCTACACCACCGCGTACTTGAAAGCGCACCATCCGCACGAGTTCATGGCGGCGCTCATGTCGCTCGACATGGACGACAACGCGAAGACCTACAAGAACATCAACGCATGCCGCGAGATGGGAATTCGGATTCTGCCGCCCGACGTCAACCAGAGCCGCGTGAAGTTCACGGTCATCGACGGCGCCATTCGATTTGGCCTCGGCGCGATTCGTGGCGTCGGTTCGAAAACCGCCGAAGCGATCATTGCGGCGCGCGAACCGGGCGGCGCATTTGAGTCTCTCGCGGAGCTGTGCCAGCGCCTCACCGGGCAGTGGGTCAACCGCCGCGTGCTCGAGGCGCTCATCAAATGCGGCGCGTTCGACTCAACCGGCGCCGCGCGCGCAGCGTCGATGGCGCAGGTGGACGATGCGCTCAAGCTCGCCCAGCGCATGCAGTCCGACGCCGGGAAGAACCAGATGGGGCTGTTCGGAGCGACTCTCGCCGTCGCGGCGTTACCGCAGCGCGGCGAAGCGGTTCCTGAATGGGGCCAGCAGGAGAAGCTCGCCTACGAGCGCGAGGCGCTCGGCTTCTACATCACCGCGCATCCGCTCGACAAGTTCGAACACGAGGTCGCGCGCATGGGTGCGCTGGCGACCGCCGACTTGTCATCGCAGGCAGACGGCAGCCAGGTTCAGATCGCCGGCGTCATTCACCAGGTCAAGCTGAAGAATAGCAAGTCGGGCAGGCGATACGCGACGTTTTCATTTGAGGACCGTGAAGGCACCGTCGAGGCGATCGCATGGCCCGAGACGTATCAAAAGTTCGAGCGCCTGATTCATCAGACCGAGCCGGTCGCGCTGCGCGGCAAGCTCGACGTGGACGATGAGCGCGCGCAGATTATCGTCGATGAAGTCCGGCCGCTCGGCGCCGCGCTTGCGGCCTCGGTGCGCGAGGTGCGGATTCGCGCTGCGATGGGTTCGCTCGCCGACGATACCGTTGAGCGCCTGCGCAGCGTGCTCGCGCAGCACTCGGGCCGCTCGCTCGTGTATCTTCACCTTGCGCTCGATGGTGGGCGCGAGGCGGTGCTGCTCTTTGGCGACAACTACCGGGTCGCGCCGACCGACGAGTTCCGCGCCGAAGTCGAACAACTGCTCTCCCCCGGCGCACTGGAGCTCCGCTAGCGCCACCGAGCGCCGGTTGACGCCGCGGCGCCGCGAATGTTGAAGCCACCCGCTGTTTGAAACTGGAGTAAGCACTAAGCTACGAAGGGTCAGTGGCACTCACCGTCTTGGAAATCTGCGCTGGTGCCGGCGGCCAAGCGCTCGGTTTGGAAACCGCGGGATTCAAGTGCGTGGCCGCGATCGACATCGACGCCGTTGTTTGCGCCACGCTGCGGCTGAATCGCCCAAGTTGGCGAGTGATTGAATCTGACCTTCGGTGTGTCGACGGCACGAAGTTCAGAGGAATCGATCTTCTGGCGGGGGGTGTTCCATGTCCGCCGTTCTCGATTGCGGGAAAACAGCTAGGTCGCAACGACGACCGTGACCTATTTCCGGAAGCCCTCAGGCTCATCGAGGAGTCGCGCCCGCGCGCGGTATTGCTCGAGAATGTACCGGGACTCGCGTCCCCTCGTTTTGCTAGCTACCGAAAACGCCTCCTCAATAGATTAGTCGCCCTGGGCTACCAGCTTGACTGGCGTGTGCTCAACGCATGTGACTTTGGCGTCCCTCAACTGCGCCGCAGATTTGTCATTGTTGGCGTGCGAAATCGTTCGATACTGCGGTTCAGATGGCCTCAACCGCTTGGCAAGCCGCCAACCGTGGGCGAGGCGCTCTTAGACCTGATTGCAGCCAGCGGTTGGACCGGCGCACCCGCTTGGGCTGCAAGGGCCAAATCAATCGCACCTACGATTGTCGGCGGCTCAAAGAAACACGGGGGGCCTGATCTAGGGCCTACGCGCGCGCGCAGAGATTGGGCGGCGCTGGGAGTGAATGGACTCTCCATCGCAGACGAACCCCCCGGGCCAGAGTACCCGATTGATGGAGTGCCGCGCCTGACCGTGCGAATGGCGGCGAGGCTGCAAGGATTTCCGGACAACTGGCAATTTGCCGGCCGAAAGACCGCCGCCTACAAGCAGGTCGGGAATGCGTTTCCGCCTCCCGTGGCGCGTGTAGTCGGGATATCCCTGCGCCACATCCTGTCTGAAAGGAGGCGGAGCACCGTCCAGCACCAGTTGCGGCTCGGTGCGTGATCTGTGGGTATGGATGAGCAGCGAGGTTCGAAGGCAAGGATTCGCGATTTTCTGCTGAAGAATATTGGAAGGATAATCGAGGGGCGCGAACTGCGTGATGCGAGCGGCGGGGCTTCAGAATGGGCACGGCGAGTTCGTGAACTACGGGACGAGCAAGGATACCAAATCCTAACTCATAAGGATCGCGCCGACCTGAAGCCGGGCCAGTACTTCATTCTGACAAACAAGCGGCGCCCCGCCTTCGCGCGTGTCCTGTCAAAGGAACTGCGGGCGCGCGTTCTTGAGCGCAATGGCTTCACGTGCCAGATGTGTGGCGCAGCTGCTGGAGATCCGGACCCTTATCACGTCGCCCGAACCATCCGTCTGACCATCGGGCACATCATCGACAAGTCAAAGGGCGGCAGGGAGACGCTGGGCAATCTCCGTGCGGAATGTGCGAATTGCAATGAAGGACTGCAGAACACCTCGCTGCCCAAACCAAGCAGGATCGAATTGCTGAAGCAGCTTCGCCGGGCAACGATTGATGACCAGAAGGCTGCGCTCGACTGGCTGCGCAACAAATACAAGGCGTAGTTTCTTGGCGCTCAGCTCCTGATCACTTGCTGTGGCCGATACTGTCGATGTTCAGACTCGCAGCCGCATGATGGCTGCGATCCGCTCTGAGAACACGTCGCCTGAGGTGAGGGTTCGGCGGGCTCTGCATCTTGCAGGATACCGTTTCCGAATACACGTGCGGACACTCCCTGGCAAGCCGGACGTGACGCTGCCGAAGTTGCGCACCGTGATTATGGTCCACGGTTGCTTTTGGCATGGACATCGATGCCTAAAGGGAAGGGTGCCGCAGGGAAACAGGACATACTGGCGCGATAAGATTGCTGGAAACCGTCTGCGCGATCGGCGCGTCTCGCGCCAGCTTCGGAATCGTGGCTGGAATGTCACGCGCATCTGGGAGTGTGAGGTGCGCCGCAGAGGAGATGCGGACCTGGTCCGCCATCTTGAGAATCTGCTTACGCGTTCGGGTCGCGCCGACCGACGAGTTCCGCGCCGAAATCGAACAGGTGCTCGCCCCCGGCGCAGTCGAACTCAGGTAGCGCCACACGCCCGTTGACGCCGCGGCGCAGCGGCACACGGCGGGGCTTGACCCGAAGTTCCTACTTTCCTACAGTTAGACTCGCTACCATGGCAACCGCAACCAGAATCGGACCCAAATTTCAGATCGTTATACCCAAGCAAATCCGCCAGGCGGCTCGACTGCGGATCGGCGACTACGTCGAAGCCACCCTTACCCGACAAGGCATCGTGTTGCGTCCCAAGGTGCTGGTGGATCGCGAGCTGGAGCGCGCTCTGGAAGAGGCGCTTGAGGACATCAAGGCCGGCCGCCTATACGGGCCCTATGATGGCGCCAAGGAGGCCGTCCGAGCTTTGCACCGGGCGATGGAGCGCGAGCGCAAGCCGAGCGGCGAGGAAGTAGGCCGGCAGAGCGAGACCGGGAGGAGTGCGAGGCGCCGTTCCCGCGGGGCGGCGAATGCGCGTAACCTACAGCGCTAGGTTTGTCCGCGAGGTTGATGCTGCTCCGAAGCCGATCCGGCAGGCCTTCGACAAACAGCTTCTATTTCTTCTCCGAGACCTGCGCCACCCGTCGCTCAGGGCCAAGAAGTACCTCGAGGCGCGCGACATCTGGCAGGCGAGGGTGACGGGCTCCTGGCGTTTCTACTTCCGCATCGAGGGCGACACCTACGAGCTGCTCACGATCCGTAGCCATCCGAAGTAACCGACTCGACTCGGCGGCCTTCGAGGCGGCGACCGACGCGCGGAGGTTGAGCAGCTTCTTTCCTCCGCCTCCGTCGAACTCCGCCAATCGTGCATGCACCCCTGCGTCCTACGCGCGCCCGCGCTGATCTGATAAACTTGTGCTGCCAGTGCAGCCGACCACACACAGCTCCGTTCCCGCTCGACCAATCGCGCTCACAGGCGTCGCCACGAAATCAGGGCTTGGCGCGTCCAAATAACTTTTTTGCGGAACGAACTCCACGCTGAATCGGCGCAAGTCCTTGAAAATATTGGCTTCTCAGGCCGTTTTGCGCCGCGCAGGCCATGCATGGTAAGCCACTTTCGGAGCCACTTTTGGCGCATTTCCAGCCGTTTTCGGGCCCGTTCAACACCGTTTCCCAGACCGGTTAGCGCCGCTGGCGGTGCGTACGACGTGCCGCGATTCGCGCAGCCGGCCGTTCTTGGTAACGTGTCACGATCGCTCGATGCGAGGTCCGTTTCTGAAAAAACTGCATGACATAACCAGAGAGCGCATCGAGCGCGCGGTACTGGTCGGAATCGAACTCGGCGCGCGCGAGGTGATCGACGCCGATGAGTCGATGGCGGAACTCCACGCGCTCGCACAGAGCGCGGGCGTAGAGCCGGTCGGCGCGGTTACTCAACGGCTCAAGGCGGCCGATCCGCGGACGTTCATCGGGCGCGGCAAGGTCGCCGAGGTGCGCGAGCTTGCCGTCGCGCGCGGCGCGGCACTCGCCATATTCGACGACTCGCTGACTGCGGCGCAGGCGCGCAACCTGGAGAGTGAGCTGAAGCTTCGCGTCATCGACCGTAGCCAGCTCATCCTCGACATATTCGCGCAACGCGCGCGCAGCGTTGCTGGCAAGCTCGAAGTCGAAATTGCGCAGCTTACCTACCTGCAGCCGCGCCTCACCCGCCAGTGGACCCATCTATCGCGCGTACGCGGCGGCGGTTCGGGCGCGGGCATGGCCGGCACGCGCGGACCCGGCGAGACACAGCTGGAAGTGGACCGCCGCAAGATCCGCGAACGGCTTATGCGGCTGCGCGCGCGGCTTCGCGATGTACAGCGCACGCGCGGCATCCAGCGCGCGCGACGGCTCCAGGTGCCGTACCCGACCGTCGCGCTGGTCGGCTACACGAACTCCGGCAAGTCCACGTTGATGAACGCGCTCACCGATGCAGGCGTCGAGGCGGCCAATCGTCCGTTCTCGACGCTTGATCCAACGATTCGCCGGCTCAAACTGCCCGGCAACGTCACCGCGATGCTCGCCGATACGGTCGGCTTCATTCATCGCCTGCCACACGCGCTGGTCGAGGCGTTCAAGGCGACCTTGGAGGAAGTCCGCACCGCGAGCGTGTTGCTGCACGTGGTCGATTCCAGTTCGCCGCTCGCGCCTGCGCGCATGACGATCGTTGATCGCACGCTCGCCGAGATTGGCGCGGGCGCCACGCCGCGAATCGTGGTGATGAACAAGATTGATTTGCCGGGCGCGGTTGCGCGCGCGTCCGATGGCTTCGATACGGTCGCGATCTCCGCGCTTTCCGGCGAGGGACTCGACCGTTTGCTCGAAGCCATCGCGCGGCAAGTAGCAGTCACGCGGCAGGAGATTTCCGTCACGTTGCACGCTCAGCGCGGCGATCTGGTCGCGATGGCGCGGCGCGACGGAGAGGTGCTGAGCGAGGAATACCACGACGGCCGGGTCTCAATGCGCGCGCGAGTCAGTGCGCCGGTGGCCGGCCGGCTGCGAAAGGCGGACCTTGCGGGCGCCGTCAGCGGTGCGAGGT
This sequence comes from uncultured Binatia bacterium (SeqCode), assembly GCA_964429575.1. GTDB lineage: Bacteria > Desulfobacterota > Binatia > Binatales > Binataceae > CAYSCX01. The sequence goes on along the minus strand of CAYSCX010000018.1, from coordinate 34,552 downwards.
AGCCGGCGGTGTCGGGTGCACAGCCGCAGCCATCGCGCGAGCCTTCGCCGATCGTCGCGAAGGCGCTCCCGCTGCGCGACCTGCTCAGCGTCCCCAACCTGCTTTCGCTCGCGCGGCTCTTTTCGATTCCCGTTTTTCTCACTCTGCTGAACAACAACGAATACAGGCTTGCGCTCTATGTGTTCGCGGCCGCCGCGATAACTGACGGCCTCGACGGCGCATATGCGCGATGGTTCGACAGCAAGACCGAGCTGGGCGCGTTTCTCGATCCGTTTGCCGACAAGCTGATGCTCGTCAGCGCGTTCGTGCTGCTGACCATTCGCGGCGATGTTCCGGGCTGGCTCTTGAGCGTCGTCCTGATCCGCGACGTCGTGATCGCGGTGGGGTACCTGATGCTCTCGTTCTTCACCGGCGAGCGCATTCCGATTCGCCCGAGCTACCTGGGCAAGGCGAGCACTTTTCTGCAGCTCGCATGTGTAATCGCGGCGCTCATGACGATGGGAAGCTTGGCGCCGATCTTTTGGGAGGGCCTGCTCTATCTCACGCTCGCGGTGACGGCACTCTCCGGACTGCACTACACTTACCGTGGCCTCGCATTTCTCAGTACGCGCGAGCCTGAAATGTTTGAATGACTCGGCGCGCTAAGCTAATGAGACTAACTATGGGTTCATGCCAATCCTGAGTAGCTAGTCGGCGGGCCGGTTCGGCCCTTGGTGAACATCGCGGCGCGGCGCGCTCGCGCGACGGAAGCGCGTCGTGACGTTCTTTCTCTCCAACCAGCTGCCGAGCGAGCTCAGCATCCGGCTTCTTGTTTTCGCTGGAGTGTTTATTGCGATGGCGCTTTGGGAGGTGGCTGGGCCGCGGCGCGAGCGTTCGGTCGGCCGCGCGGCACGCTGGCCCGCCAACATCGGCGTCACGATCCTGAACAGCGTCGTGGTGCGCATACTGGTACCCGGAGGCGCAGTCGCGATGGCGGTCGCCGCCGAGCGCCATCACTTCGGGCTGCTCAACCATGTGGCGCTGCCGTGTGTGTTCGCGGTCGCAACCGGAGTGATCCTGCTCGACCTGGTGATCTATCTCCAGCACGTGATGTTCCACGCGGTCCCGGTGCTGTGGCGCGTACACCGGATGCATCATGCGGACATCGACCTCGACGTCACCTCCGGCGCGCGGTTCCATCCATTCGAGATTGTGCTTTCGATGGTGATCAAGCTGGGTGTGGTCGCTGCGCTTGGGACGCCGGCGAGCGCGGTGCTTATCTTCGAAGTGCTGCTCAACGCGACCTCGATGTTCAACCACAGCAATGTCGCGATGCGCGTCGGCGTCGATCGCGTGCTGCGTTTGATAGTTGTCACTCCCGACATGCACCGGGTGCATCACTCGATTGTGGTGCGGGAGACCAACAGCAATTTCGGTTTCAACCTTCCGTGGTGGGATCGCTGGTTCGGCACCTATCGTGCGGAGCCTGGGGCCGGCCAGCTTGGAATGACGATCGGGATCACTCAGTTCCGCGAGCCACGCGAATCGACGCTCGGACGGATGCTCACGCAGCCGTTCCGCGAAGGCGTGGGCGCATATCCAATCGGTTCCGGAAGTTGAGCGGTCCGCGATTTCTCGCGGCGTCTCGCTTGAGCGGGGCCTGCGCGGGAGTTCCGCGCGTCAGTTGATCACTTTCTCGCTGCGCAATTCTTCGACTTGCGCGCGCTCGACTCCCGCCTCCCGCAGAATCTCATCGGTGTGCTCGCCGAGCCGCGGGGGCTGGCGCCACATCTTCATCGGCGTCTCGGTGAAACGCGCGCCCGGATTCACGGTCCGGACCGGACCGACGCCGGGGTAGTCGTAAACGGTAAAGCTCTCATTCGCGACAATTTCGGGATCGGTGAATAGCGTGTCGTAGCTGTGAACCGGTCCGCACGGAACGTCGGCCTCCTCCAGCATCGGAAGCCATTCGGCGGTCGTCCGCTCCTGAAACAGCTTGGCAAGGCCGCGCATGATGCCGCGCAGCCGCTCCAATCGATCCGGCACTTCAGTCCACCACTGGGGATGTCCGACGCCATTGCACAGCCGCTCGTACTGCGCGTCGGTGAACGGCGCGATCGTCAGCCAGCCGTCCCTGGTCTTGAAAGGATCGAGTGATGTGTTGCGCGGGGCGAGGTGTTTGTACTTCTCCTCCGGCAGGAATGTGTAGCCGTAGATGGTGTCGTTGGCAGCGAACGCCATCATCGCCTCGAGCATCGGAATTCGGATGTACTGTCCAACTCCGCGTGAGCGTGCGGCGTGCAGCGCGCTTACGATACTGAGCGCCGCAGTCATGCCGCTCACTTTGTCGGCAATTGCCATGCGCACCGCGGTCGGCTGCGCGGTCTTGCCCGCCTGAAGAAACGCCATCCCGGAATATCCCTGGATAACCGGATCGTACGCGGGATGGTTGGCGAGGCGCCCCTTGGGTCCGAAGCCGCAAATCGAGCAATAGACGATTTTGGGGTTGTAGCGGCGGATATCGGCGTAGCCGATGCCGAGCCGGTCCGCGACGCCGGGACGGTTGTTCTCGACCAGCGCGTCAGCCTTGACCGCCAGCCGGCGCACCAGGTCGCGCCCCTGCTCCTTCTTGATGTCGACGACGATACTTCGCTTGTTGCGGTTGAAATTGAGAAACGCCGCGGTGACGCCGTTGACCTCCGGCCGTCCGATGCGCCGCATCGAATCGCCCTCGGGCGGTTCGATCTTGACGACATCGGCGCCGAGGTCGCCGAGCAGCATCGTGCAGAACGGCCCGGATACGACAGCCGTCAGATCGAGAATACGGAAACCAACCAGCGGTCCATCAGGCATTTGCTTGCATCCTCGCGCGCGAAGCCTGCTTACCCTGCCTAAGAAAGCGCGTCAAGGATTCAATGCCACGATGTCCGATACTCAATCCTTCGATGCGGTCTCGGCCGGAACCTTGTGGCCGAACGCAACCTTCAGATCATCGCCCGCGAACGGATAGACGTGAACCATCCAACCCCATGCCTGGGCAATGAAGTCGCCGCCAGCCGCCTCACACGTCTGCGCGTCCTTGATTTTTCCCGTGAAGCCGAAGCGCCCGTCCGCAAAGATACCGAAGCGGCGATTGTAGGCCGCGAGCGACGGATTTGCGGAGACCGGCAGCAGACCCGGCAGGCCGGCGCGGTCTTGGCCGATCTCGCCCCTTAGAAGGTGGCCGAGAGTTATGCCGGTTGGCAGGCAGATGTCGGTGTGCGCATGCCACTGCGCGACGCTCAACGGAACGATCGCGTCGAGTTGCGCGGAACTTGCCTGCGCCGACGCGCTGTACATCGCGCCGACCAGCCGATAACCCCCCTGCTTGTCCTTCACATAGAGCAATGAGCCTGGCCGCGAAGGATCCGGACGCCCCTGGTACTCGCGCAACGTGTCGGTCTGACTGACGAAGTGGTACTCATCCTGCGGAAGCTGCTCCAGGAATACATAGCGTCCCTCGGCGAGAGCCACCTGATAGTCGCGGTAGGGCGCGAGCGACTCGCGCAGCGCGGCCACGATCCGATGCGCGCGAGCTTCGTCGCCGGGCTGCGCCGTGCGAAGCTCCGTCATCCGCATGTGAGGCGCCATTGCGGCGTGCATCGAGCCGTCGTGAGAGGCTTCGCCCATGCTCATCGCGGCCATATCGTGCGCCGACGAGGTTTGCGCGCTGAAGAGCGTCGCGACTACGCACAGCGCCGCGGCTGCTCTCGCTACCCGTAATTTGTACTTGGAGTTCATCACGAACCTCGGCATCTCGTTGCGCCAGCGCCCTGACGATCCCGGCATCGCCAGCCTGCTCCATTACATGACGACGAGTGCGACCGCGTCAATGAGCGGCGCGAGCCTCGGGCTGTTTCGTTGCGATATGACCGACGTGCGCAGCCGCGATCGCGACTACGATTGCGCCGAAAGCGGCGACCCGCCGATTCACCGCAAGTGCACGCCACCAAACTAATCGTGAAAGGAGCGGCCATCAGAGTTCGATCGTCTTCGTAAGGCGGCCTCGCGCGCAGTGCGGGTCAAGTCCGCTGGTTGAGCCGGCCGTAAGAAACTAACGGTCCTCTCTTAATCGGGCGTGGCCCAACGCGGGCAGCTCACGGCGCACCTTTTCGAGGTAATCGAGATCGAGCGGCGCCATCACGACACCTTCCTGATCGGCGGCGCGCGCAAGCACCCGTCCCCACGGGTCCACGATCATCGTGTTGCCGTAATCGCTGAAGCCGTGAACGTTGGAACCGAATTGCGCGGGCGCGATTACGTAAACCTGGTTCTCGATCGCACGGGCGCGAATGAGTGTCTCCCAGTGTGCCTCGCCGGTCGGGAAAGTGAACGCGCTCGGCACGGCGATGATCTTCGCTCCCGCGAAGGTGAGCCTTCGGTAAAGCTCAGGAAATCGCACGTCGTAGCAAATCGTGAGTCCGATCGCGCCGAGTGGTGTGTTGGCCGACACGACCTCGGCGCCTGCGATTTTGCGCGCCGATTCCTGCACGCGAACGCGCCCGGGCAAGTCGATGTCAAACAGATGAATTTTTCGATAGACCGCGAGTACCACACCGTTGGGGCCGACGAGTGCTGAAGTGTTGTAGGTCTTGCGTTGGTTCTGGGCACGCTCGGTGATCGAACCCGCGAGCACGTGAACGTCCAGCTCGCGCGCGAGCTGCGATATCAGGCTAAGACTCGGTCCGTCGAGCGGCTCGGCAGCGGCCGGCTCTTCCTCGGCGCCGCCGCGCCAATTGAACGTTTCCGGCAGCGCGATAAGGGCGGCGCCGCGCGCGGCGGCGAGCCGAATGAGCCGCTCGGCGCACGCAAGGTTGGCCGCCTTGTCGCGTCCCGCGCTCATCTGTATGGCCGCCGCGAGATACGTCATGTCATTGGCGCGTCGAAGCTTCGCGAGTGTTCCCGATCAATAGCGCGGTGTCGATGGATCGGCCGCGGCGGACCACTCGTCGATACCACCGATCAGATTGCTGACACGCTCGAAACCGTTTGAGGCGAGGTACATCGCGGCTTGCGCGCTCCGAATTCCATGATGGCAGACCACGATGGTTTCACGGTCCGGATCAAGTTCGGCAATCCGCGACGGCACCTCGCCCATCGGAAGGTTGAGCGCGCCGGGAAACCGCGCGATCGCGATCTCGTCCGGCTCTCGCACGTCGAGGATCAGAATGTCATCGCCGCGGTCGATCCGGCGCTTGAGTTCCCGGGGCTCAATCGCGCCGATCCGAGACATTCACGCTAGCGATCGCCGCAAGCTGCTCCGGCGTGGCCTTGGTCTGGGTGATCTCCAGCTTTACGCTCTCATACTTGGGCACTATGGTCAGCGGGACGCCGTATGAGAACGTGTCGCTCGCGCCCGGGCGGAGAGGCTCGAAGTGCGGCTTCTCGTTCAAGATAACCTGCACCTCGGCGTCGTTGGCAAGGCTCGCCGCCTTCTCGTTGTAGATGCTCTCGGCATAGACCACCTTGCCGTCCTTGTCGCGGAACGAGAAGGTGAGGAGGGCGTAATCTATCGGTTGACCGCCGACGTTGGTCACGTTGCCTGAGATGAGCAAGTTCGGCGGCATGCAGCACGATCGCATAACCGCGTCGGCCTTGATGTCAATTTTGACGGTGTCATTAGCGGCGACCTGCGCGATGGGATGATCGTAGCGCTCCTTCAGGTCGGCCTTGTGCGCCGGGTCATTAGTGACCGGACCGGTGTTCACCATCGTGCCGGCGTACGCCGCCGTCGTCGCGTACGCGACGAGCAGCATCGCCACCGCTAGCGCTCGCTTTCTCATCTGCGTCACCCCCAACCATTCGATCTTGGTGGCATGCCTGTCTCAAGTCAATCTACAATATGGGGATCATAAAGGGGGGGGCGATGTCATTTGGCGATGACCTGAAGTTTATGGCGTTCGCGCTTGCCGAGGCGCGCCAAGGCGCGGTGCGCGGCGAAGTGCCGGTCGGCGCAGTGGTGGTTGCGAAGGGTAAAGTACTCAGTGCGGCGCACAACCGACCGATCTCGTTGCACGACCCCAGCGCGCACGCGGAAGTGCTTGCGCTGCGAGAAGCCGCGAGGCGGCGCAAGAGCTACCGGCTCGAAGACGCGGCTTTGTATGTGACGCTGGAGCCGTGCGTGATGTGCGTCGGCGCCGCGTTGCTCGCGCGGGTGGCGGTGGTCAAATACGGCGCGCGCGACGAGAAGGCAGGCGCGTTGGGGTCGGTCTACGACATCGGCCGCGACGGACGGCTCAATCACCGGTTTGAGGTGGAAGGCGGGCTGATGGAGGGAGAGTGCGCGGAGTTGCTGCGAACGTTCTTCGAGCAGAGGCGCGGATAGAACTTGCCGTAAGCTTCAAACGATCAGCGCGGCGTGCAATCATAAACCAATGAGCGCCGCCGAAAGTCTCGTTGTCGATTGCGATTCTCACGTGATGGAGCCTCCCGACCTTTGGGAGCGCTATCTGGAGCCTCAATTCCGCGAACGCGCGATTAGGATCGTCAAGGATCCCGGCGACGGGATGGAAGTCCTGATGATCGACAACCAGCCGCTCTTGAAGGGCATGCTCGCGGGGTTGGGCGGCGCGAACATCGAGCGGCAAAAGCTATTCGTGCCGGGCCAGGTCAGCTACCTCGAGGGCTGCCCGCCGGCGAGTTACCAACCCGAAGCGCGCATTCGAATGCTCGACGAATGGGGTGTCGACGCGGGCGTGCTGTTTCCGACGGTGGGCATACTGTGGGACGTCGCGGACAACGCACTCGCGGCGGCCTACGCGCGCGCATACAACAACTGGGTCAATGATTTCGCGAGCCACGACCGCCGGCGGATGATTCCGATCGCGCATCTCGCGCTTCAGGATTCGGCGTCGGCGCTCGCGGAACTGCGCAGATGCATCAAGTTGGGCTTCAAGGGCGTATTTGTGCCGCCCGAGCCGATCAACGGCAAGCGCTTCTCGCACTCCGACTTCGATCCGATATGGCGCGAGTGTGAAGAAGCCGGACTGCCGGTGTGCCTGCACGTGATCGTCCGGTTCAACCGCGCGCCCGGCCTGCTCGGCAACTTCTACCAGCCCGGCGAGTTTCGCATGGTGTACGGGTTCGCGCTTGGCGGCTTCGCCCAGATTGTGCCGGCAATGATGACAATGATCGCGGACGGACTGTTCGATCGTTTTCCGCGCCTCAAGGTGTTGTGCGTCGAGGCGGGCGCGGGCTGGGCGCCGTACATAATGGATCGCATGGATGAAAAGTATGAACATCTCGGCTGGACGTTTCCGCTCAAGCTCAAGCCGAGTGACTATTTCCGGCGCAACATCTGGGTTGTCGCGGAACCCGAAGAGCGCACGATCGGATCGGTGATGGAGCTGATGGGCGAAGATCGCGTGCTGTGGGGCTCGGACTTCCCGCACGTGGACTCGACGCTCGAAGCGCCGCGGCTGATCAGGAAGAGCGTCGAGGGTCTCAGCGATGCGCGCCGTATCAAGGTGCTTGGCGCCAACGCGCGCCAGGTCTTTCCGCTCTGATTCCGATTCCCTCGCCCGTTCGGTCACGGGAGAAGTGAAGGTGCTGGATCCCCCCGATGCCTAGTGAGAAGGCCAAAGAGAGCAAGCCACTACAAGCTATCTGCGGTGCATGCGAGAACCCCGTTTCGACCGAATCGATGGTGAGTTTGACCTGCCGCAACGACAGCCAACTCCGCTTCTACTCAGTGTGCGTTGCTTGTGCGAACAAGGGCTGGCGGCCGCCGGGATTCTCGGGAGTGTACACCGGCAGACCGCAGTGAGCTTTGACGGCGAATTCGTTACAGATGATCGTCGCGCGCGGTATCGTTCATCCGAACATGCGGTTCGCTTCCGAAGCGAGCTCCGAGCGGAAGTCCGGGTGCGCGACGGCGATGAGCTCGCGCGCGCGCTCGCGGATCGACTTGCCGATGAGCTTCGCGATTCCGTGCTCCGTCACGACGTAATGTACGAACGTTCGGAGCGTCGTAATCACGCTGCCCGGCGGGAACCCGGCTGTTATTCGGGAGACGCGCTCGCCCTTCACCAGCGAGGTAGACGGCGTAACCAGAATCGATTTCCCGCCCGCTAGCGACGCGGCGATCGAAAATGCGGTCTGGCCGCCAGTGCCGGTGTACATTTGATGCGCGATCGACTCGCTGTTGGCCTGTCCGGTCAGGTCGATCGCGAGCGCGTTGTTGACGCAGATGATGCCGTCTTCGCGCGCGATCAACCTGATGTCGTCGGTGAAGTTGAAGTCGTAAAGCTGGAAGGCGGGATGGCCGTTGGCGTACTCGAGCTCCTCGCGCGGCGTCAGGATAGCGAAGCCGCTCCCCACGACCAGCCCGGGAAAGAGTTTCTTGTACTTTCCGGTGATCACACCGTCGCGCACGAGGTTCGCCGTGTTGTAGGGAATGATCTCGGTCTGCACGCCGAGGTCGTGCTTGTCGCCGAGAAAGTGCATCAACATCCCGGACGCCGAGCCGACACCGATCTGGACGGTCGCGCGATCGGGAATGAATTCCTTGGCGACGATCTGGCAGATCGTCGTGATGTTGACCTTCTCTTCCTCGGACGGTTGCGGCAGCGGCGTGTCGGGGAATCCAATCTGCCGCTGGACGAACCAATCGAGCTCAGAAACATGGATCGAGTTGTCGCCGCCGATGCGGATGAAGGTCGGATCGATCTCGGCGATAACAAGGTTCGCATTGCGCGCGAGCAGCTTCGACATGATCTGAAGATCGCCGAAGTTGCAGTAGCCGTCTTCATCGGGCGGCGACACCGTCATCACGTACACGTTGAACGTGTCGAGCGACGGCGGCAGCACGCCGTCTCGGTAGTACGCGATGGGCGTGAATTCAGCCGAGCCGCGATGGTAAATCGCGCGGTCGAATGGTGTCAGGTAGTTCGATTCGAGGCGGAATCGCGCGCCCAGTCCGGGTAGGTCCCAGTTCGCGAGCGCGGCGCCGTGGTTTACCACGACGTCCTCGATATCCATGAGTCGCGCGGCGAGCGCGGGGCATAGCGTGAAGGGCGTCGCCTGCGCAATCGATAGAGCGACGCGGTCGCCCGACTTGATGTGCGAAACCGCCTCGTCGGCGCTCACCATGCGCGAGGTGTAATGACTCCGCCAATCGGCGTGGCCGTTGAGCCGGGGCGCGATAGCCATCACTGCACCTGCGACAGGCTGGGGTCGATGCCCATGTCGCGCAACATTACGGTTGTACGCTCGTTGATAAGTCCGACCTTCTTCATGTTGGTGACGACGGTCTGATGCATCTCGCGGCGGAAGAGTTTGCGGAACAAGGTCTGTTCGTTGCCACGAGCGACTTCCATTCGAACGCGCTTGACGCGCTCGATTTCGGAGGCGGTCATTCCGATGGCCTCGTATGCCTCCTGCGGGAACTGGCCGGAAAGCACCAACTTAAGCGCCTCGCGCGTGAATTCCTCGAGTTCGCGCATATCGCCGGCCGAGAGTCCGCGGATCTCATCGGGCAAGCTCAGGATCGAAAATCCCATGTGGCGCGATTCATCGGCGAGGATCCGCCGGCAGATCTCCCGCAACAGCGGGTCCTTCGCCGTCTCGGAGATCATTCGGAACAGCGCGACGGCGAACGTCTCGGCGAGAAGTTGCAGGCCGACGGTCTTCACGAACCACTTGCCGTCGCCCAGTATATGGTCGAACAGCGTGCGGATGTTTGCGGTGAGCGGATAGATGCGGCCTCCGCAGTTGTCCAGGAGGTAGCGGCTCAGCACTTCGGCATGCCGCGCCTCGTCGACCACCTGCGTGGCCTGGAAGAACTTGGCGTCGTTGCCGGGCACCATGTCCACCAGCTGGCTGCACGCGAGCATCGCACCTTCCTCGCCATGCAGCAGTTGCGATAGCCGCCAGCAGGAGAACTCGACGTTCAGTTTCTGGAGCCGCCGTTGGTCGAGGCCCGCAAGCGCGTCGGTGCCCCAGCCGTCGATCAGCTCGTCCGCGAAGATGCCGTTGCTGAGGTCGACCGGCGTTGACCAGTCGATGTCGCGCGTGGCGTTCCACTGATCGCGCTTCGCGTTCTCGTAGAGCCGGCGCATATCGGGCGCGGCCACTTCGTAGGTGCGTTGGAAGCAGGTGTCGAGCGTCGTGGCGATGTGATGTGCGGTTTCAGCGCCCATGCGGCAGCTCCTCGGCTAATCGTGCAAGTGTGTGGCAACCTTACCAGATGGAGCGGAATGCCGGAAAGCGCGCGAGCCGCAGGATGGTCACCTTGACTGCACGCGGGCGAACATCGATCCTGCCGTAGCGCGGAGAGGTTCGGGAGTCTGGTTTAACCGGCGTGACTCGAAATCACGTGTGCCCTTGTGGCACCGGGGGTTCAAATCCCTCCCTCTCCGCCATTGAGTCTCGGGTTTCGGAGATTCTCCGCGAAACCGATCGAAAACCGCGCGGTGTCGCGGCGTTTTGCGAGCGTCAGGGGACCGGAGACGATCTGCCTTTCGCGCATCAAGCGAATTTCGTTCGGATGTTCTCTGCGGGCCGACTCGCCGGTCCCTTTCACAGGCCTTTGTCCGCAGGTTCGCCTGCACATCGCCCATTCGCGAAAGGAACCGACGTTTCAAATCCAGCTCGGCACTGTGCAGACTCGTCACGCAGTTCAACAACCATCTCTGCCAGCTGTCGTCACGAAGTTCCACGAAGCGTACTGACAGTTGAAATCCTCCTTTCTCCGCCCCCGAGTCTCCGACGTTCCGCGTTCTCCGCCTTCACTCGAGAAATTCCCGCGTTTGCGGGCGAGTTTGCGGATCGCGTGGCACCAGAGAATCCGAACACGCGCCCGCCTTGCCGCAATCTCGCGGAATTCTCTCTGTCGCCCAGTTGCGCGGTGCCACGAGCGGATCTACGCGCATCGCGAATCATCGGCGAATTGCCGGACCTGAGACTTTCGCCTTCAGGTGCTTTGCATGCCTTGCGGCGCGCGGATCCGGATAGCTGCCCACTGGGCCTCAGAGGGCGAGCAGCTCGCGCGGGGCTTGTTCTCGCCGAGCAGGCCGGTAGGACGATTTCCAGCCTCTACTGGACAAAGCTTCAGAGCGTGACCGCGCACTACAATTCGACCGGCCGGTTTCGCGCTTTGCCATTCTTTAGTGACTGATCAGGCTCGATTCCTATTGGTTGTCCGTTGAGCACGGTCTTATTCAACAGGCCGAACGCGACCGCAACGTCGGAGAGTTCTGCCATTTCTACGAACCCGAACCTCCGGCACAATCCGGATATCTTATCCGTAACGGCCAGTGCGCCTACGACCTCTCCCGCGCGTGAGAAATATGTCAGAAGATCACGGCTGGTAACTGAACTGGCAAGATTGCCAACATACGTTTTTGGCATCAGAACCCTCCCGTCCGTTTCAAGCGGTTCGGATTGTCCCGGCAGGCGAGCTGCGGCAGTCTGGGCTGGACTTGATCCGAAGGCGAGTACAAAATTTTATTCTCTGCGAATGGAGAAGTACATGACGGGTTCATGTACAGTTCAACATCGCAACTAGGCTGGGAGAACCGAAATGGCAAGGGAGTATCTTTACCGGCGCGGAACAGACGGGCAGAGGAAAAACAGAATATGAACGACGGCTTCGAAGACATACCGCCGCCGGAAACCGCAGTTGGCGAGGCCAACGCTGATGAAGTCAGCCAAGGTCCGGCGATTCCGCCGCAGCAAAGAATTATGCTGTACTCGGCCGAGGAATGGGAAAAGTTCACGCACGAGTGGGCACACTTCTGTCTCAAGAGGGACTACGTAGACGTACAACGCTTCAGCGGCGCAGGAGATCACGGTATCGACATCGCCGGCTTTGTCGACGAACACAAGCTTCTGGGCGTCTGGGACAATTACCAGTGCAAAAGGTTCCTTGATCGTACCGTATATCCCAGCGATGCCTGGCCCGAAATCGGGAAAATTCTATGGTACAGCTTCAGAGGGGAATATAAGTCCCCGCGCAAATACTACTTTGTCGCACCGCGCGGTGTCGGCACTGCGCTATCCGGCCTTCTCGCGAATGCTGTGAAGCTAAAAGAGGCATTGTTCGAAAACTGGGAGAAGCATGTCCGGGGCGATATCACCAAGACCCAAGAAGTGGCGCTCGAGGGAGCGTTTCGCGCGTATGTAGAGGAGTTCGATTTTTCGATTTTTGATTCGAAGACGGCACTGCAGATGATCGAACAACACCGAACGAGCCCTTGCTACGCGGCACGTTTCGGTGGTGGCCTGCCGCGGCGGCCAACACCGGAGAAGCCGCCTCCCGAAATTGCGACCCGGGAGAGCCGGTATGTTGCGCAACTTCTTTCAGCTTATGCTGACCACAAGAAAAAAAATATACGTGACGTGAGGACCCTTAATGCGTGGCCGCCGTTGGAAGCTCACTTCGGCCGCCAACGCGAGGCATTTTACCACGCGGAATCGTTGCGTATGTTCGCGCGGGATACCGTACCCATTGGTACCTTCGAATCTCTTCAGGAGGACGTTTTTTCGGGCGTCGTCGATATATGCGAAGGTAAATATGCGGACGGCTACGAACGCGTGAAGCACGTCACGCAGACGGCGCGCGAACTTCATCTCACGTCCAACGCGCTGTTACCGCGCACGAAGCCGAAGGACAGGGATGGAATCTGTCATCAGCTGGCGAACGAGGATCGATTGCAATGGACAAAGCCTTAACGGGTGCGCGAAAGCCGTCAACATTTAATGGTGCACTCGAGGCAGGATTGCGCGCCGTTGCTCTCTTGGGAGCTGCATATCCGCGGCGGTTCGATCTTCAACGCTTGGTCGCGTTCGATTACCTGCTCGTACATACGGGGGACATCGGTGGACCTTCGAGCCTCCATCCGAGGGCACCTTTGCAGTCGGCTGAGCTGCTCGTGAGGCGCAAGATAATCGAACGCGCTCTTCTGCTGATGATGACGCGCAAGCTGGTTGAGAGGGAGTTCAGCAGCGAAGGCATACGGTATCGCGCCGGCGAGAATGCTATGCCGTTTTTGTCATCATTGGAATCCACTTACCTGACCGCTCTGAAAGAGCGGGCCGCTTGGGTAGTCGGAAACCTAGCCGACCGTAGTGAACAGGATTTCCGGGAGATCATGCGGCGCTTCTTCGATCGTTGGGTCGAAGAGTTTCAAGCGGCAGAGCGCAGTTTGGGAACCGAGTGATGGCTCAGCCCGGTCTACGTTTGCGGCACATAGTCTTTCAGGGACCTAATCGCGACCCTGCGGGCGTTCAATTTGGTCCTGGTCTGAATGTGATCTACGGCGCCTCTGAGACAGGCAAGTCGTTTGTGGTCGAAGCTATTGACTTCATGCTCGGCGGACGGTCCCCACTTCGCGACCTGCCTGAGCGCGTAGGTTATGATCGCGTGCTCTTGGGTCTTGAAACGCTAGCCGGAGAACAATTCACCCTCCTGCGAAGCGTCGACGGTGGAGCCTTTCGCACCTTCTCAGGTTTGCACATAGAGCCTCCTGACGCTGTTGAGGCAATAGAACTCGCGGATCAGCACAACGAAAAAAGTACCAGCAATTTGTCGATGTTCCTCCTGCAGAGGTGCGCCTTGGATGGAAAGCGGGTCCGTAGGAACAAACAAGGAGACACGAATAGTCTGAGCTTCCGAAATTTAGCGCGGCTCGTCATTGTAACCGAAACGGAAATCATGGCGCAGAGATCCCCTCTCTCGGACGGCAATCCGATTGCGGACACGCCGAACTTCGCGACGTTCAAACTATTACTGACAGGAGTCGATGACTCTGCGCTCATTTCGAACAGGCCGAAAGGACAGGAAGAACAATCGCGAGAGGCACAGATAGAACTTCTCGATCAAATACTCGATGAGTACCGGGAACGGCTGGTACAATTCACAAAGGCCCCAGAGGACCTCGAAGGCCAGCTTCAGCGCTTCGAGGAAACCCTATCTCGGTCGGCCAAACAGCTGGCGACATCGGAGGCAGAATATCGCGATCTCGCCGATCGACAGCGGGCGCTTCGGAACAGGCTAGAATTAGGAGGGGATCGGCGATCGGAAATCGAAGGGCTTTTCGAGCGATTCAGATTGCTTGACCTTCACTACGTCTCGGATCTCGCGCGCCTGCGAGGCATCGAAGAAGGCGGGACGTTGTTTCAGGTCCTTGGCCAAGCCCCCTGTCCGCTATGTGGAGCGGACCCCGCTCACCATAATCCGGATGCAGACTGTGACGGAAATATTGACGCCGTTATCACCTCAGCGCGGAGCGAAATCGCCAAGATTGAACTGCTTAGACAGGAATTGGCGGACACACTCAAAAGTCTTGAACGCGAAGCCTCCGCCTTTGACAGGCGCTTGCCTAGGGTCGAACTAGAACTGCGCAACGTCTCTGACAGCATTCAGCAATTGATCGCCCCAAAGCTCACCAAGTTGCGGGCAAGTTACGCGGACGTGGCCGACAAACGCGGCGAGGTCCGCGAGGCTCTCGCTATCTACCGATCACTCAGAGACGCGGAAACGCGACGGCTCAACATTGAAAACAGCCCCGACGAACAGAAAGATGCGGCTGTATCGGAAGGCGATCTTTCTGCGGCAGTGGCGGAGGAGTTCGCGCGACAAGTCGAGGCCATTCTGAAAGACTGGCACTTTCCGGACGCAGAAAGAGTCTTCTTTGACGCGAAGAGTCGCGATCTTGTGATCGCCGGAAAACCACGCGCCGCGCGGGGTAAGGGTCTTCGCGCGATTACTCACGCGGCTTTCACGATCGGGCTGCTCCAATTCTGCAAAACGAACGATATACCTCATCCGAGTTTTCTAATCCTCGACACCCCACTGCGCGCGTATCGCGAACCGGAAGGGCAAGATGACGATCTGACGGGAACCGATTTAAACGTAAGATTCTATGAATACCTTGCCGGTTTTGGCGATGATCGTCAGGTTATCATCGTTGAGAATACCGACCCTCCGTCGGCATTTCTGAAGGGGCCACAGGTCGTCATGTTCAGTAAGAATCCACATAGCGAGCGGTATGGATTTTTTCCCATGAAAGCAGAGTCGAAAGATGCGCGGACAGCCTGAACCCTAGTCCTCGCCACACGTTCAACGCCCTTACGTGCGAGGCCGGGCGTACGAGGATCTTTCCGCAAGAAACGCGGGGAGCTCTAAGGCAACCGCAGGCTCTAGCCGATGGCGCTGTTCTTTCTGTTCCAGCGACATGCAGACCGTCGGTAAGACGGAAGCGGTAGCTCTCCACCCGCTGACCTGCCGCTAACTCGCTTCATAGTGGCCCCGGCTCAAGATGCGGATCGAATCGCATCGAGAACAAGGGATGACTCAGAGATAACATTCCTTCTCCGGGGAATCGATCGAAACCGCGGCGTTGACGCGGCTTCTATGTGTGTTGGGGACCGTAGAAGAAGGGTTCGGCGTGATTCCGTCGATTTCCCTGCGCGTTTTCTCATGCTCGCGGCTGGACAGTCCACTTCGCGCCGTTCTGTCGCGAGCGCGGGAGTTCGTTGCCACAACGGCATTTCGTGAAAAGGATTCAGAGCTCAGCTACGGCCCAATGTTGGCGCGAGCGAGCCCCAGATGGAGTACGAGAATGACTCGCGCAGAAGGTCAAAAGTTCGGTCGCGTAGAGCGACTCGTTGGTTGGCTGCCAAGAAGGCTCGAGGCAATCGACGCAGACGGCACGGAGTCTACGCAGGGCCCTATAGTCGGGTGAGAGGAGAGCCTTTGAATCTCTCAGCTGTGAACTTCACACACGGCATGCCAGTTTGAACAGTTCCGGGCTGGACAGTTACGATCTGTGGGTCCGAAAACAAGGCAACCGAAACGAGGTTCGCCGCATCTCGCCTCGCCGCGATGCGATTGATCAGGACAGCGATCGCCGATTGAGGTTTCTGGGCGCCGTCGAATGATTCAACTTCCGGCACATGACAGACGATCAGCCCAGGGCGTCTCCCTGTCAGCTGCTTGAGTGCGTCTATCAAGTCTTTTTCCAGTGCTGAGATGACTCTATCCGCCTTTCGACTCCGAAACCGAATCATCAGCCGTTCGGTAATCAACCGGTGCTCAAATTCATCCGGCGGAGCGGACCTGAGTCCGGCCGCAGACGCGTCAGAAAGTTGCGCGAGTGCAACCGTGGTCCCGTCCGATAAGACCTCAAACTTCCCCCCACGATCGATCAGCGAAAGCGCCGCGACGATCAGCTTGTCGCGGCTCGGATGATCCCCTGGGAAACGCCCGCCGACTGAAATCTCGAAACAGCTCATCGGCCCTTCCGTAGGCAACGTCGGGCGCCTCGCTATGAGTTCATCCGCAAATTGGTATAGATGCGCGCGGGAAATTCGCCTTCCGGCGTCTACTCCTTTTGATTTGCACTCGACCTCAAACTCCAGACCCTGCAGAGTTTCATGAATGTCGAATACCCGTTCACCCGAGGAACCCGATTGAGGTACCCATCGAACGCTCGATCCCAGCTGGATCATCCGCGAAGCGGTCGTCAGTTCTATGAGCGCGGGAATGTCGCTCCCTCGTTTGTCGAGCATTCGGCGCCGGATGTCCTTCCTTTTCCATTCCGGCAGGGTGGGCAATACGTGATCAATCGTCGAGACCACATGGAGGCTGTATACGAGTCTCGAGTCGATCTCGGCGATTCGAAGGCGTCCCTCATCGCTCAACCGAAGTGCCTCTCGAACGCCGAGCCAGAATGCGTTTCTAGGCCGCACTATGTGCTCTCGATATAGCGGGGACGCCAGATCTAGTGTCCGATCGATCGTTCGCAGTTTCTCCGCGAGTCGGTCTGGACCGAGAAACCTCTGAACGCGCTTCAGCGTGTGAGGAAGATCCCGCTCGTGGACATCCAGTAATGGATAGGAAGGTCTTGCCTGATTCGAGACTACCGGCATTCCCGTACCTTCATTCTTCTTTTGGCGGTGCTTCATCTCGGCTGAGCCACTCTCGGGCGCAAGAGAGAATAGCAGGCTGGTATGGGGTCGCGTTCTCCTTACTCCGGAGCCAACGAAAGCGGACCCCGATCTGTGACCGGATGCCAGCTTTCTTCGACTGTTGGCGAACAACCACAGCGGGTACAATTCTTCCGCAGCCTATGAACGGCCGTCGCATAATTGCATAGGACCTTAGAGATGGTGTCCGGAGACTCTCGTGCGCCAACGTAAGACAGTTACGCCTGAAGCGAAGACGAAGGCCGCAGCGCGCACAGGCGCTGATCTCTTCATCGTCGACAACAGCGACGCCGAGTGGAAGGTCCGCGACTACCTGCGCGAATGGACCGAGATCGCACACACTTTCGACATCGCGACTGGGTTTTTCGAGATCGGTTCGCTGCTGCTGCTCGACGGCCAGTGGCAGAAGCTAGACAAGATTCGCATCCTGATGGGCGACGAGGTCTCGAAGCGAACTAGGCGAGCGATTCTGGAGGGGCTACTTGCCAAGGCACGCGGCAAGCTCGATGAGAGCATTGAACGCGAGAAGGAGACGAACGACTTTCTTGCAGGCGTACCAGTAATCCTCGACGCCATCCGAAAGGGAAAGATCGAGTGTCGCGCGTACATCAAGGATCGGTTCCACGCCAAAGCCTACATAACCCATGCGAAGTTGGCGGTGGTGGGTTCCTCGGCGCTAGTCGGCTCGAGCAATTTCTCCGCTCCCGGTCTCAGTCAGAACGTAGAGCTAAACATCCAGCTCCGACGGGAAGTCGAGCTACTTCAGGAATGGTTCGAGCGGCACTGGGCGGACGCCGAGGAAATCTCGCAGGACATCCTGAAAGTCATCGAGCGGCACGTCCGCGAATACTTGCCGTTCGAGGTCTACGCCAAAGCACTGCAGGAGTACTTCCGCAATCATGAAATCTCCGCGGGCGAGTGGGAGCGGCTGGAGTCGCGAATGTTCCGCGTGCTCGACCCGTATCAAAAGGAGGGCTACCAAGCCCTCATCAACATCGCCCGCCAGTACGGCGGTGCGTTTCTGTGCGACGGCGTAGGTCTAGGCAAGACGTTCGTGGGCCTGATGCTGATCGAGCGGCTAGTGATGCACGAACGCAAGCGCGTGATGCTGCTGCTTCCCAAGGCTGCTCGCAAGCCGGTATGGGAGAAAGAACTCGAGCGGTACCTCCCGCACCTCCTTGGCGACTTCAGCAATTTGGTCGTGTTTAACCACACGGACCTCAATCGCGGGGGCGAATATCCAGCGCGCCTGGAACGGATGAAGGAACTCGCCGATGTAATCATCATCGACGAGGCCCATCACTTTCGAAACCCCGGCGTCAAGGGCGGAGGGGAACTTATCCCAGGCATCCGGGGTAAAGGTGACGTCAGCCCATCCCGGTATTGGCGCCTCTTTGATATCGCCCAAGGCAAGACGATGTTCCTGTTGACCGCGACGCCTGTCAACAACAGCCTACTCGACCTGCAGCACATGATTGAATTGTTCTCGCAAAGGAGGCCTGACTACTTCAAAGCTGCTCCGCTGGGGATCCACTCTCTGCCGGGACACTTCCGAAGAATCGAGAATGATTTGCTCAAAGTCCTCGGCGAATCGCGAAGCAGCACGGACGAAAGGGCCGATACGAACGAAGCCGAAGCTGAGAGGGTTCTCTTCAATGACGATCTGTTTCGCACTCTCGTCGTTCAGCGCAGCCGCGCATATGTCCGCCAGAGTCAAGAGCAGAGCGGCGGGAACCTAGCCATATTTCCAACCAGGGAAGATCCCAAGGTCGTGGAGTATTCAGTCAGGAAGACCTACGGCCGTCTTTTGGACATGATCGAGACCGCATTTTCGAGGAGTAAGCCGCTCTTCTCGCTCGCGATGTACTACCCGTTGGCTTACTACAAGGGGGACGACTCAAGCATCGACCGCTTCGAAGAGAACCGCCAGAAGCAGTTGGTCCGGTTGATCCGAACTCAGTTCTTGAAGCGATTCGAGAGTTCCGCCGAGGCGTTCGGCTTGTCGTGCGAGGCGCTGCTGCTGAAGCTGTTGGCCTTCATGATGAAGAACTCGGTGACCGACTCCGAAAAGCGGCGGCTACAGCGATGGAAGGCGCAGAACGCGGAGCTGCTGGGCTCGGTACAACAGCACCAGTTGGAACTCTTCGGAGACGAGGATGAGGAACCTGATGAGGACGTGATCTCGGACGAGATGCTCGACGACATCGAAGAGCTGTCTCGCGATGAGTACAACGTCGACGAGATCTTGGATGAGACTCACCTCGACATGGACCAAACCATGAAATTTCTCGGCGAGCTGCAGAAGCTCAAGCCTTCCCACGATGACAAACTGCGCGCGCTTCTCAATCTCCTGAAGGCCGACAAGGTGCTGAAGAAGCACAAAGTGCTGATCTTCTCGGAGTTCATGGCGACAACGCGATATCTAAAGCGCGAACTCCAGCGCGCCGGTATCGACGGTGTGGACGAGGTAGATAGTGCAAGCAAGCGCGACCGGGGAGACGTAATTCGACAGTTTGCTCCGTACTATAACCACTCCTCCAGAGCCGACCTCGTCGAGGACAGCCTCGCGGAAACACGTGTGCTCATCTCGACCGACGTTCTCTCCGAGGGATTGAACCTGCAGGATGCCACGCGCCTAATCAACTACGACCTGCATTGGAATCCGGTGAGACTCATGCAGCGCATCGGCCGGGTTGACCGCCGGATGAACCCGGAGATCGAGACAAAGCTCCTCGCGGATCACCCCGAGGAGAAGGCGCTCCGGGGTCGCGTCTCCTATTGGAACTTCCTGCCCCCGGACGAGCTAAACACTCTGTTGAGCTTGTACAGCACGGTCTCACACAAGACCCTCCGTATCTCCAAGACATTCGGAATTGAGGGCAAGAAATTACTCAGACCCGACGACGACTACGACGCGTTGCGCGATTTCATCCACTCCTACGAAGGCTCGACGACACCGGTGGAGAAGATGCACCTCGAGTATCAGAAGTTGCTACGCGACTTCCCCGAACTCGAGGAGAAGCTCGATGCACTTCCAGGCCGCGTGTTCAGCGGGAAGAAACATCCCGAAACCGGGAGTTGCGGTGTCTTCTTTTGTTATGCACTTCCCGCTCCGCCCGGTCCTGCAGAACAAGCGAGCGGCGCTGGGAGTAATGGATGGTCGATCGAACGGGGTAACACGCGCTGGTATCTGTGCGCGCTCGAGAGCGGAAATATCCTCGAGGACCCGTCCGAAATCGTCGACTTCATCCGCAGCGACGCTGCCATGCCTCGGCGAACTATCCTCGATAAGGCCGTTCTCACCGAGACCCGTGTCCGGCTCGAAAAGCACATCAAGAACACATACCTGAAACAGGTACAAGCGCCGGTTGGAGTAAAGCCTCTGCTCAAAGCATGGATGGAGCTCAATTGATGGCCTCGGCTCTAGACGCTAATGCTACTCGCCTACGTGACATCACGACTTTTCCGTCGCTGGTCAAATACTTGCGTGACGATCTCGATTGGCCCATCGAGAGCGATGACTTCGAGGATCTGACATTCAAATGGGAGCCCGAGGAACTCGGGATCGATCCTGCAAGCGCAGCGAAGATCCAAGACGTTAAGCAGCTTCGTCCCCTCGCCGGTGGTCAGCCCTGGGGCATCTTCTTCATCAAGTTCGAGCCACGGCGCCTGCCGGTAGTTGCACTCAGGCGCATACTGCGTTCGTTGGTGATCCGAAAACGGATATCGGGTAACCGGGCGGATCGCGCGGCGTGGCAGCTTCACGATCTTTTGTTCATCTCCTCTTACGGCGAGTCCGACCATCGCGATATCACTTTCGCCCACTTTGCTGAGGAATCTGAGCTCGGCGACCTGCCCACTCTGCGCGTTCTCGGGTGGGACGATGAGGATACAGTGTCACACTTGGAACACGCGGACCGGGAGTTGAGAGAAAAACTTCGCTGGCCCGATGATGTCGAAGATCTCGACGCGTGGCGCAGCCGATGGTCTTCGGCTTTCATGCTTCGCCACGGAGAGGTGATTCGAACCGCGAAGGCGATGGCCGAGCGGCTGGCGGAGCTTGCGCGCAAGATTCGCAAGCGAGTCAACGCGGTGCTGAAGATCGAGTCTGACAAAGGTCCGCTGCGTCGGCTACACAAGTCATTTCGCGAGGCCCTCATACATGATCTGAGCGAAGACGACTTCGCCGACATGTATGCCCAGACTATCTCGTACGGGCTGCTTACGGCGCGCATTTCCCGGCCCTCTGGAATCGTCGGCGACAACCTCCGCGACATGGTTCCGGTCACCAATCCCTTTCTTAGAGACGTTCTGGAGACTTTCCTTACAGTTGGCGGCAGGAAGGGGAAGATTGAATTTGACGAACTCGGGGCCAGCGAAGTGGTTCAAATGCTACGTGACGCGGACATGGAAGCCGTGCTCCGGGATTTTGGCGACCGCAACCCAGAAGAAGACCCCGCCATTCATTTTTACGAGCTGTTTTTGCGGCAGTACGATCCGAAGAAACGGATGCAGCGCGGAGTTTTCTACACACCGCGGCCGGTTGTCTCTTATATCGTCCGCAGCGTCCACGAACTTTTGCAGAAGGAATTCGGCCTGCCAGAAGGACTTGCCTCGACTGCTACTTGGGGAGAGATGGCGAAACACCACGCCAGCCTTACGATTCCCGAGGGCATGTCGCCCGACTCACCGTTCGTCCAAGTCCTCGACCCTGCAGTCGGCACGGGAACCTTTCTGGTCGAAGTCATTGATGTCGTCCACAGGACGATGCTCGCGAAGTGGGAGAAGGAGGGCAAACTCGCACCGGAAGTTCCAAAGTTATGGAATGAGTACGTCTCCAAGCATCTGCTCCCGCGCCTACACGGCTACGAGCTCATGATGGCTCCGTATGCGATCGCCCATATGAAGATCGGCCTCAAGCTGCACGAGAGTGGTTACCGCTTCGGAACCGAAGAGCGAGCTCGTATATACCTCACCAATTCGCTCGAACCACCGCAGGACTTCTCCGACCGCCTGGCATTTGACGCTCCGGCGCTCGCCCACGAGGCCAAAGCTGTCAACCGGATTAAGCGAAATCAACGCTTCACCGTCGTGCTAGGCAATCCGCCGTATTCGAAGTTGTCGGGAAATCTGGGCGCCGCCGCTGTATCGCTCATCGAGCCGTTTCGTTTTGCGGACGGTGAGCGGATCGTTGAGAAAGGAGCACTGGCACTAGAGCTCAATCTGCAGGACGACTATGTCAAGTTTTGGGGCCTGCTGGCAAAGACAGCAGAAGCAGCGGGTGTTGGTGTTGGCTCCTACATCACGAACTCGCGATACCTTGCGTCACCGACCCTTCGGGGATTTCGAGCCTATGTGCGCCAGCACTTCACTAAGGCATCGTTTCTCGATCTCGGTGGGCAGGTTTCTGAGCGCAAATCGATCGGCACTGTCGACGAGAACGTCTTCGACATCGAACAGGGCGTATGCATTGGACTAGTCGTATCGCATCCGGGCGAGCCCGAGATCTCATCTGTGCGCTATGATCGAACCTTGGGCAATCGGGAAGAGAAGTATGCGTTTCTGAGTCGGAAGACCATCACAAGCCTAGGGACCGAGATCGAGGTTGTTCCACCCTTGTACCGCTTCTCGCGCGCAACTGATGAGCGCGAAGCGGAATTTCAAACGTGGCCGTCTCTCGATGCTATTATGCCTTTCAATAGCGGAAGCATCATCACTTCACGCGACAACCTAGCTATAGACTTTGATATCGATACTCTGCTGCAAAAGATTGATCGGTTTGCCTCTTCGAAAAAAGGCGACAGGTCTGTCGAGGAGGACATAGGGTATTCGGCGAAGGCGAAATGGGATGACGAGAAGTGCAAGCGGCAAATCCGTGCTATTAGCGACCGGACGAAGTACGTCAGGCGAGTGCTCTATCGGCCATTTGATCAACGATTCATCTTTTACTTACCCGCACTCCTCGACACGCCGTCACGTCCTGTCTGCGAATCTGTTTATGATCACGAGAATTGCGTGTTGCTAACCCCTGGAGTCAAGACCGGCAACGAATTCACTCACGTTCTGGTGAGTCAACAACCTTCGGAGAAGAAGGCGTGCTCACATGACAGGGCAACGCAGATGTTTCCCTTGTACTCGTACACTCTACACAAATCGCGCAGCCCGAATATCAAACCGGAGCTCCTGGGCGTGCATGACCACGAGAGTTCCTTCGCATACGTCTACGCAATCTTGCATAGTGAGGCATATCGACAGCGATATGGAAGCGCCCTGCGGGACTGTTACCCTCGGATTCCGTCAATTCGTGCGATCGATCTTCTTACTGAACTAGTCCGTTTCGGCAGCGAACTTATTTCTGTTCACCTCATGAAGTCGCCCAAACTCAACGAGCATGTCTCGCGATTTGTCGGCGGTCGGAGTCCGGAGGTCGAAAAGGTCGTCTACGAAGGAAAGACGGTATGGCTCAATAGGGATCGGACGTGCGGTTTTCAGGACGTCCCCGAGTCTGTCTGGAACTTCCATATTGGCGGCTACCAGGTCTGTGAGAAGTGGCTGAAAGACCGCAAGGGTCGGATGCTGTCAAGGAGCGACATTGAGCACTACCACCGCATCGTCGTCGCCCTCGCCGAGACGATTCGCCTGATGAAGGAAATCGACGAAGTGATCGATAAGCACGGCGGCTGGCCCGGAGCCTTTGTGTAGGCGCGCGTAGAACAGTGTCCGTGTTGCCAATGACCGGTTCGGGCGCTGAGAGTTCATAGATGCTCACACGCTGCGCTCAATCGAGACGAGGCGGCGAAACTCCTAGATGGCTACGTGCTAGCTAACCTCCTTTCGCCGGGTTTGATTCGTGCATCGCCGGCAAACCTGAAGTGGCCGCGGGTTCGCCGGTTGGCATCGCAAGGATGCACGCCACCCGCGGAAGTGCCCGCGGCGTTCTGACGGCGAGCCCCAGCGGGAACAGTCATCTCGAGGGACGAACGGTTCCTTCGGAAGGATCGGATTCGCGCTCAATGCCGTTGAACGTTTCTTGAACTGGCATTCGGCGGCCTCGCTTGGTGGCATAGAATCGGTGCAATGGAATCGCCAAGCCTTTTCAGCGCCGCAAAGTCCTACGTTATGGCCGCGATGGATCTTCTGAACAAGAGATGCCCGCCGTCCCCGCCTCAAGTTCTCCACGGATTGCGCAGGTGGGAGCGCGAAGGCGAGGCTTTCCGCCAACGCGACATGGTGCAGCCCTACTGGGTGCGATGCGTCATGACTCACGCGAATGCACATCATTCCTTGAATGAGCATGGCGAATTTGTTGCCGCCTTGCGTCGAGATCCGGAAATCGGACCGCAATTGGAAGCGCTGGTGGGACACGAATTTGCGATGACCAAACTTGAGACACACAAGGTAACCGACCGGCTCGTTTGGCAGATCGCGCGGCGATCGAACAGTTTGGAATTCAGTGAGGAGGCGTTTGCCGAAGAGTATCGGCGCTTCGATTCCGATCTCCGGCGGAAGCAGTACGAAATTATCATTGCCGCCCCTCTGCTTGGCTTAGTCATCGATGCTGCTCCGACAGACTTGGAGAAAGGTCTTGAACTCGACCGCTTAAGCGACGACGAGATTGCAAATTGCTTAGAGGCGAACTTGTTTGCGTCTCCGCCGGTAATTCATGGACTTGCACCGATTCGTGAACTCTTCGGCGTCCGAATACATTACGTTCTCCCGAAGCGGGACATCGGTCTGACTGCCTCCGATGTGCAGCCGGCATTTGACCGTCTGGACGAGGCGGTGGGCTTGGCAGATCAGGTTCTTCATGCGCTCAGAACCTTTGGGCCAGGGCGTGTCTCGTTACCGGGCTCAGTGCGCTTTAACGACCAATGGCCTGTCGGAGGGTGGCGGTCATGGCAATCCGGTAGTTCCCCGCGTGTCACTCAAGATTACTTCTCGAGAGAATACAAGTTGACGGTTTCCCAGGCGCGAGAGTTTGCTACCTTCTGGCGGGAGTTGCAGAGCGCGAAGAAAGAAGCATTCATTGCGACAGCTGTTCGGCGCTTTGGCTACGCGAGCGATCGCGATCGGCGAGATGACAGGCTAGTCGATCTGATGATCGCAGCGGAGTCCTTGTTCTTGAGGGAGACCGACGCCGGCGAAGCCAGAAACCGTGGTGAAATGCGTTACAGACTCGCCGAGAGGTTCGCATTCTTTGTGGGGGAGGAACCTGGTTGCCCGCGCCGCTCCTTGTTCCGCCAGATTCGAAACGCCTATGACGTCAGGAGCGCCATCGTGCATGGTGCTGCGCCGAGCGAGGATTCACTGAAAGTCATCGATGAAAAAGTGTCGATCGAGAAATTCGTACACGTAACCGAGCAGCTCCTCCGGCTCGCTCTGAAGAAGATGGTTCACCTACAAAGGAGGAACGCTCTACCCGATTGGACGAAGCTGATCTTCGGCTAGCCGCGCCCGCTGCAGGAATGTGAAACCGCCTACTCAGCGGAAAAATGCCGTTCCTGATCCCTCCAATCCAGTGCCAGCTCGACGCGACCGGTCATCAGCATTTGTAGATTAACACCAGTCGGGCCGCGCCCGTCGGCCACCGCATCCACAACTCGTGGAGCGACAAACGCGAACCGGGCAACACGCTCGACATAACGCTTCTTGATTCCTTCGCGCCTCGCGATCTCAGCGAGCGATCGCACACGCCCGGACGCCAATTCCTCGAACCATCGATTCGCGCGCGCGATGGCCTTTAGGAGGGCCGGATCGACCTTTCGCGGCGCGTCGTCCTTGCCCTCGAGAATTATCCGCAGCTCGACGCCCCGCCTCTTCATCTTCATCGGAACGAAGCGAGAGAGACTGACGGCCGTGACACCGGCTCCGCGGCCGGACGGGATCGGCAGTATGAGAGAGACCCGAGCGCCGCTCTCCGTAAGCTCTACTCGTTCGATCAATTCGGTCAGCGCTACCGCCGCGTCAGTTTCGGACTGCAGGCGCCCACTCCAGTCGGAGGCAGCATCGAACGCCGCCTTCAGATCCGCCGGAGCTTCCAAATCTCGCAGCGCCGAATTGATCGCCGCGCTATCCTCAAGAATCTGTTGCGACGCGATCATCACCGCCCGCTCGAGTTCCGGCGCCGACACACGCCACCCGATCTCAGAGCGTTCTGCCGAACCTCTGACCAATCCGTGCGATACGTAGTACCGGTAGCGACGCCCGCGCCTAGCGGCGCCCTGCACATATAGCGGACGGCCATTCTCATCGAACAGCTTCCCCGCAAGCGGACTCGGCAACATCAACCAGCGCTGGGTGCCTCTTTGGGTTAAACCGAATAGTCAGAGGGCGGGTAACGTCAGCCTCGTGGGACGCGGAGCTCGCTGGTTTCCAGAAGGGAACTTCGAGCTGAAACTTCTTCTAATGTCCGACAATGGTGAGCGGTCGTCTCAGCGTACGAGTGGTCCTTTTGACGAGCAGCAGACGTCGTCCGAGTTAAGTCGCAGTCCAGGCCTAACTTCGGCAGCACCACGCGTATCTGAGGAGGTCACGTACAATATTCTGCGGGGAAGGACACCGGAAGGTGCTGGAGAGGAGCGGTTGGACACTTCTTCGGCGCGGACATTAGAGACGGTTGGTTTCTAGAGCCTGTTTCTGAGTCGTCTGAGGGTTCTGGCCGCGCGAAGCCCTGGGGCAATGGAAGATCTCTTGGCGAGCATGGATATCGGTAAATCACAGCTTCAAGCGTGGCTCAAGCGCACAATCAACGAGAGACATATCAGACGGCTGCAGAAGCCTGTTAGGTATGAATGGCGAGGGGAGGAGCCCAGACAGGGTTCGATGTTTCAGAGAGATTAGTCAGCCAAGCTGCGGAGCTCGCTGAACCCTGATGGTCTTATAGGAGATGCTGTAAGAGGGGCGCAATTCTCGAGGCATAATCTACAAGGCCGCCGACTGTGACTGCCTTCTCGACGGCTTCCCACACTACGCGCACTACCGTTTTGTTGGGCTGGGGTTTTGCGAGTTGATCCTTCAGCGTCTCAATATCGGCTGCAATTTCGAGTTTAGTTTGATCGCTCAATGATTCTGACGATGTAACGGCCTGCTTCAGCGACTGGAGTTCGTTATGAAGCTGACTGAATTGCGCGTTGACTACATTACCGTCGCCAAGTTGTATTACGTTGCTGCCGCTCGCCGTGATATTGATACCTGGATATCGTTCGCGTGGGGTGAATTCAGATTCACCCTCGATCTTTTCGATGCCCGACGCGGAAATTGCGTACCAGGTAATCATTGATGGAATCGTCCCGCCCTTTACTCGGACGGTCTTTTCAACGTCAACCGTTTTGACCCATCCGCGATCTATCAAGTAATTCAGATTGGAGATCACCTGGTGCTGGCTGAGGTGGTGTCGAGCCTTCAGTTCGCGCTTTGCGTCACTGATCTTTACCGCCGAACCCTTCTTGCCGTGGCGGCTCGTCGCGGACGCGTTCCGGTCGTAAAAATAACGAAGGATTTGGTTCCGGATCTCGTCGTTAGGGTTCATTCCGCACCCTCGGTCGCTAGGCACTTTTTCGTCTGCGATTTGGTCGCTGTCGGCTTGGCACGACCTCTCTCCCCAGGCGAAGTTGGGACGGACGTTTGGGGCGCTCTATCGAAACCTCGGTCCGAACCCAATCCTCGTAAGCTCGAACGTTGTGCTCTAAGAGAGCGTCCAAGGGTTGATTCCTTGGTGTTGGACATCGTGTCCATCTCTGGTTGTTGTTGTAAGGATGGACCGAGAGCCGCATACGAAAATGCGTTTTCATAAATGGATTGCTGTCAACTAGAGTGAAATTGTCGAAGCGGCGTGCTACCTGACGGACGAAGCGGGCGGCGCCGATAATCAACGGGTGCAGTGGACGTTTCAATTCGTCTTGGAGCCAACTTAGGCGCTCGACATCCTCAATGGAGGCTCCTGTCTGAAACTCCTTAGCAACGATTTTGAGATCGGGATTAGTTTTCAACAGATCCCGGAAGAAATCCCAGTCTGCTCGCGTGAGAGTATTTAGATGCGGGATGGTACAGATGCCAGCATCTGTTAATTCTTGCGCCACGATCATCAGGCGCTTCCGATTCCAGAGGGAATGGGTGCGCGGAGCATCAGTGAAAAAAGAGAAGTTTGGAAGGGTGATCGCGGTTAGGCGCAGTGACAAGAGAGCGTGCGGAGTTTTTTGGGCGCGACGTTTCGCCCAATAGAGTTCGAGCAATTGATCGTGAGTGGGCGATATGAAGAGAACCTTTGCATTCTCTGATATGACGAATTTTCGACGGAGCCCGGAGGCAGTCCTCGTCGCTGGACCATACGGGCCTGATCTATGTTGCCCGATGACGCTGAACGTTGGCAGAGCAATGAACGATCTCTTGAAGCGCGTGCGGCGAGCCGAACCGTGCTGTACGAGCGGTATGTATATCGGCATGTCCTGATTGTTTAAGGGAGAGGTGAGGAAAGTTGTGCCCGATGAGTGAAGGTTTCCGCCGACTTCCGCGAGCCGACGCGCGAACTGCTCGGGACGACATGGGCAAGTCCAATCTGCTCGACTGCACACGCCATCGGAGTAGCATTTTGAAAAGCAACCCCAGAAGCCTTGTTGCCCGTCTAGCCCGCCACAATCTTGAAGAAAGTGACACTCGGAGCACGAGACTAATCTGTGATTGCGTTTGGATTCACTGGGCAGAGCCGCCTGGATCATCAACATCGTCCTCACCCACCTTCGGACCGCAAACGACAAGGAAGTCTCCGGTGACGGAAGATTGCTCAGATATCTCTCCCACCAAAACAATAGATTCTTGAGAATTGAGCGCTACTAGGGCGGTGCAATCTTCTTCGATAACCTCGCCCGCTAGAGAATTCCCGCACAGTACGAAAACACGACCATCCGCTTGCGGCATCAGAGTGGCCTTGGCTCCTACGGACACGGGATGACCGTTCCGGCGACATCGAAAGCCACACGCGATTAGCTGTCGGCGATTCGAAAACAGGTTCAGATCCGCAAGCTTCCCATAGGCTTCATCTTGAAAATGCCTAAACTGCACCGCATGGTTCCGCTTAATCTTCTCGCCCATTCTTCACCTCCACAGCCACAGGTTCGTAGAGCCATTGCCGGCCGACCTTTTTCCGCACCGCCAGGCGGACCTTATAAAGATCGGCGAGGCGATTGTTCCAACCAGTCGTCGAGATTCCGCGGTCCTTAAAGCGGTTTTGTAGTGAAGACGCTGTTGCGGCACCGCACTTCGTAAGGACCCGGAGTGTGTCCGCAAGAGCGTCGTCCAGTGGCCCGTGCAAAGCAGCTCTTAGAATCTTTCCTTCGGACCGTTTGAGCATCTCGAGGCAAGGCAACCGATAGGCGGGCAGGACGTCATCTAGTTCGCTGCGAACTTCCGCGGTGAGGCCCGCAACAAGCGGATAGATCGGGAGCGGCACAAGCTCGTGAGGACCGGAAGACTGGCTGTGATTTAGGCCGTCATTTGCATTCAACCTCGCGCATTGGATTAGCCATACGATTGTAGCCTTTAGATAGCTTGCGGTAGCGGATTTAATTTTGGAGAAGTCCACGACGACGATTTCTTCAGTGATGTTATCGCCCGTGTTCTGGAGTCGTTGACGGAGAGCTTTAAGGTGTTCCTGCCCAAGCGTCGCCCCTGTAGCGTGAATCGGCTTCTCCGCCGGATTTAGCTTATGGACAAGCATGCTCATATCCTCACCTGACAAAGTGAGGATAGCTCCAGATCACGTTACGATCAACCATCGGGAGGCAGAGGGTGAATCGAATTATCCACAGCAAGGCAGCAAGTTACCGCCAACTGAAACCCATTGAGGTATGGGTTGGAGCTCATGGCTGCCTGTCGATCTGCTCTGCGGCCAGCGAAGGTGAGACAAGCGTCGCCAGTTCGAAACCGCAGGGTGCCGTTCAAGTCGGCCAGTGATTTCTGGACTTGAGAAAAGCCGGCACCACCGGGCGAATCAATCCGACGGGAGGCATGTTGATAAATCGTCGCTCGGAGAGCCGCTGCTGAATCCGACAGCGCGTACCATTTCGGATTCATTTTTAGACTGGCGAGAACTCCTCGTCCTACGTCGGCGACGGCGTAAGTCATCCAACGCTCTTCTACGTGGTAGCCGACAAGCCCTCGTGCGGGATGATCTTCGTCAGATCCAGTATGCTGGACGATGTTGTCTGCCATCTCTTGCATGGCCTTGGAGAGCGCAAGAGACAACTTCTTGCCGAACCCTTGCTTCTCGAGGCTCCTTGCAAATCTCGATTGGAATAGTGAGGCGGGATCGCCCGTCCAATCGGCCCTAGATTGAATCGGCCAGAACTCCGCGCAGGGCGCGTCAAAAGGTGCGGCTTGCGATTGCAAGCCAGCGCCGGTCGCAAAGAATTGTCGAACGCGTTTGATCTCCGGCACGTATTGCGACCATTTCTCGATTAGCCGTTCGAGAGGTGCCGCACCAGAATGCGCGCGTATCGCGGAGAAGCATCCGAGTTCTAATAGTGCTGGCAGCGTTACGCCGGACGGTATGATCTCACGAAATGGAGCTAGCGCGACCTCATCAAGGCGACTTCTCAGGCTATCGATGTCACTCGTTTGCAGAATGACACGCCGCATATCGACCTAATATCCTCTCGGCTGCCACGATCATACCCGCGCGGCACTCACGTGGGGGCTATGTATGCAAACGCTAAGCGTTCGAAGAGGCCTCTCACCATCGAGCGCGTGGTCGGCGTCGTTGAAACCGTCTTGGGCCGGTCAGTCGATCAGGTCTTGGGGTCTCCCAATGTCGTAGCTGGGTTGCCCATGAGGTGGCCGGCGGTAGTGCCATTCATCGGCGTGGTTTTGGGCGCGCCCGATGGCATGGCCGAAGTGCTCGGTGACTTTTTTTCGCGGGCACGGATAGCCGATTGGTCCATGGCTCTAAATTGCCGAGCCGCTGAGTTTGTCGGCCGGACTCCATTGCGCGGACCCAGCTGGTGGTTTCCCCGTTGCTCTCGTTCGTAGACGAGCCAACCTGCCGAATCTTACCGAATCCCGTCTGAAGCGCGTTCGTGATCGGCCGAACCACGGTCTGGGCGACATATGCGGCCTCAAAAGAGCGGCTGAGCGCAAGGCCGACAGTGCCCCGCTGACGATGCTCGCCGCCGTGTAAGGTACAGCGAGGGTTACCATCAGAAATATAATCGAGAGAGCGGTTAGATCGAGCATCGTGCGGACTGGTATTGCGTTCGAGCAGATGGTCGTCATCATTGCTTTGGGAGGAGCTCCATAAGTGGAGTACCATGGCAGAGAGGTAGCGACCGGATTACATGCCGCCGTGAGCGCGGCCTGCCATTGCGTCGCGATCTGAACGCCTATTCCGAGCACCAAGTAGAAGAACAGTAGTCGAGTGCCGACACGGATGACGTAGCTGAAGTAGCCTTCGGCAATCGACGCGGTCCATCGCGAACCGCCGACGCCGAGCAAGACAGCTGCGCCGCCAACGACCAGAGGTGCGGACCGCCACTGCATCAAGAAGGTCCTGCAAGAGCCGGCTCCACTCGTTCGACGATATTGACCAGGGCTGTCGTCGCTGCGGTTTCAGACAGCAGGCGCCGGCTCCAACCAGAGGCAGCATCGAACGCAGCATTAAAATCCACCGACGCTTCCAAATCTCTCAGAGACTCATTGATCGTCGCCCGGTCTTCGAGGATTTGCCGCGACGGCGATGATCACTGCGCGCTCGAGCGCGGGAACGTGTTCGGCGGCGGTAAAAAATGCGAGGGGAAAGTCACGCGTCAAGGTATCGGCTCAGTGCGCGCGCGGCGCGAAGTCTGACATTTCAGACGAACAGCAGCCCGAACCCGACCCCACAAAAGAAGGTGGCGCTCAGCCACGCACCGAAGAAGTCCCAGAACCACCCGACGCCCGCTTCGGCGCGCCAGATGCGCCGCATGCCGCTCCAAGTCTGTATCCCGAACGCGGTGATGCCGACCACGATCAGTACCCATCCGAGAGCATGCATGAGGAAGCCGGTCATATTTCGCTCTCCCCGAACATGCGGAACACGTGCCGAATCGAACATCCTCCCTGCCTCGAGCTCTCGACTTCACGGTCCGACACGCGCCACCTGCGCGCCAGCTGCTCCGCCCAACCCCCGACCAGGTCCCGGGACATATGGTACCGGTAGCGACGCCCGCCGCTTGCAGCGCCCTGCGCATATAGATGATGGCGATTCTCATCGAGCAGGTTTCCCGCCAGTACGATCCCACCAAGAACCCAATACACAATCAGCAAGTCGTCGGTTCGAGTCCGACCAGCGGTTCCAAATGCAGCGCTCAAACCCAATTCAATCGGGTTCGCCAAGGGCCTGCTGACTAGGGATCGCAGAACATCTATCGATCACTAGCCGGCGAACAGCTGCTGTTGGTTCTTCCAGTGCGGCGGAGGTACCAAGCGGCCGTCCATGAGCATCTGCAGGTTAATCCCAACCGCTGAACGACCGCGCACCACTGCCTCAACGATTGCTGGTGCAACGAACGCCAGTCTCGCAAGCCGTTCGACGTAGCGTCTGCCAAGCCTTTCGCGCCGCGCGATTTCAGCTAGCGAGCCGACGCGGCGGGAAGCGAGTTCTTCGAACCATCGCGTCGCGCGGGCGATGGCCTTGAGCAGGGCCGGGTCGACGGTGCGCCTCGGCTCGTCCGCACCCGGCAGGATGATTCGTAGTTCCACCCCTCGCCGTTTGATCTGCGCCGGTATGAAACGCGTGATGGTTGATGGCGCGGCGTTCGGAGCCTTCGAGTCAGCCGGAATCAGTGGCGCGAGATCTAGCGTGAGCTGGATCCCATCGGCCCGAAGGTCGATGCGCTCAACTGCGAGCGAAATGGGAGGTTCGAGATCCCTGACGGCCTCGAGTCGCGCGCGCGCCGCTTGTATCGCCTTCAGTGCCGACACGAGTTGCGCAGGCGAACCGGCGCGCGCCTCCAGAGCTTCACCAACTGCAGCGCGATCGCCCAGAACTTGTTGCACCGCGCCAGCAACGGCGCGTTCCAGCTCAGGCGCCGAAAGCCTCCATCCGTCATTGACCCGCTCTGCCGGATTCCTCACCAGCTTGCGCGAGACGTAGTAGCGGTAACGTCGCCCATTCTTGGATGCGCCACACGAATACAGCGGCTCCCCGTTCTCATCGAAGAGCTTGCCCGCCAGGGGATTGGAAAGAGCCCCGGTCGACGGCTTGCCGCGTCTGACCGCCTTTTCGGCGAGCCGCTCTTGAACGCCGTCCCAAATCTTTCGGTCAACGATGGCTTGATGCTGGCCCGGATGGCGGAGCTCCTTGAGCCTGATCTCGCCTATGTAGATGGGGTTGGCCAGCATCTCGTACAGCGCGCAGCGGGAAAACGGCCGGCCCCCGGATCGTCTGCCGCCCTTTGATACCCGGACTTTGGAGACGATGCCGCGGCGATCGAGATCCTGCTTGAGCAGACGTACGCTGCCGAGCTCCAGATAGCGGGCAACGATCTGCCGCACCATTGCGGCCTCGGCATCGTTCACGACCAGGCGGCGATCACTGATGTCGTAGCCAAGGGGACTGAAGCCTCCCATCCACATGCCCTTGGCCTTGGAGGCGGCGATCTTGTCGCGGATCCGCTCGCCCGTCACCTCCCGCTCGAACTGTGCGAAGGAGAGTAGGACGTTGAGCGTGAGCCGCCCCATCGAGGTGGTGGTGTTGAACTGCTGGGTGACTGCTACAAACGAGACGCCGCCCGCATCGAACACCTCGACCATCTTGGCGAAATCCGCGAGCGAGCGAGTCAGACGGTCGACTTTGTAGACCACGACCACGTCGATCCCATTCTCGCGGATGTCGGCGAGCAGACGCTGGAGGGCGGGGCGCTCCATGGTTCCGCCGGATACCCCACCGTCGTCGTAGGCGGTCTTCACCAGACGCCAGCCTTCCCCTGCCTGGCTTCTAATGAACGCCTCGCATGCCTCGCGCTGCGCGTGGAGCGAGTTGAAGTCTTGTTCCAGACCCTCTTCGGACGACTTCCGGGTGTAGATGGCGCAGCGACGGATTGCAGACTTAACGCGTTCCATTCACCGCCTCCTTTGCCCGCGTCCTAATTCCGAAGAACGCCGGTCCCGACCATCGGCACCCGGTGATGAGGCGGGCGACTTCGGAGAGCGAGCGGTAGCGTTTGCCGCGGTAAACCACGCCGTCGTCGAGCACCGTGACTTGGTGGGTGGCGCCCTGCCACTCGCGAATCAACACGGCGCCCGCCGAGACCTTGCGGACGGGCTTGGCGCTGATCGACCGGCGCGCCGATGCGTCGTCGGCGATGCGCATCAGGAATCTGCGAGTGGCTGGTTTGAGGCCGCCGTAGACGCGTTCCTGGAGCCGGTACGCGATCGCGCGCGTCAGCAGTTCACGACCGATGCGCGGCGGCGGCTCGGTTGCGTAGAGCGAGCGCCAGTATTGATTCAGTTCATCGACGCTCGCGTTCCCGAGCTTGGCGATCTCAACGTAGAGTTTCTCCGGATCTACAACCGGATGCGTGTGCTTCACGTACTGCCCGCCCCTTCTCCGGGCAGTCACAGCATTGCTCTGGTT
>CAYSCX010000017.1:36257-51029 GCA_964429575.1 uncultured Binatia bacterium (SeqCode) | reverse complement strand
TGCCTGAGGTCGAGCAGCTCGAAAGGCTTCTCGGCCGCGATCTAAGCAGCTGGAAGGAAAAGCAACCGCGCAGTCTGGCGCCGCGCGAGGCTTGATCTCGCAGATAGATCGACTCTCACGCGGCTTGGGGTCTCGCGTTACGGTCAACGAAGCGCCGGGCCTTGGGGCCCAAGGCCAACGCCGCCGTCATTCCGACGAGATCGATCAGCCGGAGCGCGGCGACGATCGGGCGCGCAAGCACGGCCTGAAGGCGCGTCAATTCCGCGTCGTGATGGTAACGGAGCGCGCGCCAGTCCTGCCGCACGCGACGACGATAGAAAAGCGGCGCGGCAAGCACGCCATACCTAAGCCAGCGCCTCTCACGCAAGTCCGGAATTATCCAGCACGATGCGACCGTGTCGTAGCCATGGCGCAGTCGTACGCGGAAAAACGGCGGCGGTTCGTGCGTCACTGCGGCGCCTGCGGCCATCATCACCGGCGTGCCGCGGCGCTCGAGCATTTGTCCGTGCGCAAAGCATCGACATCGCATCGGACCGTCCGGCGCGGGAACGGCCAGCAAGACGTCGCGACGGAATGCGGAATTGTTTGACGCGTAGGAGCCGAGACGCCGGCTGGCTCGCGGCAGCAGAAATCCAAAATCCATCACCCCGTACACTGTCTGAAAAAATCCTCCTCCGTACCTCGCGAAACCGGCGGTTGCCACTGCAGAACCGTCGCGCAGTGGTGCGAGCATCGCATCGAACCAGCCGGGATCGGGGATGCAGTCGGAGTCAAGGTAAAGCACGAACCGCCCGCGCGCCTCGGTGGCTGCCCGCGCCTTGGCCTCGTCGTAACCCAGTCCGTAGGCATCGATGCGGCGAACGTGCGGCATCTCGCTGGAAACCATCTGCGCGATGGCGGGGTCGCGGGTCACGTCAGCGAGCAGCACCTCGGCCGCCGCGCTTGTGGCCGCCAGTTCGGTCGCAGCGCGCAATGCATGCCGGAGGCTTTCGAGGGACGCACTTTCGCAAACGTTGAAAGTCTCGACAACGATCGAGATCTCGGGGGACCCGTGGTCGCCGACCGCGGCTGGGCTTGGCGGGTTATTCCTTACGCTCATCGGTCAGTACTTGCGATGACTATGACTGACGCCTGTCGGCGGAATCCAGCGGTTCGGACGCGGCCGTTGGAACCTCGAGCGCCGACGCGATAAGGCGCGTCCGCCCGGTCAACCGAAGCGCCGCCCAGCGCGGCAGTAACGTGCGCACCAGACGTAGCATACGCCGCAGCTTGAGAGGCTCGTATCGAAGTGCCAGCAGGAACTTGCGCCGGGCTTCCGCAATGTCGCCGCGCCTAAGGGCAATTAGTCCTTCATGGCCTAAAGCTGATGCCACCGCGCGACGAGTATCGCGCACGAGCCGCCGGCCTTCGGCTCCGTAACGAGCGGTGACGCGCTGCACGAAAGTGGCGTGCCCTCCGCGATACTTTGCCATCCGATCCGTGCTCGATATCGCGCGATAGCGTACCAGCGGCTCGGCTACGTATTCGAACGCTCCGAGCTCTCGGGCGCGAAGCCACAGTTCAACATCCTGGTACCCGGGCCGGCGAAACTCCTCATCGAACCCGCCGGCTCTGAGGAACGCATCGCGCGATATGGTGACGGAACTGGGCAGAATCGGCCAGCAGCGCGAGAGGAGGTCGTTCATAGTCGGAGCGCGGCTGCAATCCACTCCTTGCCAATGGCCGCTCGGCTCCCCGGCCTCGTCGACCGGCAGGATCGCGCTGAACGCGAGCACCGACCCCGGTGCCCGTTCGATCGCGTCAACGGTTTTCTCGATGCGACCCTCCAGCCACTCATCGTCGGCGTCGAGAAAGGCAACGTACTTCGCGCGCGAGACTGACACGCCGCGGTTCCGTGCGGCGGCGGCACCGCGATTCGGTTGCCTCAGCAATCGCACCCGTGCACCGCAAGCTGCGGCGACCGCCGCAGTGTTATCAGTCGAGCCGTCGTCCACCACAATTACGTCGAGGCCGGAGTAGTTCTGGTTCAGGGCCGATGCCAGAGCGCGGTGCAGGGTTGCTCCAGCGTTGTACGCGGGAATTACGACCGAGACAGTTGCGTCCGCCATGAGCCCCTTCGTTGGCAGTGAAGATACAGAATCGACCACGCGATGCACAGCGGAGCAAGGCGCAGGCGCTCGACTCGCGCCGGCGTTGGCGCCGCGATTGAATTCCTTGGTGATCCCAGCGGGATTCGAACCCGCGTTCCCGACGTGAGAGGCCGGTGTCCTAACCCCTAGACGATGGGACCACTTGAGTGTCGCGCCCGCGAATGAAGTCGGGTTGGCTGAGGAGGCAGGACTCGAACCTGCAATTGCCTGATCCAGAGTCAGGTGGCTTGCCAATTAGCCGACTCCTCAGCGCTCGTGCGATTCTAGTCATGGACGCGGCGGCGTTCCACCTTTGAAGCGCAGCGTGAAGTGGTCTCAACGGGCGGCAGAGTTTGCGCGCAATGATTCAGCGTGTCGATTCACAAGCGCGTCGCACCGCTCCTGGAGCGCCGCGTCCTGTGAGTGCTGCTCAATCATGTAGCTCAGCTCGCCGAGATCATGCACCAACAGCCGCATGCAGCGCTCGTATTCGTCGGGCGACTGCACGGCCTTGAGCAGGTCCGCGACCATGTCCTCAAGCTCGGTCTCCTCGACCTCGACCGCAATCGCAAGCGCACGTTCGATGGTGCGCGGCAGAGCGTCGTCGCGGCGGTACTTGCCGAGCAACCCGCGGAGCTTTCCGATTATCGCGTCGTCGAGAGAAACCGGGCTCTGGGCGTCGAGTTTGCCGTCCATGTCGAGCACGGTCTCAACCAAGTCGAGCGCGCCCACGTGACGCGCCTCGTCGCGGGCCATGCCGAACCAGAAGTCGCGAAGCTTGGGGTTGCCCGCGAAAATTTTCGCGAACCGCGCGTACAGCGCCATGCTCTGCTTTTCGAGGTCGATGGTCGTTTCGAGCATTTGCCGCGTGGTCGCCATGTTGAAGCAATCATAACCCGCGCCTCGATGCGCGGCAAAGCAAGCGGCGGGCAGAACTCCCGTTCAACCCGCCGCGCCGGTTTCGATTCCGCTACTTCGCGAGCTCGGTGGCGCGCGTTTCGCGAATCACGGTGACTTTGATCTGGCCGGGGTAGGTCATGTCGCTTTCGATCTTGCGCGCGACATCGCGCGCGAGCATCAACGTGTCCTCGTCGGAAACCTGGTTGGGCTCGACGATCACGCGCATCTCACGGCCCGCCTGCACCGCGAAGCACTTGTCCACGCCCTTGAACGACATGGCGATCTGCTCGAGGTCTTCGAGCCGCTTGACGTAACTCTCGAGCACTTCGCGCCGTGCGCCCGGCCGCGCGCCGGAGAGCGCGTCGGCAGCATCGACGAGCGGCGCCAATATCGTCTCGGCCTTGACTTCCTCGTGATGCGCCGCGATCGCATTGACGATCTTCGCCGACTCACCGTACTTGCGCGCGAGTTCGCCGCCGATCAGCGCATGCGAGCCTTCGACCTCGTGGGTCAGGGCCTTGCCGATGTCGTGCAATAGTGCCGCACGCCGCGCCTGCTTTTCGTTGAGTCCCAGCTCCGCCGCCATCATGCCGCAAATGAAGGCGGCCTCGATGGAATGCATCAGCACGTTCTGCGCGTAGCTGTATCGGTACTTGAGCATCCCAAGCAGACGCACAAGTTCCGGATGAATCCCGTGCACGCCGACTTCGATGATCGAGCGCTGGCCCGCCTCGCGTATCGACTCTTCGACTTCCTGCTCGGCCTTGCGGACGACTTCCTCGATGCGACCCGGGTGAATGCGGCCATCGGAGATGAGGCGCTCCAATGCGACGCGCGCGATCTCGCGGCGAATCGGGTTGTGGCACGAAATGACGACGGCCTCGGGCGTGTCGTCGATGATGATGTCGACGCCGGTGGCGGCTTCGATCGCGCGGATGTTGCGGCCCTCGCGGCCGATGATCCGGCCCTTCATATCGTCGCTGGGCAGCGTGATGACCGAGACCGTCCGCTCGGTGACGAACTCGCCGGCGAGTCTTTCGATTGCGACGGCGATGACCCGCTTCGCGCGGCGGTCGGCTTCTTCGCGCGCTTCTTCCTCCACCACGCGGATCTGCTTGGCGGCGTCGGTGCGCGCCTGCCCGACCACTTCCTCGATCAGGTTGCGCCGCGCCTCCTCGCGGGTGAGGCTCGCGACCGCCTCGAGCTTCGCGCGCGCCTCCTCAATCAGCTGCTGGCGCTCGGCCTCGCGGTCGCCGACGCTCTTCTCGCGCGCGCGAAGGCTCAGGTCGCGCCGGTTCAGGTCCTGCTCGCGACGCTCAAACGCCTCGAGACGCTTTTCGATATTCGCTTCGCGCTGCTCGAGCTTCTGCTCGAGGGCGGTAACCTCGCGTCGGCGTTCGCGCGCATCACGTTCCGCGTCGGCGCGCGCCGCGACCAGCAGATCCTTCGCCTTTACCTCCGCTTCTTTGACAATTAGTTGGACCTTTGCCTGTGCCTCTTTGCTTATCTCGTCTGCCTGAGAGAGCGCGGCCTCGGCTTGAGCCGCGTCGCGCCGCTTTCTCATGGTTAACGCCAGATACAGCGCCGCGACAGCGACCACCAGGGCCAGCAGTGGGACTATCCATTCCACCCGGCTATACCTCCTTGCTCCACGTGACCGCGGCCCGGGCGCGTCGATTCGTGCGCCCAGTGGATCGCGGTCTCGGTAACGATGTAATGCAGCCGTCGATCCGATCGCATCTCGGGAATCCGACCGACCATTTGAAACGAGTAGGCGAGGCCTACCGTGATCGCCTGCGCATCAAGTTCAGCAAGCAGGCGATCATAATGGCCCCCGCCCCTCCCCAAGCGCGCGCCATTGCTCCCAAAGCCTAGCCCCGGGACGCAAACGATGGCGCCATGCAGTTCCGACGGCGCGACCAACCGCGCATCGGCGGGCGGCTCGAGGATTCCGAACGCGCCCGGGCGAAGCTCGCCGCGGCCGCGAACTTGCGCCAGCGCGATCCGGCCGCGACCCGCATCGATCTTCGGGAAAAGCACTTGGCGGCTGCGCGCGAGGGCGTCGGCGAGGATAACGTCCGTTGCCACTTCGTTGTGCGACGCGGCGTAGAGCACCACCGTCGTTGCGGCGAGGTAGCCGCCGAAAGTCAGGACGCGAGCCCCAACTTCGCGCGACGCGGACTTTACGAAATCATCGCCAAGCGCGGTCCGGCATTCATTTAGAATGTTCCGGAGATATGCTTTTTTGTCCGCCATGGTTTCGCCATGGCGGGAGCAGAATTGGGCCGCTTATCTAGCCACCCTGCGCGTCAACCAGCATGATTCCTTGTGGTGCGAGCTCGCCCTGGCGCCGCGAGATTCGGCGCGCCGCGAGCCGGGCAGCATCGAGCCGCCATCACGCCCTTGAAGAATCGCACGGGCCCGAGAATATCAGACACCGTGTTGTGGCAAGTCACTAAACCCACTATTCCCGCCCCCGTCAGTCCGGCGCTCATCCGTCGCTCCGCCCGCTCGCGCGGCCACGTTGCTCCGGCTCCGCGCCATCGATTGCCGCGGACAACCGCCGGTTCATCGCCTCGATCCGATCAATCAGCTCCCTGTGTTGGTTTCTCAATCTTTCCAATTCGTCCGCAAAATTCAGCGCGGCGAGAATCACAAGGCTGACGCTGCTTGCGCCCTGGCTGCCGGCGCGGATTCGCTTGATCTTCTCATCCACCGCGTGCGCGACGTTGCGAATCCAGTCATCGTCGGCGTCGCTGCGGACGACCAAGCTCTGCCCCATAATCTCGACGCTCACGGCCTTCATCGGCTAACCGAGATCGAGTCCGTCAAAACGCGACAGAATCTTCTCGATACGACTCCTTACCTCGCTGCGTTCCGCGTCATGCTGCTTGCGCTCAGACTCGAGTTGCTTGAGCTGCGCCGCGCTTTCGGTGAGCCGCTTTTCGGCGTCGGCGAGCTTATGGGCCAGTTGTTCATTCTCTCGTCCGAGTTGCTGAATGCGGCTTACTGACGCCTGGATCCTCTCGTCAAGCTGCTTTAGAACATCACCCTGCATGGAAGTTAAACTTCTACTTTGAGTTTATTTTTGCATACCTAATGGTGTCAAGCTGCGGCGGTCCGGCCTGAGCCAGAATCGCCTTCTTCGGCGTCCGAAAACAGCGCATCGACGAACTCGCGCGAGTCGAACGGGCGCAGATCCTCGATACCCTCGCCCAACCCGACGTATCGGACCGGCAGTTTGAGCTGCTGCGCGATGCTGATGACAATTCCACCCTTGGCGGTGCTGTCGAGCTTTGCGAGCACGACTCCGGTAATCTTCACCGCTTCGCCGAACAGCTTCGCCTGGCTGAGGGCGTTCTGGCCGGTGGTCGCATCGAGCACCAGCCACGCCTCGTGCGGCGCGCCGGGAATCTCCCGGTCGATCACCCGGGCGATCTTCTTGAGCTCTTCCATCAAGTTGGTCTTGGTCTGAATCCGCCCGGCCGTGTCGATCAACACGACGTTGGCCTTGCGGGCGACCGCCGCCTTGACCGCATCGAATGCCACCGCGGCCGGATCGGAGCCCTGCTTGTGCTTGA
Source organism: uncultured Binatia bacterium (SeqCode) (assembly GCA_964429575.1). Classification (GTDB taxonomy): domain Bacteria; phylum Desulfobacterota; class Binatia; order Binatales; family Binataceae; genus CAYSCX01. Next base: position 44,419 of record CAYSCX010000017.1, on the reverse strand, counting down.
TGATCTGCGCTCCGGCGCGGGTGCACCACACTTCGAGCTGTTCTATCGCCGCCGCGCGAAACGTATCGGCGGCGGCGACGATAACGCTGCCGCGTTCCGTCTTGAATCTCGCCGCGAGTTTCGCGACGGTCGTGGTTTTTCCGGCGCCGTTGACGCCCACCATCATGATTACGAACGGCCCGGCCGTGGGCGGACCAAGCGGTTGTTCGGCGGCTTCGAGGATCGCGCCGATTTCATCTTTCAATGCGCCGCGAATGCGATCCGGGTCATTCACGGCGCCAAGTTTCGTGCGCACCGCCGATGTAAGCCGGAGACTCGCATCGACTCCGACGTCCGCAGCGATAAGAGCCTCTTCCAATCCTTCATAGATGTCGTCCGCCTTGGCGCTGCGCGTGAGCGCCGTGCGGAGGCGCGAAAGAAAGTTCTCGCGCGTCTTGCGAAGCCCGAGTCCAAGTCGTATCGGGGCGCGTGGAGGTGCTTCGGCGGCGGGTTCGCGAACCGCAGGTGCGGCTGGTTCGACTTGAGGCTTCGGCGGGGCGAACGATTCGAGCGCGGGCTCCGGTTGTCTGGGTGCCGCAACGGTCGCTTCGCGTGGCGCCGCCATCGGATACGGCTTCGCCTTGCGCAGGTGCCACTGAGTGGCGACGCCGATTCCGATCAATCCGGCGCCGACCACGAGGCTCGACACGCAAATTACCACAATCTCAAACGCAAGCACTTGGGAACTCCGGCGCGCGTGTGTGATTCCATTCGCGCGGCCAGCCGAGAATAACAGCCCTGTTCACCGTCCGAAACCGCGCGGACCATCGCGTTCTCTGCTACTAGCAGGCGTGGCCTGCGACGGCGCGGATCGAGTATAGAGACTCAAGCGGACGCCGCGTGAAAACGCTCGTGCGCCAAGACCGCACGGGAGCAACATCGAATGGGGAAACTCGACGGCAAAGTCGCAATCGTAACCGGCGCGAGCCGCGGAATCGGAAAGGAAATCTCGGAGCTGTTCGCGAAGGAAGGCGCGCGCGTGGTCTGCAGCGCGCGAACGCTGCGCGAAGGCGAACATCCGCTGGAAGGTTCACTGGAGACGACGGTCGCGGCGATCAAAGCGGCCGGCGGCGAGGCGAGCGCCGTCACCTTCGATGTCTCATCGGAGGAGAGTTGCGAGAGAATGGTCGCGGAAACGCACCGCATTTACGGACCGTGCGATGTGCTGGTCAACAACGCCGCGCTGACCTACTTCATTGCGGTCAAGGACTATCCGCCGAAACGCTGGATGCGTTCGTTCGCCGTCAACGTGCACGGGCCGTTCATGCTTTCGCGGCTGGTGCTCGCGGACATGATTCCACGCAAGTCGGGCGCGATCGTGAACATCTCGTCGGGCGGCGCGATTGGACCCGGCCGCGGACCGTATCACACCGACAGCGTATTCCGCGGCGGCGTTTGTTACGGCGCGGAGAAGGCCGCGCTCGAGCGATTCACGCAAGGTCTCGCCGAAGAGGTTTACGAATACGGAATCTCGGTGACCTGCGTGTCGCCGTCGGAGGTGGTCGTGACGCCCGGCACGATTCATCACCATCTCGTGACCGGACCGCAGGACGGCGAGCCTCCCGAGTGGATGGCGCAGGCGACTCTGATTCTCGCCACGGAGCCGCTCGACAAGGTGACGGGGCTGGTAACCTACAGCCAGCCGCTCCTGAAGGACTACGGAGTGATTCAGAAGGGCCGCGGGATCGGCTTCGAATTTCAGGGAAGCGGCTACAGCAGGATGCCGGCGGGGGTGACGATGCCCGTGCGGCGTCCTACGCGGCCTCGGGAATCTTGAGCGAGATTACTCGCGAGATTCCGGGGCGGTCCATGGTAATGCCGTGAATGTGATCCGCGCGCTGCATGGTGCGCTGATTGTGGGTGATCACGATGAACTGCGAGCGCGCCTTTAGTTCATCAAGCAGCGACACGTAGGCGGCGAGGCTGAATTCGTCCAGCGGCGCATCGACTTCGTCCATCACGCAGAACGGACTCGGATTCAAAAGGAACAGCGAGAACACCAGCGCCATCGCGGAGAGCGCCTTCTCGCCGCCCGACAGCAGCGCCAGCTCCTTGACCTTCTTGCCGGCGGGCTGAACCAGTACGTTGACCCCCGCCTCGAGCACGTCGCCCGCCTCGCTGAGTTCGAGGCGCCCGCGGCCGCCGCGCAACAGTTTGGGGCACAGCTGCGCAAAGTGCTTCGCGGCGCCCTCGAAAGTTTCGGCGAAACGCTTGCGCGCCTCGCGATTCAGCCGCGTGATGGTTTGCGTCAGGTCGTGCATCGCGGCGTTGAGGTCATCGCGTTCGCGCGACAGCACCGCGTGGCGCTCATCCAGTTCCTTGACCTCGCTCTCGGCGGCGAGGTTCACTTCGCCGATTCTCTCGGCGCGAGTGCGCAGCTCGCCGACCCGTTCTTCGTCCGACGCGGAGTCGCGCCCGTCGAGCGCGGTGCGAAGTTCCATTTCGACCGACTCGAAGGTTGCATGGAATTTTTCGGCAAAGCTTCGCGCGAGTTCGTCGGCCAGTGTGCGCGCCCGCTCGGCGCACAGACGGCACTCCATCGCCTCGTTTTCCAGCGCGGCAAGCGTCTTAAGCGCCGCGTCTGCTTCGGTGCGGCGCGCCTCAAGCTGCGTCTGGCATTCGGCGCATTGGGCGCGAAGCTTCTCCAGGCCGGCGCGCAGCTCCGACTCGCGCGTTCGCGCGCCCTCTTCCTGCACCGCGAGCTTGTGCAGCTCGCTACGAAACTCATCACGCTCGCCGTGCGAGCGCTCGAGCGCACGCTGATGTTCGTCGATTTGTGATTCGAGATCGCGCGCGGTTTCTTCCGCGTGCCGCCACGCCTGCTGCAACGCGCCCAACTCCGACTTGCGAGCCTCGACCTTCGAGGCCGCATCGAGCATCGCATTTCCGAGCTGCGCCGCCGCGTCGCGTTTCGCTTCGATTTCGACGCGCAGCGCCGCGAGCCGCGCGCGGGCGTCCTGCTCGGTGCGCGCAAGTTCCTCGAGCCTCTCATTCAACGTCACTGCCTGCCCGGCCAGCTCGCCGTGACGCTTGCGCGCATCGCCGGCTTGCGATTCCGCGAGCACCCACGACTGCTCTTTGCGCGCGGCCTCGGCGCGCAACTCAGTCGCCGCCCGCTCGGCATCGGCGATATGCTTGCGCGACTCGGCGAACTCGAAGCTCGCCCGCTCGCGGGCCGTGCGGCACTCACCGAAGCGATCGGTCGCCGCCTGAAATTCAACGTCGATTCGCGCCAGGTCGTCGGGATGCTGCTGCGCCGACTTTCCATTTCCCGCCGCGTGTGCGCCATTTCCATGAGGGGCGCTTCCGCCGCTCAGCATGCGCCCCGGCACCAGCAAGTCTCCGTCGCGCGTGACGAACAGGGTGCCCTGCCCGTTCAGATTCGATGCGGCGAGAGCGGATTTCAGATCGTCCGCCAACATGACGTTGCCCAGCATCGCCTCCGCGACCGGCGCGAAGCTCGGCTCGACCTCGATCATGTCAACCAGCCGTCCCGCGATGCCTGGCGCGTCGATGGCCGGATGTGCAACGACAGCGGCGTCGGGATGCGGGACAAAAGTCAGGCGGCCGGCCTGCGTCCGCTTCAGAACGTCGATCGCGCGCAGCGCAAACTGAGGCGTCTCGACGATTACCGCGTCGTATTCCTCACCGAGCACCGCACGTAGCGCGGGTTTCAACTCTGCCGGTGCGCGCACCACGTCCTGCACCAGAGCCGGGTCGGCGGCGGGACGCTCGCCGTTAAGCGATTCGAGGACGGCGCGGAGCCGCTCGCCCGTTTCGAAGCGCGACGCGTGCGGATGCGGGCCGTTGCCACCGGCGATATCACGCAGCACTGCGAGCCGCGCGGCAAGTCTCTCGACCGCGCCGCGCGCCTCGATCTCCCGCTGTGCTGCTTCGCGCTCGGCGTCTTCAGCGGCCGTCGACGCATCGCGCAGTGCCACAATTTTCTCTTCTGCTGCAACGAGCCGCGCGCGCACGTCGTCGAGCGCCGCGCGCAGTTCAGGTGCGCGTGTGTCAATGTTCGCCAGGCGCTCTTCCAGCTCGGCGCGCTCGCCCGCCAGATCGCCGAGCCTTCCGCGCACGACGGCCGCCTCGCGAACAATTTCGGATACCTCGTCCTTTAGATCTTCGCCGCGCTGCTCGACGGCGTGAAGTTCTCGCTGCGCCTTGACTTGGCGTGCCTGAATTGACTGCAACGCCATTTCGCTGCCGTCGCCACCCTCACGGTTTTCACGTGCGAGCCGCGCGCCCGTGCCCGCACGGGCGGAGCGCGCGAGGGCCGCCTTGGACTCGAGTTCCGCCAGACGCGTGCGCAGTCCCGGCTCCAACTCGTCGATGGAGCGATGCCTTCGTTGGAGAAACTCGCGCGTGCGCGCCCGCTCCGACGCACCCGCGCTGAGTGCTTCCAGTTCGCGCTGTGCGCCGGCGAGTTCCGCGTGCGCCGCCTGCATCGCCTGCGATGCCGCTTCGACGGCCGACTGCGCGGCTCGCGACTGCTGCCGCGCCGCCTCCGCGCGCTCCTTGAGTTCGCCCTCGCGGCCGGTTTCCAGCGTAAACGCCTCGCGCTCGCAGATGAGCCGGCGCGCCGCGCAAATCCGCTCCAGCTCATCGAGTTCGGCGCGCAGTTGCCTGTACGCCTCGGCCTTCTTCGCCTGCCGACGCGCGTAATTCAGCTGACGGTCGATCTCGCTGAGTACGTCGTTGAGCCGGTCGAGATTCTCGCGCACGCGTTCGAGCTTGCGCTCGCTCATGTCGCGCCGGCCCTTGAACAACGACAGCCCCGCGGCTTCCTCGATGAACCCCCGAATCTCCTCGGGCTTGGCCTGGATGATCTCCTCGATGCGCCCCTGCTCGATGAGCGCGTAGCCGCGGCTGTGAATCTGCGACGCCATGAAGAACTCGGTGATGTCCTTGAGGCGGCAGGGGATCTTATTGAGCAGATATTCGGAGTCGCTCGACCGATATACGCGCCGCGTGACCGCGACTTCGCTGAGCGCCTCGAACGGCTCGGGGAAGGGAGCGTGCTCGTCGGCCTCCAGCACCAGCGTGACCTCCGCGAGGCCCGCCGCCGGGTTCGAGTCGTTGCCGGCGTAGATCAGATCCTCGGCGCTCTTCCCACGAAGGCGCGTCGGCGCCTGCTCGCCCAAGACCCAGCGAATCGCATCGACGACGTTTGACTTGCCGCAGCCGTTGGGACCGACTACCGCGGTCACGCCGGGCGCGAAGCTGATGGTCGTAGGTTCGAGAAAGGACTTGAAGCCTAGTAACTCAAGGCTTTTGAGCCGCATCGAGCCTCCGCCTCTTCCACCCCACCACGTCCGTTGAGGTTATCGCAGAGCCAATCGACCCGATCAAGCCCGCCTTGACCGCGACGGTCAAAAACGCCACTCCGCCAGCGGGTCGCGGCATTGCGACGGTGGAATGGAGTGACGGGGCGAGAGAAGGATCGAGGCGGTCGCTTGATCCTGCGCCCTCACCCTCTCCCCGAGGGAGAGGGAAAAGGCGGGCGCATCGCGATGCGCCCCTACAGGAGGGAGAGGGGACGGAGTCGGGGGCTACTCTGCGAGCAGCTCGGTGTTCCAGTACGCACTATCGACGTTGGTCAAAAATGGCATCCACTCGCGATGGCGGCGCAGACTGAACACGTCAGTTGAGTAGGGAGTCCACTCCGGACGCCGCGGGTGCCGCACCAGGTGCATCGACGCCTCCTGCGGAGTCCGCCCGCCCTTTCGGCGGTTACACAGGTGGCACGAGCAGACGATGTTCTCCCAGGTCGAGAGCCCGCCGCGCGAGCGCGGGTTCACGTGGTCGAGGTTCAGTTCGGTGCGAGCAAACCTGTGTCCGCAGTACTGGCAGGTGTTGTTGTCCCGCGCGAAGATGTTGAATCGCGAGAACCGCACGTGCCGACGCGGGACACGCTCGTATGCGATCAGCAGCAGCACCCGCGGCACCCTGATGACCCCGCCGACCAGGCCCACGCGGTCGTGATGCAGCTCGACGGCCAACTCGCGCCAGCTCTGGTAATCGAAGGTCCGGTACTGCTCGTCCACCGCGCGCGCAATCCCTTGATATAACAGGCAAAACGCTCGCTTGACCGAGGTGACATGAACCGGCAGGTAGGAGCGGTTCAGCACCAGTACTTTGCTGTTCAGCATCGCTACGCCGGAGGGGCCGAACGATGCGGTTGCGGCTGCGGCGGACATCAGAAAACGAGTATCGGCACCCGTTCTCCAAGTCAAGGCGCGATGCTTCCAAGCACCTCAAGCGCGGTAAATTCTGCCTAACCTTGCGCCGGGCCGCCCCGCTCTCTATCATTACGCATCGGCTCCCGCGTCGAATCCAACCCAGTCCGCTGTCCGCGACACCTCTGGTCCGACTTCCACGAAACCCCGCAGCAGTCCGCGCGTCCCATTAGTTGGCCGCGCCATCCACCCGTATCGGCCCGCCCGATGACGGGCGTAGAATCGCAAACTTGTGAAACGTGAAATCGTAATAAACGCCTCACCGCTCGAAGCGCGCGTGGCGCTCCTCGAAGACGGCAGCCTCACCGAATTCTACCTCGAACGCGGCGAGCACCGCGGTCTCGCCGGCAACATCTACAAAGGTAAAGTCACTCGCGTCCTGCCCGGAATGCAGGCTGCGTTCGTCGATATCGGCCTCGACAAGGCCGGATTTCTCCATGTCTCCGACTTCCGCGACGCAGTTGAGACCTTCGGCTCCGCCGCCGATGTGATCGGCGACGAAGATGTCGAGAGCGACTCCGCAGGTGAGTTGTCGGGCGGGCAGGCGGACAGCGAAATCGAAATCGTCGATGAGGCAGCGCCCAGCGCCAACGGTGCCGCGCCGGAAGGACGGCGCTCCCGGGGTGGTCGCGGACGGCGCCGGCGGCGTCCTCAGGCCGGGCGTAGCCGCGCCCCGATCGAGCATCAGCTCCGCCGCAGCCAGGAAATCATCGTCCAGATCGCCAAGGAGCCGATGGGCACCAAGGGCGCGCGGCTGACCTCCTCGATTTCGATCCCCGGCCGCCACCTCGTCTTCATGCCGATGTCGAACCATCTCGGCATCTCGCGCCGCATATCGAGCGCCGAGGAGCGCACGCGGCTGCGCAACGCAGTCAATGAGATCCGCCCGTCCGAAGGCGGCTTCATCATCCGCACCGCCTGCGAAGGCGTGAGCAACCGCGAAATCCAAAACGACGTCCAGTTTCTCACCAAGCTGTGGGCGTCGATTCTGCTCAAGAGCGAGACCACCAAACCGGCCTCGATGCTCTACAACGATCTCGACCTCGCACTGCGCACCGTTCGCGACCTGTTTTCGAGCGATGTTGAAAAACTCTGGTGTGACGACGAAGAAGTGTACGAGCGCATCGTCCAATTCGTGCAGACCTACATGCCGCGGCTGCGCTCGCGCGTCACGCTCTATGACGGCGCCGAGCCGCTCTTCGACCGCTTCAAGATTGAATCTCAAATCGAGCGGGCGCTCGACAGCAAAGTCGAGCTCAAATCGGGCGGCTACCTGGTCATCGACCACGCCGAAGCGCTCACCGCCATCGACGTCAACACCGGCCGCTTCGTCGGCAAGCGCGACCAGGAAGAGACGGTCGTGAAGACCAACCTCGAGGCCGCCGACGAAGTCGTCAAGCAGCTTCGGCTGCGCAACATCGGCGGCATCATCGTCGTCGACTTCATCGACATGGCGCGCGAATCCGATCGCAAACGCGTCACCGACGTGCTCGCCGAGGCTCTCAAGCGCGACCGGGCGCGCGCGACTATGTCGCGAATCTCGGATTTGGGGCTGGTCCAGATGAGCCGCAAGCGCACGCGTGAGAGTCTCGAGGCGCTGCTTACCGATCCGTGCCCGCGATGCCACGGACGGCGGGTTGTGAAGTCCATTGCGACGCTTGCCGCCGAGGTGCTGCGTGGAATTTACCGCGATGCGCGCCGGCGGCGCTCCGGTGACATGGTGATCGCGCACGTCAATCCCGAGATCGCGCGCTATCTTTACGATGTCGGCGCGCCAGCGCTGGAAAACCTCGAGCACCGCCTGCGCCTCAAGATCGTTCTGCGCTCGAAGGAAAGCCTCGAGGCGGGCTCGTTCGAACTCGCGCAGGCCCCCGCCGCCGC
>CAYSCX010000017.1:1665-36157 GCA_964429575.1 uncultured Binatia bacterium (SeqCode) | reverse complement strand
TAGCCGGATGTTCGTCGAAAGCGCCGAACTTTACGACGCGATCTATCACTTCAAGAATTACGAACGTGAGTGCGGGCGATTGCGCGAACTCATCGATGAGTCGGTGCCGGGCGCGTGCACCATTCTCGACGTCGCGTGCGGCACCGGCGAACACGCGAAATTTCTGAAGCAGCACTATGCGATCCACGGTGTCGATCTAAACGACGACTACCTCTGCGCTGCGCGCGTGAAGAATCCCACCGGCAACTACACCCGCGCGGAGATGACCGAATTCGATCTCGGCAGAACGTACGACGTCGTCACCTGCCTGTTCAGCGCGATCGGCAACGTGCAGACCGTCGATAAGCTCGACCGCGCGATCGCCTGCATGGCTCATCACGTGCGTCCCGGCGGCGTGCTGATCGTCGAGCCGTGGTTCACTCCCGACAAGTGGAATCCCGGCGCCACCTTCATTCACGCGGGCGAAATCGGCGGTCACAAGGTCTGCCGCATGAGCCTCAGCGGACGAGTCGGCAATCTGTCAGTTCTGTCGTTTCACTATCTGCGCGCCACGAGTGATGGCATCGAGCACTATTGCGAACTTCTCGAGTTGGGGTTGTTCACTCGCGCTGAGATGACACGCGCATTCGAGTCGGCGGGACTGGACGTGCGCTACGACGCGGAAGGCTTGATGGGCCGCGGCCTGTACTTCGCCCGCCCGCGCCGCTGAATCGCAGTGCGCCGTGCGTCAGGATTGGCGCGAGCTCCGTGGTTCAGCTCGCATCCGCGACGCTCGACGCGGCCGCAATCTGCGCGGCGCTTGAGACCATCCCGAAGTGAATCTTTGTTACATCGAATTCGCCGAGCGACTTCACCAGGCTCGATAGCGCCGACTTGCAGCTCGGAATGTTCCTGCGCGCGCGCGACAGCGGATTGCACCGCGCAACGATGTAGTTGCGCAGATACGGATGGTTGATACCGCGCTTCTTCGCCTTCGCGACCAACTCGACGAGCAATTCGTCGGCCTCCTCGACCTGCCCCGCACGCTCCTCGCGCTCTCCGATCGCCTCTTTCAGCGGCTTGGCGAGGAACGTATCGACGCGGCTCAGCAACGGCGCATATACACCGCCCGAGAACTTGGGCTTGCGCTGGTAGGAAACGCCGAGCGTGATGAAATGCGGACGCTCGAACTCGAACGCGAATACCTTTTCCGCGGTGCGCGGATGCGATTCCAAACGCGCGCGATACATCCTGATCACTTCGAGCGCCTTATCCTTGAGGTTGTGCGCCTTCTCCGTGTTGAGCGCGAGAATCTGAAATGCGACGTCAGGCTCGGGAATCACGATCGCAACGATCTGCTTCGCGCCCGCCTTCGCCGCCGCCGCGCGCCGATGGTTTCCGTTCGGCGTCCAGTACTTTCCGTCCGTGTGCACCGCGACAATCGGTTCGGTGAACCGGTCGAGCTTCTTCATCACCTCGACCAGGCGCTTCAAGTGCGCGGGCGACAGGTCGCGCTGAAACGGCGTCGGCTCGACCATCGCCAGCGGCAGCATCGCGAAGATTTGCCAGTGATCACCGACCGGCTCCTGGTATGCCGCCAGCGCATGCCCGCCGTCCGCATCAATCGTTTCGGCGAGATGTTCGACTGCCGCGGGAACCTTTGCGTCCTTCGGAGAGACTGCGAGCGCTGCCATGGTAAACTTCTCTAATGCATTCGCGCTGGCTGCGCCAACCTGCTCCGGGAATGCGCCTTTGCGGAATCCTCGGCGCCACGATTGCGCTGGCGCTCATTGCGGCAGCCGCGGTTGCGAGTCCGCGCTCATGGCAACCGCTTGTCGCGACAGGCGCGCGGATTCACGAACTCCCGGGCGCCCGAATTGAGAATCTCGAGCTGCTCTCCACGCGCTCCGGCCGCCTCGAACCAATCCCGTTTCAACTCGACGAACGCCTGCCCGATGGCCGCTACGCGCTGCCCGCCGGCCCGCATCCCGTCGCGGACGACAGTCCCGGCGTAGTCGACGCCGATGACGAACTCGCGATGATGATCTCCGATCTTGGCGAGCGCGCACTGGCCGGCGACGCTGCGATGCCACCCGGTGCGATCGAACTCGAAGTGATCGACCCGCTCGGCGGCCCGCGCCGCTACGCGTATGTCGCCGTGGTCGAGCACCCCCGGTTCAGCACGCGTACCTGCGTCGAGTACGACCCCAAGCGCAATTTCATTGAGACTGACAGCTATCGAATCGGCTTCACCAACCAGATGCCCACCGACTTCGCACTTCAGGAGCGCAAGCGCGAGAACCACCCGAACATATTAGACCGCTTCAAGATTCGCATCAGTGCGAAAATTCTGAGTTACTTCCAGTTCCGCATGAATGAAGACCGTCTGGTGCACCGGCTGACCGCGTGGCGCGACGGCCCGATTCGCGTCATCCGCCGCATCGACCATTCGATGAGGCTCGTATTGGGCATCCGCTCGCCGGAGGTCGTGAGCTACAATTTCTTCTACCGCGACTACATCCAGAATCCGTTCGAAGTGCGCTTCCCGTGGATTCCGCGTGTGCTCTTCGGCGACATCAAGGTGCGCATCGCGCTCGACTTCACCAGCCTCGACGGATACTCGCTGGTGTGGTCGGACATGGACCGCGCCCCGCTGAAGATCAGCGAGACCAAGGGCATGACCGTGCTCGGCACCGGCGCTTCCGCACCGGCGGTCAGATGGATCGCGTTTCGCGGGAGCGGCCGCATCATTATCCAGACCCTTGCGCCCTCGCCCGTAGTCGATCGAATCGGGCGGCGCCTCTTTTTCCGCAACGATCCCGCCTACCGCGATCCGCCGGAGCGCGTGCCCGGCGAGAATCCGGCCATCGGCTACGTGATGACCGGATGGGAAGAGCTGCCAAGCGGTACTCACCATATCGATTCGCTTCTGATCGACGCGCCCGAGGATTACTCGCCCGATTTGCTGCTGCGCGAGCTGAGCAACCCGCCGGTCATCGAATCCCGTGCGGTATCAGCCGCTTCCGAAGCGTCTACGCACCAGCGGAATTCCAATCGCGAGGTACGCGAATCCGAACGCCGCATTGACGGCGCTCGGCCATAACGCCGAACTCGCGGGCAGCTCTCGAATCATCAGATCGTTGTAAGCCTGCATCGCCCAGGTGGTCGGCACCGCGAGCGCCACCTTCTGCATCCACTGCGGCTCGAAATCGAGCGGCCACCAGCACCCGCCGATTGCCGCCATCGTCATGATCACCATCGCGCCGACCGGCAGCACCGCATCACGCGTTCGCGCGACTCCCGCGACCGCGAGACCAAACGCCGCGCCCGCAAATGCGACCGCGGCCGATGGCAACAAGAGCGCGGCGGGCGCAGCACCGAGCGATACATCGAAGAGTGCCCATCCTGCCGCGAACAGAATCGCCAACTGTGCGAAGCCGACGAGAAAACGCGCGATGAGTTTGCCGGCGAGCGTCGCGCTGAGCGGCGCCGGCGCCGACCGCAACCTGTCCAGCGTGCCCCAGTCGCGCTCGTCGATGAGCGCCATCGATACGCCCATCAGCATTCCGATCAGCAGGAACGTAACCGCAAAGCCCGGAACGTGCAGGTTGAACGCGTTGAATCCGCCGACGCGCTCAATCGGACGGTCCATCAGGTCGTGTTGAACGATCGCGATGCTCCCGGGAAGTGTGATGGTTCGCTCACCCGCTTGCATTTTCGCGCCACCGGCCTGCGCAGCCGCCGGCAATGCGGGTACCGGCGGCAGATCGATTGCGACTTTCGGCGACTTGAGCCGTTCTTCCATGCGCGACCGGAGCGCATTGAGGTCGACTGAGATCGGAGCGTCGTCAAAACGCGCGAACTCCGCGGGCGGCGCCGGAAATACCGGCGGTGCGGGTATCTCGCCGGCGGCGCTTCCTGCAAGTCGCTTCAACTCTCGCAGCCATCGTTCGAACTCCCGCTGCGTCTGCTGCAACTTCGCGAGATAGGCTTTCACCGACTCCAGCGAGACCCGCTGCCTCGCAAATTCGGCGTCCGTCGCGCGCTTCACCTGCTTGAGCGCTTCGTCGAGTTCACGTTGCGCCGCGCTTCGCGCATCCGCAAGCGCTGTTTCGACCTGTGCGCGTACCTTTTGCTCCGCCACGAGCCGCTCCGTCGCCGCTTGCGCGCGCGACCGCTTCATTACCGAGACCGCGTTGTTGATCTCCGCGCGCACCCGCGCCTGCTCTGCGGCGACACGCTCCCGCGCCGCCCTCCCCGCGCCCGCCACGATGCGCCTGCAAATTTCCGTCACGATCAGATCGATTCGCACCGTTTGCAGGTAGCGCACCGGGTCCGTGTACAGGATGATTTGCGCCTCGCGGCCACTTTCGATTGTCGCGGTGGCATCCTTTGGCAAGATCACCGCGGCAACGGCATCGTTAGTTTCGCGCACCATCCGCGCGGCCTGCTCCCGACTCGCAGCTTCCAGGAGCCGGATCGACGGCTCGCGCGCAAATCCTTTTCGAAGTGCGCGCGATAGTTCGCCGTGGTCCTCATCAACGATCGCGACGCCATACGGCGCGCGCGGCGATGCGGCGCCATAGATGTTTGCGAGCGAGAGGCCCGCGGCGGCGATGACGGCCACGGGCGCGACCAACAACATGAAGAGGCCGACGCGATCGCGGCGCAGAAGCCGGAATTCTTTCCCGATTGAAAGGATCGTCGCGCGAAGCATGCTGCGCCAGTCAGCTCACGCGTGGCTCAAGGTTCGTCGCGCAGCGCATGGCCGGTAAGCGCAATAAACGCGTCTTGAAGGTTCGGCCGGTGCAGGAAGAACTCGCTGACCTCGCCGCCGATCTGCGCCGCGCGCTGAAGTACCGCCGGAACCAGCTCGACATTGTTGAGCACGAGCGACGCGCCCGGCCCAGCCGCGTCATCGCGCGCAAGCTCGCGGACACCATCGAATCCCGCAATCCACCCGGCATCAAGCGGACGGAGAGTCCGCAGCTCGATGCGGGGCTCCGCGCCCGCGCGAGCGATCAATTCACGCACGCCGCCCTCGGCGACCACGCGGCCGTGATCGATCAGCACCACGCGCAAGCACAACCGCTCGACTTCTTCCATGTAGTGCGTACTGTAGAGCACCGCGGCGCCGCGTGCCGCGGCATCTTCAACCACCGCGAAAATTCGCTCTCGCGACTGGGGATCAACTCCCGCCGTCGCCTCATCGAGCAGCAGTGCGGACGGACCGTGGATCATCCCGCACGCGAGATTGAGCCGGCGCTTCATCCCGCCAGAAAATGCCGCAACTGGATCGTCCGCGCGATCGGCGAGTCCGGCCTCGTCGAGGAGACGGAGCGCACGGCCGTGCGCCTCGTGAGTTCGGAGCCCTTCGATGCGTCCGAAAAACTCAAGGTTTTCGCGCGCGGTAAGCGTCGGGTAGAGCGCGAGCGACTGTGGGACCAAGCCGAGTCTGCGCCGCGCCGCAGCGGGCGCGCCGACCAGGTCGTGTCCGCAGATTTCAGCGCGTCCGGAGTCGGGAGCTATCACGCCCGCCAGAATCGAAAGTGTAGTGGTCTTGCCGGCGCCGTTGGGACCGAGCAGGCCGACGATCTCCCCAGCCGCGACGCTCAGTGAAACACCATCGAGCGCTATGCGCGCGCCGAACCGTTTCCGAAGCCCGTCTGCGACGACCGCGCTTGCGTTTTCCATTCACCAAAACCGGTTGGCCGCGTGCGCGCCATGGCACTCAGCGGTAACTTACGACCTCGAGCAGATTGCCGTCCGGATCCAGAAAGTAGAGACAGTCGTGATCGCCCCAGTTGTGAGCACTTGCTTCCACCTCGACGCCCGCAGCGGTAAACCGCTCACGCGCAGCAAGGAAATCTTCGCGAGTCACCCGGAACGCGTGATGACCGGAGCCAAGCGGATGCGCAATTCGCCGGCGGCGTTCGGCTGGCGAAAGCGGCGCGCGCGCGACTTGAAACAGCGCCAGGTTCTGCCCGCCGCACTCGAGCAGAGTCTGGTCGCCAAGATGTGCGGCCACTGCCAGCCCAAGCACCTCCGTGTAGAAGCGCTCAGCGCGTTTGAGATCGGTGACTTCGATCCCGAAATGGTCGAGGCGCTCGAGCTTCATCTCAAGCGTGCGGCGTCCATAGGACGCGCCCGATTCAGTCCGCCGTGACGGCGCGTTGCGCCAGGTCCGGTCTGCGCGAGGCCAGCACCCGCCCCATTTCGCGCTCGATGAACCTGGGTTTGAAGGTGACGATCATGACCGGCAGGATGGTCATCGCACCAAGCATCGACACGAACATCCACACCGCGAGCAGCAATCCCATCTCGGCGTCGAACCGGATGTCCGACCAGTACCAGAACAACACCGACGCAACCAACGTCAGCGCGGTGAACGCTACCGCCTTGCCCGAGGTAGTCAGCGCCGCGAACGTTGCATCCTGCAATTTGCGGCCTAGCGCGCGCTCCTCGATGATCCGGCTCACCACGTAGATCGCATAGTCGATTCCGAAACCCACCCCCACCGTCACGACCGGCAGCGTGTTCACGTTGATGCCGATGTCGTTGGCGCCCATGTATGCGTTGATCGCAGCATTGGCGAGCGCGAGCGGAAACAACAGGTAAATTCCCGCCATGAATGAGCGATAGGTGAAAAGGATGATCAGATAGATGGTCGTGAACGCCAACACGTTCAGCAACAGATCATTGTCCAGTATCTCCTGGTTCGCCGCAGCGAGTTGACCGATGATTCCCGCCGCCAGCGCGAAGTGCACGTTCTTCACCGTGTGGTCCGGATCCGAGAAGAACTTCTCGGTGCGATTCACCACGCGCTGGACGTTCTCGCCCTCGCGGTCCTTGCAATAGACCGTCATCTGGGTCGCTTCGCGCCGCGGCGTGATGATGTATGCAGTCGAGAGCGGCGAAGCGCCCGCGAACAGCCCCCCAATCAGTTGCCCGGTGCGCAGCCGCGTGGACGGCAGCACGTTCCACTTCGGCTCGAACTCGCGCAACGCGGCGCCGCCATTGGAGAGGAGATCCGCCACCGAGAACGTGCGCCCCACCGACGGATCGCGCTCCATGTAGCGCTGATACGCGTCCATCACATGGTAGAGCTTCGGATCATTGAGCGCCTCGCGATTTTTGAGTTCCGCGACCACTACCAGTTGCTCGGTCGCGCCAAACTTTTCGTGAATCGCCGCCATCGCGCGATTGTACGGCGAGTTCGGCCATAGGATCGGACTCTGCGACTCCGGGTCGCCAATCTTGAGCCCGGTCCAGAAGTACGCGCACATCGCGACCACCATCACCGTCGCGACCATCGTGACCGCTCGCCCGGTCGCACTCAGCATCGGCCGCGCCAGCCCGCGCAACAGCCCCTTGAACAATCCTCGCTCGCGCCGTTCGACTACTTCGATGCGCGGGGGCTCGAGGTAGTAATAGACGATCGGATTGAGCAACAACTCGCTGACGATGATCGCGGCGATCCAGAAGCTCGCCCCGATCGCCAGCTTCTGGAGGAACAACACGGGCACCAACAGGATCACCAGCACGCCGAACGCGTCGGCGACGATTCCCGAAAACGACGGAACGAACAGCTCGGAGAACGACGACAGGATCGCTTTCTCCTTGTCGCGCAGCCGGTAGTACTCCTCGTAGTACCGATCGTGCATCTGCACCGAGTGGCTGACTGCGCGCGCGGTTATCAGGAACGGTATGACCAGCACCAGCGGGTCGAGGTTCAGTCCGACCAGCCGGATGAAACCGAGACCCCAGATCGCGCAGATGACGCCTGAAATTGTCGGCCGCAGCGCTCCGCGCCAGTCGTGGAAGTACAGGTACAGCAGCACCCACAGCGCGATCACCGTGATTACGAAGATCCAGAAAATCTGGGGAGTGTAGTAGTACACCCAGCCGTACAAGATTGGCTGACCGCCAACGTAGATCCTGACATTGTCGCTGCGCTCTGGATTGACGGCGAGCTGGTAAATTTCGTTGAAGATGCGCCGGTAGTCGAGACGGGTCTCGAGGAAGCTCCCCTCGATGAGCGCGGCTTTATCGTCGAGCGACACGAAGCGGCCGAAGACCACGCCCGGGTTCTTGTGAACGTTGCTGACGACCTCCTCGATCTCGGCCCTGGTGGTCGGCACGCGTCCGCCGGGCAGCACAGGAGTGTTGAGAATCACGCCGCCGGCCAACGGCCGGAAGTAGCTCGCATTCGCCAACGAACGCACCGAGCCATGCTGGATGCCGTAGACGACATCCATGTTGTGCGTCATGCGCGTGATCTTCGCCAGAATGTCCGGGGTGAAGATGGTGCCCTCGCGCGCCTCGACCATGATGGTCACGCTGTTCACCCCGCCGAAGTAGCGGTCGTACTTGTGCGCGATCTGTACGAACGGATGGTTTTGCGGGAGAAGGTCGCCGAAACTGGTCGTCAGTTGTGTCTGCAGCGCGAAGTAGCCGAAAAATAGCGTGAGCGTTCCCACCACCCCGAGCACCAGGTAGCGCCGGTTCAATATCCATTCGCCCAACCGGTACCAGGTCATTGCGCGGCGGCCTTCTTTCTCAGCCCTGGCACATCCGCCAGGTCTTGCCGCCGTCTTCGGTGTAGAGGATTACGCCGTAGCCGACGATCCAGCCATGCATGTCGTCGAAGAAACGGACCTGGCTCAACGGAAATGGCGTCGGCGGTACCGCCGGGTCGCGCGCCCACGCACCGTTGGACTGAAGGGTCAGCGCGGTGCCGGTGAGTCCGGTCGCCATGCCGTGCTGGCGGCCAAACAGGTCGATTGAAAACAGCGGATCGCGGGCGGGTCCGCGCGGCTCACCGGGCACCAGCGTCTCCGGTGGGTCGCCGGGATTCGCCGCCTGTTGCGCGAACCTCCAAGTCTTGCCGCCATCGCTCGTCTGGATGACCCAGCCCTCCAGCCCGCACGCCGCGCCGTTCTTGCGATCGCGGAACGAAACCGAGAAGAGCGTCGGCAACAGAAAGTCAGCGAGGCGGGGATCGTCGCCCGGGCCCAGCGGCCTCTTCCACTGTGATACCAGCGAATCGTGCTGCTCCGCCCAGGTCTGGCCGCCATTGGCGGTCATCCAGACTCGGCCGAGCTCGCCGGCGATCCAGCCGTTCTGCGGGTCTACGAAATCGACGCCGTACAGGACCGGCTCTTCGTACGGGAGCGCGTAGTCGCGCAGCTCCTCGGGAAAGAGCTTCTGCAACTGGCGCTTGACGAAACTCTCGCCGCCGTCGGAGGTGCTGAGCACCAGCGAGCGATCTCCGACGAAGTATGCGTTCAGGCGATTCGGCGTCGAGAGCGAAAAAATGTACAGGGTCGTTCGCGAATTGATCTTTTCCCAGTGCCGGCCACCGTCGCGCGTGCGCATGATCAGCCCGTCCTGTCCGCACAGGTAGCCGTTCTGATCGTCAGCCATGCGGATTCCGAACACACCGCCGTAGGTGCCGATGTCGATGCGTTCAAAGGTCCGCCCGCCGTCCTCGGTAAGCAGGACCTTGCCGCGCGCGCCGACGATGAATGCTCGCGTCGCGCTGGTGGGCCACACATCGAAGAACCGGTCGGTGAGGGTGATGTTTCGTTCCGGCAGCGGCGGCATCGCGACCTCGCGATGGCATGCCGCGACGCTCAGCATGAGCATCACAGTCGCGAGTGGCCACAGCCGCCGCATGCAATTGATCTTGTTCATCCGTCGCGTCCCGGAACCGGAATTTTCCCTATACTCAAGCAAACCCGCCAGCTTCGCAAGCCAAAGATTTGCTGCGCGTGATGCGAAGCCGCATCAGCTGCGCTCATCCAAGATCGGCGAGCAGCAGTCCGGTTAGATACTCACCCTCGACGTGACCAAGAAGTACAGGATGATCTGCGCCGGCGCCGAGCCGGGCGATCAATTTGAAATTGCGCCCCGATTTGGCCTGCGCGATTCGCACCGCGCGCACGAAATCCTCACCGCGAAAGTGCACTGAACAGGAGAACGTCATCAGCATCCCGCCCGGTTCAAGCACATTCATCGCTTTTGCATTCAGCTCCGTATACAGGTGTCCGGCGCGCGACGCGTCCGCGCGGCTGCGCGCGAGCGGCGGCGGGTCCAACACCGCAAGGTCGAACCGCTCAGCCGTCTCTGCCATGTAACGGGACACATCGGTGCGCATCAGTTCGACGTCGCGCTCCGTGAAACCGTTGAGTTCGAGGTTTCGCTTGGCGAATTCCAGCGCACGCGCCGAGGTGTCCGCCGCGACCACCCGCGATGCTCCCCCAGCCAGCGCCGCGAGTGCGAACGCTGCGCCGTAGCAGCACGCGTCGAACACCCGCGCACCTTTCGCGAGTGCGCCAAATCGCGCGCGGTTCTCACGTTGATCGAGGAAAGCGCCGGTCTTCTGCCCGCGCTCGAGGTCGACGACGAACTTGAGACGGTGCTCGGTTGCGACCACCTCGCCAACGCTCTGTCCGAAAAGACAAGCCAAGTTGTCGTCGAGCCCCTCCTGGCGGCGCACCGCGCCCTGGCTGCGTTCGAGTATCGCGCGCGGCGCGCCGGACGACCGGATCGCCTCGGCCAGCCATTCGCGCAGACGGTCCGCACCGGCGCTCAAGAGCTGCACGACATACACATCGGCGTAGCGATCGATCACGATTCCTGACAATCCGTCGCCGTCACCGTTTACAACTCGGTAGCAATCGGTCTCGACGGCGGTATCGGTCGGGAGCAGCCGGCGCCGAAGTGCGAAGGCGGATTTGAGCCGACGCGCCAGCGCCGACTCGAGGTCCGGGCTATCGCTCCATTCCAGCATCCGAACCGCAATCGTCGTCGCCGGATGATAGTGCCCGCACCCGATCACGTTTCCTTTTGCGTCGGTGACCGCGACTGCAGCGCCCGCCGGCAACCCAGTGGGTTCAGTGCGAGCGATCGCTTTCGAGAATATCCACGGATTGCCGCCGCGCACCGGTCCGTCGCGCCCTTCGCGCAGGATGACGCGGCCCGCGAGCCTGAATGGATCGCCTGTCATTGTTGAAGTGATGGCGCCGGATGCGACGCCGTGCGTTTAGCGCGCGTCGGCGGCCGACTCAGCCATCGCCAAGCCCGCGTTCGCCGGGACGGATGAACTCGCCGCTTCGCCCGCCACGCTTTGCGACCAGCCGAATCGGACCGATGATCATCCCGCGATCCACCGCCTTGGCCATGTCATAGATCGTAAGCGCCGCTGCGCTCACGGCCACCAGCGCTTCCATCTCAACGCCTGTCTTCGCGCTGGTTGCGACGCGCGCTTCGATCTCCACGACCGGGCGCGTAGATTGGAAGTTCAGCTCGACTTCGACAACCTCGAGCGGAATCTGGTGGCAGAGCGGAATGAGTTCGTGGGTGCGCTTCGCTGCCATGATTCCCGCGAGGCGAGCGGTCGCCAGAGCGTCGCCCTTGCGCAGATGGGACTTGCGGATCGCCTCCGCCGCCCCAACGGACATTGTTACCGCTCCGCGCGCGATCGCCTCGCGACGCGTCACGCTCTTGCCGCCAACATCGACCATCTTGATCCGGCCACGCCGATCGATGTGGGTTAGCTTCGCCGGCTTCCGGCCGATTTTTTTCCTGACTGCCATCGTGCTCGCGCCGATGAGCTTACGTTGACCGGCTCGGCAGATACAATAAACTTGCCGCGACGGCGAACTCCGCATCGGCGCGCGACACCGTCGAAATGGACCTATGGCAGACGCAAAACCGCGCCTCGTGATTCTGGGTTCGGGCCCCGCCGGCCTCACCGCCGCGCTTTACGCGTCGCGTGCCAATCTCGAACCGCTCCTCATCGAGGGCGTCGAGCCAGGCGGCCAGCTCACGATTACGACTGACGTCGAGAATTACCCGGGGTTCGAGCATGGCGTGCAGGGTCCCGAGATGATGGAGATCTTTCGCCGTCAGGCGGCTCGCTTCGGGACTCGATTCGAAACCGGCCATGCGAGCGAGGCGCGTCTGGACCGCCGCCCGTTCGAACTCGTCGTGGATGACAAGGTGGTCACCGCCGACGCGCTGATTATTTCCACTGGCGCAACTGCGAAACTCATGGGCATCGAGTCTGAGAAACGGCTGATGGGCTACGGCGTCAGCGCGTGTGCGACGTGCGATGGCGCGTTCTTCAAGGACAAGCAGGCGGTCGTCGTAGGCGGCGGCGACACCGCGATGGAAGAAGCGACGTTCCTCACCAGGTTTTGCACGAAGGTTACTATTATTCATCGCCGCCACCAGTTGCGCGCGTCGAAGATCATGCAGGAGCGCGCGCGCAAGAATCCGAAAATCGCATTCATCTGGGATTCCGTCATCGATGAAATTCACGGCGAGCACAAAACCGGCGTAGCCGGTGTGCGGCTAAAAAACGTGAAGACCGGCGCAAACAGCGAGTTCCCGACCGACGCGGTCTTCGTCGCAATCGGACACCAGCCCAATACCGAAATTTTCAAGGGGCAGCTCGAGATGGACGAACTCGGTTACATCAAGGTGCGCGCCGGCTCGACTTACACGAGCGTCGACGGAGTATTCGCCGCGGGAGACGTCGCGGACCGCGTCTATCGTCAGGCGGTCACCGCCGCCGGCACCGGTTGCATGGCCGCGCTCGACGCCGAGCGCTGGCTCGAAGCGCAACACGGGGACTGATCGCGCCGCGCGGCGCGTATTCGCCGACTGCGGTTCGCCTCTCCACCAATGCTGTGCTAACTAGCCGCCCATGGCGGCGATCACTTTTCCGAAAGGGTTTCTGTGGGGCACCGCCAGCGCGTCTTACCAGATCGAAGGCGCGTGGAACGAGGATGGCAAGGGCGAATCGATCTGGGACCGCTTCTCGCACACTTCCGGAAAAATCAAGAACGGACACACCGGCGACCTCGCGTGCGACTACTACCATCGCTACGCCGACGACGTCGCAATGATGTCCGATATGGGTCTCACCGCGTCGCGCATCTCGATTTCATGGCCGCGCATCATCCCCGACGGCAAGGGCAAGCCGAACCCCAAGGGACTCGACTTCTACAGCCGCGTGATCGACGAGATGCTGAGGCGCAAGGTCAAACCGTTCGTCACGCTGTTCCATTGGGACCTGCCGCAGGCGCTCGAGGATGAGGGTGGCTGGCCCAATCGCGACCTCGCCAGCTACTTTCGCGATTACGCCGCCGTCGTCGCCGCGCACCTCGGCGACCGCGTCAAGCATTGGATTGTCTTCAACGAGCCGTGGGTTTTCCCGATCCTCGGATACCTGAACGGCTGGCACGCGCCCGGCCGCCGCGATCCCGCCGCTGCGATTCGTGCGACCCACGTCGTGAATCTCGCGCAAGGAATGGGTGTGCGCGCGCTTCGTGAATCGAAGCACAAACCCGAGGCGGTCGGCACCGCGTTCAGCATGGGCCCGTGCTATCCGAACACCGGCTCCGCCGAAGACCGCGCGGCCGCCGCACGCTGGCACAACTTTACGAACGCGTGGTTCCTCGAGACCGTGCAGAACGGCCGTTACCCGCAGGCGTTCGTTTCGGGTTCGCAGGAAGAGCGGCTCGGCGTCCAGCCCGGCGACCTCGACATCATCAAGGCGCCGCTCGACTTCATCGGCATCAACCTTTACACGCGCGCAGTGGTCACGCACGTTCCCGGCGACGACAACATCGGCGCACGGCCCGTGCAGGCGCCGCCGGGCGAGCGCACCGATTTCGGCTGGGAAGTCTTCCCGAAGGCTCTGTCAGAAATGATTCTGCGCGTGACGAAAGACTACGGCCGGCTGCCGATCTACGTCACGGAAAATGGAGCTGCATACGGCGATGCGCCCGGACCCGACGGCCGCGTGGACGACCAGCGCCGCATCAGCTTTGCGCGCCGATACATCTCCGAAGTCGGCCGTGCGATTCAGCAGGGCGCCGACGTGCGAGGCTATTTCCACTGGACGTTCACCGACAATTTCGAGTGGGCCGAGGGCTTCACCCAGCGCTTCGGAATCGTCTGGTGCGACTTCGACACCCAAAAGCGCATCGTGAAAGAAAGCGGCAAGTGGTTCTCCGCCCTCGCCCGTTCAAACACGATCGAACCGGCGCCCGGCGAGTGAGCGAGTCATCCGCGCCGGATGTCTGCGCGACGCTGCAACCCGCGATGCCGCGCTGACTCGAACTCCGATGTTCGCTGACAATCTGCTGCTGTGGGCGCACCTGTGCGCGATGGCCGCGTACTTCGGCGCGCAGTTCGCGGTCATCTACATGCTGCTGCCCGCCGCAGAGCGCGCCGGCGACGAGTCCGTGCGACGCGCGGCGCTCATCACCGGCTTTCGCTTCTACAATCCTTTTGTGCTTGGCGCCCTCGGAGTGGTGCTGATGACCGGGGCGATGATGGTAACCGACCTGAAGGCCGGGATGCTGACGGATTACTACGCGAGGATCGGCCGCCCGCTGGCGTTCAAACTCCTGTTGGCCTTCCTCGTCATCTTTCTTCAGACCTACATCACCTTCGGGCTGGCGTTCCGCATCGGACGCCAGGAAGAGGTCGCGGCGCACGGCGACGGTGAACCGTTTACGAAGAAGCAGGTCGATTCCATGCTTCGTCGAATCCGGTATGTCACCTGGGTCACCATTCTTCTCACCGCCGCGATCATCCTGGTTTCGCTCAGAATTTCTGAGCGCGCCTCGGAATCCGCGACTGCGTTCTCTCTGGTCGCTCCGCTCATGTCCCTAGATGAGCGCGACCAGCGAGCTGACAGTGTAGAAGAGCGTGACAATCGCGAGCACCGCACCCGGCATCTCGCTCAGCAGCACGTTCTGCGCGAGCCGGACACCCTCGGTCGTGGTCGTGGCATCGGCATACGCCGCTACCGTCATGATTCTCGCATCGTTCGTCGTCGCGTTCATTGTCATTTCCTCCATCTCGTCAGCTTCTCGTCCGACGGCCCCTGAATCCGCTCGCGCCTTAGGCCAACGCCAGGAGCGAGGTCACGATGTAGAAGAGCGTCACGAACCCGAGCACTACGCCCGGCAGTTCGCTGAGCAGGCTGTTCTGCGCATAGCGCGCGCCTTCACTGGTCTCGCGCTCACGGCTCAACCGCTCAACCCCTGCCAAGCTTGCCTCATTGATCGTCGCGTTCATCTCGGCTTCCTCCAGTCCGTGTAACTTCGTACATTGCCTTAAGCAATCGCGGTGCCAATATGAAACTCTCGATTTCCTAACGATTTAGTTGGTCCACAATTCCGCATAATGCCTTCTAACCTAGCCTAACCCCTTGGTTTTCAATGATTTCCTCGATTTTCGCAATTCGCATAATCGCTGCCCGAACAGATGATACTCGAACTCTGATTTGCAATATGCGAGATCTGCAATCCGCACATTGCACCAAGGTGCAGTATTTTTGCTTTCTCGAGAAGGTCTTTGTATGAGCGCCTCAACTATGGGAAATTGGGACCATGGGATCTGAAACGGAGGCGGCATCGACCCAAGGCTCGGGCAAATCAACGCGCGCACTCGACCCCGCGCTGCTCTCCAACCAGCGCCCGACTATCGAGCTTGCATGCGAACCGCAGTTGAGCCGACCGCTTCTTCTGCACCTGGCGGAACTCGGCATTTTTCTCGCCGCGGTTATCGGCGCGGTCGCACTCGGGCTTGGAATCACCGACTACTTCAGCGAGCAGCCGTACATTGGCGCGTACCTCCTCGCCTACGCGGGATTTAGAGTCGCGGACTTGCTGGTCCGCGACGACCGTCCCAACCCGCGCGGCGACGAGCTCGGCCGTCGAATCGCCGAACAGATGCCGGTACTCGTTCTGTTTGCGGCGGCGCCGTTCGAACGTACCTATATATTCGGTGGCGAACCGCCGCAGTGGTTGAGCGCGCTCGGACTACTGCTTGCTCTCGCCGGCTTGTGGATTGCGCTGGGCGCGCGAATTCAGCTTGCGTTCTACTCGATCGATCCTGCCGACCCGACTCGTCGCGTACTCGTCAAGACGGTCTTCTATCGTCACATCCGCCATCCGATGTACTTGGGGATGTTCCTCGCGCTCGCCTCGTGGCCGCTGCTCTACGGCGCGCCGATCGTGCTGGTCACGACGCTGGTGGTTGGCGGCGTGATCACTGTCCGCCTGATCCATGCAGATGAGATGCAGTTGCGCGAGCGGTTCGGTGCGGACTACGAAGAGTACCTGCGCGAGACCGACGCACTCATCCCGAGCATGTGGTGATCATTGCGGCTGCCGCGCCGCGCTGGAGCTAAGCGCTGCCGCGCGCGCGCGACTGACACTCGACGAGCGAGCAGTAGCGTTCATCGCCATCGCTGACGAACGCCCTGCCGCAAGCGGCGCATTGCGCGATGCTCTCGCCGGCTCTGAGCAGCGGCGCGATTTCCGCGCCGGCACTCGCAGAATCCACTGCCTCACTCGCGCCGAATTTGCCTTGCGCAGCCGTCAGGGCGAGTTCGTCCGCGCGATTATTGAGCGGATCCGAGCCGTGGCCTCTCACCCACTCAAATGCGACCGTTCGAGCCGCCGCTTCATTGTCGAGCCGCTGCCAGAGATCGATGTTCGCTTTACGTTTCCAGCCGCGAGTCATCGTATTGACGACATACTCGCTGTCGCTCCGCACAGTGACAGCGGCGCCAGCAGGTATGCGGCTCAGCGCCTCGATTGCCGCAGTGATTTCCATCCGGTTGTTGGTGGTCGCAGAATCGTAACCGCTCAACTCGGTACGCGTGCCGCCTGGAGCAACGATTACGACGCCCCATCCGCCGGGCCCCGGATTGCCGATGCAGGAGCCGTCCGCATAGACGAGGTAGTGGCGCTTCTCTTCCGCCACCGGAGTTCTCAGGCGCGTCCGGTTTCGCGCCGCAGCGTTTCGAACCACGTCAGATAGTTTCGCGCGGCGCGCTCCCACGAGAAATCCTGCGCGAAGCAGTTCGCTGCCAGCCGCTGCCACAGCTGAGGCTTGCGATACGTTTCGACCGCGCGTGAGATCGCGCTTACCAGCGGCTCGGCGGCGTACGCATCGAACACGAATCCCGTACCGGCGCCGGTGGCCGGGTTGAACTCCGTTACCGTGTCCCGCAGTCCGCCGGTCGCACGCACGACGGGCGCGGTGCCGTAGCGCATCGCATACATCTGCGTGAGACCGCACGGTTCAAACCGCGACGGCATCAGGAACATGTCGGCGCCCGCCTGTATCCGATGCGCAAGTGCATTGTCGAAGTCGAGTATTACGCGCAGACGTTGCGGGTAGCGCTGCTCCGCCTTGCGGAAGAATTCTTCGAGCGCGGCGTCGCCGCTCGCCAACATCGCGATCGCAACCTCCAGCGCCATCACGCGATCGAGCCCGCCGCGCAGCAAATCCAGCCCCTTTTGCGCCGTCATCCGCGTGACCATGCCCACCAGCGGCTGGCCGTTGCGCGCCGGAAGCTTGAGCTGGGTGCGAAGATCATTCGCGCACGCGCGCTTGCCCTCTGGCCGCGTGGACGTATAGGTCGCCTTGATAAGCTTATCGGCCGCGGGATCCCATTCGCGGTAGTCGGCGCCGTTGATGATCCCAACGAACCGGTCGCCACGTGTGCGAAGCACGCCGTCCAACCCGAAGCCCAGCTCCGGGTCGGTCGTGACCTCGCGCGCGTAAGTCGGGCTTACGGTCGAGGCGCCGTCCGCAAGCAGCGCCGCGCCCTTCATCAGATTCACGCGTCCGTAGAACTCGAGGCAGTCGATCGAATAGTACGAGCGGTCGATTCCCAGCAGATCGAATTCGCCGAGATCGAATACCCCCTGGAACGCCAGGTTGTGAATCGTAAAAATGGAGAGCGTCCGCCCAAGCCGCTCGCGCATCAAAGGATCCGCACGCATCACGATTGGCGCCGCAGCAGCGTGCCAGTCGTGCGCATGAAGTACGTCGGGCGAGATCATCTCCGCTGCGACCTTCGCAGCCGCTCGCCCGAAGAAAACATAACGGCGAATATTGTCGGGGTAGTCGCCGCGCTTGTCGCCATACACTCCGTCTCGGCCGAAGAATCCGGGATGATCGATCAGGTAGAGCGGAACTCCCTGCGGATCGTCCGCGCGCAGAACCGAAAAGCGCTCCTCGGCGGAGCCGAGCCTCACCGACATTTCGCGCACCGCAGTAGTCGCGCCGATTCGCTCGCGCAGCGCCTTGTAGCCAGGAAGAATAACGGTGGGTTCCGCACCCATCGCCTTGAGGGCGCCGGGCAACGCGCCGATGACGTCTGCTAGTCCGCCCGCCTTGGCGTACGGTGAGATTTCAGCGGCGACAATCGCGATCTTCACGTGACAGATGTTCCCACACGCCGCGCCAGCGCGCGATCAGCCGCGCCGCCGGGTGTCGTCGAATTCAGAGTTGTCCTAACAGGGTGTTGAGAAATGCTTTGAGTTTCCCCACTGGCATCGACTTCAGCTCTGCGGTTGCTCGACGGGAGAGAGCCTGCCCTGAGCCTGTCGAAGCGTCGCCGAGCTCCGAGCAGGCTGCGCACCGCAACTTCACCCGGCCAACCGGAGCGCCTCCTCGCCGATGCCTCACTTCCTGTTATTGGGAATCGCGGCTCGCGACCTCCGAGCACGATGCGCACCGCAACTTCACCCGACCAACGGGAGCGTTTCCTCGCCGATGCCTCACCTCATGTTAATGGGAGTCGCGGCTCGCGACCGCCGCGCGATTCAATTCGCCTGCGCCACCTTGAGCGGCCGCACATCACCGGGAGTGAGCGTCTCACGCAGATGCTTCGCGGCATCCTCGGGCGGCACCGGGTTGATATAGAAACCCGTGCCGACTTCGAATCCTGCGACCTTGGTGAGCGCCGGCGTTATCTCCAAGTGCCAGTGGTAATGACGGCTGGCGCCCTCGCGCAGCGGTGCGGAGTGAATGATGTAATTGTACGGAGGATCGTCCAGCGCTGTCTTTAGCGCACTCAATGCGGACTTGAGCGAATGCGCAAGCGCGCGGTACTCGCCGCCGGTCCCATGCTCGAAATGCGACGCGTGATTCTTTGGAATCACCAGCAGCTCGAACGGAAAGCGCGACGCGAACGGGCTCGAGACAATGAAACTCTCATTGTCGAAGACGATCCGGCGCCCGTCCTGAATTTCCTGGCTCACGATGTCGCAAAAGATGCAGCGCTCCTTGAGTTGGTAGTACTCCTGGGCACCGCGAAGCTCCTGCTGAACGCTCAGTGGCAGAATTGGCAGCGCGATGAGCTGCGAATGCGTGTGCTCGAGACTCGCGCCGGCTTCCGCGCCGTGGTTCTTGAACACGATCACGTAACGGAAGCGTTCGTCGCGAGCGAGATCGAGCAGCCGATCGCGATACGCCCATAACGCCTCTTCGATCTCCTCCGGCTCGAGGTCGGCAAGCGAGCGTTCGTGGTCCGGGCTTTCGATTACAACCTCATGCGCGCCGATGCCGTTCATCAGGTCGTACATGCCCTCGCCGCGCCGCCCCAGAGGCCCTTCGATGCGCAGCGCCGGGAACTTGTTGGGCACCACTCGCACTCGCCAGCCCTGCTCGTTCGGCCCCGAGCCGTGGTTGCGGTATGCGAGAACCTCGGGCGGAGTGTGCTCCTCCATCCCGTAGCAAAAGACGCAAGGACCGCCCTTGCGTTCCTCGCGCTTCTTGTTGAAATCCGACGGCCGTTTCGAGCGCTCGGTGGCCATAATCACCCAGCGCCCCACGACCGGGTCTCGTCTCAGCTCAGGCATGTTGAACTTCCCCCGAACAATCCGCCCATCCAATGCGGTCCGCCAACTTTAGCTGCGGCCCGCAACCCATCCCATCGATCCGCGGTCTTGCGGTGATTCCGCGAGGCCGGCGCAGATCAGTTGAGCACGGTGCGTTCGGTACGAGGCGGCTCCGCTGACGGATGCGTTTCTGCGCCGTCGCGAAGAGCGTGCGCGAATACCTCATCAACCGTGTCGACGAAGATGAACTCCATCTCCTTGCGCAGTTCCGCCGGAATGTCTTCCAAGTCTCGTTCGTTGCGCCGCGGAATGATCACGGTCTTGATGCCCGCGCGGCGCGCCGCGAGAACCTTTTCCTTGATACCGCCGACCGGCAACACCTTTCCGCGCAGCGTGATTTCGCCGGTCATCGCGACGTCCGATCGCACCGCTCGGCCGGTCAGCAGCGACGCGAGCGACGCCGCGATCGTCACGCCGCCGGACGGGCCGTCTTTGGGAATCGCGCCCGCCGGAATGTGCACGTGGACGTCGGATTTCTCGAAGAAGTCAGGTTCAATTCCCAGACGCTCAGCCCGCGAACGGATGTACGAGAGTGCTGCCTGCGCCGACTCTTTCATCACGTCGCCGAGCGAGCCGGTCAGCGTGAGGCCCTTCTGCCCCTTCATCCGGGTGCTCTCGATAAAAATGATGTCGCCGCCGTTGGGAGTCCACGCCAGTCCGGTCGCAACGCCCGGTTCGTGCATCCGCTCGGCCACTTCGGAGTAGAATTTCGGCGGACCGAGATAGCGCGGTACATCTTCGGGTACGATTTGCGGCGGTGCCGGCCCGCCCTCGGTCACCGTGCGCGCGATCTTGCGGCAAATTCGCGCAATTTCGCGTTCGAGGTTTCGGAGCCCTGCCTCGCGCGTGTAGCTGCGAATGATTTCCGAAAGCGCTTCGTTGGTGAACTCGATCGGTACGTCGGCGAGTCCGTTTTCCTTGAGCACCTTCGGCACCAGGTGACGCCGCGCGATCTCGAGCTTCTCCTCCTCGGTGTAACCCGGCAATTCGAGGACTTCCATCCGGTCGCGCAGCGCCGGCGGAACCGGGTCGAGCACGTTCGCGGTGGTGAGGAACAGCACCCTGGAGAGATCGAACGGTACATCGAGGTAATGATCGACGAAGCTGTTGTTCTGTTCGGGATCGAGTACTTCCAGCAGCGCCGACGCGGGGTCGCCACGGAAGTCCATGCCGAGCTTGTCCACTTCGTCCAAAATGAAGAGCGGGTTGTTCGATCCCGCATTGCGAAGTCCCTGAATGATGCGGCCCGGCAGCGATCCGATGTAGGTGCGCCGATGGCCCCGGATTTCAGCCTCGTCGCGGATGCCACCGAGCGAGAGCCGCACGAACTTGCGACCCAGCGCCCGCGCAATCGAGCGGCCGAGCGACGTCTTGCCGGTGCCGGGCGGACCGACGAGGCACAGAATCGGCCCCTTGCTGTCGGATTTGAGCTTGCGCACCGCGAGAAACTCGAGGATGCGTTCCTTGATTTTCTCGAGGTCGTAGTGATCCTCGTCGAGAACCTGGTGCGCGTGATGAATGTCCAGGTTGTCTTCGGTTGAAACGCCCCACGGCACCGTCACCAGCCAGTCCAGGTACGTCCGGACTACGGTGTGCTCGGCCGACTCGGGCGGAATCATCTTCAGACGTTCCAGTTCCTTGTCGGCGGCCTTGCGGGCGTCGGGAGGCATCTTGGCCTCTTCGATCTTCTTCGCAAGCTCGTCGATCTCAGCCGAGCGTGCGTCGCTCTCCCCGAGTTCCTTCTGAATCGCCTTGAGCTGCTGACGCAGGTAGTACTCGCGCTGGCTCTTGTTGAGCTCGGTCTGCACCTCGGACTGAATCTTGTGGCCCAGCTCGAGCAGCTGAATCTCGCGGCCCAAAACCACAATCAGCTTCTCCAGCCGTTGGCGCACGTCGGTGTTGGATAGAAGATCCTGCCCCTCTTCGATCGCGATGCGCAGATACGACGCGACCATGTCCGTCAGCCGGCTCGGATCGCGCACCTGCATCGCGATCGCCTGAAGCTCATCGGGCAGGTACGGAACCAGGGAGACAAACTTCGAGAATTGGCCGACAAGATGCGCTTGAAGCGCAGCGACTTCCTTGTCGTCCGAGATGACTTCTTCGAGCCGTGCCACCTGCGCGATGAAATACGGATCGCGCTGGGTGAAATCTTTCAGCTCGATTCGCGCAAGCCCCTGCACCAAAACTCGTACGCTCTGGTCGGGATAGCGCAGCATCTTGAGGATTCGGACCGCCGTGCCGCGCGGGAAAAGACCCGTCGGCGCGGGATTCTCCTCCTCGGGATTGCGCTGCGCGGCAAGCGCGATGATCCGCGACTCCTGTCCGACCTCCTCGAGCAGCCGCAGCGAGGTCGCGCGCGATACGAGGAACGGATGAATCTGGCTGGGGAAAATTACGATGCCGCGCAAGGGCAGCACCGGCAGAGAATCAGGAATCTCGACCTTGCTGACGTCTTCTTCAGTCTCGAAGCGTTTCTCGCCCTTGGGTCTGTCAGCCATGTATCAGTTGACCGTCACTTTCGGAGGGAAACACCGCCCACCCGCGCTTCCACCCATTCCACCGAGTACCGTAATATACGGGTGCCGGGCAGACAAGCGAGCCTCTAAATTCGAAGGTAATCACGATTGTCCATCGGCGCTACGGTCAATCCCAACTTGTCAAAACTCCACTTCGACAAGCTATTCAGTCCGGAAGAAGCCGACGATCTGATTCCGGCGCTCGAAGGTCTGATGCGCCGGCTGCAGCTCGAAGCAAACCTGCTGCGCCGGAAGATCGGTGAGCTTGCTGAGCGCGACGAGTCGGTCCGCGCGATGGAACTCCCAGACGTCCTCGCGCTGCATCCCGATCTGCGCCTGTTCGCAGCGCGGATGGCAGACGCGGCGAGCGAGATCGCGTCGCTCGGCTGCCTGTTGAAAGACATCGACCAGGGATTGGTTGATTTCCCGTTCCAAGCGGACGAAGACGAGGTTGCGCTTCTGTGCTGGCAGTTCGGCGAGCCACAGGTTATCGCGTGGCACACGATTGAATCGGGCTTCGCACAACGCCGTCCGCTGCCCGGAGCGCGCAAGCCCTATCTGAATTGAGTCGAACCGCCGGTTAGAGTCGCAGCATGACAGTTGCGTTGTTGATTTTTCTGCTCGCGATATTGAGTCGAACCGTGTCCTGGAGTCACAGTATGACAGTTGCGTTATTGATTTATCTGCTCGCGATCGTGTGCTGGCTGGGCGCGGTGATCTTCTTTTCGTTCTTCGTCGCGCCGGTTGTGTTCACCCGGCTGCCCATCGCCGAAGCGGGCAAAGTAGTGGCGGGGATATTCCCGCGCTACTACGCGCTCGGATATGTAGCGGGCGCGCTGGCTACCGGAATCGGCGTCTATTTCTATTCCGTGCGCGGCGCGAAACTTTGGTGGGCCGCCGCGACCGTCGCGCTGGCGCTCGCGCTCCTCACGACGCTCTACGCGGGGCTGGTGGTGCGCCCGCGAGTCGATGCGATTCGGTCGGTCGCCGAGGAGCCCGAACCCGATCCCGCGCGCAAGGCGGAGTTCGACCGCCTGCACCGGTTGTCGGTCATCCTCAACGGCGCAGTGATGGTACTTAACCTCGCGGCCCTCGCCGGAACTGCCAAGGCGCTGAGTGACCGTGGCTGATCGCGAATACAAGGCGGTGGTCCTCGACCTGTTCGACACTATCGTCACGTGGGATCCGGCCGGCTTGCCCCTGCTCGAGTGGCGCGGACGCGAACTTCGCACAACCGTGCCGCTGCTGTTTCCGGCGCTCGAGTCTGCCCTGGGCAACCGCTTCAATCAGGAGGCGTTCCTCGAGGCGCACGACGCCGCGTACCAGGAGATCTTCGCGCATCGCGCAAGTCACGACCCGCACGAGATAACTTGCTTCGAGCGTTTCGCTCGCACACTCAGCCGGCTCGGTCTGCGCGACGACGAAGCTCATCCGCTCGCCGAAACGCTGCGCACCATCCACATGCAACGGGTGCGCGGCGTCACCAAGGCGCCGCCCCACCGCGTCGATGCGGTGCGCAGGCTCAAGCGCAAATACCGCCTCGGGCTGCTCTCCAACTTCGACGATGCGCGCACCGGCCACGACATCATGTACGACACCGGCGTCCGCGAGTTGTTCGAGTTGATCGTGATCTCAGCGGAGCACGGACTCCGAAAGCCGAATCCGCAAATTTTCCATGATGTGATCGCGAACCTGAGACTCCAACCGCATGAGATTCTCTTCGTTGGCGACACCGCTCGCGACGATGTGCTCGGTTCAAAGCGGGTCGGAATGCATGCCGCGTGGATCAACCGACACGGAACACCGCTGCCCGAAGGAATTCCCCTGCCCGACCTCGTTATTTCGGACCTCGCCGAACTGCCGCATCTGCTCGGCCTCTGAAATGGCTCCCAAGCGTGTGCTCACGGTGATTGGCGCGGGCGACGCACCCCGCGCGGTTTGCCGGCTCGCCTTCGAAGTTGGCCGCGAAATCGCACGGCGCGGCGCGATTCTGGTTAACGGTGGTCTCGGCGGTGTGATGAAAGCCGCCGCGCGCGGCGCGCGCAGCGCAGGCGGCCACACGATTGGAATCCTGCCCGGCTATGATCGCTCGGCCGCCAACCCATATATCGACTATGCGGTCGCGACCGGGATGGGCGAGGCGCGCAACGCGATCATCGTCGCAAGCGCGGACGCGGTAATTGCATTGCCCGGCGAAGGCGGCACGCTCGCCGAAATCGGTTTCGCAAAGAAGATGCGCAAGCCCATCATCGCGCTCCACGCATGGCCGGAGATCCCGAAACTCGATCGCGCCGACACTCCCAAGGCCGCGGTTGCACTCGCGCTCAAGCTTGCCGGCGCACGACGCGCTCGCAGACGATGACTCGCTGATCGAAATGGGCGGCCAAGCGAAAAATCCCGCGATCGAATCGCTCGCCAACGCGCCGTTCGCGCGTGTGCTCGGCATTCAAATTGAATCGGCGGAAAACGGCGCGTCGGTCGTCCGCATTCCGCGCAATCCGGCCTTGCTCAACGACGGTGGTCCCGGCGTACCAATTCACGGCGGCGCGATCGCATCGCTGGTCGACATCGCCGCATGCGCTGCCGTTTGGAGTCTCCCCGAAACCCGCCAAAGTGCGACCATCTCGATGAGCGTCAACTTCACGGCGCCGGGCATGGGCACCGATCTAATCGCGCGCGCCAAGGTGACCCGCAAGGGCCGCCGCCTCGCGCACCTTACCGTCGACGTCCGCGACGATCGCGGCGACCTGATCGCCGACGCGCTCGTCACCTACAAGATCGCGTGATTGACATCATCGAATCGATTCGTGACGCCGCCGCACCATTCGGGTTGAATCTCGTCGCTGCGGTTAAGGTCGAGGTTTACGACTCATTGGTCGCCCACCGCTACCGCGCAAGTGCGATTGCGCCGCGTGCGAAATCGATCGTCGTCATCGGTAACGGCGGCGGCGCATTTTGGCGCGCCGCATCGCGCCACGCAGCAGCGCGCCCCGAATGGTGGACGCGCGAAAATCCGCTCGATGACTTCACGCGCGAAGTGATCGACGGCGCCGTCGTGCCCGTGGCCAATTCACCAGCCCGCGTCATCTATCCCTTCATGGGCGATGGCCCAACCCTCAACTTCATCGAACTCGCCAAGGCCGCGGGACTCGCCGGACCGACGATACTCGGCGTGGTCGCGCATCCGGTGTTCGGACCGTGGATCGCCTTTCGCGCGGCGCTGCTCCTCGACGATTCACTCGACGCGCCCGGAGATGCGCGCGGATTCGATCCGTGCCCGTCCTGCACTGCGCGCACCTGCATCGCTGCGTGCCCGGTCGGCGCAATCGCGCCTCCCGCGGGCTGGGACATTCCAAAATGCGTGACCCATCGCGTCGAGCACGAATCCGACTGCGCAACTCGCTGCCACGCGCGCGTCGCATGCGTCCTCGGCCCGGAGCATCGCTATCCCGACGACGAACTCGCGTATCACCAGATGCGAGCGTTGCGCTCGATGCGCCGGTGGTACGACGAGCACCTCAAGGAAAAGCGGTCCTAGCAGGGTGTTGCGAAACGCGAAACCTATCGGCGTGGTCCCCGCGGTGCGCTCAACACCTTGCGTGAAAGATGGCTTCCTTCCTGGTCTTCTCCCCCTCTGGGGGAGACGCGAGAGAGGGAGCAGGCGGTTGAAAATGACTTTTTCAACCGCTTGCTAGGGCGGCCGGAACACTCGCTTGGCGCAGATCGCCCGCGTCAGAAACGCTGATCGTTTCGCACCCGCCCGCGCGCCGGTGCGATTGCGAAGGTTGAGGCGCTCGCGCTCAGAGCGATCGCCGATCGCATCCGGCACGGCGATGCGACTGCGCCCATGCAGTCAAGCCTCCACGTATTCGCAAACGCTCGTCGGCTTCGGAACCGCTTGCCCGTCCTCCACCAAGCCGTCAATGTGGAATCGCATCGCGGATGCGACGCTCGACCTGTTTGCGTGTTGCTCCGGTCGCAACGCATCCGGGAAGATCCGGACGTACGCTGAGAAGTTTCGTCCGGCCCGCTCGATTACCACCGCGTAACGCATGGGATTGCCGATTCACACGTGCTGCGGTGCGGATACTACGCGCGCAGCTTGCGCGCGACGTCCGTGGCGAAGTAGCTGAGTATCAAATCCGCCCCCGCGCGCCGAATCGAGGTCAACACCTCCAGCGTCGCGCGCTCCTCGTCCAGCCACCCGTTCAGCCCCGCCGCACGAATCATCGAGTACTCGCCCGACACGTTGTACGCCGCGACCGGCACTCCGAAGCGCTCCTTCACGCGCCAGATCAAATCGAGATACGCGAGCGCCGGCTTCACCATCACGATATCCGCGCCCTCTTCGAGGTCGAGCGCGACCTCGCGCAGCGCCTCTTCCGCATTGGACGGATCCATCTGGTAGGAGCGGCGATCGCCGAATTGCGGCGTCGACTCCGCCGCCTCGCGAAACGGCCCGTAGAATGCCGACGCGAACTTCGCCGAGTACGCCATGATCGGCATGCCGCTGAAACCGTTCTGATCGAGCGCGCGGCGAATCGCGCCGACCCGCCCATCCATCATGTCCGACGGCGCGACGATGTCGGCTCCCGCGCGTGCGTGCGATAGCGACTCGTTCACCAGCAGCTCCAGCGTCGCGTCATTATCGACGTCGTTCCCCGTGACCACTCCACAGTGTCCATGGTCGGTGTATTCGCACAGGCACACGTCGGTAATCACTGCGAGGCCCGGTACGCGCTCCTTGATTTCGCGGATCGCGCGCTGCACCGCGCCCGCATCACTCCATGCCTCGCTGCCCCGCGCATCCTTGCGTTCTGGAATCCCAAACAGGATTACCGCCGGCACGCCCGCCTCGAACGCCGCCCGCGCGTCCACGACCGCGTTGTCCACCGACAACTGCGACACTCCCGGCATCGACGTCACCGGCTTTCGCACTCCGCGTCCCGGGCATACGAACAACGGCTGGATGAAATTGTCGGGCGAAAGTCGCGTCTCGCGCACCATGCGCCGAAGCGTCTCAGTGCGTCGAAGGCGTCTTGGCCGTGTGATTGGAAACGCCATCAGGGTGTCCGCCGGGGTCGATTATATTAATGATGCTGCCGCGCAAGAAGCCCGCCGGCTAAGGCTCCGACTTCGAGCTGAGATAGCCGAGGATCGCGTCAGTGAGCGCCGCAACCGTGTACGCGTCCGGCTTCACGACAACTGAAAACCCGTGCTCTCGCGCGGTCTTTTCGGTAATCGGGCCAATCACTGCCGCCTTCTGACCATCGCCCCGCCGTCCCATCAGCGCGCAGAAATTGCTCACCGTGCTCGAACTGGTGAACACGACCAAGTGCGGCGCTTGCGCAACCACAAGGTCGCGGATTCGCTCAATCGCCGCACCGGTCGGCGCGACGGTTTTATAAATTGGCGCGACTACCACCTCCGCCGCACCCTCGGATCGCAGCATCTCGGGCAACACTTCACGGGCCTCTTGCGCACGCGCGATGAGAAATCGTTTTCCGGCGATCCGTTCCCGTCCAATCGCCGGGATAATCGCCTCGGCGCGATACTCCGACGGCATCGCGGCGACCCGCAGCGCGTACTGTTCGACACACGCCGCGGTGGCCGGGCCGATTGCGCCAATCGATGCGCGCGCGGCGTCGCGGATGTCGCGGCCCCGCTCGCGCATCCGCGCCATGAATGCGTCCACGCCGCGCGCGCTCGTGAACACGATCCAATCGAAATCGCCGAGCCGCGCGATTGCATTGTCGATCTCCAAATAGGAATCGGGCGCGACCGCTTCGATCGTCGGAAACTCGATCGCGTCCGCGCCGAGCGCCCGAAGTTCGCCCGCGAGCTGCGACGAGTCATCGCGCGCACGCGTGATGACGATTCGCCGCCCAAACAGCGGCATCGCTTCGAACCACCTGAGACTGCTCGCGAGTTCGACGGAGTCGCCGATGACCACCACCAAGGGCGCGCGCAGTCCTGCGGCCTCGGACTCGGTTGCGAGCGTCGCGACCGTCCCAGCCACCGTCTTCTGCGCGGACGTCGAACCCCACTGTACTGCCGCAGCCGGCGTCGTCCCCGGCAAGCCACACCGCAAAAGACGCCCCAGCGTCGCGCGAAGGCGTGCCGCCGCCATGAGGATCACCAGAGTGCCGCCCTTCGCCGCGGCGTGCGCAAGTTCGTCCCACGGCACGTTCGACCGCGCACCTTTCGATTCGTCCTCGTGACCCGTGACAAACGCGACGAATGAGCCGCGCTCGCGATGCGTGAGCGGAATCCCCGCGAATGCGGGCGCGGCAGTTGCCGAAGTCACCCCCGGCACCACCTCGAAGTGCACCTTCGCGAGCGCCAATGCCTCCGCCTCTTCACCGCCGCGTCCAAAGATGAACGGGTCGCCGCCCTTGAGCCGCACGACGCGCTTCCCTGCGCGCGCTCGATCGATCAGCAGGTCGTTCACTTCGGACTGTTCCATAATACGGTCACTGCCGCCGCGCTTGCCGGCGTGAATCAGTTCGGCCTCGCTGGGCGCGAGCGCGAGAAGCTGCGGATCGATGAGGCTGTCGAACACAACGACATCGGCGCTGCGAAGTGTCTCGGCGCCGCGAATCGAAATCAGATCGGGAGCGCCCGGACCAGCGCCGACAAGATACACGCTGCCGTTGCGCTTACGCATCGCCGACCAGCGCTGCGGCGCCATGCGCGAGCATCCGCTCGCCCAGACGCACGCCAACTTCAGTCGCTGCCGATGGTGCGAGGTCGACGTCGGCCAGATCCTCGATCGCGTCGGCGATTTCGCGCGAGCCGTCGCTGCTGAAAAGAATCGCGCGCAGCGAAAATGCTGCGCCGCGGACCACTGCGTGCACGCCGACCGGTGTCACGCACGACGCGCCAATAGTTGCGAGAAACGAGCGCTCGGCGGAAATCTCGTAGCGCGCGCGCGCGTCCGTGATCGTGGTGAGGGCGTGTTCCACTTCGGAAGACGCGCCGGCTTTTCCGTCAGCCAGCGCCTCCACGCAAAGCGCGCCCTGCCCGCCCGCCGGGATGAATTCGGTCGCGTCGATCTCACAAACTCGGAGCGTGGTTGTACGGCCCAGCCGCTTTAGCCCCGCCATCGCAATGATGATCGCATCGATCCCGCCGTCTTCGACACGTTTCAGCCGGGTATCGATGTTCCCGCGCAACGCAACCACGTTGAGCTTCGGGTTGCGCCGCAGTGCGAACATGCGTCGGCGTATCGATGACGTTCCGACGCTCGCACCGTCCGCAAGCTCGTCAATCGTTTCGCCCCCGCGCGACAGCACCGCATCGCGCGGATCCTCGCGCGCCGGCACCGCCGCGATACGAAACTGCGGACTCAGCGCGGCCGGAAGATCCTTCATCGAGTGCACCGCCAAGTCGATCTCGCGGCGCTCGAGCGCCTGCTCGAGTTCCTTGATGAACAGCCCCTTGCCGCCGACGTTCGCCAGCGACGCGGTGGTCAGGCGATCCCCGCTCGTTCGAATCGGAACGATTTCGATCGAGAGTCCCGGTACCGCCTTCAAGAGCAGGTCCCGCACGATCGCGGTTTGCGCAAGCGCGAGTGCGCTCGGTCGAGAGCCTAGCTTGAGCGCGATGGCCATCAGCGGAGGTTGCCTCTTGCGCTCACGCTAGAGCGTGTCATCGTCGTCGATATTGTCGTCGGTGGCTTCGCCTGGTTCGGCCGACAAATCGTCGCACAGCAGTCGGCGCGCAATCTCGGCGTAAGCTCCGTCGGGCAGGGCGTCCTCGCGGCGGCGCAACCCCGCCAGGATTCTATGCAGCACCTTGTTGACGAGACCGCGGGTAACCAGCTCGACCCGTTCGCGCTCCTCCGGCGCCAGCTCCAGGAGCCATCCCCGATGGCGCGCGAGTTCCTGCTCGCGCAGCCGCTCCATGCTGGTGCGGATGTCCCTGATCGCGGGAACCAGGTCGAGACCGTTCATCCACCGCCAGAACGACTCCACCTCCAGCTCAACGATCTGCTCCGCCTTTTCGGCTTCGCGCTCGCGCTCGCCGCGCGACTTGTCCACCACCTGCCCAAGGTCGTCGATGTCGTAGAGATAAACGTTCGCGAGCGTGTTGAGCCGCTCGTCGAAATTTCGCGGCACGCCAAGATCAATAAGAAACACGGGCCGGTAGCGGCGCTCCCGCACCACCGACTCGAATTCGCCCGCTACCAGCACGGGTTTGGTCGCCGCGAGCGAGCCGATCACGATGTCGGCGATGCGAAGATATGGCTTGTAGCTGTCGAACGGAACCGCAGTGCCGCCCAGCTCGCGCGCGATTGACACTGCGCGGTCGAAGGTGCGCGAAGTTATCAGCAACGACTCGATGCCGAGCGACTTCAGTTGACGTGCGCACAGCTCCGCCATCTTGCCCGCGCCCATTAGCATCACTGTCTTGTCCGTCAGAGTGTCGAAAATCTGGTTCGCGAGCGTGACCGCGGCTGAGGCGATCGAGACCGATCCGTGCCCGATCATCGTTGACTTCCGCACCCGCTTCGCAACCGAAAATGCCTTGTGGAATGCGCGATGGAGCACCGGGCCGATAGTGGAAGCCTCCGCGGTCTGCGCGTAGGCGATCTTCAACTGACCGAGAATCTGAGGCTCTCCCACCACCATCGAATCCAGGCTTGCGCCGACGCGGAACAGATGGCGCGCCGCTTCGCGCCCGTCAAGGCGATAGATCGATTCCGCGAACGATGCCCGCTCGACGTCGCGGTCCAACGAAAGGAACCTGATGACTTCCTCCGCCGCCTGTTCCGGCTCGGCGGCGACCGCCACAACTTCGACGCGATTACAGGTCGAAAGCAGTGCCGCCTCGCGAAGCGCAGGCGCAGCGCCGCGAAGCCGTGCGAGCGCCGGCACGATCTCTTCGTCGGCGTATGCCAGCCGCTCACGCACCGCGACCGCGGCAGTGCGGTGGTTGACGCCTACTATCAGCAGCGACGCCTCCACGGACTAGCCGAATCCTCCGCCGTGCTTGCCCGGCGCGATCAAGTTGACGCCAAGATACGAACCGACCAGCACGCCGAATACCGCGATCGTCAGTGCGGCTGCGCGGCGGCCGCGCCAGCCCACCGTCAACCGCGACTGCAACAGTGACGCATACAGAATCCACAGAACCAGCGCCCATGACTCCTTGGGTTCCCAAGTCCAGAATCTTCCCCACGTCGCTTCCGCCCAAATGGCTCCGCTCAGAATCGCGAGACTCAGCAGCGCGAAGCCGCAAAGCAGCAACCGATAGTTGATGCGATCGAGCTTCTCGAGACTCGGAACCGCCTCTCCCGGCGCGGACATCGGCCGTTTGGACTTAAGCCTCGACTCTTGCACGAGATAAACAATGCTAACGCTGGCCGCGATCACGAATAGGGCATATCCCAGAAATGCCAGCGTCACATGAATGGGCAGCCAGACGCTCCGAAGTGGCTCGGGGAGAACGAAATGGCCAGTATCGGTCATCAAGTACGAAGCCCCCGCCACCACTGTCACCACCGGCGCCAGGAATGCTCCAATCGCGCTGATTCTGAGCCGCACGATAAAGACCAGCCCCACTAAAGCCGTCAGCCACGCGAGAAAAGATAGCGATTGGGTGAAATTCGTGACTGGAATGTTGCCTGCTGCCAGGCCTCGCACTGCAAGGTCAAGCGCCTGAAGTGTGGCGCCGCCGCCCAGGAGCAACACCGCCGCGCCGAGCCGGCGGCTTCTCTTCATTATTGAGTTGAGACCGAACGCGCACGCCGATAGCGCGTAGCAGAGCAGAGCCGGCGCCATCCAAAAGGTTGCCACCGTAAATCAGCCCGTTCGCGGATGTGCGTGGATTCCGTCCGGCACCAGCCCGTCGAGACCCAGTGCGTCGATACTTGCGTCGGCACCAAGACACCGCCGCAGCAATCGATCGACCGCGCGAGTGTCGCGCGCGCTGATCAGTTCGACCAGCTCTGACTCGGCGAGCGCCGTCAGTTTGCGCGCCCGCTCGCTATGATTCGGCTCGCGAGGACGCAGCCACGCGCGCGCCGCCGCCAAAACCTCGAGTCCAACCGCGTACTCCGGGCCAAATTCATCCTCGAGTTCGCGCCGAATACGCGCCGCGAGCGCGGGACTGGCGCCGCCGGTCGAAACGGCGAGTTGCAAGCGCCCGCGCCGAATCACCGCCGGCGTGATGAATGAGCAGAGCTCCGGCATGTCGGCAACATTCACCGGGATCGATCGCTCCGCGGCGTCGGCCGCGACCTCGCGCTGGAGCGCCGGGTCGTCTGTCGCTGCGAAAACCAGTGCAACGCCATTCAAGTCCATGGCGCTATATTCGCGTGCCATATGTACGATTCGCCCTTGGACCGCAAGGGTTTGGAGCATCTCGGACAACGCGGGACTCACCACGATCACGGCCGCGTCGGCCTCGAGCATGGACGCAACCTTGCGCTCCGCGACAGCGCCCCCGCCAACGACAAGGCATCGCTTCTCGTGCAGGTCAAGGAAGATCGGGAGATAAGCCATGCAGCAACCGTGATCCTATTACAGGCCCACTGAGTTCAATAGTACTGGTCGCGGCGCGTATCTATAGGAAGGCGCGCGACTCTAATTCTGCCTAAACGTTGACCTGCGAACGCGGCAGGCTAAAGATGCGGTTCGCCATGGCTGCACTTCTTCGGGCATCAAACGCCACTCGCGGCACCGTGCTGTGCGCACGGCTCGAAGATGCGGGCGGGATGGCGGGGCAGAGCCGCGGCCTTTTGGGGCGCCATAGACTTGAATGGGACGAAGGGATGTTGTTCGTCGCGGGGCGGTTCAGTCCGTTCATGTGGATGCACATGTTCTTCATGCGATTTCCGATCGACGTCGTATTCCTCGACCGCGAGGACTCGGTGATTCGGATCAATCACGGACTCAAGCCTTGGCGAGTGTCCTCGATGGTATTCGGCGCGCGCAAGGCGCTCGAGGTGGCGGCCGGGACCGCGAAAAGCAGTACGACGCAGGTCGGAGATCGAATTCAGTTTGACAGGGTCGACTAGCGCGCCGCTGGTCGCAGTCTGACACCGCACACCGTATATCGCGTCGAATGTACCGTTTCGCGACGAGTCGACATGTGCTAAGTTGGCCCGGCTTGGCACGT
Source organism: uncultured Binatia bacterium (SeqCode) (assembly GCA_964429575.1). Lineage (GTDB taxonomy): Bacteria > Desulfobacterota > Binatia > Binatales > Binataceae > CAYSCX01. The sequence continues at coordinate 2,808 of CAYSCX010000017.1, read as the reverse complement.
CATATCGCGTCCGCGGAGCCTCTTGCGTTTGAGCTGCACCGCGAATAATATCCCGATTTGCACCAGCGATGGTGACTCTTGACACGCCCTGTTATGTTTGAGAAAGCAATAGCCGTGAGCGAGGAGTCAGGTGTGTTGCTCTTGCGCAACCTCCAGTTGCAACTGCGCCTGCGTAGGGCAGAGCGAGACGCAGCAAACACTTGATTTTGCAATATGGCTCAGTTTGGCATGGTGAATGCTGTAGCCCTGTCTCGCATCGAGACATGTCTTGGCATCGGCTGAAAAGGGGCGGCACTTAACTGAGGGGACAATGGCCATAGGGGCCAACAACCAACGTCCGGAAAGGAAGGAGGACACGGGAATGCAGTATTTGAGGAAGATGGCGAAAGGTCAGACGATGACCGAGTACGCGCTGATCATGGCGGCGATCGCCGTAGTGGCGATGGTAGCCTACACCGCGCTTGGTGGAGCGGTGGTCGGGTTAGTGACCTCCGTCACTGCGGCGCTGTAACGACGCGTCGTCGGATTGCGCACCGGTAGTGGAGGCGGACGCCTCCACTACCGGACAAGAGTCGTGCACTGGGCAACCCTGGGAGGGGACGCCGGGAGAGTCGCGTGAACCGCCAAGAAGTATCAGCACGGGAACCTCGCGGGCAGACGACGACCGAGTATGCACTGATAATGGCGACGGTCGTCATCGTGCTGGTCGTGTTCTACAATATCGCCGGCGCGGTGGTGAGTACGCTGCTCAATCAGGTGATTCCTCTCTTCGGTTAGATCAAGCGCTCGACCCCTCATGTACCGAACACCGCCAGTGCTGACGGCACGGGCGCGCAGTTGTCATTTGAGAGGGCGACAAATGAAGTACTTGTGCATGCTCAGACGGCAGCTCGCCGTCAATCGTCGCGGCCAATCGATGGTCGAGTTCGCGATGGTGATGACGGTGGCTCTGTTGGTTCTGTTGGTGTCAATCCAGTTGGCGATGATTGGGCAAGCGGCGCTGGCAGTGAGCCAGTCCGCGTGGCATGGCGCGCGCTACGCCGCCGTGAACCCGACGTACACGCAAGGGCAGGTGGCAAGCTATATGATCGCGCACGCTTCGCCGACGATTACGACCGGCGGAGGCTCGCACTTGACGATTAC
>CAYSCX010000017.1:0-1565 GCA_964429575.1 uncultured Binatia bacterium (SeqCode) | reverse complement strand
TCGCGCACGCTTCGCCGACGATTACGACCGGCGGAGGCTCGCACTTGACGATTACGCTGAACCCAGCAGGAGCTGGGAGGACGTTCGGACAGCCGGTTACGGTGAATGTGGCGTTCGAGGCAACGCCGGTGATCGTACTGCCCAATCCGTTTTTGGGAATAACGTTTCCCACAAGCCTCACTAGCCAGCAGACCGCTATGAGCGAGTGACGCGTACGCGGGAGGCGTTTGGACATTTGTCCGGCCCAACCTAGCGGCCGGATGGGAGGGGAGTGATGAGACGACCGACTATTTTCGTCGTACTTGCGGGGCTGGCGGCGCTGCTTGCTTCGGTGGTCGTGTTCCGCGCTCTGAGGAGCAGGGAAGCCGAGCTGCAGAAGGCGATGGCTCAGACAACTCAGATCGTGGTTGCAAACAAGGATTTGCCGCTGGGCACGAAGCTGCAGGGGTCGGATCTGAAGATGGCGCGTTGGTCCGCGGACAGCATGCCGGCTGGCGCCTTCTCGGAGCAGGGACCCGTGCTGGACCGCTTCGTGAAGAACCAGTTCGTTGCCAATGAGCCCATTGTCGCGAGCAAACTATTCATGGGAGAGAAGACCGCCGGGGTTCTGCCGCTGCTGATTCCGATGGGAATGCGCGCGGTATCGGTGGCAGTGGATGAAGTCAGCGACATCGCCGGCTTCGTTCTCCCGCGCACGCGCGTCGATGTGGTGGTCGCGGTGTCAGGCAGTGGCGGCCAGCAGGAGCCGTTCTCCAAGGTGGTGCTGCAGAACATCGAAGTTCTCGCGGTGGCCCAGGAGGTCGAGCTCGAGAAAGACGAGCCGAAGGTGGTGAAGGTGGTCACGCTGCTGGTGACGCCGCACGAGGCTGAACGGCTTGCGCTTGCAAGCCGCGAGGGCGCGCTGCGGCTTGCGATGCGCAACTTCCAGGACGACAAGATCGTTCTCACCAGCGGCTCCGACGTAAAAGCGCTGCTCAAGTCTTACAGCGCCGCGCCTGCACCCATCATGAAGGCGCAAGGCGCTGGCGCGGTGGCGGCTCCGCGCGTGAGGCCGTTCGAAGTTGAGATCATGCGCGACGGCACCAGCTCGGAGTCGATCTCGTTCATCAGCGAGGCGGCGGTGAGCCGGAGCAAGGCATCGCCGAAAACCAAGGCGCCCGATGGCGCAGCCGCCGCGACGCCGGCGACTCCTCCCGACGGCGCGTCGGCTGGCAGTCCGGGAGCCTCTCGCGGGACACCCACAGCGAGCGCTCCGGCTGCGCTAACGGCAGCGCCGAGCGCGGCGATCGCCGCGATGACCGCTGCGGCAGCGCCGGCAACCGCGCCAATCACTTCGCCGCCAACGGGTCGAACCGTGATCGATGCGACGAAGTTCCTCACCGACGGCGGGTCGAGCAATAGGGCAAAGCCGGCGCCGAAAGTGATCGAGGTACCCTAGCAGGATGTTGAAAATGCCTTTTTCAACATCCTGCTCCCTCTCTCTCATCTCCCCCGCAGGGGGAGAAGATAAGGAAGGCGGCCAGTTTTCACGCAGGGTGTTGAGAATAAGGCCGATGCCAATTTGG
>CAYSCX010000016.1:2018-56923 GCA_964429575.1 uncultured Binatia bacterium (SeqCode) | reverse complement strand
TCGGGCGCGAGCTTGAGTTCTACCTGGCGAGTCTCGACGTCGTTTACGACTCCGCAGACTAGCAGGCTGTTGAAAAAGGCATTTTCAACCGCCTGCTCCCTCTCTCGCGTCTCCCCCAGAGGGGGAGAAGATTAGGAAGGCAGCCGGCTTTCACGCAGGGTGTTGCGGGCTAAGTCGCTGCCAGCTTGGAACTCGAAGCTTTTCTCAACACCCTGCTAGACGCTATGCGGCGAGCGTGCTTCGAACAGATCCCTAATCGCGCGAAGCGGGTACTATTAGCGCCGCGACAGCTTCCGGTTTGTGGCGTTCGCTCTTGCCGCTCCGTGACGCACTCCGTAGCGCGCGCGTATGACTGGATCTTCACTGGTGAACGCGGGCCAAGGCGAGCAAGCATTGCGCGCCGAAGCGCAATCGCCACTTCTGAGGTTCCATCCGCGTCGCGGGCATCTGTTTTGCACATATTTTGGTAGCACCGCTGAGATACGCTCACGAGGGGAGGGTTCTCCTACGTCTGGCGACGAACACATGGATCGCAACACGGCGACATCAAGCTCATCCGAGCTCGCCGACGGGGTGATCCCGCCGCCGACGCGGCTTGCGCCCGCAGGCAAACGCAATCCACTCGCGATGATGGGTGGCGCGCAGGCTCTGGTCGATGTGCGCGAGGCCGCTCGGTTCCTTCGTGTCGGCACTGCGATTGCCGGCATCTTTCCCCTGCTGCTGGTTTTCGCCGGTGCTCCGCTGGGGATTCCGATTCCACCCGTGGCCAGGCTCGCGTATTCGGGCGCCATCCTCTGCTGCATCGCGTTCGCCGTGATTTCGTACACGAAATGGTTCGTGGCGTGCTGGCGGGGCATCAGCGTCGCATTTTGCGTGCTATTGGTAGCGGCCACGGTGATTGGCTCCGTGGGAGAGCGCTCCACTACCCTTCTCTTCATCGGCCTCTCTCTAATCCTGATCGGGGCGAGCGCGCTGCTGCCGTGGGGCCCTCGCTGTCAAGCGATCTTGAACGCATGGGCGACGCTCGCGGTTTTGCTGCGAGGTTTCGTGGGAGCGGGCTTCGAAGCCCACGCAAGCGAGCATCTGCTCGGCATCGCATTCGCGGTGGTCATTGCCCAGATCGTAGCATTCCTCTCAGATCGCTACCGGCGCCAGATCGCCCATCACGTAAGCGTCCTGGAGCGCACTGAGACCGAACTTCGAGCCGCGCGCGAGGCGGCGTTGGCGGCATCGCGCGCGAAGTCTGAGTTCCTATCGAGCATGTCGCACGAGATCCGAACGCCGCTAAACGCAATCCTCGGCATGTCCGACCTGCTCGCGGAGACCGAGCTCGGCTCCGAGCAACGTCACTACGTCAGCACGATGATCAACAATGGCAACGCGCTGCTCGAACTGATCAACGACATCCTCGACATCGCCAGGATTGAAAGCGGCCGGTTGACTCTGGAGCGGACGGCATTCGAACCACGCGACCATCTCGAAAAAATCCTCGAAACTCTCGCCGTCCGCGCACACGAAAAGCACCTGGAGTTGGCAGGCCACGTAAGCGCGGATGTGCCGCACACAATCGCCGGCGATGCATTCCGCCTTCGCCAGGTGTTGGTGAATCTCATCGGCAACGCAATCAAGTTCACCGAGCACGGACAGGTCATCGTGACGGTCGAGCGCGATCGGTCTTGCGCCGATGCCGACGCACTGAAGTTCTCGGTGGCCGACACTGGAATCGGCATCGATGAGTCCCAGCTCGATTCGATCTTCACTCCGTTCACTCAGGCGGATTCATCAACCACCCGCCGCTTCGGTGGCAGCGGGCTCGGACTGACAATCGTCAGCCGGATTGTGAAACTCATGGACGGCAAGGTCAGTGTCACCAGCGAAGTCGGCCAGGGAAGTACGTTCAGCTTTACCGCAAAGTTCGAAGAGGCCACCGACGAAACCTTGAAGGCTGGCGCCGACGAACCGGACTTGAGCGGCCTCCGAATGCTGGTCGTGGACGACAACGCGATCAACCGGCTCATTCTGCGCGAGGCAGCCGCGAGCCGCGGCGCGATCGTTCGCGAGGCCGATTGCGGTGGAAGCGCTATCAGCGAACTCGATCGGGCGCGCGACGCTGGCGAGCCCTATCGCGTCATGCTGCTCGACTGTCGCATGCCCGGCATGGACGGGTTTGAAGTCGCGCATCGCGTCCGTTCCCGGCCCGGTGGCTCGGAACTCATCATAATGATGCTTTCGTCGGACGACCTCGCCGCAGGACGCGCAAATCTGGAGGGACTCGGTCTCGACGCGTACATCGTCAAGCCGGTGAAGCGACAACAACTGCTTGAATCGGTTGCGCGCGTACTCCACCGCGGCGAGCGAGTGCAAACTGGCGCCGCGATGGTGGCGCGCCCCATCGTTCCCCCCGCAAAAACTCCCGCCGCCGCCCGGCCTCTGCGCATTCTGCTTGCCGACGACTCGCCTGACAATCGCGAATTGGTACGCGCATATGTCAGCAAGGCGAACTATCAGCTCGACGAAGTTGGAGACGGTCGCGCGGCCGTCGAAAAGTTCACGCACGGCGACTACGACGTCGTGCTGATGGACATCCAGATGCCGGTTATGGACGGCTACGCCGCGACGCGCGCGATCCGCCGGTGGGAGAGCGAGCACGATGCCCGCCGCACGCCGATAGTCGCCCTCACCGCATCGGCGTTGGATGAGGCCGTCCTGAAAACCCGCGAGGCAGGATGCGATGCGCACGTCACCAAACCGGTGAAGAAAGCAACGCTGCTCAAAGCGATCGCGGATGCAACCCATGCGGTCGAGACCGCAACGATCACGCCAACCGCGCCGCGTTCCAACGGCGCCGCCACCGCAAGCAGCACCACGATCCACGTTGATGCGGAACTCCGTGACTTGATCCCGGGGTTTCTCGCGCACAAGCGCGACGAAGCACGCGAGGCTCTTGCAGCGCTAGCGGTGCAAGATTTCGAAACCGTAGCCAGGATCGCGCACCGTTTGAGGGGTGAAGGGGCGAGCTACGGCTTCGACAAGGTCTCGGCGCTTGGGCGCGCACTTGAAGACGCTGCGAAGCAAAGCGATGAAGCCGTGGCGCGCCGCCTGGCCGAGGAACTAGTCAGCTACCTCGCGCACGTCGAAGTGGTTCACGAAGCGTCAGATAGCTAGCAGGCTGTTGAAAAGCCATTTTCAACAGCCTGCTCCCTCTCTCTCCTCTCCCCCAATGGGGGGAAGATTAGGAAAGAAACCCGATCCTTCGCCGCTGGCTCAGGACAAGTCTTTCCCGCAGGGTCTTGAGCCCACCGCCGGGACCGCGTCGATGTGTTCCGCGTTTCTCAGCACCCCGCTCATGCGACCATCCTCGTGCGCCGCCAGAGCATGGCGATGTGGGTCATGGGCGTCCGCACGGGCGATACCAATCCGAGTCGACGCTACCCCGCCAAAATCGCGCCATGTTCGCCGAGGCGGTCGAGAGCAAGCCCGCGAAATGCCGGCTCGCTCGCGGTCATCGAGGCGAACACGGACTCGGCCGTTGAAAGATGCCCGTCGACGCCGAGCGCCTGCGCGAGCTTTGCGATCACTTCGACCGCAGAGCGCGCGTCGCCCGGCGGCGGGTACGCTTGCGTGAGACGTTGCACGCGTCCCTTGAAATTCGTGAAGCTCCCGTCGAGCTCGGGATACGCCGCGATGGGAAGCACCAGGTTCGCCATCTGCACGGTCTGGTTCGCGTCGGTGTTGAGGACCAGCAGGTAGTCGAGCGCGCCAAAGCGCCGAATGAAGTCGGCTTCGCCCAGAATCCGCACCAGGTCCGCGCGCAGTACGATCAACATTTTTAGTTCGCCCGACTGCACCGCCGCCGCGAGTCCGTCGAGCGCGAAGCCCGGGATGCCGAGCGCTTCGAGGCCGCGCGTGTTCGGATTCTTGTTCGCGCGGATGAGTAGATCGTCGTCGCCGCTCGCGCCCGGCGGCGACCAAGTCACCGCCGCGAGGTGCTCGGCGGAGCCGACCACGTTGCGCATGAATTGCTTGAGCGCGAAGCCCTCTTCATTGGTGGATTGAGCGCCGATCACCGCGCCAATGGAACTGGGCCCTGACGCCTCGCGCAGAGAAATGATTCGCTGCGCCGCATCACGAATCGCCGCTTCCCACGACTGCGGCACCATGCGATTGCCCGCCTGCACCAGCGGCGTGGTCAGCCGAGTCTCGTGCTGCAGCCCCAGGAAACTGTGACGGCCTTCGTCGCAAATCCAGTAGCCGTTCACGGCGGGATTGTAGCGCGGCTTGTAACGATAGATCCGACCTCGATGGTGATGGATGTCGATGGAGCAGCCGCGCTCGCATCCGCCACACACCGATGGCGTCCGGTGCAGGTACCAGACGCGCATCCGGAAGCGAAAGTCCTTCTCGGTCAACGCGCCGACTGGGCAGATGTCCACGACGTTGACCGCGTACTTGTTGTTGATGGGCTGGCCCGGGTACGTGTCGATTTCGCAGTGGTCGCCACGCTCGAAGATCGCTAATTCGTGAGTCTTGGTGACCTCGTCAAAGAAACGCGTGCAGCGCCCGCACAACACGCATCGCTCCTGATCGAGCATGATGTCCGATCCCACGTCGATCGCTTTGCCCTTGCGAACCTTCTTGCCGAGCGGGAAGCGCGAGGGCTGGCGATCGTAGTCCATGTAGTAGTCCTGAAGCTTGCACTCGCCGGCCTGGTCGCACACCGGACAATCAATCGGATGATTGATCAGTAGAAACTCGAGCACCGCCTTCTGCGCAGCGACCGTGCGCGGACTCTTGGTGTGTACGACCATGCCGTCGGCGACACGCATATTGCAGGCAATCTGGAGCTTCGGCGCCTTCTCAACCTCGACCAGACACATCCGGCAGTTACCGACAATCGACAGCGCGGGATGGTAGCAGTAGTGCGGGATCTCGATACCTGCGGACTCGGCAGCCTGAATCAGGTTGGAACCCTCCGCAGCGTCGATCTCCCTGCCGTCGATTGTGAGTTTGGGCATGGGTCAATCGCCGGAGCCAGTTGCCGCGCGGCTACGCGGCGAGCGCGGACTTCTCGCGCCGGTCCTTCAACGGACAGCCGCCGATGCGCACGTGCGCCTCAAATTCTTCCCGGTATTTAGGCACGAAGCTCTTGACGGGCATCGACAGGCTGTCCGCGAGAACACAAATCGTATTGCCTTCCATGTTTACTGCCACATCGATGAGGACCCGCAGGTCTTCCATTTTGCCGTGCCCCGCCTCGAGGTCGGTAAGGAGCTTTTCAATCCATCCGCAGCCTTCTCGACACGGCGTGCATTGGCCGCACGACTCGTGATGATAGAAATGGGCGATGGTGCGAAGCGCATCGACCATGCAGGTGTCCTCATTGATCACCATGACGCCTGCGGTTCCCATCAGCGACCCTGCGGCGCGCACCGACTCGAAGTCCATGTTCACCTTCACCGCTTCTTCCGCGGTGAAGATCGGAAACGACGAGCCGCCCGGAATCACTCCTTTGAGTTTGCGCCCACCCAACATGCCGCCGCCGATGTCGTAGATAAGGTCTTTCAACGGAACACCCATCGGCAGTTCATAGAGTCCCGGCTTGTTGACGTGGCCCGACAGGCAGAAGAGTTTCGGACCGGGGCTTTTCTCCGGACCGATCGATTTGTACCAATCGGCGCCGCGATTGATGATGTGCGGAACATTGTGCAGAGTCTCGACGTTATTGACCACCGTCGGGCAGCCGAACGCACCTTGAATCGCGGGAAATGGTGGACGATTGCGCGGATATGCGCGCTTGCCCTCGAGTGATTCGAGCAGCCCGGTCTCTTCACCGCAGATGTATGCGCCGGCGCCGCGATGCGTGTACACCTCGATGCCGAAGCCTGAGCCCATCACGTCCGGACCGATGTAACCCTTCGCGCGAGCTTCGGCGATTGCCCCTTCGAGTATGCGCTTCTGCACTGCGAATTCGCCGCGGAGATAAACGTACGCGGTATGAGCGCCCACCGCCCTGCACGCGATGAGCACGCCTTCAAGCACACCGTGCGGATCGTTCTCCAGTTCGTAGCGATTGGCGAACGTTCCCGGCTCGCTCTCATCCGCATTGCAGCAGAGATAGACTGGCTTCTTTGATTCCTTCGGTATGAAACTCCACTTGGTACCGGTCGGAAATGCCGCACCGCCGCGCCCGCGCAAATTCGATGACTTGACCTCGTTGACGATCTGTTCGGGCGCCATTTCGAACAGCGCCTTGCGCAATGCAGTGTATCCGCCGTTCGCCTCGTACACCTCGAGACGGCGCAACTCCGGGATGTCCAGCCAGCGCGTGAGAATGCGTTCCATGAAGCGGACGGCGGCCGGTTAGCGCGCAGCGGCCTCGTGCTTGGGGTCGAGTAGCCGGAGCTTCTGCTTCTCCCCTTGGATCTTCCGCTGCAATGCCATCAGCGCGTCGAGCACACCCTCGGGCCGCGGCGGGCAGCCGGGCACGTAAACGTCAACCGGCACGATCCGGTCGATGCCGGGCAGCGTCGCGTAGTTGTCGTAGAAGCCACCGCTCGCGGCGCACGCGCCAAACGCCATCACCCACTTCGGCTCGGCCATCTGCTCGTACACGCGCTTAAGGATCGGCGCCTGTCGCATCGTCACCGTTCCGATGACCATCAGCAGGTCTGCCTGTCGCGGCGTAAAGCGCGGCAGCAGCGCACCGAACCGGTCGATATCGTACGGCGTCAGCGAAAGCGACATGTACTCCATCGCGCAGCAGGCGGTCGCAAACGGATAAGGGAAGATCGAGAACTTACGCGCCCACGCAACGGCCTTGTCGAGGCGCGTCAACATCGCGGTGTCGCCGAGCAGGATTTCCTCGTTCTTCGTCAATCCTTGCGCTTGCGTTGGATCGGCCATTCGATGCACCTGGCGAATACGTCTAAGACAAAGCCTACATCTCGAAAGTAGCAAGCGCCTCGCTACGGGGTCAACAAATGCTTATGGAACGAACAGTTCGAATGAAGCAAAACTTGCGCGGGATCGTGCGCGTCGCGACCTTGGCTCTCGCGTGCCTGCTGTTCGGCTCCGCTTCGATCTTCCTGGCCGGTTGCGCCGGCGAACCAGTGGCACGGCCTGTGACTCCCAAGGACATCGACGAGCTCAAGGCCGAGATCGGCAAGGTGCTCGAACGCAACGGCGTACTTGGCGTGGGCCGTCCGCGATTGCGCGGCTGGATCGAGCTAAGCTGCTCAGACTACGTTTGTAGGCTAGTCAAAGCGTAACTAATCGAACAATAGCTACGACTGCTTTGCTATTCGGTGACATAGCTTGGTTGGTCACCCCGAGTCTACTTGCGCCAAGCATGCTCTACTGGTAGTGAACGGTATAGGAGGCAACTGTGCGTCGCCGCGAATTTCCAATCAATTGACGAAGTTGGCGGTGGACGCGAGCCGGTCAGGCCGAAGCAGCATCACTTCCTAGCCTCGACGGCCGGCAGCAGCTGAGCGCGCGTTAGCGAAGGAGCGCGATTAGCCATGTTTAGCGGAAACGACTGGAGCGGACTGATAGGCAGCGCAATGTTCTACGCGGCGCTCGGCTTCGGTGTCATCTACCTGCTTTCGATTTTGGCGAGCGCGTGGTCCGCGACCGAGGAGGTCCACTCGACCTCGCGGATTCATACCGCGATAGTCGCGACCCTTGCGGTCGGCATCGCCGTATACCTCTGGTACAACGGCTACGTGCATATTCCTGATCCGCGCCTCGAATCGTTCTGGTAAACCGACCGACGGCGCAGGGAGCGGCTTCGGCTAGCTCACGCGCAGCACGCCTGCGCCTTTAATCTCGTCATGCTTCAGCATTCGTAGCGCAACGTTCGCTTGCGCAAGCCCGAACGGCACCGTGTGCGTGCGAATCGGAATCTCGCCCGCGACCTTGAGGAACTCCTCAGCATCAGCGCGCGTGTTCGCGGTGACGCTGCGAATCTCTCGCTCGTAGAAGAGATGGCGTTCGTAGTCGAGAATCGGGACGGAGCTGACGTAGATTCCCGCGATCGCCAGCACGCCGCCGCGATCAAGCGCCTCCATAGCGGTGGGCACAAGATTGCCCGCGGGTGCAAATAAAATCGCGGAGTCGAGCGGCTTCGGCGGACGTTCATCGGAGTTGCCGATCCAATCGGCGCCCAACGTCTCGGCGAGTTCGCGATGCTTGCCTCCGCGCGTCATCACGTACACGCGGCAGCCCCAATGTTTGAGCACTTGGAGAGCGAGATGCGCCGAACCGCCGAAGCCATAGAGGCCCACCGTCGCTCCCGGCCGTACTTCGGCGCGCCTGATCGCACGAAACCCGATTATGCCGGCGCACAACAGCGGAGCGGCCGCTTCGTCATCGAGCGCCTCGGGAAGCGCGTACGCGAAGTCTTCGCGCACCACCGCGAACTCGGCGTAACCGCCGTCGTGATCGTAGCCGGTGAATCGCGCATTGGGGCAGAGATTCTCTCTACCTCGGTGGCAATAGACGCACGCTCCACACGTCTCGCGCAGCCACGCGATACCGACGCGATCGCCAGGCTTGAAGCGCGTAGCACCAGGGCCTCGATGTTCCACAACGCCGACGATTTCGTGGCCGGGAATGATGCGTTCACGTCGCGGCGGAAGATCGCCTTCCGCAATGTGTAGATCAGTGCGGCAGACGCCGCACGCACGAATTTGAACGCGAATTTCACCAGCCGCGGGCTCCGGAACCGGCGCATCGATTGGCACGAGCGGCTCCGTCTCAATCGGCGCGGGTCGCGCTACCGCCATCGCACGCATCGCGAATTAGAGCGTGAGGCCGCCGTCCGCGACCAGGATATCGCCCGTAACGTAGTCGGAATCGCTGCTGGCCAGAAACAAGAACGATGGTACAAGCGAATCAGGTGAAGGCAAGTCGCGGAGCCGGCTGGCCGTCTCTTCACCAGCTAGCCGGCCGAAGTAGTCTGCGAGCGAGTCGGTCATGCGGCTTCGCCCGATGCCCCGGCTTGCGCCGGTAATGAGTGCGACTTTGCCCTCCAGCTTCATCTCCGGCCAGTCCCCCCCAACCTCTCGACGCTCATATCATAGCTCGAAGTCCGCTTCTTTAATTATGCGCGACGCGATAGAGGAAACGGTTGCCGAGCACGCCATCGATCACGCGATGGTCGTACGATAGCGCGAGATACATCATCCAGCGGACAGCGATCGCGTCATCGTCGTCCGTCTCAGCCGCGAACGGACGTTTCTTCACTTCGCCCGTGCGTAATATGCCGGCTTGCGGCTGGTCTCGGGATAGGCGACAGCGGCCATTCTCGAAATGGTCGCCTCGGTGATCTTCGCCCCGGCGACCGATGCATGCGGCTTTGGAGATTATCGCAACGTCGTAAGTTTCGTGAAACCGGCGCCCGCGAGCACCTATCTCTTGTGCGCGAATGCGAGCGTGGTGATCGCCCGGACCAGCTCCGGATCATCACCAAGGAGCTGGGCGCGCGGCAGGCGCAGCGCGAGTTCGAGCCAGTTCTGGTCGCGCGCGAACGCATGCGAAAGATGTGGCTTGGCATCGTCGAGCCGACCCGCGTTAATGAGATCGATGCCGTGCCAGAAATGCATCTCGGGATTGTCGCCGATGAGCCGTTCGGCGATATCGTAGTCGGACTCTGCCGCGCCGAATTCGCCTCGCGCCAACGCGGATTGGGCGCGGGAGCGGTGGTGATATGCGCGACAGACTTGAATGAGGCGACGTAGTTCCACCAGCGGCTTGGGGTGATCGTCCACGCGGAGGTCGAAAATTCGATCATTCCACGGCTCGGTGGACGGGGTCCGTTGCACGACCAGAATTGCGGCGGATTGCATTCCGCGGATGTCGCCACCCTCGGCCTCGGCGGCCTCGAGCGCGCGCAGGAGGCGCTCGGCGAGGTCGCCGTTCGCGCTGCGAAATGCCTCGGCCATCGCCGGCCAGACCGTGTTCTTGAGCATCATGTTGGCCTGAACGGAGAACTGGTCACCCACGAAGTGGCCGGCCTCCGCGATTGTCAGAGCGCCGGTGTGCGCGGCGACGCGGCCGTGCGCATCGACCATCGCGACCTGGCGGACGTCGCGGCGCGAGTCGGCGGCGACGAGCGCCGCGAGGGCATCGGGGGCGGCGGCGCCAGCACGCATCATCGCGAGTCCGCGCGGGCCGTAGCTTGCGTCAACGAACGCTTGCGTCGCGACTGCGCCGACGCCCGACTCGGCCCACGGAACCACCTGACCCACCGCGAACCAATGCGATTGCACGGCGACGCCGAGCTGACCTGTATCCGGGTCGCGCGCGATGATTGAGTAGGTGTTAATCAGCCGGTCAACGGAGTTCCCGCGGCGGCGACGTGAGGGCATCGTTTTCTCCCGAGCGGTTCAGTGTTCAATGCATGGGTGTTGGTGGAAGTAGACCGTTGGCGCATCGGAGTGCAAACTGACTCTGGATGCGGCGAAAATCTTCGATAGATGAATTCGTCGAGTGGGCGCGCGAGCGCGCTATCCACTTCGCGTCACCCGAACTGACGCCGGAGAACGTTGCGAAGCTTGGGACGCTGGACGAATCGCTCCGCGCCAAGCGTATCGTCTATCTCGGCGAAGGGAATCATTTCACCCACGAGAAGTACGGCTATCGGTTGATGCTGATCAGCTATCTCGCGTCGCGCGGGTTTCGAATCGTCGGCGAGGAGATGGGTTTCTCGGATGGGGTTCGCATCAACCGGTTCATCGAGACCGGCGACAGCAATCATCTGGATCGCGTGGCGACCTACGGATATCGCGGCGCGCGAAGGACCGACCGGAACGACGAATCGACGGGACTGCTCAGTTATGCGTTTTCGGCGTCATTTCCGGAGACCGAGTTTCGATCCGAGCAGCGCGCATTCGCGGCCGGGCTGTACCGGATTCGCGAGGAACGACCGGACCACCGGCTTCGGTTCTTCGGTTTCGATGTCGATTACGTGCCGGGCAGTGCGTACGAGGATATCGAGGAAATGCTCTCGCCGGTTGCCGGGCAATCGCCGACGCGCGAGCTGCGAGACGTTCTCAAGCGCGTGGCAGGCGAGTCTATAGAAGATGAAATCGCGCGCCTCGAGAAAGCCTCAGGACTGATCTCAACCGAAGCACAGAAATTCTCAGAAATACTCGATCCAAACGTGCTGGATTTGGTGGTCGAGTCCATCACGTCGCTCAGAGAAAGTCTCGAGTATGTGTCGATTGGCTACCACACCGACAGTTGGGACGAGGTCAACAAGGCGATGGCGGTTCGCGAGCGTTCGATGCGCCGACGAATCGGGAGTGTGCTGGCGCGCGGCGGAGCGGACGAAAAGCTCGTCTTGATGAGCCACAACATGCATCTCAGCAAGAACATCCGAGCCGTGCGCGAGCAGACATATCTGGCGGGACCGGGCGGCGGGAGCGACGTGTCGGTCGGCACGGCGCTTAATGATCGATTTGCGGGGAAGGTATTTTCAATCTGGATGCTGTGCGATCACGGAACGGACTCGCAGCCGTATCGTGATTTGCGCAACAAGGTCACCAGTCCCACGGACTCGCTGAATGCGGCCCTGAATCGGGTTGGCGAATGCTACCTTCTACCCACGGCGAGTACGGATTCGGCCGCGGCATTGCTCAGAAGCGAAGCGAAGATAGCGATGGGGGGCGGCACCGTGACGGCCGCGATTGCAGATCAGGCGGACGCGATATTTTTCATCGGTGAGGTGAGTCCGCTGCGCGTCGCGATGTAGCCGCGACTTCCGGGCGAGGTTGGTTGCCTCGGTGGAGGTGCTGGCTTATAAGGGGCGAAGATGTCCTTCGCGCAAACTTCGTTTTCATCCGCGCGCGCGCTGCCATCAGTTCGCGACGTTGCTGATCGCGCGCTGGCTGGCGCGCGGCTCAGCGAAGACGACGCGATCGCACTGATCGAGTGCCCCGACAGCGAGCTCAACGTGATGCTCGGAGCGGCGGCACAGATGCGCGACCGTGCGAAGGGCCGCGACGTCACATACTCGCGCAAGGTTTTTCTGCCAGTCACCAATCTTTGCCGCGACCGGTGTACCTACTGCACGTTCCGCAAAGATCCGGGCGACCCGGGCGCGTGGACCATGATGCCCGCTGAGATCACCGAGTGGTCCCGGCGCGCAAGCGAGCTGGGATGCAAGGAAGCGCTGATGTGTCTGGGCGACAAGCCCGAGGCCGCATTCAAGGAATACCGCGAGACGCTGCGCGAATTGGGCGTGAGCACGACGATCGAATACGTCGCGGTCGCATGCAGACTCGCGATTGACGAGGGGCTGCTGCCACATACCAACGCCGGCTTGATGACGCGCGACGAGATGGCGATGTTGCGGCCGCTCAATGCGAGCATGGGACTGATGCTCGAGAACATCTCATCGCGGCTGCGCGGGCGCGGCGGGGCGCATCAGTGGGCGCCCGACAAGGAGCCGAGCCTGCGCGTCAAGATGATAGAAGAGGCGGGCGCGCTGCGGATTCCATTCACGAGCGGGATTTTGATCGGGATCGGCGAGACGCCGGCCGAGCGCGCGCAGAGTCTGGTTGCGCTGCGCGATTTGAACGAGCGACATGGGCACATCCAGGAGGTCATCATTCAGAATTTCCGGGCGAAGCCGGAGATCGCGATGGCTGATGCGCCCGAACCGGACGCGCTCGACATGGCGCGCGCGCTCGCGACGGCGCGGCTGGTGCTGGGGCCGCGGATGAACGTGCAGGCGCCGCCCAATCTGTCGCCAAATCAAATCGAGCTGTTCCTCGACGCGGGGATAAACGATTGGGGTGGAATCTCGCCGCTCAGCAAGGATTACGTGAATCCGGAATCGCCGTGGCCGCATCTCGAGCAGCTCGGCGAGCGGTGTGCGAAGGCGGGATTCAATCTGCGCGAGCGGCTCGCAATTTACCCGGAATACATCGATGATGAGTGGCTCGATCCCGCAATCGCACCTCGCGTGCGTGAGATGTGGAATACGACGGTTGGAGG
This sequence comes from uncultured Binatia bacterium (SeqCode), assembly GCA_964429575.1. Lineage (GTDB taxonomy): Bacteria > Desulfobacterota > Binatia > Binatales > Binataceae > CAYSCX01. The sequence goes on along the minus strand of CAYSCX010000016.1, from coordinate 43,921 downwards.
CCAAGCGTGAACGTGCAGGATTGGCGCAACTGGGTCGATGAAATCGAGGCCACCCCGCTTGACGCGTTGCTCGACAAGGCGTCACCGGAAATACGCGCCGCGCTGGGACGGAGCCTCGATCGCAAGGAGTTGACGGCCGCAGAAGGGCTGGCGCTCTACACCGCGGAGGGCGACGACCTGCGCGCGATGGTGAAGTGCGCGGACCTCGCGCGGGCGCAAGACGTTGGCAACGAAGTCACCTACGTCGTCAATCGCAACATCAATTTTACGAACATCTGTTTCGTCGGATGCCAGTTTTGCGGCTTCAAGCGCCAGCGCTGGGAGTCCGACGCGTACGACCATGCCGACGAAGTGATCTTGAACAAAGTCGCCGAGGCGCGCGTTCGCGGCGCGACCGAAGTGTGCATGCAGGGCGGAATCAACCCCGACATGCCGGCGTTCAAGTACCGCGACGTGCTGATCGCGATCAAAACGGAATTTCCCGACATCCACGTGCACGCATTCTCGCCGATGGAGATCATGTACGGCGCGAAGCGCGTGCGGATGGATTATCCAGAGTACATCGGGATGTTGCGCGACCACGGGCTGGGCTCGATTCCGGGCACGGCGGCTGAAATTCTCGACGACGGCGTGCGTGAAATCCTGAGCCACAAGAAGGTCGACGTCGCGACGTGGGTGGAGATCATCACCAGCGCGCATGCGCTGGGCGTACCGACGACATCGACGGTGATGTACGGGCACGTCGAGAGTCCGCGCCACGTTGTGAACCACCTGGGGATCCTGCGCGACATCCAGAAGCAGACTCACGGGTTCACCGAATTCGTGCCGCTGCGCTTCATCCATCAAAACACGGTCCTGTTCCGAAAGGGCCTGGTGTCGCCGCCGCCGATGGGCGTGCGCGATTTTCAGATGTATGCGTTCTCGCGGCTGTTCCTGCGCGGGCAGATCGACAATCTTCAGACCTCGTGGGTCAAGCTCGGCGTGGACCTGGCGGCGCTGACGCTGAAGGCCGGATGCAACGACTTTTCGGGCACGCTGATGGAAGAAAGCATCACGGCGCAGGCGGGCGGCGAGTCGGGCGAATTCGTGCCAGTCGATCTGATCGAGGAGAAGGCGCGCGAGATGGGGCGCGTCGCGGTCGAACGCAGCACTACCTATCAGAAGCTGTACGGAAGAAGGGCCCCCAATGGCGCACGGCCGATCCAGTCTGCTCCCCTCCAGGCCAGTGGTCACGCTTGCGGGGGGAGTGGGTGCGGCTAAGTTCATTCGCGGCCTGATCCGCGTAATTCCACCGCGCCGGCTGGTGGCCGTGGTCAACACGGCCGACGACGAAGAATTCTACGGGCTGCATGTCTCGCCCGATCTCGACACTGTCACGTACACGCTGGCGGGGGTCGCGAACCGCGTCCACGGTTGGGGGCGCGACGGCGACACGTTCAATGCGTTGGGTGCGCTCGCGCGATTGTACGGAAGTCCGTGGTTCATGCTCGGCGATCGCGACCTCGCGACGCATCTCTACCGGAGCGATCGGTTGCGCGGCGGTGCGACGCTCAGCGAAGTCACCGCGGAGATCGCGTCGCGCTTTGGTTTGGCGGCACGCGTGCTGCCGATGAGCGACGACGCGGTGCGGACATTCGTGAAACTCAGGGGGCGGCGCGCGATGCCGTTCCAGGAATACTTGGTCCGCAACCGCGCGCGTGGCGACGTGGAGCGGATCGAGCTGCGCGGCATCAAACGCGCGCGACCGCTTCCGGAGGTGCTGCGCGCGATTCGAAGCGCTCGCGCGGTGATACTCGCGCCGTCGAATCCGTTCGTGTCGCTTGGGCCGATTCTGGGCCTGCGAGGCGTACGCGATGCGTTGCGATCGGTGCGCATGCGAGTCGCGGCGATAAGTCCAATTGTCGGAGGGCGGACGATCAAGGGTCCAGCGGACCGAATGCTGCGCGGGCTCGGACTGGAAGTGTCGGCGGTGGGCGTCGCGCGCCTGTACAGTGACGTCGCGGGAACGTTTGTAATCGATCGAGCCGATCGAAAGCGCACAAGCGAGATCGAGCAACTCGACATGCGCGCGGTGGCCGCGGACACGATCATGTCATCGCCGGCACGCGCAGAGCGGCTTGCGCGTGTAGTCCTGAATTCGCTTCCGGTGTAGGCTGGTCAGTCCATGGTTTCGTACAGCGTAACCGCGATCGACGGCATGCCGATGGTGCGCGCGGGCGATGACCTCGCGGCGCTCATCGTGCGCGGCTTGCAACACACCGGGCTGGAACTGAAGGACCGCGACATCGTGGTCGTGTGCCAGAAGGTGGTGTCGAAGTCCGAGGGGCGGCTGGTCGATCTCAAGGACGTCGAGCCGTCCGCGTTCGCGAAGAATCTGGGCGCAAAATGGGAGAAGGATCCGCGCGCCGTCGAGATCGTGCTGCGGCAGACCAACCGGATCGTGCGCAATGATCACGGCGTGATCATCGTCGAGACAGGGCCGGGCTGGGTCTGCGCGAATGCGGGGGTGGACGAATCGAATTCGCTGGCCGACGACGTCGCGATACTGCTGCCGGTGGACCCGGACGCGTCGGCGGCGCGGATTCGCGCGGATTTGAAACGGCTTTGCGGAGTCGAGGTCGCGGTACTGATTACGGATACGTTCGGGCGGCCGTGGCGGGACGGCCTCACGGAGGTGTGTCTTGGGATCGCGGGAATGAATCCGATCCTCGATTTGCGCGGGACGACAGACCTTGGCGGCCGCGAGTTGCATCACACAGTGGTCGCGACTGCGGATGAGCTTGCGTGCGCCGCCGGACTCCTGATGCAAAAGGCGAGCGCGACGCCCGCGGTGGTGATTCGCGGGTTCGAGTATCAGCCCTTCGACGGCAGCGCGAAGGTTTTGATTCGGCCGCCGGAGGCGGACCTGTTCCGCTAACCCTGTGCAGGCGAAGAACGCAAAAGTAGTTGCAAGCGCGCGCGAGTTGCCCGCGGCGCAGACCTCGCCGGTGCGCCTGGTCGAGACGGAACTCGCGGCGGTCGAGCACAAGCTCAAGTTGCTACTGGACTCTAACGAGTCACTAATCGCCGAGATTTGCCATTACCTAGTCGATGGCGGTGGAAAGCGCCTGCGGCCGACGTTCATCTTGCTGGTGTATCGAGCATGCGGCGGACGCGATGAGACGCTCGATGATGCGGTCGATGCGGCGATCGCACTCGAGCTGATTCACTCCGCGACACTGCTGCACGACGACATTATCGATCGCGGTCTGCTCCGGCGCGGGAAACCGTCGGCATATGCGCGGTACGGATTCGGACCGACGCTAATCGCGGGCGACTACCTATTTTGCCGCGCGTTCGAACTGTGCGGACGATTCCAGGAGCACCTGGTGCGGACGGCGGCGCAGGCGTGCATCCAGTTGACGGAGGGCGAGGTGATGGAGGGACGCTTCCGTCACAACACCGCGGCGACGCTTGATGATTATCTCGCGGTGATCACGCGCAAGACTGCGTCGCTGTTCGCGGCGGGCGGGCGCGTCGCCGCGGATCTCGCGGGAGCGCCGAAGCGCACGATCGAGGCGGCAGCGAAGCTCGGCACCACCATTGGGCTCGCGTTCCAGATGGTCGATGACCTGCTCGACATTCTCGGCCCGGAGGAGAAGATCGGAAAGCCGGTCGGATCGGACTTGCGCGCGGGAATTCCGTCACTGCCGGTGGTGCTGGGTGTCGAACGCAACCCGGAGCTACGGACTCTGTTTCAGAATGGGGCGTTGGCGGACGGCGCGTCATTCGATCGCGCGTTGCAGTTGTTGCGCGACTCGCGGCTGATTGACGAAGCCCGCGCGCTTGCACGGCGTCAAATCGACGTCGCACGCGCGTTGCTCGATGAGCTGGAACCGTCGAGCTACCGTGACGGACTCGCGACGATGATCGACGAGCAACTCGACCGCGAAGTCTAGGCGCCGGGCAGTTCGCGCGGCGCGCTTTACTCGACCACCATCCCGATCAATTAGTCGTTCATGGCCAGCGTAGTGATCGTCGGCGCGGGGCCGGCGGGCGCCCTGCTCTCTTACCTGCTTGCGCGGCGCGGCGTCGGCGTCACGCTCCTGGAGCGCCAGACCGACTTCGCGCGCGAGTTTCGCGGCGAAGTGCTGATGCCGTCGGGCACCGAGGCGATCGCGCAGGCGGGGCTGCTCGAAAAGCTCGATGCGCTTGCGCACGGCGCCGCGAACAAGATTGGGATATTCCGCGGCGATCGCGAAGTGATGACCGTCACGATCGACAACCCGGCGAACGGGCCGCGAGTCACTCCGCAGGCGCCGATGCTCGAGATGATCGTCGGGGAGGCATCGCGGTTTCCGAACTTCCGGCTCGAGCGTGGGACCACGGTGCGCGAATTGATGCGCGAGAATGGACGTGTGGTGGGCGTCAAGGCTGACACCCACGCGGGGTCTCACGAGTTTCGCGCGGATTTTGTGATCGGCACGGACGGGAGGGCGTCTATCGTTCGACGACAGGCCGGATTTGCACCCGATCGCATCCAACAGGCGTTCGACGTGGTGTGGGCGCGGGTGCCGGGGACGTTTCTCGACGGCCGGACGGCGCGCGGCTACATCGGTCGCGGGCACCTGTTCATCATGTATCCGTCGCCCGAGGGGCATCTGCAGATCGGGTGGGTGATCAAGAAAGGGACGTTCGGCGATCTGCGAAGGATCGGCGCGGAAGGATGGCTCGGCGAAATGGCGCCGCATCTTTCGCGCGATGTTGTCGATTTCCTCGAGGCGGGACGCGCTTCGCTGAAGCATCCGGTGTTGCTCGACGTAGTGTGCGACCGCGTGCGCGAGTGGAGCGCGCCGGGCGTGATGGTGATTGGCGACGCGGCGCATACGATGTCGCCGGTCGGCGCGCAGGGAATCAACATCGCATTGCGCGACACGATAGTCGCGGCGAACCATCTTGGCGCGGCGCTCGCAAGCGGCGCGGGGCCGGCGGAACTCGACGAAGCGGCGCGCCGTGTTCAGGCGGAGCGGATAGCGGAAGTCGCGGCGATACAAGATATGCAGCAGTTGGGTCCGCGGATACTGTTCGCGAATTCGATACTGAGTCCGATCATGACGAGCGCACCGCTCATCTGGTTCGCGCGAACGTTCCTACAGAGGACGCTCGCGCACCGCGTGCAACCGTTCATTCGGGGCGCTTCGAAAGTGCGGCTGGAGGCATGACGGGTCGTTCGATTGAGCTACCGCGCGAGCAGAGCACGAAGGCGGGCGGTGACTTCATCGATGACCGCGGCGGGTGCGCGAGCGGCGAAGGTTGTATCGCGTGCAGCCCAGTCGACACTCTTCAATTGATCAGAGAGTACGACGCCAGAAATCGGCAGCTCGCGCGGCAGGGCAACCTCGAAAGGATAGCCTTTCGCTTGGCTGGTGACCGGACAGACGAGCGCGAGATTGCTGCGTTGATTGTAGCTCGCCGGTGAGAGAACCAGCGCAGGACGACGGCCGCGTTGCTCGTGACCGGCCTGAGGATCGAAGCTCAACCAGATTAGGTCGCCGCGCTCGGGAACGTAGCGCCGAGGCCTACCACGTCTCGTGGCCGACGGGACCGCCCCACTCTGTTTCGGCATGTCGGTTTTCCGCCGTGATCGCTTCGACGAGATCTTCGAGACGGTACTCGCGACATGTCGGCGTGACGACGATGCGTCCGCTGGCGGCAGTCACCTCGACTTCGGTGCCCTCGGCGATGCGCGCGCGTTGCGCGAGCGGCGCCGAGATTCTGATCGCGAGGCTGTTACCCCACTTGGAAACTCTCATGATGCTGTGTCGTATATACGTCGTATCTACGCTGGCATCAAGCGAATCCGCACTACGTTCATTTGACATGGGGCGAAAAAAGAGCGAAAACAGGTTTTATGGCAGCGATGAGCGCAGCGATCGGAATCCGCGCCGCTGCTCCTCATATCCTTCCTGAGCCGGTCGTCAGAGACCCGACCAATCGCCCACAACTGCCTAATTTTTCAGAGGTTTTTCGCGGGTACGAGTTGACCCGCAAGGACCGCAGGCTGCCATCGGATATTCCCCTCCTCGACCGCCTTATCGACGGCGGCATCGCGCGGGGGCGGCTCAGCGAAATCCTCGGTCCCGCAGGCTCGGGACGCACCACCCTGGCCGCATCGTTTGCAGCATCGGCGACCCGGCGCGGCGAGGTGATCGCGTGGATCGACTCGGCGGGCGCATTGGATCCAGCGAGCATCGCAGCGGCGGGCGTGGACCTCACGCGCGTGCTGTGGGTGTCGCTTGCGAAATGCAGAGGAGAGAGTGGGCCCTCTCTCTCACCCTCTTCCTGGTCAGGGAGAGGGGACAGAAGAGAGGCAGTCGAAAGAAGCGCGCTCAAGAGCGCCGAACTTGTGCTCAAGGCGGGCGGGTTCGGGCTACTTGTGATCGACTTTGGCGACTCGGCACGGCCGCTTACGCAAAGCGCGGCGCTTCGACTTGCGCGCGCGGCGGAGCGATGCGGCGCGGCGGTGCTCGCACTCGCGTCGCGGCGGCTGTGCGGCACGTTCAGCGCGTTAAGTCTTTCGCTGGTGCGAAGCCGCGCGCGTTTCAGCCGGCTCGCACCGGGCGCGCCGGTGCTGTTCGACGGGTTCACGTTCGAGACGCGAGTCGCGCGCAACAAGCTCGGTCCGATGGGGCAGCGCGCGATCGTGCATGCGCTGGTGGATCCCGTTTTGACGCCGTCGTTTGAGGCGCAACTGAATGCGCCCTCTCCCTGGTCAGGGAGAGGGTCGCGAGCCGCGACTCCCAATAACAGGAAGTCGAAGGTTGGCTGGAGGATCGTTCCCGTTGGTCGGGTTGGTTGAGAAGAAGGGCGCACAGCCGTGCGCCCCTACGCCCTCTCCCGCTCGCAGGGCTTTGCCTGCGAGCGGCCTCTCCCAAGTCAGGGAGAGGCGAGGAGAGGAAAGGAAGCAGGTACCTTCGCACTCTCCCGGAGGGAGAGGGAACAGAGCGCGAGCGTGAACCGCCATGGGACGTATCGCGTGCATCTTCGTTTCTGATTTTCCAGTTGCGGCGCAGCTTCGCGCGAACCCCGTGCTGGATGAATCGCCGCTTGGGATAGCGCAGAGCACCGCGCCTCATTCCGAACTTCTCTTCATCTCGCAGGGCGCGCGAGCGATGGGAGTCCGCGCCGGGATGACGATCGCGCAGGCGCGCGCGATCTCATCGGAACTCGCCGTCATGGTTCGCTCCGATGCGACCGAGCAGTCGGCGCAGAATGCGCTGGCGGACGCCGCCACATCGGTCTCGCCGGTGGTGGAGCCGGGAGCGCCGGGCGTGGTGTGGCTCGACATCGCGGGGCTCGGGCGCGTGTTTGGAAACGAGGAAGAAATAGCGTCGGAGCTGATTCGCCGCATACGACGGGTGGGCATGGAAGCATCGGTCGGCATCGCGGCGAACAAAGAGATTGCGCATCTGGCGGCGCGATGCGGCGGCAGAAGAATCATTGCGCCGGGATTGGAGCGCGAGTTTCTCGACTGGCTTCCGCTCGACGTGCTCGACCTCGGCACGCCCGGCCACGCCGAAGAATTAGAGCTGACGCTCGAGCGCTGGGGAATCCGGCGGCTCGGCGATCTCGCGCGGCTCGATCCCGATGCGGTGGGGAGCCGGCTCGGCCGCCGCGGCGTGGAGCTGGTGCGGATCGCGCGCGGCGATGAGTTCGCGCCGCTCGCGCCGCGGCCCCAGGCGGAGACATTCGCCGAGGAGACCGAACTCGACTACGGAATCGAGAACCTCGAGGCGCTCGGTTTCATCATGCGCGCGATGCTCGACAGGCTGATCGAGCGGCTTGAGATGCGCGGCCTGGTCGCGGGCGGCGTGGTGCTGGGGCTCGCGCTTGCGGACCATCGGCGTGACGCGCGGCGGGTCGTAGTCGCGGCGCCGTCGAATGACGTTCGCGCGCTGCTCACGCTGGTCATGCTCGCATTCGAGAACGCGCCGCCCGATGCGGCGATCGAATCGGTGCGGATCGAGATTGAGCCGCGCGCGCCGCGCCCCGCACAGGCGGACATGTTTCTTCCGCCGATGCCTGCGCCGGAGAGACTGGAGGCGACGATCGCGCGGCTGGCGGCGCTGGCCGGGCCGGACAGCGTCGGAATGCTCACGCCCGCGAATTCGCATCGGCCGGAAGCGGTAAGGATCGAGCGGTTCGCGCCGGCGGGCCCTCACCCTAACCCTCTCCCGGGAGGAGAGGGAAAAATCCTAGCGCGTCTTCCGGAGGGAGAGGGGAAAAATCTGGCGCGGCTTGTGATGCGGGCGGTCAGGCCTGCGATGGAAGTCGAGGTGTTGTGCGGGCGGGGGGTGCCGGAGTTCGTACGCGGGCAAAACCTGGGCGCGCGCGTCGTGACGATGGCGGGACCGTGGCGTCGCGAGGGTGAGTGGTGGAAGCGAACGTCAGCCGCGCCGGGTGATGGTCATCTCACTTCGCCAACTGCCCCGGCCAACGGGAGCGCGTCGCAGCGCGACTCTTCACTTCATATTCAACCGACGGCATGGAATGCCGCGCGTTGCGTGCCCGATGATTTGGTTCCGCTCAATGGCGGCGCGCGCGAGTACCGATTTTTTCCGCGGCCGGGTTCGGATGCGGAGAGCGCGCTGCCGTTTCCGCTCGGCGAGATCGTGGTGGGAGAAGGCGACGTGGTCGATTCGAGAGCAGCCAAAGTCAGGCGCCCTCTCCCTAACCCTCTCCCGGAGGGAGCGGGGAAAGAGAGAGAGCCTCTCCCGGATCAAGCAGAGAGGACAAGCAGCGCCCTCTCCCTCACCCTCTCCCAAGACAGGGAGAGGGGATCAGAGAGAGCAGAAGAATTTTGGGCGGGGTTTGTGCGCGACTACTACGAGTTCGCGCTCGATGACGGCGGAGTGTATCGCGTCTTCCACGACTTGCGCGCGGACAAGTGGTTCGTCGACGGCGTGTATGACTAGCACCGCCGATTACATCGAGCTGCGCGCGCGGAGCGCGTTCAGCTTTCTGGAGGGCGCGACGACGCCCGAGGATCTTGCGACGCGCGCGGCGGAACTGGGGTACCCGGCGATTGCGCTCGGAGATCGCGACGGACTTTACGGCGCGCCGCGATTCCACATGGCGGCGAAGAGCGCGGGCATCAGGGCGATGGTCGGAGCGGAACTGACTATTGCCGACGGCATTCCGTGCCGGCGGGGCGGGAGTGCCGAGGCTTCGTTACTGGGGGTTCCCGCTGGTCGAGTTAGTGGAGAACCGGAACATTTCGGATTTCCGCGTCCGCAGGGCGGCACGTCGAAGACGCGAGGATCAGATCGCGCGGCGCGTTCCGCACCGGTCCCGACCGCGCGGCTTTACGTGCTCGCGCCCGATCGCGCGAGCTACCGCAATCTTTGCCGCATGATCACGGAGTCGAAGCTGCGCGTGCTGAACGAGGGCGCGATTGCGCGCGGCGGCACGCCGGCACCGCCCGAGTATCCACCCAAGGGCGAGAGCTGGATCACGCTCGACGATCTCGAACGTTACGGCAGTGGGCTTATCTGTCTTGCGGGAGGCGTGATGAGTCCGCTGGCGCGGATGTTGGTGCGCGGCGACGACCCGCGCGCGCTATGCGATCGGCTCGGGGCGATGTTCGGCCGCGGAAACTTTTACATCGACCTGCAGCGCCATCTCGATGCCGGCGAAGAGCGGCTCAACCGCAGGCTCGCGGCGCTCGCGACGTCGATGCATATCCCGGTGGCCGCGAGCAACGACGTGTGTCACGCCGAATCTGACCGCCGGTTGCTCGACGTGCTGACGTGCATCCGGCTCGGCACGACGCTCGAGGAAGCGGGCCGGGCGCTGTGGGTCAACAGTGAGCGGCATCTGAAGCCGGCGTCTGAGATGGCCGAGTTGTTCCGCGATCTTCCCGGCGCGGTTGCGGCGACGCGTGCGATCGCGGAGCGATGCGAATTCACGCTGGGCGACATGGGCTACCGTTTCCCCGACTATCCGCTTCCGCCGGGCGAGACGCACGACAGTTACCTGCGCGTCCTGACCTATGCGGGTGCGCGCGAACGTTGGGGCGCGAAGCTCGATGGGCGGACGCGCGCGCAACTTGAGCACGAACTTCAGACGATCGCGAAGCTTCGTCTCGCCGGCTATTTCCTCATCGTGTGGGACATTGTGCAGTTCTGCCGCGAGAACCGGATCATGGTGCAAGGGCGCGGCTCGGCGGCGAACAGCGCGGTGTGTTACGCGCTCGGAATTACGGCGGTCGATGCGGTCAGGATGGAGCTGCTGTTCGAGCGGTTTCTATCCGAGGAACGCGGCGAGTGGCCGGACATCGATCTCGATCTTCCAAGCGGCGGCCAGCGCGAGCAGGCGATCCAGTACGTCTATAAGCGTTACGGCGAACGCGGCGCCGCGATGACCGCGAACGTAATCACCTATCGCACCAAGAGCGCGGTGCGCGAGGTGGGCAAGGTGCTCGGGTTTGCGCCGGAGCAGGTGGACCGGCTTGCGAAGCTATACCGCGTGTATGAGTTCCGCGACGAGCGCGACGATTTGGTCACCCTGCTCAAGCACAACGGCGTCGATGTGGGCGCGCCGCGAGTCCGGCTGCTCGCCGACATGGTGCCGCGCATCCTCAGCATCCCGCGCCATCTCGGACAGCACAGCGGCGGGATGGTGATCGCGGCGACGCGCCTCGACGACATCGTGGCGCTGGAGCCGGCGACGATGCCGGGGCGCGTCGTGATCCAGTGGGACAAGGAGGACTGCGCGGACCTGGGGATCATCAAAATCGATCTGCTCGGCCTCGGCATGCTGGCGGCGCTGGAGCAGGCGATTCCGATGATTCGCGCGCACGAGGGAGTTGAGATCGATCTCGCGCAGTTGCCGGCGGATGACGCGGGCGTGTACGAGATGCTGACGCGCGCCGATACGGCCGGAGTTTTCCAGGTGGAGAGCCGCGCGCAGATGGCGACGTTGCCGCGGATGAAGCCGCGGACGTTCTACGACCTGGTCGTTGAAGTCGCGATCATCCGGCCCGGCCCGATCGTCGGCAAGCTGGTGCATCCGTATTTGAACCGGCGCAATGGGCGCGAGCGGATCAGCTATGCGCATCCGTCGCTCGAACCGATTTTGAAACGCACGCTCGGCGTGCCGCTGTTTCAGGAACAGCTTTTGCGAATCGCGATGACGGTGGCGGGATTCACGGGAGGCGAGGCCGAGGAGTTGCGGCGCGCGATGGGATTCAAGCGGTCGATGGAGCGGATGGAGAAGATCGATCGGCGGCTGCGCACCGGCATGGCGCGCAATGGACTTAGCGCAGAGGTCGCGGATGACATCGTGCGGTCGATCACGTCGTTCGCGCTCTACGGATTTCCCGAGTCGCACGCGGCGAGCTTCGCGTTGATTGCGTACGCGTCGGCGTATCTCAAGTATCATCATCCGGCGGCATTTTTCGCCGCGATGCTCAACTGCTATCCGCTGGGGTTTTACCATCCGTCGACGCTGGTGAAGGACGCGCAACGTCACGGGGTCGTGGTGCTGCCGGTCGATGTGACGCGCTCGTCGTGGGAGTGCACGCTGGAAGAGTTGCCGGCGGCGAGCACCGCTCGTCGGCGGCTCGCGATCAGGATGGGACTCAAGTACGTCTCGGGACTGCGCGAGGATGTCGGCCTGCGAGCCGAGCGCGAACGCACTCGGCGGCAGTTCGATTCGATTGCAGATTTCGCCGCACGCGCGACGCCCAACCGTCGCGAGCTTGACGCGCTCTCCTACGCGGGTGCGTTCGCGGCGTTTGGACATACGCGTCGCGACGCACTGTGGAACGCCGCGGCGGTCGAGCGCGATCCGGGGAGTCTGCTCGCGGGCGCGCAACCGCGATCCCAAACGTCGCCACTGCCGGGGATGACGGCGCTAGAGGAGACGCTCGCCGATTATTCGGCGACAGGACTGACGGTGGGACCGCAACTGATGGCGCATCTGCGCGAGCAGCTTCGCGGCCGGGGAATCTTGAGCGCAGCGGAATTGAACGAGGCGAAGCACGGGTCGATCGTGAAAACCGCGGGCGTCGTGATCGTGCGGCAACGTCCCGGCACCGCGAAGGGATTCCTGTTTGTCACGCTCGAGGACGAAACGGGAATCTCAAACCTGATCGTGACGCCGGACTTGTTCCATGCGAACCGTGCGCTGCTGCAGCGCGCACCGATCCTGGTCGCCGCCGGGCCGCTTCAGAAGGTCGATGGCGTAACTGCGATTCGCGCGCAGCGGTTCGCCGAGGTGAAAATTCCCGCCGCGATGCCGCCCTCGCACGACTTCCGGTGACGACACGCTACTCCGGGAGAAACGACGGCGAACCGGTCCTCGCCGTCTGGCCACCGTCCGCGACAAATGCGGCGCCCGTGACGAACGATGCGAGGTCGGATGCAAGAAACAGTACGACGTTCGCCATTTCCTCGGGCTTGCCGAGGCGACCCATCGGGATCGCGTCGCGGAAGCGCTCCGCGAATCCGGGAAGCTCCAGCGACGGCGCGAGCAGCGGAGTGTCGATCGCGCCCGGGCAGATGCAGTTGGCGCGTATTCCGTCGCGCGCGTACTCAATGGCCACCACTCGCGTGAAATTGATCACAGCGGCCTTTGCGGCGTTGTACGCGGCGATGCCGGCGTCGGCGCGCAAGCCGGAGATCGACGCAGTGTTGACGATAGCGCCGCCGCCTTGGCGCTTCATCACCGGAATCACGGCACGCGTCGCACGGTAAACCGCGGTGAGGCCAAGGTCGATGATGTGATTCCACACGTCGTCGCGCGAGTCGCCGACGCGCGCTGCGATGCCCGTGTTCTGCATCGAGGCGGGGACGCCGAACGCGTTGTTATGCAAAAAGTCGATACGGCCAAACTCCTTGGTAGCGCGCGAGATCATTTGCTCGAGGTCGGCAAGTTTCGTGACATCTGCTGCGACGGCCAGCGCCTTGCCGCCCGTACTCGTGATCTCGGAGACCACCTGATGCGCGTTCGCTTCGTTGATGTCCGCGACGACGACCGCGCCGCCGCGCTTCGCAAACCCAATCGCGGTCGCGCGCCCTATTCCCGATCCCGCGCCAGTGACGATTCCTGCTTTTCCGTCGAATCTCATCGTTCGATCGCTGCTCCTCTCACGCGCCCTTGAACTGCGGCTTGCGCTTCTCCACAAATGCGCGGGCCGCTTCGCGGTGGTCTTCGGTGTTGAACGTAATCATCTCGTATGCGAGCGACGCATCGAGAATCAAGTTGACCTGGTCCTTCAACCACTTGTTCACCGAAAGCTTGGTCCAGCGAATAGCCCAGGTAGGACCGTCGGCAAGCTCGCGGGCAATTTCGTGAGCCTTCGCAAAAACCGCGGCGGGCGGCACCGCGTAATTCACCAGACCGATGCGGGCGGCATCGGCGCCGTTGATGAGCGTACCGCGCATCAGGAATTCCTTCGCGCGAGCGGGACCGATCAACAGCGGCCAGATGACCGCGCCGCCGTCTCCGGCGACGATTCCGACTTTGACGTGAGTGTCGCCGAAGCGCGCACTTTCGCTGGCGACAATTACGTCGCACAAGAGCGCGATGGTCGCGCCGAGACCAACCGCATCGCCGTTGATCGCGCCGATGATGGGCTGCTCAACTTCGAGCATGTTCTGGACGATGCGGCGTCCTCCCGCGGGCGTGACCAGGGCCGAGCGGCGGCCCTCGCCCGAACCGGCGCGTGACGACATGCCCTTGATGTCGCCACCGGCGCAGAACGCGCGGCCGGCGCCGGTCAGGATGATCGCGTTGACCTCGGAATCCTCCGCGAGGTCGAGCCAGATGTGCTCGAGTTCGCGATGCAGGCTGGGATTGACGGCGTTGAGCACCTCGGGGCGGTTGAGAGTAACTGTCGCGAGGCGATCCTGTTTCTCGATCTTGATGAACTCGTAACGGCTGTAGTCCGACATTGAGTGCACCTCCTCTGGACGGCGAGTTCAACCTAGCGCCGAAGCGGCCGAAAGTCATTGGGAACGATCCGGCGGCGCCATTGGCGATTCTGAGCACGGATGCAATGCGGCGCGACTGGGGCTAACGGATTTCACGCCCGATGCGGTATGGTTGGATTCACAAGACGGTTCGACGACACAGGTTCGATGGGAGAACGATCGATGAGGCTCGCCGGTAAAGTCGCATTGATTACTGGCGCTGGCTCTGGAATGGGCCGCGCCGCATCACTGATTTTCGCACGCGAAGGCGCCAAGCTGGCCGCGGTCGATGTAAACGAAGAGGCCGCGCGGCATACCGCTGACATGATTAAGCGCGAAGGCGGGACTGCGATCGCGATTCGCGCGGACGTCTCCCGTGCGTCCGATGCCGAGGCGATGCTCGCGACGACCGAACGCGAGCTCGGCGGCCCGCACGTGCTCTACAACAACGCGGGCATCGAGGGTGAAGCCGGCTTTCTCGCGCAGCTCAGCGAGGAGGCCTTTGACCGCGTGATCGCGATTAATCTGCGCGGGGTGTGGCTCGGCATGAGGGCTGCGCTGCCGCGGATGATCAAGCTGGGCGGCGGGTCGATCATCAATACCGCTTCGATTGCCGGGCTGGTCGCGATTCGCGGGTCGGGGGCGTACTGCGCGGCGAAAGCCGGGGTGATAGCGCTGACGCGCGTGGCGGCGCTCGAGTATGGCCGCTACAAGATCCGGATCAATGCGATCTGCCCGGGCGCGATCAACACGCCGATGGTGCAGCGGGTCTCCGGCGCAGAAGGGATGGAGCCGCGGGCGCTGGAACGGATTTCGGTGCTCGGGCGGATCGGGGAGCCCGAAGAAATCGCGCGCATGGCGCTGTTTTTGGCCAGCGACGAGTGTGGCTTTGCAACCGGTGCGCCGTTCATCGTTGACGGCGGCTGGACAGTGAGCTGAAGCCGGGACAATCAACGCAGAGGCGCGAGTCTCATGTCGAATGCGAATGCACGGCTGGCGGGCAAGGTCGCGATCGTAACCGGGGCGGCGCAAGGAATCGGGCGTGCAATAGCATTTAGACTTGCGGCAGAGGGCGCGAAGGTCGCGATCGCGGACATCGCGTCAGAGCAGGCTGAGCAGACGGCGCGCGAGATCGTCGCGGCGGGTGGAACTGCGCTGGCCGTCAAACTCGACGTCTCCAAGCTGGAGGACGCGACGCGCACCGCCGATCGGGTTGAACGCGAACTGGGCGCGATCGATATCCTGGTCAACAACGCGGGATGGGACAAGGTCGAACCGTTTGTCGATACCACGCCGGAGACGTGGGACAAGGTGATCGCGATAAACTTTCGCGGCCCGTTGAATCTTTGCAAGGCGATCGCACCGCGGATGAAGACGCGCGGACAGGGCGGAAAGATCATATCGATTTCATCCGACGCCGCACGCGTGGGCTCGACTGGTGAAGCCGTCTATGCCGAATGCAAGGCGGCGATCATCGGATTTTCCAAGACACTCGCGCGTGAACTTGCCCGCGATCGAATCTGCGTGAACGTCGTCTGCCCCGGTCCGACCGACACGGGGCTGCTCCGCACCGCGATGGCGGGGCGTGAAGGCGTGCTGGATGCGATGGTGCGGAACATCCCGATGCGGCGGCTGGGACAGCCGGACGATCTCGCGGGCGCGGTCGCGTTCTTTGCGTCGTCAGATGCGGACTTCGTCACCGGACAGGTGCTCAGTGTCAGCGGCGGGCTCACGATGGCAGGTTAGCGCGTTTAAACTTGATCGTATCGGAGCGCGGTGATATCTGAACTGTCGTTCAGAACAGCGATCACGGCGCACAGGGCGGCAGGCACAATCGATGAGCGAAGCGGCGCAATCGCAACCGGTCTGTTTCAGCGGACCCGACGGACTTCCTCCCGACTACAAGGACTTGCTGGTGCGGATGCTCTCAATCCAGTCGCGCATCGAGTCCGAGTACATGCTCGCACCCGACCGCACGCTGATAAAGCCGCTCGCGATGGCGCCGACGCCTGAAGACAAGGCGGAGTACGCTGCGTTCTGGTCCGACGAAGTGCGTCACGCGAGCTACTGGATGAAGCTGCTGGATGATCTTGGCGTGAAGGTTGACGACGCGTTCATGTCGCGCCCGATTCCGATTTACATCTTTGAGATGCGCGATCAGGCCGAGGACTGGATCGAGTACGGACTGTTCAGCTTTTTCGCCGATCGACAGGGCGCGTACATGGGTTACGAGTGGGTTGGGTGCTCGTACCAACCGCTCGCGAAGATTGCCGAGCGTGTGCACAAGGAGGAAGTCGGGCACGCGGCGTTTGGATATCGAATTCTGCGCCGCGCCGTACAGCGCGATTCGGAGCACGGGCGCGAGCGGATCATCCAACACCTCAAGAAGTGGTACCCGGCCGGACTCGACATGTTCGGGCAGTCGGGTTCGAAGCGCCAACACGACTATCTCAATTGGGGACTGCGCAAGCGTAGCAACGAACAGATGCGGGCCGAGTTCATGGAGGAAGTGAACAATCTTCTCGTGAAGCTCGAAATTCCGATTCCGGATCCCACTGCAGGGCGGCGCTACAGCTAAAGCCGGGCGGGGCCGCGCCAGCGCGCACAGTTACATGGCGAGCACAGCCGCAATGGCCGCGCCCAAGCGCGTGGTCAGGCTTACCAAGCTTTCGTCGCGCAAGCTCGCGACCGAGGAACGTTACGACGCGAACATCGATCGCATCCTGCGCGCAGCCGCATCGGTGTTCGCGGAGAAAAGCTTCGGGCTCGCGTCGATTCGGAACATCGCCGCGCGCGCGCGAATATCGTTTCCGCGCATTTACTACTATCTGCGCAACAAAGAGGAGCTGCTTTATCTCATCTCGAAGCACGCGTTCGAAGAACTGATTCGCCGCGCCGAAGATCGTTTGCGCGGCGCCAGCGACGCCGATACGCAGCTGCGCCAGTTTATCGAGAGCCACCTCGACTACCACATGGGAAATCTTGCCGAAATGAAAGTGCTGGTCCGCGAAGCGGACTCGCTCGGCGCGCGCTACGCCGTCGAGATTGCGCGGCTCAAGCGCGACTATTCCAAGATGCTGAGGAGAATTCTGGAGGAGCTGGCGCGCAAGCGCGGCCGCGAGCTGGACCGCGAGCAAAGCCGGATTCTGACTTCACTCGTGTTCGGCGCGATGAACTGGTTCTACACGTGGTATGAGCCGGCGCGCGATTTCGAGCAGCGCAACAGAATCATGGATGAGGTCTATCAGCTGGCGGCAGGCTCGATCTCGAGCCGCTGAAGCCGCGCGGCGCGGGCCTTGGCGCGGGGCGGTCGTGATGCTCGAAGGCTGTACTCCATACCCGCGCGAATTCGTCGAGCGCTACGTGCGCGAAGGCTACTGGCGCGCCGAGACGATTCCTCAAGCCATCGCGGCGATTGCCAACGAGGTCAGCGAATCGCATCGCGACGTAATTGCGCTCGCCGACGGAAGGAGGCGGCTCAGCTATCGTGAGCTTGCTGACGAGGCGGCGGCCGTCGCGGCGCTGCTTGAGGGCTTGGGTCTACGACGCGGCGACCGAATTGTAATTCAGGTTCCCAATTTGACGGAATTCACAAGCCTCTTTCTCGGCTGCCTCGAGATGGGTGTAGTGCCGGTGATGGCGCTGCCGGCGTTTAGACGCGCCGAGCTGGAGTACCTCGTCGAGTTCTCCGGCTCGCGGGCGCTCGCGATCGCACCCGAGTATCGCGGCTTCGATCATGCAGCGCTCGCACGCGAACTGCGCGACGCAATACCGAGCCTGGAATTGATTCTCTCTACGGAACCATCGCCGGGTTGCGTGAATCTTGGCGAGCTTCCCACCAAGTTCGCCCGGCTGGGTTCGCGCGCGAACAATCCATTTGATGCCGCCTTCTTCCTGCTGTCCGGCGGCACGACCGGCCTGCCGAAGCTGATCCCACGCCTTCACACCGAGTATCTGTACAACGCGCGGGAGGCTGCGAAGGTCGGTGGGGTCGATGCAGCCGCGCGAATTCTTATCGCACTGCCGGTCGAGCACAATTTTCCGCTCGGCTGTCCCGGAATGATGGGCGCACTTCTGAGCGGAGCGACTACGATCTTCGCGCAATCGACGCAGCCGGCCGATATCGCCTCGATTGCGGAGCGCGAGCGCGCGACGCACCTGCCCTGCGTCCCGACCCTGGCGCTCGGTCTTCTCGACCTTCCCGAGGATGCGCGCAAGTCGCTGGCGTCATTGCGTGTGATCACGGTGGGCGGCCAGAAGCTCCAGGAGCCAACCGCAATTGCACTCAAACGTGTTTTCCCCCACGTCACTGTGCAGCAAGTCCTTGGGATGGCAGAAGGACTGCTTTGCTATACCCGACTTGACGATCCAGAGGCGATCGCGTTCAAGACGCAAGGGCGGCCGCTTTCACCGGCCGATGAAGTCCGAATCGTCGATAACGCCGGACGCGATGCCGCTGACGGCGAAAGCGGAGAGCTTTGGTGCCGCGGACCGTACACATTGCGCGGCTATTATCGCGCGCCCGAGCGGAACCGCGAGGCGTTCAGCGCGGACGGATTTTACAAGACCGGCGACGTAGTACGGCGCCATGAATCCGGAAGTCTAATCGTCGAGGGGCGCGTAAAGGACTTGATCAATCGCGGCGGCGAGAAGATCAGCGCCGAAGATATCGAATCGCATCTTCTCGCGCATCCGGCGATCGCGCGCGCCGCGGTGGTCGCGATGCCCGACGCGGTCCTCGGTGAAAAGGGATGCGCGTACGTTACGCTGCGAAGCGGCGCAGCGCTCGGACTTGACGGGCTCAAGGAGTTCCTTGCGTCGCGCGGAGTCGCCAAGTTCAAATGGCCCGAACGGCTCGAGATTATCGATGAGATACCGCTGACCAACGTGGGCAAGGTTCGCAAGATCGAGCTGAGAGCGGATATCGCACGGAAACTCGCAAGCGAGCGCACAGGCTCGTGAAGCACTCGCGCGGTCGCGGGAGGAGCATATTCGATGGATGTCGCAAGAGGACTTGACCAACTCACCGCGATGTTCGAGCGGCTCGATCGCAACCGCGCGACCCTCAAATATCATCCGACCATCGACAAGATCGCTCGTGGACAACTCGAGCCGGCTCAGCTTCGGCACTGGGCGACGCAGTTGTACATCGGCAACAAAGGCCACAACGCGAACATCCTGGGTCTCATCTACGCGAAGTGCGACGACTTCGGCGCGCGCAAGGCGATAATCGAAAACCTCAACGAAGAAGAACTCGGGCGCCAGTCGGGAGTGGGCCGCTCGCACATGGAACTATATCTCGAGTTCGGCGAGGCGCTCGGAATTCCGCGCCAGCAATTGCAACATGCGCGCATGGCGCCCGACGCGACCGCGATGGTCCACTGGATGTATTGGCTGGCGGACAGCAAGCCCTGGTACACCACGCTCGCCGGCATCAGTCTCGGATCGGAGCTGTTCAACCCCGACGCGTACGTGCGCGTAATTGACGGATTACGCAGACACTATGGTCTGAACGACGATGGCGTGCGCTTCTTCTCCGTGCATGTCGAGGTGGACAAGCAGCACGGCGATTCGAGCGCAGGTTCGATTTTCCGCGCGATTCCAGAGGGCGCCGCGTCGGAAGCGTTGTGGGCGGTCGAGACGCACATCGCGTTGATGTGGCGTCTGTGGGCGGACATCAATCCGCCGACCGAGTGATCGACGCGCCCTGCCCTGCTACTTCGTCGCGAAGATCAGCGGCGACGGCGCGTTCGGATTGCGCACCGTCTTGACCTTGCTGAAGCCCGCCTGCTTCAGCCATTCGCGATACTCGCGCATCGTGAACACATCGCCCTCGGGCGCATGCAGCAACATATTGAGGCCGAACAGAAGCGCCATTGCGGGGCCAGTCCGATCATCATTGGGAACAAATTCGGCGATGAGAAGCGATCCACCGGGAACCAGCGCATCGTTGATTCGCCGCAATAGTTCCTTGCTCCGCCGCTCGCCCTCGCCGTGGAGAATGTGGCCCAGGATGGCGAGATCGTAGCTATCCCGTCCGAAGTCCACCGAGTGATAGTCGCCCTCGCGATACTCGTAGCGTTCGGCGACGCCGTGTCGTTGCGCGTATTCGCGCGTGACGGGAACCACTACCGGCAGATCGATGACCGTCACTCGCGCATTCGGAATCGCCTTTGCGAATCCGATCGACCACGCGCCCGAACCGGCGCCAATATCGAGTATGCGCCCGATCCGCTTGCGCTCCTTAGACGTTAGGCCTTTCGCGGCCGCGGTGCTCGCGGTGAAGCTCATCGGGAATATTTGCTTCACGAGGAGCGGCCAGAACTCAGACATCTGTTCAGCGGTGCGGTTGCGAAGCACGGGCCCGCCGGTTTTCACCGCATCGGGCAGACACGTCCAATCCTCAGCAATGATTTCGGCAACTTCCGCTGCACCTTCCATGAAAAGGTCACTGCCACGGACAAGGTAGGCAGCGGACACCGGTGTGAGAGAGTACTTCTCGCCAGCCTTTTTGAGATACCCCATGCCGACCAAGGCATCGAGGAGTCCGCGCATGCCGCGTACAGATGCATTGGCGGCTTGAGCAATTTCCGCGACGTTGCGTTTGCCCTTGCCGATGTGCGTGAACACGTCCAGGCGGATGCCCGCGGTCAGGGCATACGTACGCGAAGCCGCCCACAGATCGAATATGAGCGACACAGGCGACGGCGCGTTGCGCACCGATGATGAACCCATCGAATACCTTCCTTCGTGCGATTGAGTTTCGATTCTCAGGGCCGCGCGAGGTCCTGCAAGATTTCCTTCAAGACTCCACGATCGCGATCATTGTGAACCGGAATGTCGAAGCCAAGGCGATTCACTCCGGCGAAGCGCTTCTTGATCACTCCGGCGATGTCGTCGTAGGTACCCACCGCGGCGAACGCGTGGACCATTTCCTCGTTCACTACCTTTGACATTTCGCGCCACTTCCCTTCCATCGACATCCGGAACAGCTCTTCCTGCTGACGTTCCCAACCGCCGAGGATAAAGCTCGAGCGGTATGAGCGCGTCGAACCATAGAACGCGATGGTGGATTTGATGCCGTCGATCGCCTTGGCAAGAGCGTCCTGGTCCTTCGCGGTGCAGATGAAGCCGCCACCGGAGATCTCGAATTTGTCCCACTCGGAACCCGGCCGGCCCGACTTGGCAAAGCCCTTCTTTAGGTTCGGGAACGCGATCTTGTCGAGGTAGTCGCGTGTGACGATGCCGTGCAGGCGCACTCCGTCGCCGACCTCGCCTGCAACCTGGAGCATGCGCTCCTGCACGGCAGCGATGTGAACCGGGATCTTCGGATTCGACACAGGCGGCGGCGCAAAGTTGGGCGTCATCAGATTGAGCTTGTAGTGCTCGCTGTCGAACTTGAGAGGTTCGCCGGTCTGCCACGAATGCCAGACCGCTCGCATCGCACGAACGTAATCCTTCATTCGTCGCGCGGGTTTCGACCACGGCATCCCGAATCGCCGCGTGACGTGTCCCTTCACCTGCGAACCGAGGCCGAGCACGAGCCGCCCGCCGCTCATGCGCTGGATGTCCCACGCGGTGTAGGCGGTCGCAACCGGACTTTTCGTGAATGCGAGCGCGATGCCGGTCACGAGCTGGAGCTTCGACGGCTCCTGCGCGGCTATCGCGAGGATTAGGTACGGATCGTTCTTGGTCTCTACCGCCACGACCGCGTCGTAGCCGAGCGCTTCGGCCTCGCGGACCTGATCGCGCAAGCTCGCCCAGGTTGGTTCGGCCGGCTTGGCGCCTGGCTGCATGTCGGGCGTATAGGGAGATCCGAGATTAAGTCCGCGTTCGAGTTTCATTCGTGCCATCTCAGCAGGCTGTTGAAAAACGCATTTTCAACAGCCTGCTCCCTCTCTCGCATCTCCCCCGGAGGGGGAGAAGATTAGGAAGGCAGACAGCTTTTACGCAGGGTGTTGAGGACGAGTTTGATGCCACTGTGGACTCCGAGGCTTTTCTCAACACCCTGCTAGGGACCCGCTGCGACCTGCAACTACGCCAGCGGCGCTTCCACGCCGGGCTGCAGTCCCAGAGCGACCTGGTAGCCGGCTTCCTGCGCGGCGCTAAATTTCGCGCACCAAGTGTGCACAGCCTCGCGGATCCTTCGCTGCAGGTCGTCGCTGGTTGCGTACTCGCGGACCATCTCATAGACGGGCTCGCCGTGCGCCTCGGCCTCGCCCATGTGAGCATAGAAGAATTCGAGGTCGGGGCGCGTCAAGCCGTAGCGTTCCTTGAGCGCTCGCATCATTCCGCCGCCCGCGCCATCGCTGCGGGTCTCGCCCCCGATCGACATGGCGGCGAGCGTGACGAGTCCGTACTCCTTTCGTCCGAGCTCGATGACCCAATTGACGTAATCGACCGCCTCTGCGGCCACCACCGGGTGCGCCAGCTCGTCTTCGGAAGCACCGAGAGCTGTGGCCAGGCGCATCGAGAGCTTCCAGTGGGCGTCGTCACCCCGGCCCATGGTGGTCTCCTCGTCCATGAGGTTCTCGACGATGTGGCGGCGGATTTTCTGGTCCAGCGGTGTGAGGCCGGTGTTGAGGAATATGCCGCCGAAAGCGCGGATGTGCTGGCCGGTCAGGTAGAACAGATTAATCGCCCAGCGCTTGAGCTGATCGCGCGAAAGCTCGCCGCTGACCACGCCCTTATAGAAGCTGAGCCCCAGCAGCGGACGTTCATCCTCGCGCTCGATGTACTCGCGCAACTCGTTGACAAAACTCTCCGGTGTCATCATGGCGATCCTCCACTTTGACGTGACACTTGATCATGTGAATCAGCGCGCGCCGGTCTTGAACCGGGCGCAGGTCCAGCCGTGCGCGCGCGGTGAAGCCTGCTGCCGTATCGGCGGGTCAATGGCCGCTCCATCAGTGGCTCTTTAACGGCGATCTCTCCCGCCACCACCGGTGCCTGAGAGCAGCTTATCCACCATCGCCTTGTATTTCGCGACGGAATGTGACCGGTAGAATCTCGCGCGGTTGAGCATTGGGTCGCCTGCATAAAACCACTCGTATTGAAGTTGCCGGCCGCCGAACGCCTCGCCAATCAGGTCCCACGCGAGCTTGAAAAGTTGCACCCGCCGCCTCGCCGGCACGTCCCTGCCGCGCAGGTATTTTTCGACGTAGGCGGCGATTTCGGTACTTGCGAAGTCGCGTTCCGTGGGTGTCATGATCAGCCCGCTGCCGCTCAGGCGCCGAATCACCTCAACGGCGCGCACCTGTACCTCGGGCATGAAGACAAACAGGACCGCTGCGAGTGACCGGGACGTGGAGCGGTCCTGCCGTGCTGCCGCAACCTCGGCGGCCGCATTGGCGATAAGCCCCCCGAGCATCTCGGTGTACGCGACCAGCTCGCCAAGCTGGGCCTGAACATGCAGCAGCTCCGAGCGACCGATGGTTTCGGCCAGGTAGCAGGCAAGACCGGTGAGAAACTTCATCTTGACCGTGCCGCGGATGACGCCCTGGAGCGCGGCGTAGCCGGGCGCGTTCTGAAGCAGATAGTTGCAGGCGTCGATGTCGCCGTTGATGAAGACGCGTTCCCACGGCACCAGCACATCGTCGAACACCGCCAGCGCATCGCCTTCGTCGAACCGCGAGGACAGCGGACGGTCGAAGGCGCCGCGGCGGCCGTCGTAGCTCTCGCGACAGATGAACTTGAGCCCGGGCGTCTCCATGGGCAGCGCGAAACAGAGCGCGTACGGTTCTTCGCCCGGCTTGCGAGGATAAAACGGTCCGACCCACAGTTCGTTGGCAAACGGGGCGAGTGTCGAGAGCATGCGCGCGCCGCGGACCATGATTCCGCGATCCGTCTCGCGCACGAGTCTCAGGGCGAGGAACGGGTCGTCCAGTTCGCCGGGACCTTTGGAGCGGTCGATCTGTGGGTCAACCAGCGTGTGTGTGAGACACCAGTCGTTGTCGCGGCACGCCTCATAGTAGCGCAGCAGATTCTCGCCGAAGCGGGGGTTGCGCTCCGATATCGTCGCACGCGCGGCTGCGGAATCAGTGACCAGCGCGTTGCAGAAATCGGGCAGCCGCCCCATCATGCCGAAAGTCGCCTCGGCCCGAAATTCCTCGGCACGGCATCGCCGCTGGACCTGCTCGACGTTCTCGGCCATCAGGAATGAGAGGCTCACGGGAGCGTCGGTGCGTGGCGATGGGTAACAGAGCAGGTCGGTGTGCTCATGCTGCAGGTCGTAAAGCTCGCACAGGGTTTCGACCACGCCCTCGAACGCGGGATAGGAAGTGACATCCTTGACGCGCTCGCCGTTGATATACACGGTGCGACCGTCCCTGAGACTGTCGCGGTACTGGGAGCCGGTGCGGATGCCCATGTTGTTGGCAGCGAATCGCGCGGACTCAGTTGCGCATCTGCGCGAAAAAGTCGGCGAGCCCGGGATCATCGGGCGCGAACTCAAGCTTGTCCATTCCGGTATAGCCGTCGCGCATGCGCGCCACCTCTTCGGGTGGGTTATCGCAATAGACCTCGAGCTGGTGCCCGTCCGGATCGAGAAAGTAAACGCTGTTGGTGATGCCGTGGTTGACGGTGAAAGCAATCGGCACGCCGCGCTGTTTGAATTCGGCGTAGGCGGCTTGCAAGTCCTCTTGGCTGCGAAGGCGGAAAGCGATGTGGACCAGCCCGAGCTGGCTCCACGCGGGAAGCTCCGCCTGGGGACCCACCTCAATCAGTCCGATTTCATGATGGTCGCGGCGATTGCTCGCCAGAAAGGCCATCCGCAGCCCGCCTGCTTCGCTCATCACGTCGAGTCCAAGGACTCCGTTGTAGAATTCGACTGAGCGCTTCAAGTCTCGCACTTTCAAGACCACGTGACCGATTCGTTCCGTGCGAATCATGATTGGTAGCCTCCCCGAAGACCATTGCGGCGAACGCGGAACCTGGAAGCCCGGCGGCGTCGCGACCAAATCTAGGACAAACCGACCCGCCTTGCCAACGCGCCTGAGGCCCGCCGCGCCGATTAGCTGAGCGCGATGCCGGGGGCGGGGAAGCTTCGGCAAAACGCCGCGACGTCGCCGGCGATGCGCCCCAGGCGCGGCTCGTCGTCAATGTTGGCGATCGCCTCGTCGATCCATGCACCAATCTGTTTCATCTCGGCTTCGCGCATCCCGCGCGACGTGACCGCGGGGGTGCCCAGACGCAGCCCACTTGGGCTGAACGGCTTGCGCGGATCGTAAGGCACGGTGTTGTAGTTGCCGATGATGCCGGCGCGGTCGAGCGCGCGCGCAGCCTTCTTTCCAATTACTTTCTTGTTCGTGAGATCGACGAGGATCAGATGATTGTCGGTGCCGCCTGAAACGAGGCGGAACCCGCGGGCGAGCAGCTCTTCGGCAAGCGCCTTCGCATTGGCGACGATTTGCCGGCCGTACTGCTTGAATTCGGGGGTCGATGCTTCCTTGAGTGCGACACCGATCGCTGCGGTCGTGTGGTTGTGCGGACCGCCCTGCAAGCCGGGGAAGACGGCTTTATCGATCGCGCCGGCATACATCTGGCGGCACAAGATCATCGCGCCGCGCGGACCGCGCAGCGTCTTGTGCGTCGTCGTGGTGATCACGTCGGCGTATGGCGCGGGATCGGGATGGACTCCGGCGACGATGAGGCCGGCGATGTGCGAGATGTCTGCGAGCAGCAGCGCGCCAACCTCCTTCGCAATATCGGCGAAACCCTTGAAGTCGAACAGACGCGGATAAGCGGTCGCACCCGTAACGATTATCTTGGGGCGCTCCTTGCGCGCGAGATCGCGGACCGCATCGAGATCGATCAGTTCGGTCTCGCGATCGACTGTGTACTGCACAGCGCGCCAGAACGTGCCCGTGATGCTCACATTCCAGCCGTGGGTGAGATGTCCGCCGTGCGGGAGTGCGAGTCCCATCAGCGTTTCACCCTGCTTGAGCAGGCCGAAATAGACCGCGAGGTTCGCCGGCGAACCGGAGTAAGGCTGGACGTTGGCATGCTCGACGCCGAAAAGCTTTTTCGCGCGCTCGATGACCAGCGATTCGAGCTCGTCGATATAGCGCTGACCCTCGTAGTAGCGGCGCCCTGAGTAGCCCTCCGAGTACTTGTTGGTGAGGACCGAGCCGGTCGCTTCGAGCACCGCGCGCGACACGTAGTTCTCCGACGGGATGAGCCGGACAGAGTCCAGCTCGTACTGCTCCTCGCGCCTGATTAGTTCGTAAATCTCGGGATCAGTTCGCCTGAGGTCGTCCACGCCTTGCCTCCGCCTTCACGCGGTCGAGGGTACAACCGCGGTTGCGCCGAGGCAAAGCAGCGCGGGCTGCCGGAGCGCGTCCGAGCGTCCGCCCGCGCTACTGAAGATCGGGCGGCGTAACACGCTCGAGCCACGCGCGGTAGTTTCCGTCGTAGCCGACCGCGCGTTGACGCTCGCGGACGCGCTTGACGATGGCCTCGACCGCCGCGGGTGCGAGCTTGGGATGCGGAGAGATCGCATTGCCGATCGTATTCGCCTGCGATGCTGCGGCGTTTCGCGCGCCGGCCGAGAAATCGATCTGCTCATCGCTCAACCCGAGATATGCCTCGGCGACACGCGTACCAATCTCGGTGCCGCTCTCCAGCGAATCCTTGATATTGCCCTTGCCGGTCAGCACATTGCCGGCCGCAAACACGGCGGTCGCTCCCGGCATTAGAAGCCCGATCTTCGGGTCGGCGTATTCATACACCTCGCCACGGTGCGGAATTCCGGGAATCGGCTCCGGGATGCTGCCGATGGAGCTGACCGTAAGCGGCGAGCGTGCTTCGAGGTTGTCGCCAGGGACCAAATTCACTCGTCCATCGGTCACCTCGGTGCGGCTGAAGTTGACGCCAACCATCCGATCATTCTCGACGACGAGACCGATCGGGGCTCGCAGCTCCTGGAACTCGAACAGATACTTGCGCATCGCCTTATCAAGGATCTTGGCGCGCGCCTGTCGGAGTGCGTCGGCGCGTTTCGCGGGCGCATCGGGCGCAATGTCGGAGAGTGGCATGTCGAGCACGCGGCGGCGGTAGTAGAGTTTGCACGGCGCGACGCCAAGGTCCGAGTACTTGAGCCGGTGGCTCTCGAGCACCGGATCCAACCCCTCGCGCTCCAGCCGAAGCATCTCCTCGTCGATTCCGCGCTCGCGAAGCGCCTTGAGCGCCATCTCGATCTGCAGCACCTTGACGACGTCGATCGACGCGAGGCCACCGCCCACTACGATTGCTCCCGCAGAAAGTTCATAGCGCGGTCCGTCGTACGACTTCTCAATGAAGTGGTTGAACCAGTAGATGAGCGGGTTCTGATAGAGGAGTCCGCGATCGACGAACCGGTCCGCACCTTCGATTGGAAATGGACGGTCGCGCCACGCACCGTGTGTCAACACGATGGCGTTGAGCTGCCAGTTTAGCCTGAGGTCCTCAAAGTCGATGTCGCGGCCAAGCCGCGTGAGCGGCACATACTCGATGCTGGGATGGCTCAGTCGGGAGTTGATGCGCTCGTATTCGTCCTTGCGTTGCTTGACGTGCCAGCGCGGCAGGCCGTCCTCGATCTTGCCGTAGGGGCGCGGATTCTGCTCGATTACGATGACGAGCGCACCGCGGTCGGCGAGAATGCGCGCGATTTCGGATCCGGCGGTCGCGGCACCCACGAGTGCGATCACGTGGCGCGATGTTTTCGCGTCTTCGGGCGCCATGGCGGAGTAACTCAATAGCGTCTTGGAAAGCACGGCGCAACGCCGCAGGCGCGCGGTTGGGCAGGTGCGATGGAGCAGCGGTCGCGGCGATTCGCGCGAACGTGGTTGGCCGGGAGTCGGAGCATTCTTGCAGCATCGTATCGAGCGTGTTTTCCTAGCAGGGTGTTGAAAAACGCGGAACATATCGGCGCGGTCCCGGCGGTGCGCTCAACACCCTGCGTGAACGATGGCTTCTTTCCTAAGCTTCTCCCCCATTGGGGGGAGACGAGAGAGGGGGAGCAGGCTATTGAAATGGACCAATTGGTTTTTGCCGCACGGCAGATGCGGACGTCGTTGCTTGCGGTGTGCGTGTTTTTAGCCGCGGGATGTTTCGGACATGCCGCCGGCTACGTCGCGTACAGCACCGCGGGCGGCGGCACCGAGGCGGCGGTTGGCGAAGAGCACGAAGTCAACTTCGCCGCGCAGGATGCCTTTGTGCTGGCGCAGGACGTCTTGCGCGGCGATGGCATTCTGTTCACCGCGCGTCCCGACCAGTCGCTGGTTACGAACTGGATGGACGCGGACGAAGGACCCGGCATACTGCCGGACTTGATCGGCGTGCGCCCGCGCTACCGGTACGAGATACGAGCGGTGCCGGTGGGAGCGCGCCTCAGCAGAATCATCGTGAACATTCGCGCCGAAGATATGCCGGCCGATGAGCTGGTGAAGTACAAGGCGAGCGCGCGGCTTGGGCTGTTCGCCAAAATCGATCAGTTGGCAAAGACTCTGCCGCCTTCAAACAAGCTGCCGACTCAGGGAGGCGTCAACTTTGCGCTGTTGCCGAATGAAGACCTGAAGGCGCTCGCGAAGCGCGCCACGGGTACTGAGAACAACTGGCAGCAGATTGCGAAGGACAACGGCCTGACTTCGCCAACCGACTTGGCTGGCGTTCATAGCGTGTGGATTAGCAACCGGCTTCTCGACGGCAGTGGCGCCGCGCCGGCCAGTGGTGCGGGCACGCCGTGACACGCGCGCGAGAGCGCCGCGTCAGCAGATCAAATGCGAGCCGAGTGATCGAACGGGAGGCCGACGGCTCACTCGAGCATCGGCGCAGCTTCGCTGCCGTCGTACTCTGGGCAAAGCCCGGTCGGGCTGACTGCCGCGACGACCGCGAGGAACTGCTCGAAGGTCATCTGTAGGTTGGCAAAGCCACCCTGGCAAAAGACCCATCCGTAGTAATCGAGGATCTCGTCAGGAATCATCGCGGGTAGCCGTGGCGATGTGGATACCGTCGGAAACCAATGAGCCGCCGCTGCGCCGGAACGCGGGTCGACATGAATCCTCGATGGCTGTGCGTCCTCGTCGACAAGGACGTTACCCTCGCGCAGCGGAACTACCTTACTGGTGCTATTCTTCGCCATACATCGCCGGTCCTCCTGGTGCTCCGACCACCGCCCCATCCTCCTCGCAGGGTGTTGAGAAACGCGGAACAAATCGACGCGGTCCCGGCGGTGCGCTCAACACCCTGCGTGAAAGACGGCTTCCTTCCTCATCTTCTCCCCCTCTGGGGCAGACGCGAGAGAGGGAGCAAGCTGTTGAAAATAACTTGTTCAACAGCCTGCCAGCCCCCCATTCTTAGGCTCCGTCACACTTGGGTCAAGAATCATCTCTGCGAGCTGTCCACCGCGTCCTCGGTGGTCCATGCGGGTGTTACGGACGCCGCCGGTCACCCCGCTTCCGAATCCAGCTAACTACTTGAAATAATGACACTTTCTGACCTCCAATCATTCGCACTCGGCGCGCTGCAGGGCCTGACCGAGTTCCTGCCCGTATCAAGCAGCGCCCACCTCGTGATCGTGCCGTGGCTGCTCGGATGGCGCGATCCGGGGCTTGCGTATGATGTCGCACTTCACCTGGGCACGCTGGCGGCGCTGCTCGTGTACTACCGTCGCCAATGGTCGGATATCGCACGAGCGCTCGTGCGTCCTGGTTCCAGCGGTGCCGCCGAAGCCGGATCGCGACGGCTGCTCGTGCTGCTCGTGGTAGCGTCGGTACCCGGCGCGTTGGTTGGCTTCCTGCTCGAGGAGCAGGCCGAGACCGCCTTTCGAGCACCGGCGCTCATCGCGGTGACGCTATCCGTGATGGGCGTCGTCCTGCTACTCGCGGACCGCTGGTCGCCGCAAAAGCGAACAGTTGGTGAAATGACGGTAGTCGACGCTTTACTGATCGGTCTGAGCCAAGCACTCGCAATTTTGCCGGGCGTGTCGCGATCCGGCGCGACAATCACGGCCGGCCGCATTGTTGGTTTGCGGCGCGAGGAGGCGGCGAACTTCTCGTTCATGATGGCCACGCCGATTATCGCCGGGGCGGGACTGCTCGAGGCGCGCAAGCTGGTGCAGGCCGGAATCGACAGTGAGATCGTAACCGGATTCCTCGCATCACTCGTTTTCAGCCTGATCGCCATCGCGGCACTCGTAAGATTCGTGCGAACGCGGACCTATGCACCATTCGTGTGGTATCGGTTCGTCCTCGCAGCGGTGATCGCATGGGCCGTGCTGGCAAGGTTGTGAGCCGTTGATGGCGCCTCGCACGGTCCCAAAGCATCCGTCATCGATCGCGCGGTCGCACGACACGCATCACGGGCGCGAGTTCCGCATCGGTCTCCTGCTCGCCGCCTGCAACACAGTGCTCGGCGCCGGATTTCCGGTGCTGATGCGCTTCGGCGCCGTGAATCTCAATCCGCTGCTGTACGCAACTGGCGCCGCAACCGTGGCGGCGTGCTGCGCAATCCCGCTGCTCTATTGGCGCGGAGAGCTGCGCCTCATCTTTCAGCGACGCTTCCTGCCATGGGTGGTCGCGATGGGTCTCTCTGGCACGGTCGTGACCAGTCTCATGCTCGCATATGGACTCAGCAAGATCACGGCGGTCGCGGGAGTCATCCTGATGCAGACCGAGCCGGTCTATTCGTTGGTGCTCGCAACCGTAGTCATCGGTGAACGTCCGTCCTCGCGCCAACTGATCGCGACCGCGACAATCCTGCTGGGCATCGCGTCGGTGTTCGGCGCGCAGGGGCTGTTTTCACCGGCGTGGGCTGCGGTGCTGATCCTGCTGACTCCGCTGTTCTGGCAGATCTCGCACGTACTGGGACTTCGTGTGATGCCCCCGCTTGCGCCGATCACGATCACCGGCGCGCGCTTCATCGTGGCCGCGACCGCGCTACTCGTCCTCTATGCGATCATCAGGCCGGCGCCGCTCACGCAGCTTGCGCAACCCAGTGCGGTCATGGTGGTGCTGGCGAGCGGCGTGTTCATCTACTTTCTGAGCGCGTTCACTTGGTACGGCGCGATAAGCAGGCTGTCGCTCGCGTGGACGACCGCAGTGGTCGTGCCGGGAATGCCGCTGCTTTCGGTCGCCTTCGCGGTGATGTTCCTGGGCGAGCACGCTACGCGGCGCGAGCTGTTTGGAATTCTCATCGCCATCAGCGGAATCCTGGGGCTCGTGCTCGGCGGCGAGGGACGCCGCAGGCTCCCGCCCGAGGAAAGCATCGAGGCGGTGCATCAGCCGTTAACCTAGCAGGGTGTTGAGAAAGCCCAGAAAATCCAAAATGAGCTGGCCTTGGCTCTCAACACCCTGCGTGAAGACTGGCTTCCTTCCTAAACTTCTCGCCCACCTCGGGAGAGACAAGAGTGAGGGCGCAGGCGGTTGAAATAATTTTTCAACAGCCTGCTCGGGTGCGGATACGAATTGACTACGCGCCACGGGTGGTCTTTAGTGGCGCGTGAGGCGGCCAGACGCCGACACGCCGCCCGCATCAAGTCCGAATCGAGCGAAGGAGATTTCGATGGCCCGAATGATACGGCATGAAAAGAACAGCCCCTACGTAATTCCGGAAGGCACCGAGCTTCCGCTCTACATCTGCGCGTGTGGACTTTCGAAGAACAAGCCGTTCTGCGACGGCACTCACAAGAAGACGCGCGATGAGGAAGCCAGCCAAATGTATGCTTACGACGAGAACGGGCGCATCAAGGTCATCACCCAGTACTGATACGAAAAACTCGGCGCGGCGCCGCAGCCATACCCGGCCCCGGCGCCGCCAAGTCGCGAGCGGTTGAGCGCGCGTCGCTCAGTGTGTCTCCACGCCGCCGCAGATGTTGAGCGCCTGTCCCGTCATGTAGCCGCCGTCTTCGGAGGCGAGAAAGGCGACCACGTTGGCAACGTCGTCACCCGATTCCATCCTTCCGAGCGGCACCTGCGAGACAAAGAACTGAATCGCCTGATCGCGCGTGAAGTTGCGCGTCGCGCCGACCATGTTCAGGAGTCCCTCGAAGAGCTGCGTCTCAACGAAGCCGGGACAGACGGCATTGACCGTGATGTTGTGCGGACCGAGTTCGAGCGCGAGGCTTCGCGTGAGCCCGACCACGCCGTGCTTGGCCGCGCAGTAGGCGGCCATCATTGGCCCGCCGCGCTTCCCAGCGATCGATGCGGTGTTGATGATACGGCCGCCGCGGCGCGCCGCGATCATCGGCCGCGCGGCATGCTTGGAGCAGAGAAAGGCGCCGGTGAGGTTCATCGCGACCGTGCGGTTCCACGAATCGAGCGAGTGATCGACCACCAAGCCGCCGCCCACGCCGCCGCCCGCGTTGTTGCAAAGAATGTCGATCCGGCCGAATTCCTTCATGCCCGCGGCGACCATCTGCTCGACTTCGGCCTCGTCGGTAACATCGACGCGGACCGCAATCGCGCGGCGGCCAAGTTTTCGAATCGCGCCCGCGACCCCTTCGAGCTCCTCCATCTGTCCGAACTTCGCATCGGGATATTCCTTGATTGCGCGGCAGTAGTCCGCAGCGACGACGTGAGCGCCTTCGCGCGCGAGCCTGAGTGCGATGGCGCGTCCGATGCCGCGTTCGCGGCCACAGCCCGTTACGATTGCGACTTTGTCTTCGAGTCTCATGGGTACTCCTTTGCAGGGACCGGGCGATTCTGGCTGCGCGGCCGCGGCGCGCGATACTGCATTCGGCGACCTGCGCCGGTATGTTAGTCGCAACCGCCGGACTTGCAAGTGGACGACACCAACGAGCCCGCTCCGCCGAGCACGGAGCCAGTCGCCGCGCCTCGCAACGCGCTGGATCGCTTGGCCGCGCCCCGCGTCGCGGTGCTTCTGCTGCTCGCGTATGGCGCCGCATTGTTTTTTCTTACGCTCGGCAGCTATCCGCTCTACACGAAGGGCGAACCGCGCGAAGCGGAAACGATTGCCGAGATCGCCAGCGGCGGCGGCGTGATTCTGCCCAAGCGCGCCGGAATCGAAGTACCCTCGAAACCTTTGCTCATGCATTGGACGGCGGCGCTCGCATCGGTGGTAGCCGGAGGACTGGACGAGCGAATCGTGCGGTTCCCGTCCGCGCTGTTTGCGATCGCGGGAATTGTCGTCTGCTACCTGTACGCGCGGCTGCTCTTCGATCCTGCGGCGGCGCTGATCGCCGCGCTGATCCTGGGGACGAGCGTTCACTACTTGCAGGCCGGAACCGCGGCGCGCGTCGACATGACATTGTCGTTCTTCATGGAGGTCGCGTTCTTCGAGTTCCTGCTAATCGCCGAGGGACTCACAAGCCGGCGCATGCTTCTGTACGTGGCGATCGCGCTGGCAGTACTCAGCAAAGGCCCGGTTGGGCTCGTGCTCCCCGCCGCTACGGCGCTGGTGTTCATGACGGTTCAGCGGCGGTGGGATTTGCTGCGCACGCTCTCGCTCGTGCGTGGCGTTATCGTTGTCGCTCTGATCGCCGGGTCGTGGTACGTCGCGGCAATAGTTGTCGGCGGCCGCGAGTTCATCGACCGCCAGCTGCTCGCCGAGAATGTCTTTCGCTTGATTCCACTCGGAGAAACCAACGAGGGCCACGCGCACCCGTTCTACTTCCTCGAATTCGCGCTAATCGCCGGCTTCATACCCTGGATTGCGACGATTCCGCTGGTCGTGGTGCAGGCGGTGCGCGGCGAACGACGGATCAATGCGCGCGTCGCGTACTTGATCATCTGGTTCGCGACCGTGCTGGTCTTCTACAGCTTCGCGCAGAGTAAGCGCGGCATCTATCTGCTGGCGCTCTATCCGGCGCTCGCGACTCTGGCCGCGGTGTACCTCTATGACGCAATTCGCGGCGCCGGCCACGCTCCGCTGCTGACCCGTCTCACGAGTCTCGCAGCAGGACTCGGATTTCTAGGCGCGGGCGTGGTGGGATTTATCGCTGCGGTGCTGATGCTCGCGTGGCCGTCCGCATTCGAATCAGTATTAGGACTTGCGGGCATCAAGGCAGTTGGCTTCGTCGCGGCGCTTCGCGATGCGGTCATCGGAAGTTGGTATCTGGTGGCGCCTCTCACCGCGATCTGCGTGATAGTGGGAGTCATGCTGTTGCGGGGCCGCGCGAGCGTGGAGCGGCTGGTCGGATGCATGGCGACCGGATTTGCCGCCGCATCGATCGCGACGAACCTGGTGGTTCTCCCTGCTCTCGGAAATACCTTGGGACTCAAGAAGTTTGCGGGCGACGTGATGATGGTCGTCGGAGACAGCCCGGCTGCCTACCTGCACGGTCTGAACTACGGCTTCGCGTACTACTGCGGAAAGAATTATCCGGTAATCAACGCGCGCGAAGCTGCATCGATGCCTTACCTAATCGCATGGACCAGCTCGTGGGATAGCCTAAAGCCGCAACGTCGCGCGCCGTTCGAGGTGCTGATCACCAGCAACCCGACGGAACTCAACGGGAGTGACACGATGGTGTTGCTGCGGCGCAGAGAAAGTGCGCCCGAAACGCCTGCTCCCGACGTACCGCCCGCCTAGCAGGGTGTTGAGAAAAACCTCGAATACCAAATTGGCATCGGCCTTATTCTCAACACCCTGCGTGAAAACCTTGTCCAGAGCCATGGGCGAAGGATCGGGCCGCCTTCCTTATCATCTCCCCCTGACCAGGGGGAGATGAGAGAGAGGGAGCAGGATGTTGAAAATGCCTTTTTCAACATCCTGCTAGGACGCGCGCTCGCGCCGAAGCTCCGAAATCGCTTTGACGAGCTTTGGAAGCATCTCGGCGCAGCCGCCGCGCAGGCTCGCATCGCAAATCCGCGAGATCTCGGACTCGTAGAGGTTGACCTCGACGAGTGCGCCGCCGCGTTCCTTGACCTCGAGTGCGAATCCCGCAGCTGGATATACGGTCGCGGAGGTGCCCGAGACGATCACCAAGTCGGCGCGTGCGGCGTGCTCCGCGCACTGCTTCAAAACGTCAACCGGAATCGGTTCGCCAAAAGATACCGTATCGCTTTTGAGCAGGCCTCCACAGCGCGGACACTTCGGCGGCAGTACTTCGAGGCTAATCTCGTCGCTCCGAAATCGCCTCGTGCAATCGAGGCAGCGGATCAGTTTCCAGTTGCCGTGAATCTCGGCGAGCGACTGTTGGCCGGCCTGTCGATGCAGATCGTCTACATTCTGTGTAATGACAAAACGGAGCACGCTCAGCCGTTCCAATTCCGCAAGCGCCAGATGCCCGGGATTGGGCTGCGCGACTGCGAGCGGCTTGAAGAGTTCGTCGTTGCGCTTGGTGAGACGATCCTGCCACGCCTTCTTGGGGTCGCGCATGAAAACCTGAAAGCCGTTCATCGGCGGCTCGCCGTACTTGGTCCAAAGTCCGCCCGGACCGCGAAACGGGGGGATACCGCTTTCCACGGACATTCCCGCGCCGGTCAATGCGATTGGATAGCTGGCGCGCAGAACGAGTTCCGCCGCGCGGCGAATTTCGTCGTCTGTCGCCTTTCGGGTCTGCTCGGCCATAGCTACCAGACCTCCTCGCGCCCTGCCTCGACGCAGCTTTTACTGCTGCGCGACGGTGCAGGAGATGAACGTGAACGCGTACATGGAAACGCCCGGCTGCTCGGCCCGAAGGTCGAGCGATCCGGACTTCACCGTATCGTTCGAGACGAGGCTGTACATACGCGGACGATCGACAGTGACGAACGCACGTCCATTGGATGTTTGAAGATCCGCGCCGGGACGTTGCCCTGGCTCCAGCACAATCTCAATTCGAGAAGTCGCACCGGCCAGTGGTGCGGCCACCAAGTTGACGTCCTTGGCCGTGTAGCGCAGTGAGATCGCCGCGCCAGGCGATTCCGCGCGCGCGGATTCCTGTTCGACGCGCCAGCGTCCGCTCAGATACGCGAGACCTTCCATGTGCCGGCCAGGATCGGTGTAGTCGTGCGCGCGATCGCCAGCGATGCCGTCGGGATTGCCGAACTGGCCGCGCGCGTGGCCGAGATAGAGTTCCGGCGTGACGCGGTAGCAGACCGCGCCCGGTTGGTCGGTGTCGCGCACCGGTTCCATCGGCGGCGGCAGGCTAAGGGCGGGATTTAGCTCGCGCAGTTGAGCCTGTATCTCGAGTTCCGTTTCCGGATAGCCGCCCTCGCCGAAGTGGTAGTAGCGGATGCGCCCGCGGCTATCGATCAGATATTTCGCCGGCCAGTAGCGATTCGAATAGGCGCGCCAGATCTCGTAGTCGCTGTCGAGAATGACCGGGTACTCGATCCCAAACTCAGGAATCGATGCGGCGACGTGAGAACCCTCGCGCGCAAAGCTGAACTCCGGCGCGTGGACGCCGATGATCGTGAGCCCATGCTGAGAATAACGGCGATGCCAGCCGACGACGTAAGGAAGCGTGCGGATGCAGTTCACGCAGGTGTAATCCCAAAAGTCGATCAGGACGACGGACTTGCCGCGCAAGTCGTCAAGCCGTATCGGGCCGCGCTGCAGCCATTGGCCACCGTCGAGTTCGGGGGCGAAGATCGTCTCCTGAAGCCGAGGCATTCGATTCTCCCGGGCGCACGGCGCCCGCCGCTGCCAGCGGCGTTGCGGCCGTCGACGCGAGGCTAGCACATCGCGGCCAAACGCCGACAAGCCGCCTCGCATCGGCACGATTTGACCGTCGGTCGCTACGGCGCTAGTGAGTGCGTCGTGCCGCGCGCGGATTCGATCCAGATCGTTCCCATCACGTCGGCTGCACAGTTACGCGAAGCCCACGCGATCCGGCGAAAGGTGTTCATCGAGGAGCAGCACGTCCCTGAAGAGATGGAGCTCGATCAAGATGACGAGCGCGCGTTTCATGTGTTGGCGCTCGACGGTGAACGCGCTGTCGGATGCGGGAGGTTTGTCGCACATGAATCAGAGGTCAAGATCGGGCGGATGGCGGTATCGCTGGAACTGCGCGGCTCCGGGATCGGGCGCCGAGTGTTGGAATTTCTAATGGACGCAGCGCGTCAGCGGGGACATCGGAAAGCCGTGCTCCACGCACAGCTGACCGCCGAAGGCTTCTATCTCAAGCAGGGATTTACGGCGATCGGAGAAGTGTTCGAGGAGGCCGGTATCATGCATCGCAAGATGGAGCGCGAGCTCTAGTGTACCGCCCCGCAAATAACTTGCTTAACTCTGAGCGAATCCAGTTCTTGTCATTCTGAGCGCAGGCTGCCGGAGCGAAGAATCCCGGGATCCTTCGCGAAGTTTACCCTGAGCCGGAATCCGGGATTCTTCGCTTCGCTCTGAATGACAGAAGGCGAAGGGCTCAGGATGACAACTCGCACACACGGCCAGGCCTGCTGCGAAGGTTATTTGTGGGACGCCACAATAGGCGCGACCTAGCCAGTCAACCTCCGAGACCCTCGGCGAAATCCAAAATCGCGCGTGCGAGCGGACCCGGACGTTCGAGCAGAATGTGATGGGCGGCGTCGGCGATTTCGATCAGGCGGGCCTTCGGGTTCGACTCCAGCGCGCGCGCAGCAGCTTCGGCGGTCATGATTCGGCTTCGCTCGGCGCGAATCAGGAGCGTCGGCAGACGGCTCTGCCGGATCGTGTCGAGCACGGCAATGCCGTCGCCGCCGAAGAAACTCTCGCGGTCGAACTTGTATGTGTAGCGGCCGTCATCAGTGCGCATGAGACTCAGCTCCGCGATGCGCGCGAGAAGCTCGGCAGGAATGTGACCTTCGTTGGGGATGAGTCGAAAGCGCGCCTTCGCGGTCTCGACATCGGCGTACGTGACAGTCGGTAGAGACTTCAGCCGGCGGAGGTAATGATCGCGGCGGCGGTTCGAAACGATCGCCACATCGATCGCCACCACGCCACGCGCGGCTGCGGCGGCGCGCGTCGCATATGCAAGCACCGCAAGACCGCCCATGCTGTGGCCGACCACTACAGGCGTGTCGCCCGGGCGCGTCATTGCCGCGAGCGCGCGCGAAAGATCATCCGCGTATTCGTGCGGGGAGTAGGCGGCAGGACGTACCCACTCGCTGTCGCCGTGGCCGC
This sequence comes from uncultured Binatia bacterium (SeqCode), assembly GCA_964429575.1. Lineage (GTDB taxonomy): Bacteria > Desulfobacterota > Binatia > Binatales > Binataceae > CAYSCX01. The sequence continues at coordinate 5,945 of CAYSCX010000016.1, read as the reverse complement.
GGAGATCGAGCGCGATTAGCCGCGCATCGGCGGGCATCAGGGCTGCGACCGGCTCCCACCACCACGCATTGGCGGAGTTGCCGTGCAGCAGCACGATTGTGCGCGAACCCGCGGGGTTCCACTCGAGACAGTGGAGGCGCGGCGCGCCGTCGATGAAGCGGCGGGCGGGAGCATTCATCGAAGGGTTGCGAAAAATTCGCGCAGAATGACAACCAGTCCCTCGGGGTTGTCGAGCATCGCGTGGTGGAACGAATTGTCGAGTTCGGCGACGCGCCCCTGCGGCAGCGCGGCGACCATCCTGCGCGCAACCTCGATGTCCAGCACCCGGCTTTGCTTTACCCTCACGAGCAGCGCAGGACAGGTGATGCGGGAGAGTATCGGGCCGAGCTCGAGCGGCTCGCGGTTGAGCGTGCGGCGGTCAACCTTGTGCGTCCACTGGCAGTTGTCGAGGCGTTGGTAGCTTAGCCGCGCGACGTGGCCCATGATTTCGGGCCGCGCCATGGTCTCGCGCGGCAGGACGCGGAAGTTTGCGCACGCCTCATCGAGCGACGCGTAAAGCCGCGGTGGTTTCCCGGCGAAGGAGCGCAGGGCCTCCACGGCCTGCGCCGGATAGTCGAGCGGGCTGTCGACGGCAGCGAGGGCGCGCAGCTTCTCCGGATGCGTCGCGGCGTAGAGCAAAACGTTGTGCGCGCCCATCGAGTGGCCGACCAGCACCGGAGCGCCCAACCCCCAGGTGTCGATGACCGCATCGAGGTCGGCGAGGTAGTGGCGCGAGCCGTAGGCCCATTCTGAACACCACTCGCTGTCGCCGTGGCCGCGCTGATCGAGCGCGAGAACGTGGAAGTCGTTCGTGAACGCGGGCGCAACAAAGTCCCACCAGTGCGCGTGCGCCGACCCGCCATGGATGAACAGCAACGGCGGCAGGCCTGCACCGCCGTAGTCGACGCAATTCAGAACCAGACCCGAGACGCGGAAGCGGAGCTGTTCCATAGCGAGGACAAATTACCATACCGCAGAATCGGATGCGCGAACGATGACGGCGGCGGCGTAGCTTTGCAACCCGCGTCGATCATGTAACGATCTTGTTGGAAACGCCCGTCGGGCGGCTTCACAATCGCCTAATGCAGTTGAGAGGACAGAGTTTCGCGGCGGTGCTGGTGACGGCGGCGATCATGGCGGCGGCGCCGCTGGCAGCGTCAGCCGAGGCGCCCGCAGCGACAACGACGTCATCCAAGCCGGATGCCGACGCGATGCTGCGGGCAGCGCCGTTGCCGCCGGACGCGTCGAAGACCATGAAGGCGCGCGCGCTGGTTGATGCCGCGATCAAGATGACGAACAGCGACCAGGCCGTGACACTGCTTTGGCAGGCGACCGATATCGATCCGACGCTCGACGACCCGTACATCTACCTGGGTCTGTACTACAACTCGCGCTCCGATTTTCAGAACGTGGTGAAGGTCTATAAGAAACTGGTCAAGTATCAGCCGGGCAGTACGAGCGCCTACCTGAACATCGGCGAAGCATACATGTCACTTTCGCCGTCGCAACCCGACGAGGCGATCGCCTATTACCGCAAGGCGTACGAGGTCGACCCGAACTCATCGTTCGCGGCGCTGCGGATCGGCGAGGTACTCGCGCGCAAGGGCAATCGCAACGACGCAATCAAATATCTCAAGCAGGCGGGCGCGGACTCCGCAAAAAACCCCACAATCGCTTCGGAAGCGCGCAAGGCGCTCCGGCAGTTGGGCGTGATGTAGGCGCGTTCACTCTTCGGGCTCGCGATGACGGGCGGGCCAGCGCGGCGGTGGAAATGAACGGTCGAATTCGGCTTGCTGCGCGGGCGTGAGCACCGCACGAATGTTGCTGTAGGTACCGGTAAACACCTCTCGACGTTTCTGCTGGGACTCACGGCGGATCTCGCGGAGTCTCTTGCGCGATTGTCCAACCAGTTCCCGAACCTTGGTGCGCTGGTCGGCGCTCAGATGGACCTCGCGATCGAGGCGCTCAATCATGTTGCCGCCCGGCACGTGGAGCAGGCGAAAGCGGTACGCCAGCGTGCTCGCGGTAAAGCCGATCAGCAGTCCGGCAGCTACCGCGATCAGTATCGCCGGCCAGCTTCGCTTATCCGCCAAGGTCGTTACTCGATGATGGAACTTCCTGGGCGAGCATTTCCGTGATGCCCTCCTCCGCCGCAAGTTCGTCAGTGAGTTGTTCAACCGGCGTCATCACGGAAAAGTACGCGGCCAACCCCGACGCGACGAACAGCACCAGCGCCGCGCACATTGGCAACCATCGGCGCGCCAAATTTCTTGCGGTCCGCGAGCGCCGTGCACCCGTGGGAACGCGGGTGTGACTCATCTCCGCCATATCGGACGGAGCGCCGGTATGCAGCACTGAGGCGCCGAGCGCAAAGAGCCGGAACGCACGGTCACACTTGGTGCATCGACCGAGATGCTCGACCAGCGCAGCACGGCGCTCCGGCGCTGATATCGAGCGCCAGAAGGCGGAGAACTCCTGTCGAGCTTCGAAACAGTTCATCTACTCGTCCTTCGCGCGCCGCGCCGCGAGCATGCGCTCGGCGTGTTTGCGTAGCGCCTTGCGGGCGCGAAACGCGCGGATTTTCACTTTCGACTCGCTCCAACCGAGCATCGCGGCAATCTCCGCGACGCTGAGATCCTCGCTGTCCTTCAGCACCAGAACGGTGCGATCCTCCGCGCGCAACGTTGCTAGCAGTTGGTGCGCAAGCGCGTACGCCTCACGCCGCTCTTGCGCCTGCGCGACAATCTCCTCGGGCGTCGCATGATTCACGAGTTCCAGCCACTCGTTCTCGGCCGCGGAAAAGTCAGCGACCAATTCTTCGGGCCGCCGCCTCCTGCGGCGGAGTTCGTCGTAACACAGGTTGACGACGATGGCGCGAAGCCAGCCTCCGAACGGCATCTCCGCCCGATAGCCGGCGAGCGCGGTAAACGCGCGGAAGAAACTCTCCTGCACGAGGTCGAGAACCGCCTCACGGTCCGCAAAGAACCGGCGGCAAAGCCGTTCGACGCGCGAGCGATGACGCGTGGCCAGCTCCGCAAATGCGGCCTTGCGGCCGCCGAGAACCTCCGCAACAAGGTCTTGGTCGGGCCGTGCGCCGTCGCTGTATGCGTCCTTCGTTCTGGCGGACCGTGCCTTCATATCCATCAACTAATACGCCAAAGGCTTCGCGAGGTTACAGCCCCCGGGACCGTAGCTCACTGGCTCACTCACCTCGCCGGGGGCGGCGGCAGTCCCGCGCGCGCCAGGTCGGCCGGCGTGTCGAGGTCCAGGGTGACGCCGGGATCGTCAACCTCGAGATATGCGACTCGGGATGGATCGGCATTGACTACGACGCGCGCGCCGCCATCATCGGGCGCGAGCATCAGTTCATCGAAGATTCCTCGGGCGAATATCACTGGATGTCCGCGGCGGCCATTGTGGCGTGCGATGAGAATCTGCGTTGGCGCCCTGGCGAATTCGCTCGCGAGCGCGGAGTACGTCCGGGGCCGGACCGTGGGATGATCCGTGAGATGCACCATGGCGGCAGCCGCATCGCGTCCAATTGCGCAGAGCCCGGTGCGTAGCGACGAGAGCTGCCCCTGCCGCCAGTCGGGATTCTCGACCACTGTTACGCGCGAGTCGTGCGGGATCGCAGCACGTACGCGCTCCGCATGCGCGCCCAGCACGATGATCAACTGTGCGACCGAATCCAGCATCGCGAGCGCGGCGTGCTCGATGAAGGTGTGAGAGTTTAGCCGCAGCAGCGGCTTCGGGTAGCCCATCCGGCGCGATTCGCCGGCGGCGAGCAGGATGCCCTCGACGCGCGCCACTGTCAGGTCGGGCGCTTGAGCCGGCCAACCTTCATGCCCAGGTTGAATTGGTCTCGTACGCCGATGCGGCGCTCCCGGA
>CAYSCX010000016.1:0-1918 GCA_964429575.1 uncultured Binatia bacterium (SeqCode) | reverse complement strand
CCAACCTTCATGCCCAGGTTGAATTGGTCTCGTACGCCGATGCGGCGCTCCCGGATTATCTCCGCGATGATTGCGACCGCGATCTCCTCCGGCGTTTCCGCGCCAATATCGACTCCGAGCGGCGCGTGAACTTGCTCGAGCTTGTCAGGCGCTACGCCGCGCTCTGCAAGCCGCTCGAGCATCGCGCGCACCCGCCGGCGCGAACCGATCATCCCGATGAATCCGCAATCCGTGGCAAGTGCGGCGCGCACCACTTCTTCGTCGTACGCGTGCCCGCGCGTGACAGACACCAGGCAGCAGTCGCGATCGAGCGAGAGCGAGGCGACCGCCGATGCGAACGGCTTCACGACCAGCTGATCGGCGCCGGGAAAGCGCTCGCGGTTCGCAAATGCGGCTCGATCGTCGATCACGGTCACGTGAAATCCAAGCATCGAGCCGAGCGACGCAAGCGGCTGCGCGATATGCCCCGCGCCCGCGACGATCAACCGCTGCGCGCCGACGATTGGGTCAACGAATACCCGCGGCGAGCCGTTTGATTCCAGGTGGGTTACCGAACGCAACGACCCGTCGCTGTCAATCTCAAGCAGCGAGGGGCGGCTGGCGGCAGCGCGCTGCGCAATTCGTGCGTACGCATCCGGAGGAAGTGCAATCGGGATCGGCTGATTGTGAAGCGACGGCTCGATTACCGCGCGTGCGCCGAGCGGCGCTTCAGCCGCGCGACCCGGCTCCACGAGCGTCAAGAGCGCGGCTGGGTGGCTGGTTCGCACTGCGTCGGCGAGCCGTCGCGCAAGCGGAAGGTCTCGGTCGGGCGACCAGAGGCCGATGAAGACGTCCATGATGCCGCCGCAGGTACCGATCTCTTCCTGGTCGAAGTCGCCGGTAAGGTCGACTTCAGCGAGCCGTGCCGCACCACCATCTTCAAGTAACACTCGAGCTTTTCGGAAGACCTCGGCCTCGCCGCATCCTCCGCCGATCGTGCCAAACTGGCCGTCGTCGCGGATCAGCATCTTGGCGCCCACTTCGCGCGGCGTGGAACCGCGCACGTTGATGATCGTCGCGAGCGCGAAGGGTTTACCCTGCTCGAGAGTGCGGACCGCCTCCGTCCAAATTTGATCCGGACCGCTCATGGTGCGCGCCAAGTACAAATTATCAGATGGGAACGCGCCGAAAAACCGCTCACAAGTCGTAATGCGGCGAATCGGTCAGATGCCGAGCTGGCGGAGAACCACTTTGGCGTGCAGCAGCTTCTGTACCGCGTCGTTGTACTTGCCGCCGGCGATTGCCTGTTGCGCATCCAAATTATCGCGCTGGGCTTCGGCGAGTTTCGCGCGTCGCGCGTGGTCGGGATAGCCGATTCCGCGAGCGTGCGCGATCTTCAGCGCCACGTCCTTCTCGAGTTGTACGAGTTCCGGCGGTTTCGCCGGTTGCGCGTACACCTCCAGTGGCGCCGCGCAAAGAGTAGCGGCAAGGAGCAAGGCGGCGACGCGGGCGCGGGCGGTCATGATGAAAACAATTCTGCGCGCGGCGCGGAAATGTTTCCAGTCGCGACAGCGGTGACAGTAGCTCAGCCGGAGGGTGCGCCGCGCGCGCGCGATTGATCGATGAGCCGCCGTGCTCGCGAGGGCTCCGCGAGGCCGTAGCGCGAGAGCATTCTGTAGAGCGTCGAGCGCGACACTCCCAGCAGGTCGGCTGCACGCCGGCGATTTCCTTCCGTTTCTTCCAGCGAACGCACGAGCGTGCGCTTGATCACTTCATCGAGCAGCAGCGGGCCGGGACCGGTTGGTGCGTCAACACTCGCATCGCCAAACGTCGAAGTCGCGATCTGCGCGGGCGACAGATCGTGACGACCGCCTGCAACCAATTCCACGACATGTTCCGGGAGGTCGTCTGGGGAGATGCGGTCGGAGTCGGTGAGGAT
>CAYSCX010000015.1:0-59648 GCA_964429575.1 uncultured Binatia bacterium (SeqCode) | reverse complement strand
AGTACGGCCGGGAATTGGATCTCCAGAATCCGTTCCAGCGCATTCCCGGATCGCTGAAACTAACCGCGGGAACCTCGCGTGGGCCGGTCGTCGATCGTTCGCCGGTATCGGCACAGGGGCTCACCTAGCAGGGTGTTGAGAAAAGCGTCGAACAGCAATACGGCACGGAGTTCGTTCTCAACCGCCCTGCGTGAAGACTGGCTTCCTTCCTCATCTTCTCCCCCTCCGGGGAGACGCCAGAGAGGGAGCAGAAGCGGCGCATCGACGAGAAGAATACGACATGAAAATACCGACTGTAATCTGGATGGCGGTACTGCTATCGGGCTGCGCGACTGCGGGGCGCCCCATCGATCAGTCCGCAGTTCAATCGCTGCGGCAGGGCGTCACAACCTATGATGAAGTGCGCGCCCAGATGGGAACACCGACAATGGACACGGTATCGAGCGATGGTCGTCGCGATGTTTCATACATCTACACGAAAGTCTCACCTTCGCCGCTGCTCTTCGTCCCAATTGTGGGTATATTTTTCAGGGACATTCGCGCCAATGGGCAAACCCTCTCCTTGAAATTCGCACCGCACGGCGTGCTCGAAGAGCACAAGCTAGGTACATCGAATTTCGGAACAAACGTCGGCCTATGAAGAATCGCCTCTGGCCGATCGCGACGGGCTGTTCGCACGTCTCGACGGGCTGTTCGCACGTCTCGACGGGCTGTAGCCGGTGCTATGTGGAGCCGGAAGCGGACCGTTGCGGCCTTCACCCACCGCACATCTTCGCCCGTCGTTTCGACTCCGCTCCGCATCCGGCGTCGAGCCGCGCAAGACAGGCTGCATGGCGGAGAGCGGACTCGGTGGCAGATGACGCAGTCTGATTCGAACTGCTCTTCGCGCTCGAATTCCCTGATCTACAGGGAAAATACAGGGAATTTCGTGGTTTTCGGGCTGGCTCTGGGGCGCGCGTGCGCCGAAAAGTGGATGATCGACGTTGGCTTTTCGTCCAAATTCCCTACTCGGGAGAACAGGGCAATTCTGGAGCGGAACCAGAAGTCTTTTCGCCCCATCAGGGAATTGTCAGGGTCGAGCGGGGACCAAGTCGCTCACAAATGAAATGCTGCGCTACGCCAAACCCGCAGCAGGCGTCCATGGACGAGAAACGGGGACGGCAACGCCGCTGGCGATGAAGAATGTTTAGCTGACGGCGTTGGGCAATGACCTCCAGTTCCAAATCAGTCCGGCTAGGGAGTCGACCTGTCAGAGCCGAGGACTCCGCAGATAGGAACGGAAACATCGGGGCGACACTACGGCGACCAATGCGAAAAGTTTTGCGCTTTCCTCGCTTTCAAATTTTGAGTAGGCACACGGGTTTGGTCTCACCATCGATGTAGTGGAATTTGGTCGTCGATCCACTCCTCCGCATCCGCCTCTTTCGCAAAATCGCCATTCTGTTTCTTCTCTTTCCAGAAGATCTCCCACCTGCCGGTTTCAGAATTCGTTCTGATTTCGTATCCTTGATATTCGCCCATTTTGATTCGCCTTTCGCTCTCGGTTGAACTATGTGCATTCAACACCCATTGACGCCGTTCCAGGAGCGATCGTTACGGAAAGTTCGAACCTCGACTGCACACAAGAGTAGCCGCCTCGCAGTCTCCGTGCCGATGATCGGAGATTATCGCGCTGACGAGCCCTGTTGGAGCCGATTGATCTCAGTCGCTAATCGAGCTCGGTGCCGCTCGATTAGGCCTCGGCGCGCGACATTCGTTGCACCGTCGATCGACGCTCTCTTCTATCGCTTTATGCTTGTCATCGTCGACTGGTCAGCGCAGCAAACAAACATGCACATGGACTTGCGCGCTCCGGCACTGATACGCGCTGCGGTACCGGGGTGTTGCGAGGTGTGGTAACGCGGCACTTTCCCGCGCATACACTGGAGCGCGAGCAGACCCCATGAAACGATCGCAACCTCGCGTCGCGGTTCCGATGCTCCGGTTTCTCGGCGCCGCGGGAACCGTCACCGGAAGCCGGTTTCTCATCACGACTCCTCATTCTCGTGCGTTGGTAGATTGCGGCCTCTTCCAGGGGTTGAAGGAACTGCGCCTGCGCAACTGGGATAGGTTTCCCGTCGAACCGGATTCCGTTGACTCAGTGGTACTGTCGCACGCGCATCTCGATCACTCCGGATACCTGCCTGCGCTCATCGACACGCCGCGGTGCTTCGGGAATCAGCCCCCGCGCCACCTGCCACTGCTCCGGCGTGAGCTCCACGCCACTTCCACCTCCACCTCGGGCCACCCGCCCACGGCTCGAAATACCACCACAACCTCGACAAAACCATTTATGAGACTGCTTCTAGTCGAGACGGGCAGATCTCGCAGGGGCGCTTGCACATGTATGTGCCAGCCATATACGTTGATTCTGGATGGGATGGGCGGAGAGACTCGAGGAGTGTGAAGGCTTTCAGTGGGACGCTGGCAACTCCGCGAAAATCTCGGAGAAGCACCGAGTCACGCCGAGCGAATGCGAAGAGCTCTTCTTCAATCGGCCGCTCGTTGTGGGCGAAGACGAGGAGCATTCCGAGCACGAAGAACGCTTATATGCGTTGGGGCAGACCGATGCTGGAAGGCTCTTGTTTGTCGCGTTCACTATCCGCCGCCGTCTCATTCGCGTGATTTCGGCTCGTGACATGAGCCGCACGGAACGAAGGGTCTATCGGTCGTCATGAAGAAGTCGCCACCGCGATTCAAGAGCGAAGATGCCGAACGGAAGTTCTGGGCGACTCACGACTCGACCGACTTCGTGGATTGGAGCAAGGGCAAGCGCGTGACCCTCGCGAAGCTCAAGCCCTCGTCTCAGACCATTTCGCTGCGCCTACCCAAGCCTATGCTTGAGCGGCTGAAGCTCCTCGCGAATAAACGGGACGTGCCGTACCAGTCGCTGCTCAAGACGTTCGTTGCGGAGAGACTGCAAGCGGAGCTTGAGGAGTAGGAGGCAGGGAATGGAAGGTCTGATGTCGCGGCGGGCGCGAATAAGTTGCGTGACCCGGACGCGACCGTGCGCTTCGTGGCTTGCGTCCATCCCGCGATATCCGACCTAGTCCCAGCTGAGCCCGCTTCGAAGCTGATTCAATATTCTTCGACTCATTTCACTTCGTTTCACCCAATCCCGCACGATCCCACTGGAACTCAACGCTCACAGCCAGTTCCCATTTCGCGATCAGCAGGTCGTCGGTTCGAGTCCCGCAGGGCGCGCCAGATCTCGAGTATCAATCAAACACGCCGAGCGCGTCGGCGACGCGGGGTATGGCGTTGGGCCATCTTCCCGCGCGCATGCCTGAAACGCAGAATGTTTGTATGAGCAAATCCCAGTCTCGCGTCGCGGTTCCGATGCTCCGGTTTCTCGGCGCCGCGGGAACCGTCACCGGAAGCCGGTTTCTCATCACGACTCCTCATTCTCGTGCGTTGGTAGATTGCGGCCTCTTCCAGGGGTTGAAGGAACTGCGCCTGCGCAACTGGGATAGGTTTCCCGTCGAACCGGATTCCGTTGACTCAGTGGTACTGTCGCACGCGCATCTCGATCACTCCGGATACCTGCCTGCGCTCAATCGCGACGGATTCAAAGGCCGAATATTCGCCACTGCCGGCACTCACGCGCTTTGCCGCGTACTGCTGCCGGACAGCGGTCACCTGCAGGAAGAAGAAGCAAACTACGCGAACCGAAAGGGCTACTCGCGACATTCGCCCGCCCTGCCGCTCTACACCGAAGATGACGCGTACCGTGCGTTGCAACGATTCACCGCTGGCGACTACGAGCGGCGCTTCGAAGCGGCGCGCGGAGTGCACGCGACTTTCCGTTTCGCGGGTCACATCCTTGGCGCATCGTCGCTGCTGGTCGAAATCGACGGAGCGCGCATCCGCCGGCTGCTGTTCAGCGGCGACCTTGGACGCCCCACTCATCCGCTTCTGCGACCGCCTGCCGCGCCTCCCGCCGCTGATGTAATCCTTGTCGAATCCACCTACGGCGACCGGCTCCACGATGATGTCGCTTCGCTCAAAACATTCGAGGACGCAATCGTGCGCACTGCAGTGCGAGACGGCGTAATCGTCATACCATCGTTTGCGGTCGATCGCACCGAAATTATCCTGTTCACTATCCGCCAGTTAATTCGCGGCAAGCGGATTCCCGCCCTCCCGATCTAGGTGGACAGTCCGATGGCGCTGGCAGCGTTGCGAATCTACAAAGACGCTATCGAGCGGCGCAGTGCGGAACTGAAGCCGGGAGTCACTGCGGATGACCTCGACCCCGGCGGCGTGACGGAAGTGAAGACGGTCGACGAATCGATAGCGCTCAACTCTGCGCGCGGACCAATGATCATAATATCGGCGTCGGGAATGGCGACGGGCGGTCGAGTGCTGCATCATTTGGCGAACCGGCTTCCCGACGAGCGCAACATGGTAATCCTGGTCGGCTACCAGGCGATGGGTACGCGCGGCCGCTTGTTGCTCGATGGTGCGCCGACGGTCAAGATGCTCGGGCGCTACGTGGCGGTCCGCGCGGAGGTTGTGAACGTACCGGCGTTTTCGGTGCATGCGGATCAGGGCGAGATTGTCGGATGGTTACGCAGCGCGCCCGCGCGCCCGCAGGTCTGTTACATCGTGCACGGCGACCCTGCCGCGGCGGAGTCGCTAGGCGCTAGAATAAGGAAGGAGCTGGGCTGGAACGTGGCGCTGCCTCAGCACCTCGAATCGGTCCGGCTCGACTAATACGGGTTCTTGCACATGTTCCGCCTCGTTCATTTACCCCTCGACACGCTCAGGGAGCACGTCATCGTGATTCATGGCGACGCGGTGCGGACCGGGAACCTCGGCTTCAATCCACTCGACCGCGCGTACGTCTTCGGCGTCGATCCCGCGACCGGCGATCGGCGCGAGGTCACCGGCGTGTTGAACTTCTGCAACGACGCGTTGCTCAAGCCCGATGAAATCGGGCTCTCCAACGAAGCGTTCAAAGATCTGGCGCTGCCGCAGGGCGCGCAGGTGAGCGCGACACTCGCGGCGCCTTCGCGCAGCGTCGATATGGTGCGCGCCAAGTTGCGCGGCGAGCGGCTTGACCGCGGCGCGTTCGATCGAATCCTCGCCGACGTCGTGCAGCACCGCTACTCGCGAATCGAGCTCTCGATGTTCGTGCTGGCATGCGCGCTGCGCGGGCTTGACCCCGAGGAGCTGGCGGATTACACGCGCGCGATGATCGGCACCGGCGAACAGCTCAAGTTCGGCCCTGGCCCGGTGGCCGACAAGCACAGTATCGGCGGAGTACCGGGCAACCGGACGACGATGATCGTGGTACCGATTTTGGCGTCGCTCGGCGTCAAAATTCCAAAGACTTCATCGCGCGCCATCACCAGCCCGGCCGGCACCGCCGATACGATGGCGACCTTTGCGGAGGTGGCGCTCGCCCCAAGGCGCCTGCATGAGGTGGTCGACGCAGTCGGTGGATGCATTGCGTGGGGTGGAGCGCTCGAACTCGCTCCCGCCGACGACATCCTGATTACGGTCGAGCGCCCGATGGAGATCGATACCGAAGCGCAGATGGTCGCGTCGATTCTCGCGAAGAAGAAGACGGTTGGTGCGACTCATGTGCTCATCGACGTTCCAGTCGGCCCGACCGCCAAGGTTCGAACCCTTGCGGACGCCGAGAAGCTCGCCGCGCTCTTTCGATCCGTCGCACGCGCGATCGAACTGAGACTCGAGGTTGCGATCACCGAGGTGCGCGGTCCGATTGGACGTGGCATCGGGCCGAGACTCGAGGCGCTCGATGTACTCGCGGTGTTGAGACGCGACGCCGGCGCGCCTACAGACCTGCGCGAAAAGTCGCTCTATCTGGCGGCGCGGTTGCTCGAGGTTACCGGTGCGGTCGCGCCCAGTGGCGGCTATCGCGCGGCGCAGCAAACGCTCGACTCGGGCGAGGCGCTGGCGACTTTTGAAAAGATCGTCGCGGCGCAGGGAGCGCGCGTCTTCCCGGGACAGGCGTTATACCGGCGCAGCGTCGCGGCTCCGCTTGACGGGCGAATCCGCGACATCGATTGCTGGGAGATTGCTCGGGTTGCCAAGCGCGCCGGTGCGCCAGCCAACGTTTCGGCGGGCGTTCGGCTGCTCAGAATCGTCGGCGACGTCGTGAGCAAGGGCGAACCACTTTTCGAGATTCACGCGGAGAGCGAAGCGCAGCTGCAGTTTGCGTCGGCGTACGCGGAGTCGCATCCAGAGATCGTGCGGTACGGGTATTGAAGCGCGCACGCGGGCGCCACCCGTTGCACGCTTGCGGTTGCGGACTGCGATCAGGTGACAACCTGGGTTGGCGTTGCGACGAAAGTAAGGTTTGCGAACCGGTCAGCAGATCCGCGGCAGTAGCGCGCCCGGCAGCGCGTCAACCATGCGCGTCGTCCCAAAAGCGGTCCGGACCAGAACACGCGCCTCGGAGCGGCAAACCACCGTCCCGACTTGAAGCGCATCGCTGCCGAGCGGGTGCGATCGCATCGCGGCGAGCAGCGATTGCGTCCCACGCTGATCAACGATTGCGACAAGCCTCCCCTCGCATGCGACGTAGAGCGGATCGAGTCCTAGAATCTCGCACGCCGCGCGAACCGCGTCGCGCACTGGCAGGTCAGGTTCGCTCAGGAGCATTTGGACGCTGGCCGCCTTCGCAATCTCATTCAGAACGGTAGCAAGACCGCCGCGTGTGACATCGCGCATGCACCGGATTTCTGTGCCTGTAGCGAGCATTGTGGCGACCAGTTGATGCAACGGTGCTGTGTCGGACCTGACGGTCGTTTCGAACTCCAGTCCCTCACGCGCGCACATTACCGCGATACCATGATCGCCGAGCGGGCCACTTACAATGATCGCGTCACCCGGCTTGATGCGCTCGGGCGCCAAGTTCATTCCCTCGGGAAGCAGCCCAACGCCGCTCGTCGTAATGAATACACCATCGCCCTTGCCGCGCTCGACCACCTTGGTATCGGCCGTGACAATATGAACTCCCGCGCGCGCCGCGGCCGCGCGCATCGACTCAACGATCGCGCGGAGATCGGCGATCGAGAACCCCTCCTCCAGAATGAATGCCGCAGACAGCGCTACCGGGGACGCGCCGCTGACCGCCAGATCGTTGACCGTCCCGTTCACCGCGATATCGCCCAAGTTACCGCCCGGAAACCGCCATGGGCTCACAACAAAGGAATCCGTGGTGAAAACAATCCGTTTTCCTTCGAGCTGCAACTCGGCACTATCGCTTAGATGGTCGAGGGCAGAATTGGAGAAGGCGGGAAGAAAGACCTCGCGCACGAGATCGGAGGTGAGCTTGCCGCCGCTTCCGTGACCGAGCAGAACCGCGTCGTTCTTCCGGAACGGGACGGGACATTGCACGGCGCGGGTAGGGACGACGCCTCTGCTGTTGTTGCCTTTGCTCATCGTTGTGCCGTCCACGAATGTGCTCGCCGGCCGGCGCGGAAGTACGCGGCGCACGCCCCCTCCGACGACACCATCGGTGCTCCGAGCGGGTATTCGGGCGTGCAACGCGTGCCGAAGGCAGGGCAATTGGGAGGTTTGAGAAGTCCTCGCAGCACTTCCCCGGCTCGGCACTCGGCAGGTTCGACGGCCGGTACTTGGGATACGCCGAATCGCGCGACGGCGTCGAATGCCGCGTACAGCTCGCGTAGAGCGAGCGCGCTCTTTGGGAGCACATCGAGTCCGCGCCATCTCCGATCGATCGGCTCGAAGACTTCTTCCATCAGCCGACGGGCGGCGAGATTCCCAGCGGATTTAACCGACCGCGCGTATTGATTCTCCAGTTCGGCGCGGCCCTGCTCGAGCTGCGCGATACACATTGCGATGCCCTGCATCAGGTCGAGCGGCTCGAATCCGGTGACGACGATCGGAACGCGGTATCGCTCGATGATTGGTCGGTACTCCTCGACCCCCATGATCGTGCAAACGTGCCCTGCGGCAAGAAATCCTTGTACTCGATTGTCCGGCGACGACAGAATCGCCTCTATCGCCGGCGGCACGCGGACGTGCGCCGCAACCACGGAGAAGTTTCGTACCCCCAGTTCGGCCGCTCGATGAACTGCCATCGCGGTGGTAGGCGCGGTGGTTTCGAATCCCACGGCAAAGAACACGACCTCGCGGTCGGGACGGCGGAGCGCGAGCGCCAGCGCGTCCAGCGGCGAGTACACGACTCGCACGTCGCCCCCGGCTGCGCGGGCATCGAACAAGTCGCGCGAAGATCCCGGTACGCGCAGCATGTCACCGAATGAACAGAGCGTGACTTCTTCGCGTGCGGCGATTTCGATCGCCAAATCAATCATCTCGATGGGCGTCACGCAGACCGGACAGCCGGGGCCGTGCACGAGGGTGACTTCGCGCGGCAAGAGTTCGTCGAGTCCGCAGCGTACAATCGTATGCGTCTGTCCGCCGCAAACTTCCATAATCGACCATGGGCGGGTGACCGTGCGGCGAATCTCGGCTACCAGCGCGCGTACCCCTCGTGCGTCGCGGAACTCATCGAGGTACTTCATCGCTCATCCTCTGGTTCGAGCGCATCGCCGAGCGCGGCGACGAGCTCGAGCGTTCGTTCAGCCTCGTCTGGATCGATCTTGCTTATCGCGAAGCCCGCGTGGACCACGGCGTAGTCGCCCGGCATCGCATCGGGTAAATACGCGATGCAAATCCTTCGAGTGACACCGCCGAAGTCCACGTCGCCCATGCGGAGTCCGTTATCGTCGAAAATCCGAACGATCTTTCCGGGAATGCCCAAGCACATGGTAATGATTCCTCCGGCCGTTCGGCCTTCATTCGCCGGTTGCGCGACCCGCGGCGATCACCGCCTGTCCAAGCGCGAGACCCCCATCGTTGGCAGGCAAGCGGCGATGAATGAGCACACGGAATCCGGCTGATTCCAGACGCTCTATCGAGCCGTCGAGGAGCAGCCGGTTCTGAAAACAACCGCCGCTAAGCGCCACGATGTTGATTCCGGTCTCGCGACGGGCAAGCTTAGCCATCGCGCCGACGATGTCGACCATTGTGGAGTGGAAACGCCGCGCGATCGTTGCGTGGCTGACGCCGGCGCGCAGGTCAGAAATGATCGCCGAGAGCATTGGCTTTAGGATGACGACGCCCGATTCGAAACCGAATGGGTAGCACCCATCGGATCCGACGCTGCGCGCGAGCGCTTCGAGTTCGATCGCAGCCTGCGCCTCATACGTTACGACGTCGCGCGCAGCGACCAGCGCCGCCACCGCATCGAACAGACGCCCGGCGCTCGATGTTTGTACGGTGTTGATGCCGCGTTCGATCATCCGCTCGAGAATGCGGAGATGCTCGCGACCCAGGACGTCGCCAATCCGCGCAACCGGCAGTTCACCGAATTGTGCGAGCAGATACGCCGCCGCGATTCGCACCGGATGCCGGATCGCAGCGTCGGCGCCGGGGAGCGGGAGATATTCGAGGTGTGCAATACGCTTGAATGACGCGAGGTCCGCAAGCAGCGCCTCACCGCCCCAGATCGCGCCGTCAACACCGTAGCCAGTGCCGTCGAATGCGATGCCGATGGCGGGGCCAGTCTCACCGTTCTCGGCAAGGCAGGCCGCGACGTGGGCATGATGATGCTGTACGGCAACGCTCGGAAGGCCAAACGACTCGGCGAGCGCGCGGCTCGCACTTGACGGATGCAAATCGTGGGCGACGAGTTGCGGTTCAATGCCGACGAGCGCCTTCCATCGCGAGAGCGAGTCGAGAAAGTGCTCGCGCGTCGCGGCGTTCTCAAGCGTGCCGATGTACTGGCTCATCAGCGCGCGGTTGCCCAACAACAGGCAAAACGTGTTCTTGATATCGCCGCCGACGGCGAGAATGGGGCGGGTGACGTCAATGGGCACAGTAATCGGGCGTGGCGTGGAGCCCCGGCTTGCGCGGATCGGCTGGGGAGCCCCGCGTACGTTCATCCACACGCCGTCATCGCAGCGCTGGTGAATCGGGCGATCGTGCAGCAGGATCGCGTCGACGCTCGCGCCGAACTTCAGCCGCAGTTCCTCGGCGGTACGGCAAAGCGGTTCGCCCGGAAGATTTGCGCTCGTCATGACGAGCGGGCGAGCCGCGTCGCGTACCAGCAGGTAATGAAGCGGGGTGTACGCGAGCATCAAGCCGACCTGGTCGGTGCCAGGCGCGATCGACGGCGCAAGCGGAGCATCACCGAGTCTTTGGACGAGGACGATTGGCGCCGACGGCGAATCCAGCAGTGTTTCGTCGCAGTGCGCGAGAACGGCCAGCGTGCGAGCGGTCTTAATCGAGTCGACCATGACGGCAAGCGGTTTGTGCTCGCGCCGTTTGATTTCGCGCAGCCGCGTGACAGCGGCCTCGTTTTGGGCATCACAAGCGAGATGCGCTCCACCGAGTCCGAGAATCGCGATCACGCCGCCGTGTCGCAGAACTGCGGCTGCCTGCTCGACGCAATCAGTTTTGTCATCGGCGCCGCAGAGCGCATCGCCGAGCAATTCAAGCCATGCTCGCGGCCCGCACTTCGGGCATGCGATTGGTTCGGCGCGAAATCGGCGATTCGCCGGGTCGTCATATTCGCGCGCGCAGTCGGCGCACATCCGAAACCCGCGAAGGGTTGTCCGTTCTCGATCGTAGGGATGCGCTTCTACGACGGTAAATCGCGGGCCGCACTGCGTACAGTTGGTGAATGGATAGCGAAAGCGACGGTCAGCCGGATCGAAAAGTTCCATCCGACATGCGGCACACATCGCGAGGTCGGGGGAAATGACGCTTGCTCCGACGCCGCCGGTGCTGGCAAGGGCACGGAACTCGTCGTCGCCGCGGCACGCAGCCGTACGAACTTCGACTTTGTCGATTGACGCTGCGGGCGGCGCGGACATCAATATCCGAGCGCGGAATTCGCCGACATCATCGGGTCTTCCTTCGACCTCGATTTCGACGACGGCGCCGGCGTTCCGAACGAATCCCACAAGATGAAGATCGTGAGCGAGCCGCCACACATGCGGGCGCATTCCCACGCCTTGAACCGTACCGGTGAGAACCAGGCGCTCGCGAGCGCGTCCGTTGAACTTCGAGACCCACTCGCGCGCAAGATCTACGGCGCGGCCGACCGCCGCACTTACCGCCGGCGAGAGGCCATCCAACTCCGGCGCGAATGCGGGCGGCGCCTCGATCGCGAGTACGCGGCCGCGCGCCGGGACCCGACCGAGCGCAGACGCCAGCGCCACGCCGTCAGCAACGCCGAAGGCGTGCGAGGAAACCAACCCAAGAGGAGTGCGACCGAGGTCGCCGAGTTCCAGATCATGAATAGTTCCGGGGGAGGCGCCGGACCGCGCCGCATCCACGAGGATCGCCGCGGTTGCTCCGTCGAGCAGATCGATGAGCGCCGCACCCGGGCGGTCCGCTGCGATCACCTCGCAGCCGGGTGGCGGCTTCAGCTGAAGCAGTCGTGCGACTTCGAGGCCGGCGGCGTCATCGCCGAACGGGCTGCCGATACCGATGATCCTGATCACAGCCGCTCGACCTCCAATTTGAGAAAGTGGGTCGAGCAGGAGATGCACGGGTCGTAGTTGCGGATCGCCGTCTCGCACAGGCGCGTTGCGGCAGCCTGATCCAGCGCGAGGACTTCGGGCACCAGCGCGCGCAGGTCTTCCTCCATCCGTGCCTGATTCTGCGACGTGGGCGGAACGATTCGCGCGGCGCGAATGATCCCGCGCTCATCGGTTTCGTAGGAGTGATAGAGCGCGCCGCGAGGCGCCTCGGTGACCGCACGTCCGAGACCTGCGCGTGGCTGCCAATCCGCGGCGGGTTTCGGCGGAGGCTGGTAGGAATCGATGATGCGGAGCGCCTCGCTGATCGCGTAAAACACTTCCAGCGCGCGCGCGACGATGCTGGTGTAGGGGTTCGAATTGGGCCACGGGATTCCGGTTCGGCGCGCGAGCGCGATCGTGTCTGCGCCCAGCTGGTCGAAGTTCAAATTCACGCGCGCCAATGGACCCACGAAATACGCACCGCGCCCTTTCACCCTGGCGTGCAGTGCGTTCGAGTACGATACCTGCTGCTCCTGAAAGTGCTCGTCGAACGCCTCCTGCATGCAGTCGATGCCCTTGCTCGACGCGATCCTCCCCTCGTTCATCGCATACTCATCGGCGTGGTGCAGCGCGACAAACTCGATGTCCAGGCTCCGGTCGGGCAGATCGAAGCCTGCGACCCACCTGACCGCCTCCGCAGCATCATCGCGTACCCGCAACAGGAGGTCGCGCAGGCGAGTGAGTTCATCCGGGCGCGGCGCGCGCGTGAAACCGCCGATGCAGGCGCCGACCGGATGAACCGAGCGGCCGCCGAGCGCTTCGATGATGGCGTTGCCGGCTTTCTTGATGCGAAGGCCGCGCTCTACCGCGTCGCGATGCTTCCCGGCCATCGTCACCACGCTCTCGCAACCCAGAAAATCCGGGGCGGCGAGCATGTGCACGTGGAGAGTGTGACTCTCGATCCACTCGCCGCAGTAGTAGAGCCGCCGGAGATCGCGGACCGAGGGATGAATCTGGACGCCGAACAGACGTTCAAGCGCATGTACGGTGCTCATCTGGTATGCGACCGGGCAAATGCCGCAGATGCGGGCGTTGATATCGGGGACTTCCGAGGCGTGGCGTCCGCGCAGGAACGCCTCGAAGAACCGCGGCGGCTCGAAGATCTGAAAGCGAAGGTCCGCGAGCTTGCCATCGCGAATCGTGAGGTGCAGCGCGCCTTCACCCTCCACCCGGGTGAGGTAGCCGATCTGGATGGTCCTACTTTTTTTCCCGCGCGAGGGCATCGCCCGTCTCCCGCCACGGTTCGACGTAACCATTGATGCCGCGCAGGCGCCGCACGGCGTCGTCGCCGACAACGCCTTGGGCCGCGAGCAGGCGCGCAAACGAATCCATGTTCACGTCATTGGCAGGTCCGAAGCATCCGTAACATCCGCGATCGAACGAAGGACACAGCGCCCCGCATCCGGTCCGCGTGATAAGACCCAGACAGGGTTCGCCCCTGGCGACGACCACGCAGACGTTGCCCTTGCGCTTGCACTCCATGCATACGCTGTAGGCGGGCAACACCGGCTTCGCGCGGGACAACAGCGAGCGCACCACATCGAGCAGCTGATACTTGTTGACGGGACAGCCCCAGATCTCAAAGTCCACGCGCACGTGCTCGGAGATCGGGGTTGAAGTGGAGAGCGCCGAAATGAATTCGGGATTTGGATAAACGACGCTGCGGTACTCGTCGACGTCGGCCCAGTTGCGAAGCGACTGGATTCCACCAGCGGTTGCGCAGGCGCCAATCGTGACCAAAAACGAACTCTCTTCGCGGACGGAAATGATTCGGCGCGCATCCTCGGGCGTCGTGATGCTGCCTTCGACAAACGCGATGTCGTAAGGTCCGGCGAGCTGGCGGCTTCGCGCCTCGGGGAAGTAAGCGAAGTCAACCATCTCGACGAGCTTCAACAATTCCGCTTCGAGGTTCAGGAACTGCACCTGGCAGCCGTCGCACGAGGCGAACTTGAAAACTGCGACGCGCGGTTTCATAGATTCTCCGCGGTGAAAAATTGCCGCACCTGGCTGTAGCTGAAAATCGGGCCGGTCTTGCACACGAAGTGCTCGCGGTACTGACAATGGCCGCAAAGTCCGACCGCGCATTCCATTCGCCGCTCGAGCGACAGGTAGATCGAGTCAGCACCGATGCCCTTGTGCATCAGCGAGCGCGCCGCGTATCGCATCATCACTTCCGGCCCGCACATCATCACTATCGCGGACGGCGGCACCTCGAGTTCATCGAACAGGTTCGTGACGACTCCGATTCGATAGCGCCAGCTCTTGTCGGGACGGTCGGTCGTCAGATAGACGCGCGTACGCGGCGCGCGCCGCCATTCATCGAAACGCTCGCGGTAGAGAAGATCGTTGGGCGTTTTCACGCCGTGGAGGATATGCAACTCCCCATAATCGGCACGGCGGCGAAAGATGTAGTTGATGAGGCCCACGGCCGGCGCGCACCCGAGGCCACCCGTAACGATTACCACGTCGCGTCCGCGGGCATCCTCGACCGGCCAGCCGCTGCCATACGGTCCGCGAACGCCGACGATGTCACCGGCCTTCCACTGAACCATTACGCCGGTGACTCGGCCGGCGCGGCGGATGGTGTGTTCGAAGATTCCCGGCTCGGTCGGATCGGAAACGATCGACATCGGCACCTCGCCGACGCCGAACGCGTACAGCATATTGAACTGGCCGGCGTTGAAGCGAAACGATTTTCGCAGCTCCGGATCGACATAGCGCATACTGAACGTGTGGATGCCTTCAGTCTCAGTGCGCCGCGCGATGATGCGGGCGGGCTGCATCAGGTAAGGCGTCATTGCTTCGAACGTGTGCTGCGATTGGATCGGATGGCAGCGACTTCCTCGGTGAGATCGATTGCAACCGGGCACCACGCGATGCATCGGCCGCATCCGACGCACCCCGAGGTTCCGAACTGGTCTATCCAGGATGCGAGCTTGTGAGTGAGCCACTGGCGATAGCGGTTGACGATGTGAGGGCGGAAGTTGATGCCGTGGATATGCGCATGCTCGAGCGAGAAGCACGAGTCCCACTGGCGCACCCGCCGGCTCATGTTGTCGTCGATTTCAGTTACGTCCACTACGGTGCTGCAGAAGCAGGTCGGGCACACCATCGTGCAGTTGGTGCAGGAGAGGCAGCGCGAGGCGACATCCTTCCAGCGCGGATTCTCAACTTCTTCGTACAGGAGCGCGGGCAAGTCCGATGTATCGAGGTGCCGCTTCATGCCCGCGGCGCATGAGCGGATTCCGTCGGCGGCGCGCGCGGTCGCGTCATCATCCGCACGGCCGAGCGCGAGCCACGCGACGAGCGCGTCACCGCGTTCGCCTCGACTCTGCGCGACGAAGCAGTCGTCGAGTTCGGTAAGGGCAAGATCGAAACCTGCTTTCGCCTCGGGCCCGGCACCCATCGAGACGCAGAAACAAGTTGCGGCTGAGCGCGTACAGTTGACGGCGATGAACAGGGCGTCTTCGCGCCGCGCCGCATAGTGCGCATCGCGAAAGCGATCGTGCATGAAGATGCGGTCCTGGACCGCGACGGCTGCGAGGTCACAGGCTCGGACGCCGATGAATGCAAGGCGGGCCGGTTCGGGTGCTACCTCGCGCGCGGCGAAACCACGGCGTTCGCGCGTTACCTCCACCAGTGTTTCTTCGGGCGCGAAGAAAAACGGCTTCAACGATCCCGGGCCATTGACGATACCGAAGATCTCACCTGCCTTTCCGGGCAGCAGCCGATAGCGGCCGCCCTCCTGCTCGTCGCGCAAACCGATCGGCATGTCGGCGGAGCTACGAACGTCGTCGAACACCACTCCACCCTGGCGTTCGCGCGGGCCGAGCACACGGTATCCCTCGCTCCAGAGGTGCGCGATGAGATCGTCGAGGCGCTCCTTTGGAAGCTTGTAAGTCTCGCTCAAGCCAACCTCTCCGATGGTTGGAGGTGTGATGCGCGCATCGATACGAGTTCGGCGATCCATTCCGCGATTCCGTCACCGGTGGTGGCGGAGGTTTGGCACACGCGCGCATTCGGATTGATCCCGCGAAGGTAGCCACGCCACTGCGGCAGATCGAAGGGCACGTGTGGCAGCAAGTCGGACTTGTTGAGCACCACGACGTCCGCCGCGCGGAACATGGGCGCGTACTTGAGCGGCTTGTCGGTTCCTTCCGCGGTGCTTGTCACCACGACGCGCAGGTGCTCGCCGAGATCGAACAGGGCGGGACAGACGAGGTTGCCGACATTCTCGATGAACACGAAATCGGCATCGTCGAGCGTGAGATGGTCGAGCGCATGATGCACCTCGGCGGCATTAAGGTGGCAACCGAGTCCAGTCTCCACCTGGACGGACGGGGCGCCAACGGCGCGAATGCGATCCGCATCACGGCGCGTGGCCTGATCGCCTTCGATGACCGCGATCCGCCATTTTCCGCGCGTTGCCGAGATGGTGGCTTCGAGCAAGGCGGTCTTACCGGCGCCGGGAGTGCCCATCAGATTGACCGCGATCACGCGCGAGCGGGCGAAATGCTCGCGGTTGTGTTGCGCCGCGTGACGGTTGTCGGCGAGGAGCCGCTCGCCTACCTCGATGGTGCGCGATGAAGGGAGGTCGCAACCACAGCTGTCACACATCGGCAACCTCGATTGATTCCAGCCGGAGTTCAGCGCCGTTGAGGATTTCACCGCCGAAGGCACCGCATCCGGGACACGCAGCGATCAAGCCGTCGAACTCGAAGACGGCGCTGCAATCGAAGCAACGACTGCGTGCGCGCACCAATTCGATTTCGAGTCTCGCTGCGCTCATCGCGCAGTCCGCCGAAAGCGCACGGAAGGCATATTCGAGCGCGCTGGGCGCGACTCCGCTTGCGGAGCCCACGGATACGCGAACCGAACGGACCCGGGCGAAGGCGTCACCCGCGTGACGTTCGACCGCGGAGAGGAGTTCGCGCGCAACGCTCAGTTCATGCATGGCCGGGCGCGCCGAATCGGCATCGGATGGCGCACCACGGAGAGAGCCTAGCCCGGTTGCTGCGTGTGCGGCAACGACGAGCCGGTGGCTTCCGTGCGGGCCGCCTCGAGGAGCCGGATTACTTCCTCATCAGTGGTCTGACGAAAGTCTCGATAGAACTCGCCGACCCCACCAAACCCGATGGGCGAGTGGAGACAGACCACCTCATCTGCTTCCATGCGCAGCGCCTCGACCGTGTCGGCGGGCGCGACGGGAACCGCGAGGATGAGGCGCTTGGGATTGTTTCTGCGGACGCTGCGCAGTGCGGCGCGAATTGATCCGCCAGTCGCGATGCCGTCGTCAACCACGATCACGGTCCGCCCCGACATGTCCAAGGCGGTCCGGCCGCTTCGATAAGCATGCTGGCGGCGTTCGACCTCCTTGAGCTGAAGGCGAATCTCGCGCATCAACTGTTCCCGCGAGACACCGAGCATCTGGGCGAGTTCTTCGTTGATGATGGTGTGCGGTTGATCGCCGTCGGAGACGGCGCCGATGCCGAGTTCGGGCTGGCCAGGGGCGCCCAGCTTTCGCACGACAATAATGTCCAGCGGGGCTGCGAGCGCGCGCGCGACTTCATAACCGACGGGTACGCCGCCGCGCGGCACGGCGACGATGATTGGCTTCTCTTCTTTGTACTTCAGGAGCGCGCGGGCGAGCTTACGCCCTGCGTCTTGACGATCGAGAAACATGCGATACCTCCTCGGAGGCCGACTGATGCGATTTGCTCAAGCGGAGCAGGAACCAGTCGCCGGCGAGCCGCACGACTTCATCGAGCGTCCCCGGCTCCTCGAACAAGTGCGTCGCCCCGGCGACTATCTGAAGGTCTTTCTCGCAGCGGAGTCTCGCGAATGCCTGCTGGTTGAGCCGGATCACGTCGTAATCTTCGCCGCCGACGATTAGAAGTGTCGGCGCGCGGACACGGTCGAGGGCGTCTCCAGCAAGGTCCGGACGACCTCCGCGCGATACGATCGCCGCGATATCGGGATCGTCGGCCGCGGCGATAAGCGCCGCCGCGGCACCGGTGCTCGCGCCGAAATAACCAATCGGCAAGCGCCTCGCCTCAGGATGTTCGCGGACACCTCGAGTGGCAGCGGCGAGCCGTCGAGCGAGCAACGGCATGTCGAACACGTTGGAGCGGTCGCGCGCCTCGTCCTCGGTCAGCAGATCGAAGAGCAGCGTCGCCATACCGCGGGTGCGCAGCGCGCGCGCCACGGCGGTGTTGCGAGGGCTGAGGCGAGAGCTTCCGCTACCGTGAGCAAAGAGCACGACGCCAACCGGCGCAGCGCGCGGCAACTCGAGTGCTCCTTCAAGTTCGATCGAATCCACCTGGATACGCATCGTTTCAATCGCCTTGTGCACTGGCCTGCGTGCTGTGCCGCGGGCGTGGCATCGCACGCGCACCTGGCCGGAGAGTAGGTAACTGCATCAGATCCGGTTACTTCGCCACTGCTTTGCGCGGACGCCCTCGACGGCGGCGGCCCGTTTCCGGCTCCATCGATTCGACATTTGCATCAGGACCGAACGGGCGGTCGCGATGCACTGCGAGGTCCTCTTCCGGAGCGAGCATCGAGTCCTGAGTTTCAAGCGATTCGTCGAGCTCCTGCGGGATGTCCCAGCGGCGTCGCACGGAGCGGGAGAGGGTACCCTGGCCCACGCGCGCCGCGCGATTCGACTTGGTTTGACAATCGACGCAAAGCGTCGCAAATGGCATCGCGCGAAGCCGCTCGGTCGGGATTTCGTCACGACATCCCCGGCAGATGCCGTAGGTGCCGCGTTCGAAGCGATCGAGCGCGGCGTCGATGGAACGTAGGGAGTCGTC
Organism: uncultured Binatia bacterium (SeqCode); assembly: GCA_964429575.1. Lineage (GTDB taxonomy): Bacteria > Desulfobacterota > Binatia > Binatales > Binataceae > CAYSCX01. The sequence goes on along the minus strand of CAYSCX010000015.1, from coordinate 41,209 downwards.
GGCGCGTTCGATTAATCCGGCGTGGGTCTCCACGTCGGCGAGTGAGCGCGCGACGTCCATCTCATCGGCGGGCAACGGGGTTACGTCGGCGTCCTGGTCGCGGCGCAATTCACGGATGCGCGCCACTACGCGGTCGCGAAGGGCGGTAAGGACGCGCTTGAGATCGTTCGACCGTTTGGCAGCCACTTTGTTCGCTTTGCCGGATCCTTGCTTTTCCAATTTTGTACCTGCCATCAATGCACTCAGGGTGAGGGGTAGCACTGAGCGTGCCGGGGCTTCTGCTCCAATAGCGGACGGAATCGCGCGAGAAGAACACCAGTTCGGATGGCCCGTGGTGCGTTCGGCAACACTGGCGCGCAGGACCAGTCGTAGCGCGCGAGCGAATAGCCTCAGCGGAGCTGCGACCGTATAGTCGCGCGAGTCATCCGGAGGATCGCGCTGCCGGCCAATGGCGAAGCCGCGGCGTAGGTACGAAGCGTGCTTCGTTCTGTTGGCGAGGCGCAAGGCGCCGCTAATGCCATGGCAACACCGCTAAACGTCGTCCGCACTCCGGAAGAGGAAATCGCGTGGGAGCGCGCCAAACAGATAACGCGAAAGCAGTATCCGCGCGTGACTGGCGACCGCTTTTATCGAATCGTGATGGGCATCTACAAGAAAATCGCCCATTACGAACCCGACGAGCCAACGCGTCGGCGGCACCGCACGCGATGACGAAGCAAATGGGCCGGAATGCACAGAAGTGACGCCGATCGCGCCATCTCGCAGGCAGTCGAGTTGCCGGGCGTCGGTCAGGACGGCTTGAAAGAAAGTGAGCCGAGGACATGAGCAACGGCGCCGATTACGTCGCATGGTTCTCGGATCCGGCGTCGTCCGAGGTCGCGAGAGTGGGAGGCAAGAATGCCTCGCTCGGCGAGATGACGCGCAATCTGAGCGGACGCGGGATACCGGTGCCCGATGGGTTTTCGATCACCGCCCAGGCCTACTGGGCCTTGCTCGATGCGAACGATCTGCGGCCGTTGATCGCCGAGACCCTCGGAAGACTCAAGCGCGGCAAGTTGTCACTGGGCGCCGCGGGCAACCTGATTCGGCGGGCCATTGCCCATGCGGAGTTTCCTTCCGAAATGGCGCAGGCAATCTCGAGTGCCTACCGCAAGCTAGCGGAACGGGCAGGAAACGAGCATCTCGACGTCGCCGTCAGGAGCAGCGCGACCGCGGAGGATTTGCCTGAAGCCAGCTTTGCGGGTCAGCAGGAATCCTTCCTCAACATTCGCGGCGAGAAGAACCTCCTCGACGCGTGCCGACGCTGCTTCGCATCGTTGTTTACGGACCGCGCCATCGTCTATCGCGAGAATCATCAATTCGATCACCTGAAGGTCGCGCTCTCGGTCGGAGTTCAGCGGATGGTCCGATCCGGCAAGGGATGCGCCGGTGTGATGTTCTCTATCGACACCGAGACCGGGTTTCCCCGCACGGTTCTGATAAACGCCGCGTGGGGTCTTGGCGAGTCTGTCGTCCAGGGCGAAGTTGATCCGGACGAATTCGTGGTTTTCAAACCGTTGCTCAATCAGAGTGCCTTCGTCCCGATTCTCGAAAAGACCCTCGGTGCGAAGCTCAAGAAGATCGTTTACGGACATAGTGGGCGGAAGACCACCACCTCCGTCGCGACTTCCAAGAAGGAAAGGGCGGCGTTCGTGCTCGCTGATTCCGAGGTGCTCAAGCTCGCGCGATGGGCAGTGGCAATCGAGGAGCACTATGGCCGCCCGATGGACATGGAGTGGGCGAAGGACGGCGAAACAGGCGAGCTATTCATCGTTCAAGCGCGGCCGGAGACAGTCGAGTCACGCACTGAGGCGGCATCGCTCAGGTCGTACTCGTTGAAGCGAAGGGGACGCAGGCTGCTAAGCGGTCTGAGCATTGGACAGGCAATTGCCACGGGGCGGGTTTGCAAGCTGCGCAGCCCATCCGAAATCGCGAACTTCAGAGACGGCGCGATTCTCGTCACTGGAACGACCGATCCCGATTGGATGCCGATCATGAAGCGCGCGTCAGCGATCGTCACCGACCACGGCGGGCGAACCTCGCATGCGGCGATCGTGAGCCGCGAACTTGGCCTGCCCGCGGTGGTCGGCACCGGGAAGGCGACGCAGGTACTCAGGAGCGGTCAGCAGGTTACCGTCTCATGCGCGGAGGGAGACGAGGGATTCGTTTACGAAGGAATTGCCGATGTCGAGATTCGCGATGCCTCAATCGAGCGGATTCCGAAAACCCGGACCAAAGTCATGCTCAACATGGCGAATCCCGCGGCGGCGATGCGGTGGTGGCGTTTGCCGGCGGACGGAATCGGGCTCGCACGGATAGAGTTCATCATCTCGAACATGATCAAGATCCATCCGATGGCGTTGGTACACTTCGACAAGCTCAAGGATCGTTCCGCCCGCCGACAAATCGCTCAACTCACGCGCGGATTCCAGGACAAGACGCGATACTTTGTCGATAATCTCGCCTTTGCGATCGCGCGCATCGCCGCTTCTCGCCATCCCGATCCCGTGATCGTGCGGATGAGCGATTTCAAAACCAACGAGTACGCGCGGCTCATTGGTGGAAGCGAGTTCGAGCCCACTGAAGAGAATCCGATGCTCGGCTGGAGAGGGGCAAGCCGGTACTACAGCGAAGGATATCGCGACGGCTTTGCGCTGGAGTGCCGGGCGATCCGTAAAGTGCGTGAGGAGATTGGGCTGCCCAACGTGATCGTCATGATCCCGTTTTGCAGAACTCCGGCGGAGGCGGACCAGACACTTCAGACGATGGCGGGGAATGGATTGAAGCGCGGGGAAAACGGCTTGGAAGTCTATGTGATGTGCGAGATACCGTCGAACGTGATCCTTGCGGAACAGTTTGCCGAACGATTCGATGGTTTCTCGATTGGAAGCAACGACCTGACGCAACTCACGCTCGGCGTCGATCGCGACTCGGAGCGTCTCGCTCCGCTGTTTGACGAGCAGAACGAGGCGGTTACCACTTTAATCAGGAGCGTGATCCGCTCTGCCCACAAGCGCAATCGCAAGGTCGGTCTGTGCGGACAAGCGCCGAGCGATCATCCTTCGTTCGCGCGAATACTGGTTGAGGCGGGAATCGACTCAGTTTCGGTGGCGCCAGATAGTTTCATTCGCGTGAAGCAGCACATCGCCGCAGCGGAAGCTCAGGAGTCGGCACGCACCCGCGCTGTGGCGGACGCATGATCGCCCGTTTCTCCGACGGCCACCTGATTCGCAGTCGGAGGTGAACCCTCGGGGGCCGCGTCCTCGCGCTTCACGATCAGGCCGAGCGGAAAGCGCCGGGCCGTGCGCTTTCAGAAGTAACCCATCTGCTTCGCCTGCCGATGGAGTTCCTCCCTGAACTTTGGATGAGCGATCTCGATCAGCTCCCTGGCTCTCTCGGTTGTCGATTTGCCGCGAAGATCGACAACTCCGTACTCGGTAACGATGTACTGCGTGTCCGCGCGTGGATCTGTCGCTGGTCCCTCGATTTTCGACACGATGCGGGACACGGCGCCATTCACCGCCGTGGAATATGCGGTGAGTATCGATTTGCCGCCCTTCGATAACTGAGCTCCGCGAACAAAGTCGAGTTGGCCGCCGGGCGCGCTGTACTGCCGACCTTGAACCACTTCGGCGTTCACTTCGCCATCCAAACCGACTTGCAGGAATGCGCTGATCGATACGACCCGTTCGTTCTGACCGATCACAAATGGATCGTTCACGTAGTCGACCGCGTAAAGCTCCATGCTGGAATTGTTGTCGAGAAACTCGTAGAAGGCGCGGTCGCCCGCCGCCAGCGTGTACACGTTTTTGTGGCGATTGATGCGCTTGTACTTATTGGTCACAGCACCCGCCTCGATGAGGCCTACGATGCTTGGCGACATGAGCTCGGTATGGATTCCAAGGTCCTTGTGATTCACCAGCCCGGCGCAGACCGCGTTCGGAACTCCACCCACTCCGACTTGGAGCGTAGCGCGATCCGGCACCATCTCGACGATTAGCTTGCTGATGGTGCGGTCGAGATCATTGAGAGGGCGCGAAGGCAACTCGGCCAGGGGACTCTCGTGCTCGATGATCGCCTCGATGTCCGAGATATGGATCGCTGAATCGCCGAACACTCGCGGCATTCGGGGATTGACCTCGACGATCAACAGCTTGGCGTTTCGCGCGGTCGGAATGGTGTAATCGCCGTTGGTTCCGCAACTGAAGAATCCCGCCTTGTCCATGGGCGCGACCATGACAATGAACACGTCGATGCCGATCTCCGCGAGCGTCTGCGGCATGCTGCTGAAATTGCCCGGCACGTAGAAAACGACTCTCCTGCTGTCCTGTAGTCCGCGTTTGGTGAGGTAGCGTTCGGTCCCGGTGAGGAAGAATGCGTGAGGCTTGATCACGTCCATGTATTCGTACTTGAGAATCGTACTCGCGGCGGCAGGCACAGAATGCGAGTAGTAGACGCGAAGTTCCTCAATCGTTCTGGCCTTCACTCGATCTTCCAGCGCGCTGAGCAATGCCGGCGGCTCGCTGACCGCCATTCCCATCGAGATTTTGCCGCGCGCAGGAATGAGCTGCACCGCCTGCGCGGGCGTCATCAGTTTGGATTTGTACTCGGATTCGTACATGTCAGTAGTGCGTGACTTGAGGGTTGCTAGAGTGTCCTTCGAATTTGTTCGCGCGCGGAGCCGCGTAAAGTCGGTTGTTGGCGAACCGAGTCAGCGGCAGTGCCGGCGTCGTTAGTGCACGTTACAACGCTCTGAATGGGTAGTGCATACCCCCCCGGCGACGCACACCCCCATGTTCGCGGTGACAGCCCGAGTTCGACGGGGCCAGAAGAAACGGCGATAATTCGAATCGGACATCCTGTGGCGCCGATCGCGCCATCAGGCAGGGCCAGTTTGATACCGACGCGCGGCAAGAGTTCAACTGCGCTCCGACCTCACCGGTACCACAGGATGTTGGATGCTTCGAGCGGCAGGTGCGCATCGGGGTGATGCGCGACGACGCGCGGCGTGTAGTCATCCGCGCTGCGTGTGCGCCGAACTCTCGCACCGTAAGTAAATCCGTTGTGAGCGCCGGGAATCGGTTCGAGGGGCGACATCGGAATCCGCTCCGATAGCCGGCCGTCAATCGCGTCCGCGTATAGCTCGACACGCACCGCGTCGCGATCCAGATCGCTCAGATAGAGTTGCACCCGGAACGCGGTCTCGTCGGACTCCTGATGCACGTAGAGGTTGCCGAATCGAAGACCCGACCAGTGGAGCGACAACATTCGCGACCAAGCCTCGAGTTCTGCGCCTAGTTTGCCGTCTTCATTGGCGCGGCGCCGATACGATCTGGCGCCGCCGAGATAACAGTACTCCGTGTACTCGCGGACCATTCGATTGGCCGAAAAGCGCGGGGTGAGCTTCGACATGCTTTCCCGCATTTTGGCGACCCAACCCACCGGAATGCCACGCTCGTCGCGTGCGTAAAAGGCAGGGATCACCTCGCGCTCGAAACATTCGTACAGCTCGTTGGCTTCGGCGGCATCATGGCTCGGATCGGAATTGTGTTCTTTGCCGTCACCGATCGCCCAGCCAACCTCGGGCGTGAACGCCTCGGCCCACCAGCCTTCGAGCTCGGAGAGATTCAGTCCGCCATTTACCAGCACCTTCATCCCGCTGGTGCCGCTGGCCTCCCACGGACGGCGCGGCGTGTTGATCCAGATGTCAACTCCCCGCACCAATTCGCTTGCGACCGCCATGTCGTAGTCCTGGATGAAGAGTACGCGGCCCGCGATGTCCGGACGGCGCATGAAATCAATCCATTGCCGCACCATCCGCTTCCCTTCAACGTCGCGTGCGTGAGCCTTGCCGGCGACGACCAGCTGTGCCGGTCGTTCCGGATTCGTAAGGATCCGAGCGAGACGATCGGCATCGTGCAATAGCAGGTTTGGCCGTTTGTACGCCGTGAAGCGGCGTGCCATGCCGAGGGTCAGAATGTTCGGATCAAACAGGTGAGCAAGACGAACTGGATCCTGCTCGCTTTGCCCCCAGGTAGCACGCTGACGAACCGCGCGCTTGCGGACGGAGTCAACGAGCTCGGTTCGCCCCCGGCTCCTGAACGACCATAACGCTTCGTCGGTGAGGCAGCAGACGTTGGCCTCGAGTCCTTCAAGCGTACCCAGCCAGCGTTCCTTGCCGCACGCCTCGGTCCAAACGGTGTCGGCTGCGGCCGAATCCCAAGTCGGAACGTGCACTCCGTTGGTGACGTGGCCAATCGGCACTTCGGCCTCGGGCCATCGGGGAAACAACGGCACAAAGATCCTGCGGGTGACCTCGGCGTGGAGACGGCTTACGCCATTGACGCGGCCGCATCCGCGCATCGCGAGATTCGCCATGTTGAATGGTTCGCCCGAGTCGTCAGGATTCACCCTCCCAAGCGCCATCAGTTCGTCAATGCTGATGCCTAGCCGCGCCGCGTAGGCCTCGAAGTACTGTGTAAACAGATACGGCTCGAACCGGTCGAAGCCTGCAGCGACCGGTGTGTGCGTTGTGAAGAGGTTGCCCGCGCGAGTCGCCCAAAGCGCAGCGGCGAACGACCTACCGTTTCGCGCGGCGAAATTCCGCGCACGTTCCAGCACGAGGAAAGCAGCGTGACCTTCATTGAGGTGGCACACGTCAACCGCTTCGCCGACCGCCTCGAGCAACCGCCATCCTCCAACGCCCAACACGATCTCTTGCTGCAGCCGCATTTCCGGACCGCCGCCGTACAGCTCCGAAGTGATCGAGCGGTCGTTTGGCGTATTCAGCGGGTCGTTGCTGTCCAACAAGTAGAGCGTGGCGCGACCAACCACGACCCGCCAAACCCGGAGATTCAAATCTCGACCCGGGAGTTCGACATTGATTCGAAGCAACTCTCCATGTGGATCACGCTGCAGGCTGATCGGCAGCATTGCGGGCGCGTTGTACGGAAAAAACTCGATCTGCTCGCCGACAGCACTTATCGCCTGACGGAAATACCCCTGTTGATAAAGCAGACCGACACCTACGACGGGCACGCCCAGGTCGCTTGCAGCCTTCATGTGATCCCCGGCAAGTATGCCTAGACCGCCCGAGTAGATGGGCAGCGCATCCGACAGCCCAAACTCCATGCTGAGATACGCGACCCCGCGCAGCTTCTCCCGACCGTGGCTCCGGCTGAACCAGGTCGAGGCGTTCAGATACTCGTGGCGCGACGCGACCTGGCGACGCAGTGCGGCGAGAAAAGCCTCGTCAGCCGCGAGTTGGTTGAGACGCGAATTAGAGACGCTTTCGAGAACTACCCACGGGTTCCCAGTCGCAGTCCAAAGCTCTGGTTCGACGGCTTCCCAAAGCCGGTCGGCGGCGTGGTTCCAGCTCCAACGCATATCGAGCGCGATGTCGATCAGAGGCTCGAGCGTCTGCGGAATCGGTCGAGGGGAATGATTCAAGCGCGCCATGACGGTGGGCGATGGCAGAGTGCTTGCTTACCTCTTAAGGGTAACGCCACGGTGAGTCGCTTCGCCTGAAATATTGAGCCTCATCGCGTGGCGCATCTTCAAGGTGCGAGGACTCTCACATGAAGATAGCCGAGCGAATGACCCCGAATCCCACCTCAATTTCACCGCGCGACACACTCGCCGCCGCAAGAGCATTAATGAACGCCGAAGGCATTCGCCATCTTCCAGTCGTTGAGGAGGGACGCCTGGTCGGAATGCTTACAGAACGCGAGATCAGACCACATGCGGGCTTCTTGGATTCGACACGCGTCAACGCGGCGATGGCCGGGAATCCGGTGGGGATCGCGCCATCGGCGAGCGTAGAAGATGGGGCGACGCTGATGCTGGAGCAGAAAGTTCGAGCGCTGGCGGTGGTGCATGATAAGCGGCTCATCGGCATCATAACCTCGACGGACATCTTGCGTGCCTTCCTCGATCTCTCGCGCCTTTGGCAGGCAGCTCAGCGCCGTAGCTGAACGCGAGGCCGAAGAGGCTCGGCCTACCGCGAGTGATAGGTGATTCGGCAGGTGCGCTTCAGCCGCCCTTCCCCGCGATGGCCACAGTGCTTGCCTGCGGCCCCTTTTCTCCAAGCTCTTCTTCGAATCGCACAACCGTCCCAATCTCGAGACGCGTGAATGCGTCGTTGAGCACGCTGTTGCGGTGGAAGTAGACCTCGCGGCCGTCAGGCGTTTCGATGAAGCCGTAGCCTTCCTTCGGTAGCAACTTGCTGACGCGGGCGTGAGGCTGCGGTTCATGCGCTTTAACCGCAAGGCGTTGTTCGCGCGCGTAATCCTCAAGGAGGCGGACTGCCGCGTCGAACGCGTCGCGAGTCGCGAGCGGAAAATCCTTGTCGGACTGGCGCGTAACGCTAAGTTCGCGTCCCGGAACGCGCAGATCGATCCTGACCTTGAAAGGGCCGCCCTTGCGATGATGTCCAACCGCGGCCTCGAGCACGACATGGCATCCCGTCAGCCGCTGATAAAAGCGTTCGAGACCTTCTGCCCGCCGACGGATCTCGCCCTCGATCGCCGGGGTCAGTTCGAAATTCCGTGCGGTGATCTGAAGTGGTCGTTGCATCTTCCGTCCCTCGCGCGAATCCGCTGGTTAGAGCGCCGGCTCGCCTTGCTAGCCCTTCATTTCCTTCACGAGCGTGGCGAAGCGATCCCATTCCGTGGCGAGCCATGTTTCAGTCGTTGCATGGCCGAATGAACGCACCAGCAGTGCGACCTTGGTGGCGGTCTCAACATCTGGCGCATCGTAGATGTCCAGGTAGTCGTACGGTCCCAGAGTGGCGTAGTTGGCGATCCACTTCACGCCCTGGCATTCCGATTTGATCCGGCTTTCGGCCTGCCGCTCGAGTTCGATGACCGACTCGGGACGCGTGAGTGACTCGGGCGATAGCTTCGTGAGCATCACGTAGATGGCCATAGTTCACCTCTTTGCGCGGCGCCGCGCGCGAGAACCAAGCGTTCGAAAATGAATCGCGCTCACGCGCGCTGTACGCAGACAAATCGCACGCCCTTGGTGCCGCATCGTTGTCACCCCTTGATGACGGCGAAGGGGCGCAGGCGCGCGACGCGCCGCTTGACCCCGGCCACCTCCATCACCTCGACGACTTCCCCGCGACACGTCCTTGCAGGCCTCCCGGCTTTAGCGCAGCGCGAACGCCGCCCAGCACAGCGCCGTAATCGCAATAGCGCCGAGCACGCTCAGCATCCAGTGCGGATCCTTTAAATTGGTCCTCGGTGGCTTTAGAGGCACGCCGTTCAAGTGAGCGAATGAATTGACCCGCACGACCCTGACATGCCCGCGAAGCTTGCGCGAGCGCAAGCTTCGGCGGCGCCCTGACTCGAGCTTTACGCAGCTGCCCATCGTGGTTGAACTCCCATCCGCGCGAGCGTTTCGATGACGCGCCGCGGCTCTCCGAGATCGCTCCACTGGATGTCGGGCACAGGCAGCACGGCGAGGTTTGCCGAGCGTTTTGCGAGCACTTCTGCCGAAAAGCTGGTGCTGGCGAGGCTCGCATATATGCGCTCGATCGCCTGACGTTCGAACTCGGTGCCAAGAGTCCGACGCACCGCGCTAAAGCGCTTGTACAGGTAGGGCATTGCGACGATGAACATGCCGAGCAGCGCCGAGACCGGCGCGACGATCACGAAGCTGTTCCACAGCGAGCCGCCGCGCAACAGCTTGTCGGCCACGACTGCGTTGGGCTTCTCGATAAAACGACGCACGAACCGCAGAGGCACGCCCTTCACTCCGATTGGTGCGCCAGGCTCGATCCATCCGTAGCCCGGTTCGGAGTTTGTCGGAGTGATGCCGAGGAGGATGACCAGCTCGGGCCGTCGTTCAACGGCTTCGTACGCGCTGACGACATGGCACATAAACGCGGCCTCATCGCTGAAGTAATGGTCGGAGGGAAAGAGTACGACTGCGCAGTCGGGAGCAATATCGCAAAGCCGCATGAGGGCATAGAGGATCGCAGGCGCGGTGCCGCGATTGTCCGGCTGGATAACCACGCATTCTGGGGGAACACGTTGGAGCAACGGTCCGTAGTGGCGTTCGTGCGAGCGCGTGACCACGGTGACGATCCGGGCCGGACACGCGGCGTGCGCTGCGCGCGCCAGCGTTTCCTCGAGAAGCGTCGTCGGACCGGTCACCGCGCAGAACTGCTTCGGAATTTCCTCGCCGACGATTTTGCGCGTAAGCGCGCGGAGTCTCGTCCCGTCACCTCCGGCAAGTACGATGGCGGCGCGATTGGAGTGGAGCCGGGAAGGTGAGTTGACCACGATGATGCTCCTGTCCGGAGGGCGTTTTGAGTCGTGAGAGCAAGCTAGCTGGCGCAATCAACGAGTGCGCGCGCATCTCGCTGGTAATTCGGACCCTGCGCATCTTGAACTCGCGCGCGAGCGAAGCTGCTTTTGCATCTCGACGCTCCGCACCTCTGCACTGTGCCGAAATGTCACTCCGGTGCGGGAGACATGACTCCGCCGGATGCACTGGTGACGCTGCGTTTCATCCGCACTGCGCGCACCGGTGCGCGCGCAGGTATGTCAGGCGGCCACTGCGACCTCGCGCGGAGAGCGCGGCAGGCAGATCGCCGCAAGCGTCTCCGCGACATCCTGCTGTCCCACTTCTTTGCGGCCGCTCGTGGAGGCCTCACGCCGGGCTTCGCGAGCGATGTCATTGATCGTGATGATTCCCGCGAGCCGGCCGTCCGCACCGAGCACCGGGAGGCGCCGAATCTGGTTGTCACGCATTTGGGCTTCGGCCTGGCTCACCCCATCGCTGGCCCGGCACGCGATTACTGTCCGAGCCATCGCGGCCGCCACCGGTATGTGGCTCAGCGGCTTGCCTTGCGTATACGCGGCCATGCATATGTCGCGATCCGTGATCATGCCGACGACACTGCCGTCACCGTTACTGGCGACGATCGGTAAACACCCGCAGTCACTTTCCCACATCAACTGGGCGGCGTAATTGAGCGTGTCGTCCGGACGGCAGACCTTCACGCTCCGGGTCATGATTTGTTCGATTTTCATGAGGTACTCCTTCTCCGATTCGAGGCTTTGACTACGAATTTCGCGCCGACGCGGCGGCGCCGCCTCCAGACCGCTTAGGACGCTGCGCTCACTTCTGCTTGGGTCCGTTCGCCCGGTTCTTTTTCGTCACGCCGTTTCCGATTTGGACCTTCACTTCCTTCGCCGACAGCTCCTTCGGCATCGCAGCCGTCAGCTCGAGCACACCATCGTTGTAAGTGGCCTTCAAATCATCGGCCTTGATGCCCTGCGGAAGCTCGATGGATCGCTCGAAGCTCCCGTAGCTCAGTTCGCGCCTGATGAAGTTGGGCTTCTTCGTCTCGTGCTTCTCTTCCCGCGAGCCGCGGATGTTGAGCGTGTTCCCGGCCACTGTCACTTCGACATTCTTGGGGTCGATTCCGGGAAGATCCGCACGAATGACCAGCGTGTTTCCCTCAACAACCGACTCGATCGGCGGCCTCCGAGAAGGCGCGGTCAACTGTTTGACCCAGTCGCCGTTGATTCCGAACCGCTCCATGAGTTTGTCCATTTCGTCGCGCAAGCGTTCCAACTGACGGGATGGCGACCACATTTCCAATCTTGTTTCCACGGTGATGTGCTCCTTGATCAGAGTGTCGATTGAGCCGCGAAGTACGCATCAAGTGTGCCGTCCCGGTCGCCGACGCAATCAACTCGTGCGGTCCTGGCGCGGGCAAGTCTGATGAGGCCTCGAGCGCGCGGCTACAGACGTTGAGGAGATATGTGTTTGGTCGAGTGGTGTTTTGACGCAGTCGTCGGCGGCGCGATTGCGGCATCGCGCGGGCCGGCAACCCGGGCCGCAGACTTTCGTATTTCTTCAGCGAAAATCATAGCCGGCGCGAAGAGTGCCAAAAGGAACCACGCGCGTCCCGGCGGCGATGCAAAGCCCAGCATTGAGCCGACCTCAGGCACAGCAGCGACTGTCAACGCCAACATGACCTCGACAATGACACCGGCCAAGAGAAGCCGATTTCCGAGCAGAGGCAGAGCGAACGCCGACTCGCGACGCGATCGGCAGGCGAACAGCGCGCCGACCTGACACGCGACGATCCCAAGAAACGTCGTGGTCGTGACCATGCGATAAAGTGGACTGTCGGCGGCGAGTATCGTCCCCGGATGCCAACCAACCGAGCGGAGCACGAAGAAGTAGAGGCCGACCGCGAGGACTGCTTCGAGCGGACCCAGCCAGCAATACACTCGAGCCAGAGTGGCGTGGTCGAGAAGCCGCTCATTGCGTGACCGCGGCGGTCGGTGCATCACGTCGTGCTCCGGCGGTTCGATGCCAAGCGCAAGGGCGGGCAGGATGTCGGTGCCCAAATCGATCGCGAGAACTTGCATCACGGTTAGCGGAAGCGGCACGCCCAGCAGCGCGAACGTGATGAATGCAACCGCTTCCGGAACATTGCTGGTGAGCACGTAGGTCAAGAACTTGCGCACGTTGTCGTACACGCCGCGGCCCTCGCGGATTGCTTCCACGATCGACGCGAAGTTGTCATCGGCGAGCACGATGTCAGCCGCCTCGCGCGCGACGTCACTGCCCGTCGCGCCCATCGCGACGCCGATGTCTGCGAGCTTCAGCGCAGGCGCGTCGTTCACACCGTCGCCGGTCACGGCAACGATGGCTCCGGTGCGCTGAAACGCCGCGACCAGACGAAGCTTGTGATCCGGCGCGACCCGGGCGAAGAGGAGATCGGTCTCTCCAATGACGCGATCGAGTTCGATGTCGCCCATGCGGTCGAGTTCTGCGCCAGTCACCACGCGGGGCGCGGTACGGCAGAGACCGATTTGCCGGGCGATCGCGCTCGCGGTTAGCGCATCATCGCCCGTTACCATCGCGACGCGAATTCCGGCCTCGCCACAGGCGGCGATCGCCGCGGAGACCTCGGGACGCGGCGGATCTTCGATTGCGATCAGCCCCAGAAACGTGAGGTCGCGTTCCACGCCGTCTGTGCGCCACACGCCGTTCGCCGCAGCAGTGGCGTCGAGAACGCGGCTGGCGACCGCGAGCACCCGCATCGCACGTGACGCGAGCGCCGCGTGCATGGCTGTTATCTCGTCACGGATCGCCGCGTCGAGCGGCACCGGCTTGTCTGCCGAGTTGCACTTCGTGCACAGCGGGAGCAGCTGACCAAGCGCGCCCTTGACGCACGCGACCGTATCACCGCCGATTCGATGCACGATCGTCATCCGCTTGCGCACCGAGTCGAATGGAAGTTCGCACAGACGGGTGTGAGCGCGAAGTGACTCTTCAGTGATCCCGAGCTTGCGCGCGCCGACCAGGATCGCCGCCTCGGTCGGATCGCCGACGATCTTCCATCGCCCGTCCGGCTCGGCGGGCGGCAGAAGGTGCGCATCGCAGCAGAGCGCAGCAATTGTGAGCGCTCTCATCAGCGATCCCCGGCTCCGCTCGTCCGATTCGGTATCCGCTTCAACACCGCCTGAAGGGTCGTAACCACCACCGGCGAAATTGAAGCGACCCTCGCGTGTCCAAACTTCGCGCACCGTCATCTCGTTCTCGGTGAGGGTGCCGGTTTTGTCAGTCAAAATTACGTTAGTGGCGCCCAAGGTTTCGACCGCGGCCAGACGCTTCACAATTGCGTTTCGCGCCGCCATGCGACGCACGGCAAATGCAAGCGAAAGAGTGAGCGTTGGCAGCAAGCCCTCGGGCACATTGGCCACGATTATTCCGATTGCAAAGATGAACCCGGCCGCGGGCGGCATTCCGGCCAACATCACACCGAGCGCGTAGAAGAGCCCCGCGGTAGCGACCGCGATAAAAGTGATCACGCGAGTGATGCGGACGAGTTCGCGCTGAAGTGGGCTCGGCCGTTCGACTTGAACGTGCGTCAGCCGCGCGATTCGGCCAAATTCGGTTGCCCCGGCGGTGGCATAGACAGCAGCTTCGCCGCGTCCGCCGATGATGGTGGTGCCCGCGAACACCAAATTTTCCAGCGCGACGTTGAGGCGGCCGTTCGCGGCCACTGGCTCCGCCAGACGGGGCATCGGGCGCGATTCTCCGGTGAGCGACGCTGCGTCGATGCGGAGTTGTTCCGCCACGATGATGCGAGCGTCGGCCGGCACCGCCTGCCCTTCGCTCAGCACGAGTACGTCGCCGGGAACGATTTGCGAGATGGGCACGGTGCACTCGAACCGGTCGCGCCGAACAGTAACGGTTTGCGGCAACATCGCCTGGAGCGCTTCAACCGCGCGCTCCGCCTGGTGCTCCTGCCAGAAGCTGAAAAGCCCGTTGATCAGAATGACGGCGACTATCGCGATCGCGAGTTCCGATGTGCCCGCCAACCACGCGAGAGCCGCGCCGCCCCATAGCAGCACCGCAAACAGATGGACGAAGTTTCCGACAAACTCGCGGACGTGGTCGCGCCCGACCGGGCGAGGCAGAAGATTGGGGCCATAGCGCACCAGGCGGCGGTCGACCTCCCCGGTCGCGAGACCTTGCGCGCCCGTGCCGAGCGCCGCAAGCGCGCCGCCAACTGGAAGAGCCGCCCAGTAGGCCGCGCCACCCGGCGCGGTTTCCTCACGATCACCTATCGAGCGAGATCTCAAGCTGATTGTTCGTAGGTCCGAATTTCAGTCGCGCATCGCATGAGAACACCGCGGTTGAGACCAGTTTCGTACGCGCGCCGGCGGAATTGCGAAAGCGCGACCGTGAAGCCGCGAGTTGTAGCAGGTTCGCCAGTATCGGCTGCGGTGCGAAGCCGTGCCACCCGGCGCAAATCCAAGCTTGGCTTGCGAAGCCATCGCAGCGGACATCGAAGCCGCTCACTGGTGCTCGGCCAACGCGCCAAGGATGTCCGTCGTGGTGATAACGCCGACCAGCTCGTTACCTTCCAGGACCGGCAGGCCGCCGATCTTGAGGTCGCGCAGCAGCCGCGCCGCCTCGGCGATCGAGGTCCGCGGCGTGACCGTGACGATTTGCTCGCTCATCGCCTGCCTGACCTCGGTGTGTTCCGTGAAGCCTTCGTGACGGCGCAAATCGCGGTCCGTGATGACGCCGATGACCTGGCCATCTTTGACGACCGGCATGGAGCGAAATTTGCCCTCGACCATTTTGGCGTGTACCGAGGATAACTTTTCGTCTGGCGCCACGGTAACAGGATTGGCAGACATCCATCTCCCGACTTGGTTTCGATCTGGCTCATCACGCCGCACCGTCAGGACCGGGCACCGCGATTCGCGCAGCACCATCTCGGCGACACTACCGAGCAGGAAGCGGGAGAAGCCGCGCCGCGCATGAGTGGACATCACGATAATGTCAGCGGAGGTGATGCGTTGCGTCTTGAGGATCGCTCCTGCGGGATCGCCGACGCTCGTGTGCAATTCGTACTTGACGCCGGCGAGATGCTTGCGGGCGATTTCGGCGAGTTTCGCCTTCGCTTGCTCCTCCTGACCTTTGTACAAGTCGACGTAGATCGGCATTCCGGTCGGCGGAAGGATCATTGGTACGATGTGAATGGCGTACACCGTGCCGTCGTGCTGGCGAGCCATCTTCGCGGCGACCTCGAGCGCAGCGAGCGAGTTGTCATCGAAGTCGATGGGACAAAGAATGCGGCGGTACGGAAACGTCATGTCTTGCAGCTCCCTTAGTCTCCGGCAGTCAGCGCACCAAACCACCGGATAGCGATACCCGTGCCAAAACCACGCGTGCAACCGCCCGCCCACGATTGCTGTTCAACGCTTCGCAATCGGCGCCAACTGTTTCGATATCGATGTGCGAAGAGCACCGCAATGGCGGACTCACGCCAGTCGAGTTGTATCCGATCGCGCCATACGTGATAACGGTCTCAGAGCGAGTCGGCGGAGATCGGCGTCGACCTTGGGAAAACCCAGACGTCGTCAAATTCGATTGACGCATCCTCGATATGGCAAGCGACTTGCTCCATCGCGGGTGAGTTCAAGGCGGAGGAGTGCTATGCAGGTAGCGAATCTCATGACATCAGGCCCGGTCACAATCGGACCGCACGACAAGCTTTCCGATGCGAAGGCGGCGATGGATGCGGGCAAATTTCGGCGGCTGCCCGTCGTCGAAGGCGACAAGATGATCGCGATATTGACCGAGCGTGACATTCGCGAGCACGGCGGCTACCTCGATGCGACCCGGGTCAGCGCGGCAATGCGCAGTCCGGTTCTCACCGTCTCGCCGTCAGACACAGTCGAGAATGCGGCGCGGCTGATGCTCAAGCATCAGATCGGCGGACTGCCGGTGGTGGATGATGATAAACTCGTTGGAATCGTGACCGCGAGCGATCTTCTGAAAGCGCTGCTGAGTGTAGTTGAAGCATCGCAGAAGATCCTCGACGACTGACGGAATCGAGCGAAACTGAGATGATGAAGGTGAAGTCCAAGGTCGCGAGCAAGCGGCGCAGCGCGAGACCGGCCACGGATCAGAACGTCGAATATCGAATGAAACTCGCCGTCCATACCATCAAGCCGCGCGACTCCGTTGGCCACGCGCGAGCGCTGCTCGAAGAGCATCGAATCAACCAGCTGCCCGTAGTCGCAAATGGGAGGCTGCTCGGAATCGTGACGGACCGTGACTTGCGCGATGCGGGCGCAGCCGTCGGCGCAGCGGCCGCGGCTGCAGCCGGGCGTAAAGGCCGGGTGATCGTGTCCGACCCCGAGAAGATGACGGTTGAGACGGTCATGACCACAAATGCGATTACCGTCAAGCCGACGGACTCGATGGCGACGGCGGCGCGAATCATGCGGCGGGAGCGCATCGGCGCGCTACCGGTGGTTGAGAAGCGGCGGCTGGCGGGAATCATCACCCGTAGCGACGTGCTCGACGCCTATCTCGCACTCGCAGCGCGCGGGGCCTGACGGAGGGAGCGATGGCAGTGCGGGAAAAACCCCAACGCGGCCGCAAAGGCAAAGGACTAATTCGTGCGCTCAATCGCCGCGGCACGCGCACGGCCAAAGCATATCCGACGGATCGAAAGGTTCCGAGCCTCAGAGAGCCGGCGGTGTGCGAGCGTTGCAGCGCGGTCTATTCGAACAAGACCTGGCGCCACGGCCGGCGTCTGACGCGCGAATTGATGGACCGTGTGCAATGGACGCGCTGCCCAGCATGCATCCAGCTCGCGACCGGCGAGTCGTATGGGCGCGTGCTCGCCAGCGGTGACTTCGTCGGCGAACATCTCGAGGAGATTCGCCGGCGCATCCGCAACGTCGCGCGTCAGGCAGAGTCGCGACAGGCTCTGCGCCGCGTAGTCTCCATGAACTTCGACGGTTCGAACCTGGAAGTTCTGACCACTTCACAAAAGCTCGCCCATCGCATCGCGCGCGAATTGGAGAAGGCCTTCGGCGGGCGCGCCTCCTACTCATGGTGGGAGCACGATGGCACGTTACGCGCGACCTGGCGCCACTAGCCGCAGTCGTCAGCGTTTCATCCCACTTTCCATCCAACGATTGCCCGGCGCATCTTGCACCGCACTCCCGAGCCGCCATGATGTCACCCGGGGCGGCGCACACGACCTCGGAGCCGCGCGGGCTTTCCTCGGACGAAGCTCGACGACGCCTGGAGAAATTCGGGCCCAACAAGCTCGTTTGCGATCAGCGGAGCGCTCGCGTGCGCGAGCTCGCACGCATGATTGCGGACCCGATGGCGGTGATGCTGCTCGCGGCCGCGACACTGTACTTCGCGCTGGGCGAGCGCGCGGAAGGATTCGTAATGCTGGGCGCGCTGGTTCCGGTACTCGCGGTCGATGTCACGCTCGAAATTCGATCACGCGCGGCACTCAGCGCTCTGGCGCAAGCCGTCGCGCCGCATGCGCGCGTGGTGCGCGACGGCTCCGAGATCGACATCGCAACAGAGCAAGTCGTGCGCGGCGATCTGTTGGTGGTGCGCGAAGGCGACGTTGTGCATGCCGATGGTGTTCTGCGTTCGGCATCGCATCTCTCGACCGACGAATCGCAGCTGACCGGAGAATCCGAGCCACAGGAAAAGGACGAGGCGCCGCCGGATGAAACTGCCGACCGGGCGGCGGGTAACGCGAGAGTCTTCGCCGGTTCGCGCATCCTCTCGGGCATCGGTTACGTCGAAGTAACGGCGACCGGCGCAGACACTCGTTACGGTGCGATCGCGGCGATGGTCGCAATGGCCGAGACAGCGCCGACTCCGTTGCAACGCAAGACCGGGCGAATCGTTCGAGTGATCGTTGCGGCAGCGATCTCAGTGTCGGCAGCTCTGCTGCTGTTCAGGCTTTCGATGGGAACGCCGCCAGCTCAAGCATTCTTGCACGCGATCACGCTCGCGATGTCGGCAGTGGGCGAAGAATTCCTCCTGGTCCTGACCTTATTTCTGAGCCTTGGGGCGTGGCGGCTAAGCCGCTCGGGGGTGCTGGTAAGGCGGCTTACAAGTGTCGAGACGCTTGGCGCGACCACCGTCATCTGTCTCGACAAGACCGGCACACTCACAACCGGTCGATTCGCGCTCGATGAACACGTACCGCTGCGTCCCGCGGTGACCGATGAGGAGATTCTCGAGGCGGCCGTTCTCGCGTGCGAAGCGGAGCCTGCGGATGCTCTAGAACGGGCGATGATCGCACACTGCGCCGAGCACAAAGTTGACGTCGCAGCGGTGCACGCGCAATGGCGCATCGTGTTCGACTATCCGTTCGATCCGGTCGGCAAACACATGTCGCACGTGTGGGAGAAGGTCTCCGGCGGCACGGGACCGGTGCAACGAATCGTGGCGAAGGGCGCCCTGGAGGGCCTCCTCGAGCACTGTGTGGTGAGCGCGGCGGAACGGGAACAGGCTTACGCGACGAACGCGGAGCTCGCGGCGAACGGCCGCCGTGTGCTCGCCGTCGCAGGCCGTGAATTAGGCGCGCAAGCTGGCCGGTTTAGCGGCGACCGTGCCATCGACGAGCGAGGACTGCAACTCTACGGACTGCTCGGATTCCACGATCCACTGAGACCCGAGGTTCCGAGCGCGATCGCGCAGTGCCAGGCGGCGGGCATCAAGCTCAAGCTCATCACCGGCGACCACGTGCTTACCGCGCATGCGATCGCCGAGGCAGCCGGAATCAGGCACGACGATGACGTGCTGCTGACCGGCGACCAGCTTGACACTCTGACGCCGAGCGAGTTTTCCATCATCGCTCGGAAGGCGAGCGTGTTCGCCCGGGTACGGCCCGAGCAGAAGTACGCAATCGTCGACACACTCGAGCGGGCGGGCGAAGTAGTCGCGATGACCGGCGATGGTGTGAACGACGCACCCGCGCTGCGCCGCGCCGACATCGGCGTCAGCATGGGGCGTCATGGCACCGAGGTCGCACGCGCGGCAGCCGGTCTGGTGTTGCTCGAGGATGACTTTGCTGCGCTGGTGGGTACGATTCGAGAAGGGCGCCGCATTTACGCCAACATCCAGCGCGCGTTCCTTTACCTGGTCGGATTCAAGGTGATGGTCGTCGGACTCGCGCTGGTCGCACCGCTAGCTGGTCTGCCCATTTTGCTTCTGCCGGTTAATCTTGTGTGGCTCGAACTCGTCGTTCATCCGATTTCGGCACTGCTATTTGAAAATCAGGATCCCGGGCGTGACCTGATGCGAGAGCCTCCGCACGATCCGGCAAGCCCGATCCTGGCGCGCACTCCCGCATTGCGCAGCGCGGTTTGCGGGTTCCTGCTTGTGGTGGGAGCCGCGGGTCTGTACGCGGCGCGGCTCGATATCAGCGAAGCCTACGCGCGCGCGGTCGCGATGACGGTTGTCGTGCTCGGCAGCTTGCTCCTCATTTGGTCGGTGCTAGCCGGTGACAAACCCTGGTTGAGGATGAGCTTGCCGCGCGCAGCGCGCTTTTGGGCGGTGATTGCGGTCGTCGCGGCCAGCCTTCCGGTTGTCATGTACTTCGCACCCGCAGCGGCGCTGCTTGCGATAGCTCCCATCAGCGCGCGCGACTGGCTGCTCGCGACGTTGGTCGCAATCGCCGCGGTAGCATGGCAGGCAGCAGGGTTTGACCGGCCGAAGGAAGAAGGAACTCGCGAGCCTCGGCTGGTCTATTCGAGATGATACTTGGCGATCTTTGCGTAGAGTTTTTTGCGCGAAATCTTGAGTAGCTTCGCCGCGCGCGCCTTGTTGCCTTCGGTCTGTTCGAGCGCGCGGCGAATCAGGTCTCGTTCGACGTCGGCGAACGTGCCGACCACGGGGGCGCCCGGCGTTTGCCTTCGCAAGGGCGGTTTGCCCGAGATCGACTGCGGCAATTCCTCGAGCTGGATCACCGATGAGCGTCCGAAGGTGAACGCACTCTCGATCGCGTTCGCAAGTTCGCGTACATTGCCCGGCCACTCGTACCGGCACATCGCGGCGAGGGCGTCTTCGCCGATTCCTTCAACCGAAGTCGCGCGGACACGGCGTCCGTTGAAGATCTCGATGAAGTGTTCAATCAGCAGTGGCACCTCTTCCAGATGCTCGCGCAGCGGAGGGATGTGCAGTACGTTGGCCTGCAACCGGTAGTAGAGATCCTGGCGCAATCGGCCCCCGCCGACGGCATCTTCAGGATCGCGATTGGTGGAGGCAACAAGACGGACGTCGACCGCGATTTCGCGCGTTGAGCCGACCGGACGCACGGTTCGTTCCTGGATCGCGCGCAGGAGTTTCGATTGCGTCTCCGGGCTCATCTCAGTCACTTCATCGAGGAACAGAGTGCCGCCTTCGGCGGCGCGAAATAATCCCAGGTATTCTGCGGTGGCGCCGCTGAAGGCGCCGCGCTTGTAGCCAAACAATTCGCTCTCGATCAGGTCGCGCGGAATTGCCGCGCAGTTCAATGCAACAAATGGAACGTTGGGGTTGGGCCCACACTCGTGGATCGCGCGGGCAACAAGTTCCTTGCCCGTCCCGCTCTCACCGACGATGAGGACGGTGCCGCGGGTCGCCGCGACCGCCTCGATGCGTTCGTACAGCCTCCGCATCGCAGGACTCGCGCCGATCAGGCCGCGAAACCGGGTGCGTCCGTCAGGCGGCAGCTTTGACGCCTCACGCTCGAGTGCCTGAATGCGCGAGTTTGCGAGCGCGGTGCGCGAGCGAAAGTAGGTATCGGCGAGAATGATGATTCGGCAATGGCTTAGCTTGTCGAAGGACAGGTGGACGTTGTGCGTCGGCGGCGGAGATGACGGGAACACGCCGCTCGCACTCTCCTCAAAAAGATGCATCGACACGATCAACTCCGAAAACGGCACCTTGCGCTCAGCTAGGATTTCGGCGATCTGCCGGACATGGGCGGCGAACTGATCCATGTTCTTCGCGATCAGGTCGTCAATAGTGACATCAAGTTCCGACCCGAAAATCTCCAGGAATTCATTCTCGGTCAGTGAGCGCGTGTCGCCGAAGTGGAGCTCGTAGAGCCGATACCATGTGGAAAGGACTTCATCGCGCCGACGCTTGATCGCGTCGAACACCGCGCGCAGTTCGTCAAGCTCATAATCCCACAACAGATGAAAGTGCTGCGGGCCTGCGTGAGGCACGGCGGACGCCTCAGTTGCCGGCTCGGAGGGTTCAGATTTGGATCGTGCACTCATTGCGGCGATTGGACCCGCCATTGGCGCGAAGGGCGACACTCGGAATCGCGCGGTGGAACCGTCGGGAACATCGAGCGCCATGCAAGAGTGCGATTTAATTCGGAGAATTTCAACCCAGCGCAGTCGTGCGCGTGACCATTCGTGATCCAGCCATTGGCACAGTTTGCGCATAACCTTGTTTCGAAATTCGATACGGTCCGGCTGCGGGCCGACGGAGGTGGACACAATGGCGCTTCAACTGTGGTCGCCGATGCGCGGATTCGACGCGCTCAGGCAGGAGTTCGATCAGCTATTCGAGCAAATGTTGGGACGCCGCGGCGGATGGCCGCAGCTCGTCACTCCGAGTAGCGGCGTTCCGCTAATCGAGTCATTCGTGGAGGGCGACAAACTGATCGTGCGCGCGGACCTGCCGGGCGTTGATGCGAAGAACGTCGATATAACGATCGCAAACGACATGCTGACGGTGAGCGGTTCGCGTCACGATGAGCGTGAAGAGCACAAGCGCAATTACTCGCTGCGCGAGGTCAGTTACGGAAGCTTCGAGCGGTCGATTAGCGTGCCGCGGGGGCTAAAGGCGGAGGACGTCAAGGCCAAATACTCAAATGGCGTGCTCGAATTGACGATGCCGCTGCCCAAGGAAGCGGCGCCGCGCAAGGTGCCGATCGAGGTCGCAGCAACCAAGAGCAGTTCCGCCGAGAACGCCAGCGTGAAGAAGGAGGAAAAGCCGAAAGCGAAGAAGTAACGCGAATGACCGAACGGCCTGCGACGTGACGAAGCGAAGCGATCAATCGCGAGCGGCGCGCAGTATCAGACGCCCACATTCATCAACCGGCGCGCAGTTCGAACAGAAGCGCGAGGTCCAACTGATGACCGTGCTGGTGTACTCATCGGATGATTCGCTCTCGAGCCTGGTCGAGAGCGCGGTTCCGCCGCAGTGGGAGGTCGCGCGCTGCAACGACGTGCTGGCAGCGCGCGAGTGGCTGGGACGCGCGGCGTTGCGGGTCATCATCTTCGACGATGATGGAGTGGATGGGAACACCCGAGGATGGATGCAGGCGCAAATCCGGCGGTCGGCGCCAGACGCGCTGAAGGTTTACGTCGCATCCGTCCACACCGAGGAGGGCGAACGGCGGGCGCGTTCGGGTGGTGCTCATTACTACACCGCGAAGCCCATCGACACTCAGCGGTTCCTGCGCGTGGTCCGCGCCTTTCTTGAAGCCCAATAATCGAGCTGCCAGCGAAATCGCCATCCCTCGAGCAGTGTCGCCCGCACCGCGATGCGCATGCCTCACATTCTTGAGAGTTGCGCGCGGTCGAGGGAGGACTCCTCGACGACTGCGCCAAGAGGCTCAGCCGATGGCGCTGTGACTGGCCGGGCGCCCGCGTCGGGAGCGACGGCTGCGTTTCGCGGCGGCAAATACCGAATAGCGGCGCCCCACCGCGCGATGCGCTCTTCGCGACAAATGCTCGGGCCTCAACGTCCCCAGCCGATCGCGCAACGAGTCGGAGTCGACGCCGAGCGTCTCGCAGATGTTCCGAAACGAGAACGGCGACTCATCGCGCCTGACATCGAACCACGCGCGAACTTCATCGAGCTCCACCTGCCGGTATGGGCGCGGCGGACTGTGCGCGTGCTTGACGTAGGTGCGCACCGCGTCTTCGAGCACGGCGAATGCGAGCCGCGTCTCGCCGTCGAGCACGCCGCGCCGGCGCGTCAGATCATAGAACTGAACGGGTAGGAGCTGGTCAGGTTGAAGCCTTGCGCCGATCCAAGAGTCGGGTGCACGGCCGACCTCGCGGAGCTTCTCGGCCCGGAGGCCGGCGTCGTGCCGGTGGATGTTGTTCACGACTTCTCCACCTCGGCGGCGGCGAGCCAGAGCCGCTTCAAATCCAGCGGCAGCTGGCTCATGATGTCCCATGCCTCGCCTTTTTGACCCGTCGGGCTGCCGAGCAATTCCTGCAGCGCGCTGAATACAGCGAGCACGACCCGTTCAGCCTCTTCGTCGTCTGGCAGAGCAGCGATTTGACGCACTTCGCCGATGAACTGGCGAGCATGAACCCGGCGCACCGCGCGCCCGGGCCGGTCGAACGACTGCCACAACATCTTGAGCGAGCGAGGGAGTTGCGCGGCGACGTCGTCAGCTTCAGCCGGGGTTAGCCGGTCGCGCAGTTCCTGGAATACGGCGAACGTTACGGCCTCGGCGCGTCGTTCATCGGCTCGCATCCGCTCGGAGACTTTCTTAAAGAATGTTCTGTCGTCCATCGCGCCGCCTCCCTGTCGATATCCGGCGGCCTAGATGATGTGCATTGTGCATGCCAGTTGTTTGACCCGGCGATACGCTCCACCATTGCTCCGAAACTCACAGCCGGGCGCGCGACTCCGTGGTTCTGCGCGCCTTCTGAATCGTACCCCGCGACCACCGGACTCCATCGAGGATGGAATCCACGGCGTATCGACAGCTCAGTGGTTCGAGTCGCTACAATTCGGCGAGCCGTGGCGCATCATTTCGCCGGTGATTCGCGATGGGCGCAGCTAGCGCGCTCGTCTGATGGCCCCGACTAATTGCGCAACCGAGAGAAATCTGTGAGATCGCCGCGCGGGCGCGTGTTCGCATTCTCCGGTGCCGCGAGGTATCGAGACTCGCGAGCAAACGCAGGAATTTCGCACGCTTCTCTGGAGAATCCGGAAGACCGAGACTCGCTGGCGGATGAGGCAGTCTGATTCGAACTGCGCTTCGTGTCGAATTCTCTGTTATGCAAGGAAAATACAGGGAATTTCGCGATCTCCGGGTGCCATCGGCACGCGCGCGCGCCACCCGCTAAAGCGCGGCGAGCCCCTGCGCCGCCTGCGCGGGTAACCACCTACGGTAGTCACGGATCTCCTTGATTCTCCCATCGACGATCTCCAGCACTTCCGCCCCGATTTCCAGAGCCACCTTTCCGTACCGCGGGCGGGTCCGATGAAATAAGGACTCGGCGACGCCACGGCCTGAATGCCCCGTCAAAGTGAAAAGATCGCAACGGCAATCCGGCATCAGCGCGAAACTGGTTTCGAAGCGTCGCCTGATCTCGTCGCGTCCCTCAAACCGTCCGCCTTCGACATCGATGATCACCGGCTCTTGATGAAAGCATGCCATCACCGCATCGATGTCGTGCCGGTTGAACGCGTCAAAATAACGCAAAATAAGTTCCTCTTCGGGTGTCATCTGCGGCGTCGCCACTTTCAAGAGGAAGCCGAAAGGCGCAATTCTTCAGCAAATCACGACCCAAGCCGTTTCCCCGCATTCAGCGAGGCCTCACGGCTCAGACCGCTGGTTCTGCAGCCTCGGGAAAACGGCCTTGTGGTTAACGCGACGCCCCGGCCTGGAGTCCGCTCTCGGCCGCTTTCGCGTTTACAAGCTTATGGTAGTCGCGGATCTCCTTGATCTTTCCGTCAACAATCTCGAGCACCTCGGCGCCAATCGCCTCGACCACTTCGCCGGAGCGCGGGCGGGTCCCTCGAAACAGCGATTCCGCCACCCCGTGGCCGCTATTGCCGGTGCACATGCGCAAGTCGCAATGACCATCGGGAAACACAGCGAATTCTGTCTCGTACGAACGCCTGACCTCCGCTTGGCCCTCCTTGCGCCTGCCATCGGCGTCAATGATGACCGGGTTTTCATGGAAGCAGGTCATTACGCCCTCGATGTCATGACGGTTGAACGCATCAAAGTAGCGCTGGATGAGTTGCTCTTCGCGTGTCATTTTCCTTACCTCCCTGAACCTCTCCAATACGTTTAAGCCGCAATCATACGCCAGCAGCCTTGCACCACCTCCGCAAGCTGCACGCTCAGCTTTTTCTGCCGCCCCGTGCGAAGCCACGCCAAGGCGACCGCGCACAGCGCGCCAGTCAACATGTCCGCGAGCAGATCGGGACTTGCCGACCTCACTTCCCCGCGGGCTTGCCCTGCTTTAATGAACGCTGTGAAGACCCGGCGGGCGCTCATGATCTCCACCGGAAGGCGATGCACAAACCGCGCTTCGTTCTCGCAGAAATAGACAAAGGCCTCGCTATGTTCCGTCACGGCCGCGAACTCGTGACGAACAATCTCGCGAAGCCGGTTCAAAGCGCCGCCGGGACCGCTCACAATCCGGTGGAGTTCGCCGCAGTACCAGCCGTACCAGCTCACGAAGATCTCTCGGGCGAGTTCGTCTTTGCCCGCAAAGTGACGGTAAATGGCCGCCTCGCGCACGCCGGCCGCGCTGGCTATTTCGCGCATGCTGGTCGCATCGATGCCATTTTGCGCAAAGAGCGAGGTGGCGGCTCGTACGATCGCCGGTCGCTTCGTATCCGGCTTCTGTTCCAGCGTCTCCATATGTGAGTGAACGACCACTAACAAGTCACCGGGATCATGTCAAATCAGCACCGAAGCATCTTCTTGCGCCTGGCACTGCTTCGATATGGGTAAAGCTTGAACCGGTCTAACCCATCAAGTTGGAAAGCGTCGCCGTTCGATGTTCACAGATCTGGAAGCGCTCGCCGTCGCGCAAGCCGCGACGAGGGTGCACAGAGCCGCCGTGACCAAGGAAGTCTGCTCTGTAGCCAGCCCCTGTTACCTTCGAATGAACTGCTAGGTCTGCATGCACCAACAATCAGGACCTCAGGTTCGATTCTGACCGGCGCGGAGAGTGACGCGGACACGAGGCAGGCCTTCTCGCTCCTTTCGACGATCCGAATAGCCCGCTCCTTGTCCGCACCCGCAGGGAGTCGCAGGCGCGGCCGAAGTACGATCTCGGCGAAGCGCGTCGCGCCATCCTTGCGCTCCACCGTTTCCGGTCCGGACAACTCCGATGAGAGGAATGCGAGCTTCGACGACCGAGCCACCGAACGAAGCGTGGACAGAAAACAGGTTTCAACCGCGGCGAGAAGCAGATGCTGGGGGCTCCACGCGTCGCCTCGGCCGTCGAAGTCGAGTGGTGGCACGGTTTGAAGCTCACTCATTCTACCAGCGGACAGTTTGGCGTAGCCCTCGGTGCCACTTGCGAGATGCACTTCATAAACATGCGGCAGAGGTTTCATGGCTGTCTTCCATTGTACTGAAGCGGCTCTTTCATGCGCGCCGTTTCCTGCGCGATGGCGTTGGCGACGCCTTGGGACGCGTTGCTTTCGGACTAACGGTCAGGACCGGACACGAGGCTTCTAGTACGACGGTTTCAGCAACGCTGCCGAGAACGAGATGACCAGGGCCGCTCCGGCCGTGCGTTGCCATTACGATCAAATTCGCGCCCAGCCGTTTTGCCGCTTGCGGAACTTCGACACCCGGATCGCCCATCATGTCTCTACTGGCTTCGGAAAGCGTGAGTTCTCTGATGATTCGCGATTGGCTTGATCATCTCGTGGCACCGTGCGATTGCCAAGCAGAGAGAAATCGCTGCGATCGCCGCAACGTGGGATCGTGTTCGCATTCTCTGGTGCCACGACGCATGCAAACTCGCCCGCGATCGCGCGAATATTGGCAGTCATTGCGGAGAATGCCGAATTTCGGAGACTCGTTGGCGGATGACGCAGTCTGGTGCGAACTGCTCTCCGGTTGACGGTTGACACCCTAGCGGCGGTTGACAAAGCCGTGGTTGACGAGCGCTTCGATCCATTTTGGTAAAATAATAGAACGCTGGTATATCAAGGTTCGGTGTGGGATGCGCTAGTATGCTAGCGTGGGTTCCCTAGATGATTCTGCGGCACACCTGCCGTTCTGCTTTCACGAATTGACGCCTTGGCATCGGACCTCGATCGCCGCAGTCCGTCAGGGAGGCGGCCTGCAGCTTTCCCCGACTCATAACGCCGATCTCGCCCGCGCGTCCGAGCGAGACGAGGAACTGATCCGTTCGATCAACGAGCCTGCGATCGAGTTGGCTTCCGCGCTCAGCAAGCTGCCGAAGCATCGGGGTATTGTCTACCGCGGAATAGCCGTCAAGCCAGCGGATGTCGCTGCCTGGGTGAAGTCGCATGGGGTCGGACTGATGTTGTGCGATCCGCCCTTTGTCAGCTGTTCCGTGAAGATGAACGTCGCGCTCAAGTACGGCGGCAGCATGTTGATTCGCATGCGAAGCTGTTCGAGCGTCAGGATCTGGCCGATCTCACCACGTCCTCGGGACAGGGAAGTCGTATTCGCGCCGGGCGAGCAGTTCATCATCATCCGACAGGGCTTGCACCGTCTGGGAAAGTCGCGTCGCACCATCTGGGTTCTCGACGTCGAGGAAACCTCGTGGCCCTCTGCTGAGACACCGAAATGGAAAGATTACCCGGTGCCCGGTAAGGTGCTCGAAGAGGTCTTCGTACCCGGTGCGAGGAGGCCGGATCCGCACGCGGCATAGACGGGCTTTAGGAATACAGGTGGAGAATCCCGAGAGATTGAGGTGTCCGAGGTGCAAATCGGAGCGGGTGGTCCCGATCATTTACGGAGACCCGTTGGAAGATCAAGGTGAGAGATCATTGAGAGGCGAGGTCAAGCCCGTGGCTGCTGCGTTGAGCATGGCCAGCGCCGCTTGGCTTGCCGAAACTGCACGCATCGCTGGTGGCCTGCACCGCTGCACTCTGTTCCAAGAACGTCGACCACATCGGTTCGCGCCATCTCCAGGTTCCTCAGACCCATCGTCGGCCGTTATGAGGCAGCCCCCTCGGGCTTCAGATTACCGCGAGAACGAGGATCGGAACACCGCGTTGCACCCTGCGCGTGATAGGTCGCGAATGCTCTCCTCAACCTACGAGATCGTTCCAAAGAGTAATAGCCAGCCGAAAACCGAGAGCAGGAGTCCTCCAACGATGCAGACGATTCGGGAAAATAGGCGATAAAACTTATCACTGAAAATTAGCGCCCCAAGTACACGCTGAAACACCAATCCACGATCCGCGATTCTCTTGTTCCAAATTAGGAGGAAGAGACCGCCAAGAATGGACCAAATCGCTAGGGCGAAGTGCATTAATGAGTAATATGCAGTTTCCATGTTTTGGTAGCGGAGACGAGTGGTTCGAATGAGTCGACGCTAGGGCGACTTCGAAGGGCCCTATGAACCGCCGCAGGGTTTCCGAGACGGCGGAAATGGACAAGAAGGAACCCAGTTCGGCTTGAAACCGAACGGGGTGAAAGGACCCCATAGGTGGTATAAGCTTCCGGACGCTCCCGCATCGTAGCCGAGTCCGGCCTCGCCGAAGGCCCCGCCACTGCCCGATAACGACGTGCCCGCTTGGTAGGCTACAGGAGTACCTTGCAGTTGGGCTCCTGCCTGCCATCCCGGTTCTGGTTCTCCGGGACCGCACGTCAGGGATCCGCCACCACCCGGAGTCGTAGCTGCAGCGCCAATGTAAGGGTAGATTCCTTGCCGGCCGATCTGGATACCAAAAGTGACGCCCAAGCCGTAGCCTCCACCGAAGTTCAGGTCGAGGTACAGTCCCAGAGGATCACTAAACCTAACCGGATCATCGCCGGCGTACACGTACAAATTAGTTTCGCCGACCGCGAAGCCGATTGGGTCCAGCGAGATGAATCTCTGGAAGGTAGGGCTGTAGTAGCGCGACCGATAATAGTAGAGGGCATCCAGATCGTTCTCTCGACCGGTGAACTGGAAGCGATTGGTGCTTGCGGCGCCGCCCACCGATGCGCGGCCGAAGGGCTCGTACGAGTAGGTCGTTACGATCGCGCCGTTGGGGTCGGTCAAGGCAACCGCGCTGCCTAGGATGTCCGTCACGAAGCTCCGCACCCCACTTGAGTCGGTGCGCTGGAAGAAGTCGTCGATGCCGAGGCCGGTCAGCAAATTGGCCGAAGGCACCCCCCGCACCGTTCAGCTCTTGCACCGGATTCAGCCCGTCATGCAAATGCTGCGTCGTCACCCCGTTGATGCTTTTCGCCGCCCGCCGGCCAAGGCCGTCGTACATGAAGATCCCGAGGTTCGCGCCGCTGAGGCAGCTGTCACGCTGGACGCGCATCCTGATGCTGTCGATGGGAAAAAACGTCCCAGTACAAGGCAGCGAATCTGGCTAGCGCTGCTTCGGTCGCAAATCATATGCCTTGAACGACGTGATGTTCGTGATCGCACCATTGGGACATGAACCGTAGCTGCCTTGGACAGGAATGTGGACAGTTCCTTCGACTTCGACCATCTTATGGCTGAGATCTCGCCACGCCGCAATTTGCTTATGATCAAGGTCTAACCATACGCCGTTATTGAACACGTGATACTGCGCGTCGTACGGAGTTACGTACAGCATGAGTTCCTCGAACGCTATCACCGCTACACCGGTAGTGCGGATTCGTTTACCGTCATACCTCTCCGGGTTTGCTATCAGACTAATAAGAGATACCGACCCTTTTGCAGGCCACCATGGCTCGCCCTGTCGTCCTGCGCCGGAGGCGCCACACAGAAAGACGACGCTGATGAGCGGAATCACCCAGACTGCTCGCGGAGAGAGGCAGTAGCCGCGGGGCGTCACGTTCAAAGTCTCCGCCCTCTTGCCGAAACCGAGTCTTAAAGAGCGCCATCGCATTGCGCGCTCGAACGCTTTCGGCTTCGCGTGGAAGATCATAAGCGGCCTTACCGGTCCGTGCCTGCGGACTACCACTTATCTGTTAGCAACCACAGCGTCGGGGGTGGCGCGGCGTAATCGGAGAAGTATCATCCGTCGACGGGTCGTACTTGAACATACGTCCGTCGGGAGCGATGATGTAATTCGGTCCGCCCAACCTCCGAGCGATTCTAATATCGTCGCCAGAGAATGCTCCCGTGCCGCCGGGGTGTGTGTGATAGATTCCGCTTGGCAGGGAGGGGAAATCAACCCAGCCGCCTACCGGTCCCGAGTCAAAAGGTCCGTCATACGTGTAGGGGCAGGCCTTATCTCCATCTCGATAAATTCCACCGTAGGCTTCATTTCCGGTCTGCGCCGTACGTGCGTTGGCTCCTTGAAGCGCATCGAGGGCTGCATCGTCTATGGTAGGGAAGCGGTCGCCCGCGGTAAGTCCCAGCGGATCAATGAAACCGAGCGGATTGCCTCCTACGTAGACGTACAGATTGGTCACACCGCTCGCGAAACCAATCGGATCCTGCGCTGTGAAGCGCTGCAGCGCAGACCTGTAGTACCGCGCCCGGTAGTACAAGAGCCCCGTTCCGTCATTCTCCCGGCCGGTGAACTGGAAGCGATTGGTGCTTGCGGCGCCGCCCACCGATGCGCGGCCAAGCGGCTCGTACGAGTAGGTCGTTGCGATCGCGCCGTTGGGGTCGGTCAAGGCAACCGCGCTGCCCAGGATGTCGGTCAGGTAGCTGCGCGAGCCCGCAGAGTCGGTCCGCATGAAGAGCTCGTCGATGCCTAAGCCCGTCAGCAGGTTGGCGGTGGCCACCCCGGTGCTCGACAGCTCCTGCACCGGGTTGAGGCCGTCGTGCAGGTACTGCGTCGTCACTCCATCGATGCTCTTGGCCGCGCGCCGTCCCAATCCATCGTACATGAACACGCCCAGGTCGGCCCCGGTCAAGGCCGCGAGCTGGTTGCGCGCATTCCACGCGTAGCTATTCGCGCCGTCCCCCAGCATGTTGCCGTTCGCATTGTAGCTGAGCGGCGTTCCGTTCCAGTTGGTGAGCCGGTTGGCGAGGTCGTAGGTGGCGGAAGGCATCGCCTGCGGCAGTCCCGTCGTGGCGAGGCTTCCGAAGCGCTTCACGATGCGTCCGCCCGCGTCATACGCATTGTTCAAGTCGCCAAGTCGCGCGCCCTATTCCTCGACAGCCGCGTCCGCGAGGAAGCCCTCCCTCAAGCGGTAGCGATATCGGTATTCAAATGGCTGTGTATATCCATTTGGACCGACCCCACCAAAGCCAATCACCGTGAGAATAAACTCGTCCTCGGTAAGCCACTTCGACACGTACTTGAAAACAGGATAGCCACGCGGATCTTTCCGAGTATTGCCGTTAGACTTTCCCCATCGCTCAAGCTGCTTCCAAAGATCAATCTCCTCGAAGCCAGGTGACAGCACGAACAGAAGGGGCCTGGAATCATCCGCCGCATAGAAGTCATTTATGGCCACGGCCCTCGAGGAAGGTGACCAAACGGCATTCACCCAGCGCCCATACGAATAAAGCAATCTCTGGTGGCCCGTTCTCACATCGACGAGATATATGGAATGCGCGGGCTCGTCGAAGTCGGAATCGACATTCTTCAGGACGTACTGGCCATCGGGAGAAGAAAGAGCGTTGGACGAGCTGGGAAAGGTAATTGGCGGGTGCCGCCACGGATCCACCTCTGCGATATCAGCCCTCGCAAGCAAACAGTATCGACCGGTGTGGTTAGCCGCAGCGGGGGCGAGAGTGCGGTGAGCTCCAGTCCGGATTGGAAGAGCTTCAAAGTTGCAGGCATTGGACGTGCCTCCTGTCATTAGACCGCAGCACACGAGCAGCGGACCGGCTATTGAAAGCCTAATTCCTACAGGCGTCATCCTCGTCACAGCAGATCCTAACCCATCTCCATTGGACACCCCAAGCATTCGCCTCCAGTCCAGGCAACCAAATATCAATCCAAGCGTCCGGCGGTACATTCTGGTGGTCAGCGTTCCAGCCAGCACCCGTATCGTGTAGATTCCCACTATATGCGACGTTGAAACCGGCGTTGGCTCCGCCGCCGCCGAAGACAGTGACTTCGCAGCCCATCGGATACGGTGGAGGGCTCGTGTTGGCTTGGGCGACGGTGCCAGGGCCGACGCTTGCAGGTGACGCGTTTGATCGCTTGTAAAAGCCCCAGTTCTTGCCAGGTCCTACGTCGTTATAGGCAGTTACAAGCATGATCTGTTCGATACACCGCCTGATAAGCCCAAGCCGATCAACGTGTTTCAGGGGATCATTCACGACATAGCTATAGAGATTCGTGTCACTGGACCCGAACTCCATCAGATCCTGCGAGACGAACCTTTGCATCGAAGGGCTGTAGTATCTCGACCGATAGTAATAGAGGCCGGTGCTATTGTTCTCTCCCCGTGAACTGAAAGGCGTTCGAGCTTGGGACACCGCTCGCCGTTGCGCGGCCGAACGGTTCGTATGAATACGTGGTTGCGATGACGCCCGTAGGATCCGTCAGCGCGAGCGTGCTGCCGAGGATGTCCGTCAGGAACGAGCGCGCACCCGCAGAATCGGTCCGCATAAAAAACTCGTCAGTGTTGAGGCCAGTGAGCCAGTTCGCCGAAGGCGCGCCGCCTGCGTCAAGTTCCTGCACTGGGTTCAACCCGTCGTGCAAGAACTGCGTCGTCACCCCGTCGATGCTCTTGGCAACGCGGCGTCCAACACCGTCATACATGAAGATGCCGAGATTCGCGCCGCTGAGGCCGGCAAGCTGGTTGCGCGCGTTCCAAGCGTAGCTGTTGCTCCCGTCCCCCAGCATGTTCCCGTTGGCATCATAGCTGAGTGCAGTGCCGTTCCAGTTGTCGGTCACGCTTGAGAAGTTGCTATTCGTAGCATGGGTGCGTGTCGTCGGGCCAGTAGTCACAGCCGGTCGGATTACGCGGGGAAGCAAGTCAAACAGGGGTTGCCGTCAGCGCCTTGAGTGACGCTCAAACCAATCTCCGCGGATGATGATGACGAGCGTTCCGATCCCGAAAAATAAAACACCAACAGTGCTGATTAATAGCCCCATTGTGGAACCGGCTTGATATGCTACCTTGAAAGCGCTGATGCTCATCGCAGTCATGAGCGCGGCCAGCAGAGCTCCCACCGAAAACGCGCGTCGGATCATTGTGGGGCCTCCTGCGCTGCTCACTATGCAGAGCACCGCCGCAGCGGCAGACAAAGCGCTAATTGATATGTAGAGCGGATGAACAGCCACCAATGGCAGATGGAACGTCACGGCCGCCATCAGCGCGAAGGCCGATGCGCGGATGAGATTTGTCCGGCGAGAAAGCAAAAAGACTCCCGACGCAATAGCGCCGAACGCACCAAACCGTAAGTAGGGAAAGGAGCGCGAAGTCAGCGACTCGGCCACAAGAAAGGCCGATATGAAAAGGCCGAGCGAAGCGATCGAAACTTCCAAGAATCTGCTATCGCCAGGAGATGTCGACGGATGTCTTTGTTCGAGAAACAACAAGACTGCCAAAACAGCTTCATAGACGCCTGCAGACAGCCGCAGTGCTTGCCGCCAGGCCTCTGAGGTGCCGCTCGCCTGCATGATTAGCGCGCCCAGCGGAAGTGTCAGAAGCGCAATGGCAGGAGCGAGGAGCAACCAAGAAACGCGCGACGTAAATGACATGGTGTCCTGCAACAAACCAGCTCCGCTGTATTCCAAATAACCGGCTCTTCGCTAGGCTACGGGCAGCCAGCCCGGCCAATTAAATTGACGTTGCCGATACCGAATCCGATCAATCCACCTGCTACACCGCCCCATAGCCCCCCAATGTAAACGCCTGCCGCTACGCCGCCGACGGTAGCTGCCTGAACAAGATCAAGGTCCGAGATCACACCTAAATTGCCTCCGGGGCAGGCGGGCGTTGGTGGTGGCGGCGGAGGTGCGCAGGACTTCGCTGGCTCGCCGGTTGGGATATTCGGACTAAAGAGATTCATTGGATTTCCGGCATCTTGGAGCACCTGAGCGAGCGATGGGGTCGGTGTTGGCGTCGGCGTGGGCAAACAAAGGATGCCTACGCAAAGGCCGAACGGGTCCCTAAAATTCGTAGGACCCTCGAAGACGTATCCATACAGATTCGGGTCGCCGCCGCCGAAGCCGATGGGATCTTGCGCCGCGAACCTCTGGAGAAGTGGATGGTAGTACCGCGCGCGGTAGTAGTAGAGCCCGGTGCCATCGTTCTCCCGCCCCGTGAACTGGAACGGATTGGTGCTTGCGGCGCCGCCCACCGATGCGCGGCCAAACGGCTCGTACGAGTAGGTTGTCGTCATCGCACCGTTCGCGTCGGTCAATGCGATGGCGCTGCCTAGGATGTCGGTCAGGAGGGAGCGCGAGCCCGCAGAGTCCGTCCGGGTGAAGAACTCGTCGATGCTGAGACCCGTCAGGAGGTTGGCAGTCGGAGTGCCAGCGCTCGACAGCTCCTGCACTGGGTTGAGACCATCGTGCAGGTACTGGGTCGTGACGCCGTCGATGCTCTTGGCCGCGCGCCTACCCAACCCGTCGTACATGAAGATACCCAGATTCGCGCCGCTCACCGCCCCCAGCTCGCGGGCGGCGAAAAGGAGAAGAGTTCTCGGAGACTATTGCCCCACCTGAGCGTCTCGCCAAATGACGGCGGAGCGCTTCTGCATCCGCCCACAAAGCGAGGTACGCTTCGAAGAACAGATCAAGATCCCAAAGTCTCGCCCTCCTCTTGAAGCGATAGCTTACCCCAACGGTGATAGACGAATGCGAGCCCAAGCAAAAGTCCGAACAAGTATAGTCGGAAACACAGCGTAAACCCGGGAACCGTCGAAAACAGGCCAGGAGCATCGTAATACCACTTGAGAGCGAAGGGTACCGCCAGCAAATACGACGCGACGGCGAGGAAATACAGGGCAGTGACAGACAGAGTAAAAATCGCCCATGTCTGGCGGTGGACGGTAAATTGTTGCCTTTCGCGTAGGAACTTGAACATGCGTCGAACTGGTCGTACTGCCAGCCTGAGCGAGATCATAAGGGCAAAGCCGATGACGGTGGAGAACCATTCGCAATGTCGCATTAGCAGTTCCACGCTATACTAATACGGGTGCCGCCGCGGGTTCGGAGGCGCCGATTCACCGCGCTACGGACACTCTGGCCGCGGCTTAGGAGTCGTGCATTTCGGTTGCTTCGTCGGCAGGTTGGGTGGGCCCAAAGCTTGTCTCAGCGCGGCGTCTCCGAAAGCCGCGGCGGCACCCGCTGTGCCGGCCGGAAAAAGGTCCGACCCCGCCAACGCTGGAGTCAATAGTGATCGAAGTATAGCTCGACCCACGTTTCCAGTCGCAACGTCGCCTATTGCACCGCCTACCGCGGCACCGCCGACGCCACCCGCCATCCAGATCCCGGCACCGACGAGCGCCGTAGCAGCTGCAGCTCCAGTCACGGCGGCGCCAAGTTGTTCACTGGGAGACGCACAAGGATCGGACAGCAGCCAGCCAACAGCTCCTCCGGTCAGAGCAGCTATACCAATCGCTAGTGCCACCGGGTTCCTACCGAGGGGGTCACGGAGCGAGATCGGATCATTATCAACGTAGGTATATTGGCTCAGATTGCGACTCACAGATTCAATTGGATCCTGTCCTGCGAAACGCCGTAAGGATGGACTATAGTATCTTTCTCTATAGTAGTATAATCCCATATTATCGTTTTCGCGGCCCGTGAACTGGAAGAGGTTGGTGCTGGGCATCCCACCTACGATCGTCTTCCCGAATGGTTCGTAGGAATAGGTCGTCGCAATGGCCCCAGAGGAGTCCGACAACGCGACCGTACTGCCCAAAATGTCGCTCAGGTAGGACCGGGCGCCCGCGGTGTCCGTCCGCATGAAGAACTCATCGATCTTGAGACCCGTCAAGAGGTTGGCGGTGGGAGTGCCGGTGCTGGACAGCTCCTGCACCGGGTTGAGACCATCGTGCAGAAATTGCGTCGTCACCCCGTTGATGCTCTTCGCCGCGCGCCTACCCAAGCCGTCATACATGAACACGCCCAAGTTGGCCCCGCTCAGCGCCGCGAGCTGGTTGCGCGCGTTCCACGCGTAACTGTTCGAGCCGTCGCCCAGCATGTTGCCATTGGCATCGTGGCTCAGCGCCGTCCCGCTCCAGTTCGTCAGCCGGTTGGCGAGGTCGTAGGTGGCGGAAGGCATCGCCTGCGGCAGCCCGGTAGTCGCGAGACTCCCCAACCGCTTCACGATCCGTCCGCCACCATCGTAGGCGTAGTTGAGGTCGCCCAACGGAATTCCCGAAAGGCTCCAGCTAATCCCCGTCAACTTGGACGCGCTGTCGTAAGTGTACGCCGCCACGATACTTCAACAGAAGTTGAGACCCGCGCGCCCATTCGCTGGACCGTGATTGAAGAGCGGTGATGCGCACGCTTCGTGAGTGAGGTCGGTCGACTTGTGAATCCTCAGGAGCAAACAACTGTCGATTCACCGGTCATCGTCAAGAGCCTTCGCCGATGGTAAAAGGGCGCCAACGGGGGGCGCGTCGCCGAGATGACCGAGGACGCAGGTGGGTCACGCCCTTGCTCCACACCTAGTGTTTTGGATTCGGGGCCGCTAATTCAACCGTTCCGGTCCAGTCCCACGTCCGATACTCGCCGTCCAACCAGACCGCAAAGACACGATACTTGTGACCTACGTTGAACTGAATCCCCGTGCTGGCTATTGCGGGGGAATAGATCGTCACCTCCTTCCGTCGGCCCAGCGATCCGAACAACACGGTCTCGACGTTGAACGTCGCAGACTGGAGGCCCGATCTGCTCGTCTCGGTGTGAAGGACCGTACCGTCGAAGACCGATCCGCCTTCGGCACCCTTAGGTAGACCTTCGGGGTATTTGGCATTGAGAAGGCGATCTTGATTTGCGGCAATCTCGGCCTGGTCGCCTCGGATTATGCTGCCGTCCGCGTAACGCAGTGTCCCATCGTCCCAGACTTCGCACGAGGATGTATGCGAGCAGATTGCAACTACCCAAATTAGCCAGATCAACCTAGCGCGCTGCATAATTCGGCTCGGTATCTCAATAATTCATCAACACGGACACTTGAGCCGTCGCCGGACCTTATGCGCGGCTCCCGGATCGAGCGGCTCAAGTCGATCCAAAAATCTGTCGATGAAGCGCCTCTGTGGCGGAGTCAGCTTATCCAGATCTGGAGGCAACTGCGTCATACCGCCAAACAGATCATTCGCAGGACCAACGTCCTTCCATCCAGTTTCGTCGATCGCGTGTTTCGTTAGATCGCACGCCTCCTGTTGGGTCAGCTCAGGCACGTACTGTCGCAGCAAGTTCGTGGCGTTGTCTTGCAGCCTGTCAGGCTTCGGAAGACCAAAGGGCCATAGTCCGGTTGGATCCCTAAGTGTCGTAGGAGCGTTCAACACATAGAGGTACAGATTCGTATCGTCACCTCTTATTTCTAAGAGATCTTCCGACAGGAATCTCTGCAGCGCTGGAGTGTAGTAGCGGTAGCGGTAGTAATAGAGTCCCGTACCGTCGTTTTCCCGACCGGTAAACTGGAAGGCATTGGTGCTCGGCAACCCACCCGACGCGGCCTTGCCGAACGGTTCGTACGAGTAGGTCGTCGCGATGGCGCCGGTGGGATCGGCCAATGCGATCGCACTTCCCAGGATGTCCGTCAGGAGGGAGCGCGAGCCCGCAGAGTCCGTCCGGGTGAAGAACTCGTCGATGTTGAGGCCGGTCAAGAGGTTGGCGGTCGGAGTGCCAATGCTGGACAGCTCCTGCACCGGGTTGAGACCATCGTGCAGGAACTGCTTCGTCACGCCATCAATGCTCTTCGCCGCGCGCCGGCCGAGGCCGTCGTACATGAAAATTCCGAGATTCGCCCCGCTGAGGCCGGCGAGCTGGTTGCGCGCGTTCCACGCGTAGCTGTTGCTGCCGTCCCCCAGCATGTTCCCGTTGGCGTCATAGCTCAGCGCCGTCCCGTTCCAGTTCGTCAGCCGGTTGGCGAGGTCATACGTGGCGGATGGCATCGCGCCCGGCAGCCCGGTAGTCGCGAGGCTCCCCAACCGCTTCACGATGCGTCCGGCCCCGTCGTGCGCATAGTTGAGGTCGCCCAAACTCGTACCACCGAGCCTCCAGCTCATCCCCGTAAGCCGCGAGGCGCTGTCGTAAGTGTACGCCGCCACGATCCCGTTGGGGAGCGCCAGGCTCGCCCGCCGGCTGGCCTGATCGTAACTGAATGACACCGACGTGCTCCCCTGCATCAGCCCCGCTGGGTGTTTCACAGTCGTGCAACTGTCAGCCCGCTACCCAGGCGATCAAACGTGAACTGAAGGGCAGATGTTCCAGCCCCGTGCAGGGCACCAGAAAGCGGACTGGTCACGGGCGGAGAGAAACCTCCTGAGTATGTCTGGCGGACTCGTGCTTGCGATACGCCGTCAGCACGACGACGTACGCAACGATCATTGCAAGCGTACTCAACCCGGAGAGAATTAGAGGAAGCCAGGAGAATAATCCTGATTCCGTTAATCGGCCGTATCCGGCAGAAAGTGCCGCCAGACCGCCAAAGATGCCCGCGAGCCCTGGAGCGAGAAAAAACACGACACGCAAGCATTTTGTGAACCCGCGCCCAATCAGGGCGAGTACAATGAAGACTACACCGATAGAAACAAGCGTGAGGCCAAGGATGGTCAAAGACCCCGCTCGTTCTTCCAGTGCCACGACCCATCCGACTGAGACGGCGTAGATCGCAACGGCGCTCAAAGCGACAGTGACGCCAGTCGCGAGAATGCGATACGCGCGCGCGTGAGAAATCCGGACTTCGTCACCCGCCATTGTCCTCACAGTCCTTCACACGTTCAAGGTACTGGACATAACAGGCACCTTGACCAATCAGTTTTGGGATTTCCACGGCAGGTAGCGCGAAGGTAAGGCAAGTTGCTACCCCGGGACCTGAAAGCGCACAACCTATCACGACGGGGGAGATTCCAAGGTCCGCGATAGCTTCGAGCGCCACTACGCAGAAAACAAATTTATCCCAAACCTTCTTCTTACATTCGTCGTCGGGCTTACAACGATTGGGAGGTTGGGCAGCTAATCCGAGGGGATCTGTCGACCCGATGGGATCGTTGGTAACGTACCCGTACAGGTTAAGATCACCTCCAGCGAACTCGATCGGATCCTGCGAGACAAACCTCTGCAACGCTGGGCCGTAGTATCTCGAGCGGTAGAAGTATAATCCGTTCCCGTCATTCTCCCTGCCGGTGAACTGGAACGGATTCGTCGAGGACGCACCGCCTGCCGTCGGCTTGCCGAACGGCTCGTAGGAGTAAGTCGTCGCAATGGCCCCAGAGGAGTCCGACAACGCGACCGTACTGCCCAAAATGTCGCTCAGGTAGGACCGGGCGCCCGCGGTGTCCGTCCGCATGAAGAACTCATCGATCTTGAGACCCGTCAAGAGGTTGGCGGTGGGAGTGCCGGTGCTGGACAGCTCCTGCACCGGGTTGAGACCATCGTGCAGAAATTGCGTCGTCACCCCGTTGATGCTCTTCGCCGCGCGCCTACCCAAGCCGTCATACATGAACACGCCCAAGTTGGCCCCGCTCAGCGCCGCGAGCTGGTTGCGCGCGTTCCACGCGTAGCTGTTGGAGCCGTCGCCCAGCATGTTGCCATTGGCATCGTGGCTCAGCGGCGTTCCGTTCCAGTTCGTTAGCCGGTTGGCGAGGTCGTAGGTGGCAGCCGGCATCGCCTGCGGCAGCCCCGTAGTCGCGAGACTCCCCAACCGCTTCACGATCCGTCCGCCACCATCGTAGGCGTAGTTGAGATCTCCCAAACTCGTACCACCGAGGCTCCAGCTCATCCCCGTCAGCCGCGAGGCTGAATCGTAAGTGTACGCCGCCACGATCCCGTTGGGGTAGAAGAGGTAAATCGCCCTGCCGACAGTTGTTTGCCGGCCTTGTCCAGCCGAGCCTACTTACGGATGTCTTCTAAGTCCTTCTCGGCAGCTTCCTTTGGCCATGGACGATTGATCCGGTGAATGCCCGCGACGATGGCTTTCATCAACTCCATATCGCTTGCCACATCGTAGGTGTTGAGTATCTTCATGTAGCTGAACACCGAAATCGTGTAGAGTATCGTGTTATCATCAGTGGCCTCCGACAGCTTTTGCTTCAGCGGACCAACAACCTTCGATCCCTCCCGCGCAAAGGTTGCGCCTAACATACCATATCGAGGATGGATACATAGCTGGCCGTACAGATAGATCCTGTACTGGTCTTCAAAGTCGTAGTTGTGGAACGCGATCTCCCAGTTCGCTATGGGCCGCCCGTAAAACTCTCTCACCGCTGGGTCCGCCCAGCGCTGGGCCCAACACCGAGGACTGCAAGAGCTCGCGGCCATGGCCGCGAACACGATCAGACCGAGTGCAGCTACTCCGCGCATGGAGGACATATCGGTTCGCGCGGTAGAAGGTCTTTCGTTATCTGATTGTACTTGGTGTTCGCAGGATTCTCGTACTTGCCCATGTCGAAAAAGTATTTGAAAGCCATGGACAAGCCTTCGTTGCGCCATTGCCCCGTATGGACAAGCTCGTGGCCCAGAAGACCGATGTGATCAGCGCTTCCCTGCGTGAAACTACCGCTCTCAACAAAGATGTTGTTACCCAGCGCCATGCCGCGCTTCCCTCGTATCGGAACGAGCGGAACTTCGTGAACGTCGGCGTTACCAAGGTCTTCCGGAGGAATATAGGGCTCGAGAGCTTGCCGCTCACAGTCCGTCAGCGGTCTGAGGCCGCGAGGGTCGATGAATGACAGCGGGTTCCCTGCTACGTACTCATAGGTGTTGATGCCGCCTGCCAACCCGAGCGGATCGGAGATCGAAGTGACGTTGCCCGCGGCATCGCGCCATTCTCGCCCCTGCGAACTGCTAGGGATTGGGACCCACCAGCCTCACCCAATAGCATGAAGTCTCAGGAAGAACAGCTTGTAGTACAGAG
>CAYSCX010000014.1:0-65364 GCA_964429575.1 uncultured Binatia bacterium (SeqCode) | reverse complement strand
GCTGGTTCCGATTCGTTTCGCCCTCAAGGACGGTCACGCCTCGCGCTGACTCTCCCGGCCGGCTCATTGCGCCGATAAATCGCGCCATGGCTCGCGTGCACATCCCGGCGTTCGGTGTTAAGAGATATCCGGCCAACGCGACATTTGCGCACGGGGGTACGCCGACATGACGGCAAATCGACGCGTCAAACAATTCACCTTTGTGCTCGCGGGTCTGTTGCTCGCGACGGTTATTCTTCCCGGCGCGGCCAACGCGATCGAGGTCAAGAAGAAGCTCGGCACTATCGGTGGCGGCGGCGGTGCGGCTGCACCAACCGGTCCTGCGCCGAAGAATCCCCTCACGCCCGCCTTGCAACGACAGCTCGGCGAGCTAGTCGCGTCGGAGTCCGACACCTATCTCTCGCAGGAAAGCGAGAAAAAGGCCGAAGGCAAGGAATACGTCGATCTCGAAGGCGCCAAGTTCAGCTACTTGCCGCGCATGAAGGACGGCAAAGTGCAGGTCCAGGCGAAGCTCGAGGCTGCGGAGTACAAGGGCAAAAAGGGCGATCCCGACGCGAAGGGTTCTGCGACCGGCAAACGCAAGGTATTGGTCTTCAATTACCGCCTCGATGGCGACCACTGGAGCCAGGTCGAAGACCCGAAGTGGGAAGAGATCGCGTCCAAGGACGGCGAACCCGCCAAGAAGAAGAAGTAGCGCAAGTCGGCGGCGCACCGCCCGTCGCGGATTTCATCTTCGAATCAGCGAATTGGTGCAAGGGTGAAAGAACGCCTCCAGCAAGACCTGAAGGCCGCGATGAAGGCTCGCAACGAGCGCAAGGTCATGACCTTGCGCGGCGTGCTGACCGAAATCACGCGCATCGAAAAAGATGTGCGACGCGATGCGAACGAGGCTGAGATCGTCCAGGTGATCAAACGCGAGCGCGCGCGTCGCGACGAGACGCTTGAATTCGCGCGCAAGGCGAATCGCACCGACCTCGTCGCGCAGAACGAGGCGGAGGCGGCGATCCTCGACTCCTACCTGCCCGCCGCGCTCTCGCCCGATGAGGTTCGCGCGGCCATCAACGCCGAGCTGGCCGCGGGCGCATCCCAGATCGGCCCAATCATGAAGGCGCTGCGCGACAAGTTCGGCGTGCAACTCGACGGCAAGCTCGCCAGCGACCTGGTCAAGCAAGCCCTCGCCAAGAAATAGCCAGCTCCGCGTCGCGATCTTGTCTGGTCTTCGTAGGGGCGCACCGCTGTGCGCCCTTCTCCTCAACGACCCCGACCAACGGGAGCGATCTCTCAGCGCTCATTCCACTTCATTCCATTGGGAGTCGCGGCTCGCGACCTCTCCCTGACCTGGGAGAGGCCGCTCGCGGGCCACGAAAAAAGCCGTGCGAGCGGGAGAGGGCGCGCGCGCATCGCGACCCTGCCCCCTCAATTCCCGCTGAACGGATCGCCTCCGCCCAGGCCCGCCATGATCCCGCCGTCCACCGCGAGCGCGTGACCGGTGATGAACGACGCCTCGTCGGATGCGAGGAACAGCACTGCATGCGCGACTTCCTTGGGCTGCCCGATGCGCCCGATCGGATGCATCTTCGCGGTGATCTTGCGCCATCCTTCAATCTGACCGAACACGTTCGTCACCAGTGGAGTCTCGATTACCCCCGGGCACACGCAGTTGACGCGCACGCCCGCCGGCGCGAACTCCAGCGCCGCCACCTTGGTCAATCCCACCACCCCGTGCTTGGCCGCGTTGTATGCCGACAGCCCGACCGAGCCGATCAATCCGGCCACCGATGCGGTATTGATGATCGCGCCGCGTCCCTGCTCGACCATCACCTTGCCGCCGAACTTGAGGCCCCAATAGACGCCGTCGAGATCGATCCTGATCGTGCGGTGATAATCGTCTTCCGTGGTCGCGATGAGCGGCGACGAAATTCCGATGCCGGCGTTGTTGTACATCACATCGAGCCGGCGGAAGCGCTCGCAGGTCTGCTTGACCAGGTTCTCGACCGACTTCGCCTGCGCGGTGTCGGTAGCGATGAAAATTCCGTCGATCGCCTTCGCGACCTCGGCGCCCGCGCTCGATTCGAGATCTCCGATAACTACTTTCGCGCCTTCCGCCGCGAACAGTTCCGACGTCGCCTTGCCGATTCCCGACGCGCCGCCGGTCACGATCGCCACGCGGCCCTTGAGTCTGTCGTACGCCATAATTCCCTCCGTCACTTGCGCCTCCGGTGGCGCTTATGGTGGACCCTATCGCACGAATCTCAACTCGTGCGCCAGTGCATCGCGACGCGTCTGCGAAATCCCGCCGCTCGCTATTTGACAGGAAAGGGGTCGGGGGTCAGGTCACGCGTCCCTGCCGTCAAAACGACACACGCCTGTGCGCCCACTCTCCCCGCTTCCGGTTCCCCTTCCCTTTAGGGAAGGGGTCAGGGGTTAGGTGCGTCGCGGCTCGCGACCCTCTTCCGTAGGGGCGCATCGCATGCGCCCTCCCTCTGTCCCCCTCTCCCCCTCCCCCGTAGGGGCGCACAGCTGTGCGCCTTTCTTCTCAACAACCCGACCAATGGGAACGATCCTCCAGCCAACCTTCGACTTCCTATTATTGGGAGTCGCGGCTCGCGAACCGCCGCGCGCATCATCGTGCTCGCGAATGGCTGAATTAGTTCAGGGATGAACTAGTTGGCGATTATGTCGGGCTTGACACCCGCTTGGAAAAGCTCTAGATTAGTCGCATGAACACGAAGGTTGTTGCTGGAAAGCCGCTTACCACGAAGCCCTCGATCACGCTGGCGCAATTGATGAAGCAGTACGCCAGCGAAGATGCGTGCAAGGCGCTCTTGCGCGACATGCGCTGGCCGGATGGTGCCCGCTGCCCGCGCTGCCAGAGCGAGAAGGTCTATGCGCTCAAGGCGCGCCCCTTTCATTGGATATGCAAGAACAAGGACTGCGGCGGGCGCAACGGATACCGATTCTCGGTCATCACCAAGACGGTTTTCGAGAACACCAATTACCCGCTGCGGACGTGGTTCCAAGTCATTTATCTGATGACTCAGAGCAAGAAGGGAATCAGCGCGCTGCAAATCCATCGGCAGATCGGAAGCGGCGACTATCGGACGGCTTGGTACATGTGCCATCGCATCCGCTCTGCCATGCAGGATGCGGATTTTCAGAAGCTCATGGGCGAGGTTGAGGTTGACGAAACCTACATCGGCGGGAAGCGTGGCAATCAGCACAAGAACAAGCGCGACCCGCATGGTTGGGGTACGCGCGGCAAGATTGCCGTCATCGGCGCGATCTCGCGCAAGGGCAATGTGATCGCTCGCATGATGGAG
Source organism: uncultured Binatia bacterium (SeqCode) (assembly GCA_964429575.1). Classification (GTDB taxonomy): domain Bacteria; phylum Desulfobacterota; class Binatia; order Binatales; family Binataceae; genus CAYSCX01. Next base: position 62,044 of record CAYSCX010000014.1, on the reverse strand, counting down.
CACGCCGATCAGCCGACCTATGAACGATTCGTGCGCGAAGCTGTCTCGGATCGCGTGAGCCTCGTTGCGACGGATGAAGCGGCGGGCTACCGGCGTTTGAGCACGCTCGGCTATCCGCATCGTACGGTTGATCACAAGGCAGAGGAATATGTGCGCGGCAACGTCCACACAAACTCGATTGAAGGCTTTTGGTCGTTGCTCAAGCGCGGAATCGTCGGCACGTTCCATCAGGTGAGCAAAGACTATCTGCCGCTGTACGTGAACGAATTTGCGTTCCGGTACAACAACCGGAACAACCCCGATATCTTCAAGAGTGTGTTGGCAGGATGCTGAGGTCTCCACACTGGCGGCGGCCTCAGCGAAGTGACAAGGCCAGCGAACTGACTGTTGATCGCGGCGGGCAGTACCGCTTGCCGTATCGCGAGGTTCTATGCCAAAAGCCAAGCCGGTTTCACTCCACCCGCTGACTTTCCACGATGCGCTCAAAGCCATTGTCGCTGTTGATCCTGATCGCGTCGGCATTGTTTCTGAGCGCCGCAGGAAGCGCAGGCGAAACATCACCAAGTCCAAGCCCACCAAAACGCCAAAGCGCTGAGACCACAGAAAATAAAGGCCAAACCAATGTCGGTCCAGTACTGGCGGTCGGCGATAAATCTGGTGCCGAACCATCCGCCGCCGAGACCGAACGCTATACCGGCAGCGGTTACTATCCAGAGCAGCAAACTATGCCTGCGGTTTGGTTCCAAATTGTTACGACGATACTGCTGCTGTTTTTTACTGGTGGACTGTGGTGGACCTCCATCAGACAATGGCGCGCCATGCGCGCCGCGCTGCATACCAACCGGCCCTTCCTTATCGTCTCCGAAGTCGAGGTGGGTGACGGCGATCTCTTCGATGACTGGCCTGCCGTGAAGGTACAGAATCTGGGAACGGGGCCAGCCGATATTGTGGAGGTGATGGGTGCGTCCAGCCTCTTCGACATACCCACAGATCGACGGGGCGATTCGGCATTTGATTTGGTCGAACAGCGCAGCGCCGATTCTCTGCGAACCGCCGCTTATGTCATTTCCGCCACCAGCGCCCCTATAGAGTTGTGCCGCATCCCTGTAACTCCGATGGACGAAGCGATCGCGATAGAGCCCTCCGACAAAACCGAGAAAACTACGAAGATTCTCTGTCTCTACGGGCGAATCAGGTATAAGGGCGGTGCTCCAGATGAAATGTACGAAACGAACTTCTTCTGGTGGTATCTCGCCGCGGAGTCGGTGATCGAATACAAGGGATTTTTCCTCAGAGGCCCTGATCGGCTCAACCACCGCACCTAAAACAGAATGCCGACCTGTCACCCATACCGTGCCCGCCAGCATGATGAGTGTCAAGCCTAACATAATCGCCAACTAGTTCAGCCTTAGCTTCCTCTCCCTCCCGCGCGCATAATCCCTCGGGCGATTCGGATCATGAACTTCCCATCGCACGCGCGCGAAATATTTTTTTTGCAGAACGAACCCACCCCTCGATTTGCTGATTCACCACGGATTTGCCGCGCAATTCGGCGTTCGACGCGAATATTCCGCGTGCACGGTAAGGCCATTTCAATGCAATTTCTTGGCGCTTCGCGCCCCGAATTGCGTACTTCCGATCCCCTTTTTGCCTCCTTCGCGTGGAGATTTTCCGGAAATTTCTACTCTCGGCGAGCCCCGGCGCTGCCTCGTTCTTTCGCCTCTCCAGGACCAGGGAGAGGCGAGGAAGGAGAACGGGCGCATAGCTATGCGCCCCTACGAAGACCAAACAACAATGCGGGTTGCTCCAACCGATTTCGGTCCCCCTTCCCTTTAGGGAAGGGGTCAGGGGTTAGGTAACACGCGCGCCGGGCCGCGTGTGCGCGCGACCCGCGGTTGACCCGTCAACGCCTTTCCCGCTAGCAGTTTGAGCGGATTCGCAATCTCGCCTGCGGGGTACAGCCACATGCCAATTGACTTCACGATGCCGCCGAACGTCATGGAAATCCGTGACCGCGTGCGCGCATTCATCAAGGACGAAATCGAGCCCAAAGAAGCCGAGATGCAGAAGTCGAACCAATGGCGCGAGGGCATCACCGAGCTTCGCCACAAGGCGCGAAAGGCGGGCCTTTGGTGTCCTCACATGCCCGAGGAGTTCGGCGGGATGGGGCTGGGTCCGATGGCGATGGCGATGGTTTCCTCGGAATGCGGCCGCAACCGCATCGCATCATTCGTTCTCAACTGCCAGGCGCCTGACGAAGGCAACATGCACACGATGCTGCACTTCGCGACACCCGAGCAGAAGGAAAAATACTTGCGCCCGCTATGCGACGGTAAGATTCGATCGTGCTTCGCGATGACTGAGCCCGAGGTCGCCGGCTCCGACCCGCCTCAAATCCGCACGAACGCCGTCAAGGACGGTGACAACTGGATCATCAACGGTCACAAGTGGTTCATCTCCGGCGCGCACGGCGCTAAGTTCGCGATCGTGATCGCGAAAACCGATCCCGACGCGGATCCGCCGCAGGCGCGCAACTCCGCGTTCTTTGTCGATCTCCCCAACCCCGGCTTCACCATCGTCCGCGACATCGACACGATGGCGGGCAAGGGCAACCACTGCGAAATCAAGCTCGAGAACTGCGTCGTGCCCGCGAATGCGATGCTCGGTCCGCGCGGCCAGGGTCACACGCTCGGCCAGGTTCGCCTCGGACCCGCGCGTCTCGCCCATTGCATGCGCTGGATCGGCAACGCGGAAGTTGCGCTCGAAATGCTGGTCAAGCGCGCGATGGAGCGCAAGGTGCAAGGCGGCCTCCTCGTCGACAAGCAGGCGATCCAGTTCATGATGTCGGAGTCGGCGATGGAGCTTTACACCGCGAAGCTCATGGTGCTCCACGCTGCCTATCTCATCGAGAACCAGCTCCCGTTCCGCCAGGAAGTCTCGATGGCGAAGCATCACGTCGCCAACATGCTGTGGAAGATCACTGATCGCGCCATTCAAGTCCATGGCGCACTCGGCTACTCGACGGACACGCCGCTCGAGTCGATGCTTCGTCATGCGCGATCGGCGCGGCTCGTCGATGGCGCCGATGAAGTGCATATGACGCAGATCGCTCGGCACGTGATCGAGGCTTACAAGCGCGACGGCACTACTCGCGCCGCGACCGGCGGTCCCAACTTGCTCTAGCAACTCGGCGCGTGCCCGCGCCGCGGAGGTTCACATGGCGCAAGGCGGGCTCGAATCATTTACTGTTGCGGTTCCCCAGAGCGTGCTCGACGACCTGCGTGAGCGCCTCGCGCGCACGCGCTTTCCCGATGAGCTCCCCGACACTGGCTGGGACTACGGCGCCAATCTCGCGTACGTGCGCGAACTCGTCGAATACTGGCGCACCAAGTACGACTGGCGAAGACACGAGGCGGAGATAAACCGTTTCAAGCAATTCCGCGCCGACGTTGACGGGCTGGGCATCCATTTCATCCACGAGCCAGGTCGCGGCCCCAATCCAAAACCGCTGCTGTTGCTCCACGGATGGCCGGGATCGATTTACGAATTCATGCAGATCATCCCGATGCTCACCGATCCGGCGTCGCATGGCGGCGACGCGCGCGACTCATTCACGGTTGTCGCTCCGTCGCTGGTCGGCTACGGATTCTCGGATCACGGCAAATCGCGTGCGATGAACATCCAGGCGCAGGCCGATATCTTCGTAAAGTTGATGACCGAGGTGCTCGGTTACAAGCGCTTCGCGGTGCAGGGCGGCGACTGGGGCGCCGCGATTACCGGGCGGATCGGCGAGGTCTACAAGGACAGCCTCTACGGCATCCACCTCAACATGGTTCCGATCGGCCCGTCGCAAGGGCGCGAGCAGCCCGACTTGAGCGACGAAGAAAAAGCCTTTCTCGGCGAAGTCGACAAGTTCCGTACCGCCGAAACCGGTTATCAATGGATTCAGGGCACCAAGCCGCAGACGCTCGCGTACGGTTTGAATGATTCGCCCGCCGGACTGGCGGCGTGGATCGTCGAGAAATTCCGAACCTGGAGCGACTGCAACGGTGACGTGGAGAGCCGCTTCACCAAAGATCAGCTGCTCACCAACGTGATGATCTACTGGATCACCGAGTCGATTAACTCATCGACGCGCTTGTACTACGAGGCGCGCCACCATCCGTGGCGGCTCAAGCCCGGCACGCGGATCGAGACGCCCGCCGCGGTCGCGCTGTTCCCGGCCGAGTTGGTGCGTCCACCGCGCCGATGGGCGGAGCGCGTGCTCAACGTCAAACGCTGGACGGAGATGCCGCGCGGCGGTCACTTCGCCGCGATGGAGGAGCCCAAACTCCTCGCCGACGACATCCGCGCCTTCTATAAGGATATGTCTTAGAGTCCGGCCTCTCCGCGTGGGAGAGGCTGCGCGCAACGAACAGTCGCGAGCGAGGTTGCTCGACCGCCAAGCCCTACGCTGCAGCCGGCTCCACCCACTTCTGCCGCATCGTCATGAACTCTTCCGCGGCGGTCGGGTGAATTCCGATGGTCGCATCGAAGTCGGACTTCTTCGCACCCAAGCGCAACGCCAGCGCAAGCCCCTGCATGATCTCTCCCGCGTCCGGCCCGACCATGTGACATCCGACCACGCTCTCAGTCGCCGCATCGACGACCATCTTCATGAATGTCTTTTCATCGCGCCCCGATAGCGTGTGCTTGAGTGGCCTGAACGATGACTTGTACACGTCCACTTTGCGAAATCGTTTGCGCGCGGCCTCCTCGGTGAGACCCACCGTGGCGAGGTTCGGATGGCTGAACACGGTTGATGGCACGTGGTCGTAGTCGATTTTCATTGGACGCGGTCCGAACAGCGTCTGCGCAACCGCGTTGCCTTCCGCGATCGCGACGGGCGTGAGCATGATTCGATCGGTGCAATCGCCGATCGCGTAGATATTCTCGACCGAAGTCCTTGAATACTCGTCCACCGCGACTGCGCCCTTTGGATTGACCTTGACGCCCGCATTCTCAAGTCCGAATCCGCGTGTGTTGGGCCGCCGCCCGGTCGCATACATGATGAGGTCGGCGTCGAGCGTGTCGCCATTCATCAACGTCGCGCGAATCCCCATCGCCGTCTTTTCGATTCGCTCGACCGTGCTGTTGAGCCGCAGATCGATCCCGCGCTTTCGCATCTCGTCGGCGAGCACCGCTCGCAGATCGTAGTCGAACCCAGTGAGCGGCAGCGGGCCGCGATGTACCAGCGTCACCTGTGCTCCGAGGCCGTGAAAGATCCCGGCGAACTCGACGGCAATGTAGCCGCCGCCGACCAGCACCGCGCGCTGCGGCATCGTGTCGAGATGAAACGCCTCATTGGATGAGATCGCATGCTCGATTCCCGGCGTCGCGGGCATCACCGGCCAACTGCCGGTCGCAACCAGTATGTACTTCGCGCTATAGCGCATGCCGTCGATCGCGACGGTCTGCGCATCGAGCAGCTGCGCGCGCCCGTCGAGGATTGTCACACCCGAGTCCTTGAGCAGCCGCTCGTACGCTCCGCTCAGCCGCGCGATCTCGCGGTCTTTGTTCTCGATGAGCTTCTTCCAATCGTGAGAACGCGGTTCCGAGCTCCAGCCGAATGCCGCAGCGTCGTCGAAGCCTTCTCCGAAATCGGATGCATAGTAGAAGAGTTTCTTTGGGATGCATCCGACGTTGACGCAGGTGCCGCCGAGGTATCGCTCCTCAGCGACGGCCACTCGCGCGCCGAGCGAGGCGGCGATGCGGCTGGCACGAACGCCGCCCGATCCCGCGCCAATCACGAACAGGTCGAAGTCATGTGTAGCCATCCGCCAATCCTTGCGTAATTTGTGGTCACTCTGGCCCCGGGTGGAAGCAATCGAAGAGCGGGCCCGGCTGGCCACCGAACTGTTGAGGTCAACACGTCCGCCAATGGGCGAACGATCGCCGTTCAGGCCGAAAGTTCTTCGTCGAATTTCATCAGCTCTGCGTACAACCGCTCGATGTCTTTGGCTAACCGCTCGTAGCGCGCGATCAATTCGTTCGCGTCCGCGCGCTTCAGATAGAAGTCAGGGTCGTTCATTTCCCCGCTGAGACGGGCGCGTTCGGTTTCGTGCGTCTCAATCTTCGCCTCGATCTCGGCGCGCCGCTTTGCCTCGCGCTGCTGCCGCTGTTTCCCATCGCGACCCGGTATGCGACCGAGGTGACGCGCGGGTCCATTCGATGCGTCACCGCGCGACTCGGTTTCCTTGCGAACCGGCCGCGCCGCCGGCGCCTCGACCTCGGCCTTCTTCCTTAGATAGTCGTCGTAGTTACCCAGATAGCGAATCGCGTGCCCCTGCCCGACTTCGATCACTTCGGTGACCAACTGATTCAGCACGTGGCGATCGTGGCTAACGATTGCGACCGTCCCGGGGAACCGTTTGAGCGCCTCGAGCAACGTGTCCTTGGCAATTATGTCGAGGTTGTTGGTCGGCTCGTCGAGCAGCAGGCAGTTATTTCGACGAGCGAGCACCTTGGCGAGCGCGAGCCGCGCCCGCTCTCCGCCCGATAGCACGCGAGCGCGCTTGTTCACGTCGTCGCCCGAAAACAGCAGTGCGCCGAGCAGCCCGCGCAGCTCTCGGTCGGTCATTCCGGTTGCGCTCCGTCCCAGTTCGTCCAGGACGGTGCGTTCGTAATCGAGCGTCTCGGCGAGGTTCTGTGCGAAATACCCCACGCACACGCCGTCGCCGACCGTTCTCGCGCCCGCGGTGAGCGGCTCAAGTCCCGCAAGCAGCTTCATCATGGTCGATTTGCCGGCGCCATTTGGGCCGACCAGCGCTATCCTGGCGCCACGTTCGATTACGAGGTCGATACCGTCGTACACCGTGAGCTTCGCGTAACGCTTGACCGCGCCGCGCAATTCGAACACGCGTCGCGCACCGCGGTCACACTTGGGGAAGTGAATCGCCGGCGGCTTCTCGGTGCCCTCCGGCGGCTCGAGCCGCTCGATCTTCTCGAGCTGCTTGATTCGGCTCTGCACCAGGCGCGCCTTGCTTGCCTGGTAGCGGAAGCGGCTGATGAACGCCTCGATGTGCGCGATCTCTTCGCGCTGCTTTTCGTAAGCTGCGCGGGCCAGCTCGAACCTCTGTTCGCGTTGGACAAGGTAGCGCGAGTAGCCGCCCACGTATTCGGTGAGCCGCCCGCGCGAAATCTCGATGGTGCGATTGGTGACGCGGTCGAGGAAATAACGGTCGTGCGAGACCACAATGATCCCGCCCTCATATGCGTCCAGGTAGTCTTCGAGCCAGTTGCGCGCCTCGATGTCCAGATGGTTGGTTGGCTCGTCGAGCATCAGGAACTCGGGCGCGTCGAGCAGAACCTTCGCGAGCGCTATTCGCATCCGGATTCCGCCGGAGAACTCCACGACATCGCGATGCAGGTCCTCGTCTTTGAAGCCCAATCCAAATAGCACCGCGGTCGCACGGCTCTGCGCGCTGTAGTAATCGCGATGCTCCAAGTCGGTCAGAACTTCGCCCAACTCGCCCAGCGCGCCATCGTGCGCCGGGCCGGAATGCTCGCGCGTGAGAATCCCCTCCAGCTCCTCCCGGCGCGCCACCAGGCGTTCGAGTTCCTGTAGCGCGGAGAGCGTCTCCGCCAGCACCGACCGCCCCTTCATCTCGGGCGCGTCCTGCGCCAGGTAGCCCGCCCGGGACCTCTGCGGACGCGCAATCCGCCCTGAATCCGGCTCCACCACACCCGCTATCATCCTCATCAGGGTGGTCTTGCCGGCCCCGTTGAGCCCGACCAGCCCCACCCGTGCGCCGTCGGGCATCGACCAGCTTACGCCGTCGAGAATCCGCCTGTGCCCGAAGGACTTCGTGATGTTGTCGAGCGCGAGCATGTGGATCGAACTATCGTACCAGCGCGTCGATCAGGCCGGAAGGGAACGAAGGCGGCTCGGTGCTTCCCCTTGTTCTAACAATATGTTAGAAAACTCTACATATGGATACATCAGTGCCGGGTTATTCGGCGCCCAAGACCAGGGAGGAGTTCGAGCGGTTGCTGCTGCGGCTATTGCGCCGTCACTGGCAGCTTGCGCAGCTCGAACGTCTGGTCGGGCCAGGCCGGCGCGAAAGCGCCGTGGATTTGCTCGAGGTCAGCGGACGTGCGCGGCTTGCCGCCGTGCGTGTCGAATTCCGCGACTTGCAAAAGCCGCTAAGCGCGGCCGAGCTCAAAGAGGCTATCGACAAGGCCGCGAGCCTGAAGCTGCCGATCGGACGCTTCGTGATCGCGACCACCGCTCGCCGCTCGGCGCGCCTGGTGCGCTCCCTGTTCGAGCTCAACCGCGAAAGCCGCCCCGCCGGAATCGGCGCCGTGGAGGTGCTGGCTTGGGAGGACATCGAGGAACTCCTCGATGAGTATCCCGGGTTGATGACTGAGACGGGCGGCGTTGCCAAGCGCCAGGCCCTGACCAAGGCCGACTCGTCTGAGGCGCTCGAGCCTGCGCTCGACGTCGAGGCGATGGCGGCGGGCGATGGAGCGGGCGATGAGATCAAGGCAGCGCTAGATCATCTGGCGCGCCGCGAACATCAGATGGCGCGCCTGCGGCTGATGCAACTTCGTGAGCAACGCTGGAGCGAACTTGCTCCCGATCAGCGCTTCGCGGTGCTGTCGGCTCTGGGCGTTGCGTGGCTTCACGACGGCGAACCGCGCAAGGCGGCGATGCTCTTCATCGCGGCCAAGTCGCTCGCGCCGCACGATCACAACGCATGCACCAACGAGGCGGTCGCGTACGAATTGCTTGGCGAAGGTGACCGCGCGCACGCGCTCGCGGACAATCTGCGCATGCAGTTCCCGGCAAGCGGCCGCGCGCTCGCGCTGTGGCTCAACAACGCCCCGCGTTCGCTGCGTCCGGACGAACTCGAATCGACAATTGCGCCGGAACTCGCGGCGGATCCGGAAGTCGCCATGGTCATGGCGCGCCGCGCGCTTGCCGACGCCGACTACGCGCGCGCCGAACGCTCAGCACGCCACGCCAGCGCTGCTCTCGAGCGCAGCTCCGACCCGTGGTTGATTCTCGGCCAGGCGATTTTGCTTTCCGAAATCTCCGACGGCGCCTCGGCCGACGAGACGCGCATCAAGGAAGCCGAAGGCTGTTTCACCTCTGCGATCGCTCTGGCTCAAAGCGAAGGCTCGCCGGGCGTGGAAGTGCAGGCTCTGATCGGCCGCGCGCAGGCGCGCATCGCGCTGCATGATACCGAGGGCGCCGGCAAAGACGTTGAGGACGCGCACCGGCTCGAGCGCGAGGATTCCAACGGCCTGTGCGAGTACGGAGTCTTGTTGCGTACGCGCGGCAGTTTGACCGACGCCATCGAAGTGTTCCGCCGCGCGGTCAGAATCGGTGGCCGCGACGACGCCGAATATCATCTCGCCATTACTCTGCGCGAACGTGACGAAGCTGGCGATCTTCAAGAGGCCGCGGACCTGCTGAATCGCGCCGCACGCGATCCGCGCGCCGTACCGGACGGCGACTATCCGTTCGCGGTCGCCGCCGCGGTCGATGCGCTCGGACGGCTCGAGCGTTGGCACGACGCCGACGCATTGCTGTCCGCGGTGCCGGACGGCCGCCTCGGCGCGGTGACGCGGCTCAGCCTGCTGGGCGATTTGCGCCGCGCGCAGGGCAGTTTCGATCAGGCGTCCGCGTGTGCCGACCAGTCGCTCATCGCGCTCGGTCCCGATAGCTGCGCCAATGATCGGCGCCGCCTCGCCGTTCTGCTGCATGACCTCGGCCGTTATCGCGAAGCGCTACCGCTCTGGCAGGCGCTTGCAGCGGCTCCAGGAGCGAAGCTGGATAAACGGCGCATGCTCGAATGCGCCGCGCGACTCGGCCGCTCCGACGTGGCCTTGGCCGCATTGATGAACGGTGCGTCCAACGGCGCTTCCAATGGATCCTTGAACGGCGCCGCATCGTCGAAGAATGGAAACTTCGATCTGAAGGCGATCGAGCAGACCGACCCCGCCGCGGCGCTGCGGATGCTTGAAGAGTTCCTGGCTGAACATCCCGACGATCGCGTGATGCGCTTGCGCAGATCCGTAATTGCGCAGCGCCTGGGAGAGCATGAACTGGTGTCGGCTGATCCCGCCATGATGCCCGCGCCAAGAGAGATCGATCCGGCGCTGGGACGTTGCGCCGTCGACATCATGCGTGAGTCCGGCCGGCCCAACGACGCGCTCGTGTACGCATACGAACTGGTCCGCAATCATCCGGCGAGCGTGGATGCGCACCGCGCGTTCCTTTCCGCGCTCGGCCCCAGCGGCCCGTTGCCGCACGTCCCCGAGTTCGAGACGGCTGGCCCCGGAGCCGCCGTCTGCTTCGTCGAGCAGGATACCAACACCGAGCGCTGGGTGATTCTCGAGGATCGTTCCGACGCCGACGAGGCGCTCGGTGAGTACGCCACGTCGCATGCGCTGCACAAGGTGCTCAAAGGCAAGCGCGCGGGCGACAAGTTCCCGCTGCCCGAGGGTCTCTTTAGCCGCCGCACCGGCGTGATCAAGCAGGTCGTCAGCAAGTTCGCATGGCGCTATCAGGACACCGCTCAGAACTGGTCGTCACGATTTCCCGGCATGCCGGAGATCGAGATGAGCGCTCCGGCGGCTGAGTCAGCCTCGTGGAGCGAGATGCCGGAAAGTCCGGAGCTGCTGTTCGAAAGCTCGGTTCGCTTCGACGATCCGATGAAGCTCGTCGACGCCGTGTACGCCACGCGCTCGGTGCCGATTCATTCGGTCGCTGAACGCCTGAACCTCAACGACCTTCAGGCGGTGTTCGCACTCGCGCAGCGTCCCGACGTGCCGCTCAAGTGCAGCAGCGGAACGCAGGATGAGCTCGCCGGCGCGCTCAAGGCATTCGGGCGCTCCAATGCGGTGGTGCTCGATCTCACCGCGATCGCGACCCTGTGCCTGCTCGGCAAGCTCAGCCTGCTCGTCACCTGGCCGCGCCAGTTCGTCATCGCGCAGGCCACTCTTGCGGAGCTGCGCCGCCTGCAGTTCGAGAACCAGCTCATGCGCCTTCCGCCGGGATTCTCGGCGTCGGTCGAGACCAACGGCGCGGAGACCAAGCGCACCGACATTCAGTTGAAGGGTCTTGCCGACGCGATCCAATCCATCTGCATGGTTCGCGACGGCTCGATGCTCAATGCGATCGAACCCGCGCGCCGCGACCGTCTGGTCCGCTTCTTCGGCCGCCACGGCGCGGAGTCAATCGCGATCGCGTCGATGCCCGGCCATGTGTTGTGGACTGACGACCGCGTGCTCGCGGGTTTCGCGCGCGCGGATTTCGGAACCCGGCGCGTCTGGACACAAGCGGCTCTGCAAGCGCGCGTCCAGGCCGGAAACCTCGACCCGGCGGAACTCGCCACCGCGAGCACCAAGCTCGCGGGCTGGGGCTACGCGGTCACCACGCCGAGCGTCGAACTAATCATGCGCGCCGGATCGGTCGCATTGTGGAACCCCGAGCAGTTCCCGCTCAAGCAGGCGCTCGACCAATTCGCATCGGACGCAGTAAGCCTCGCCGACATGGTGCGGCTCGCTTCCGAGGTGATCGTCCGGATGTACAGCGACGTGTATCTGCGCGGCACGCGCCGCGCGGTGACGATGCGCATGCTCGACAGAATCGCGAAACGCGCCGGCGGCCGCGACGCGATCGAAAGTCTGCCGCGCTCGCTGCCCATCCGCTTCGGCCTCGACCTGATTCGCGCTCGCGAACTCGCCGACGTGATTCGAGGCTGGATGGCGCAGAACGAGATTCAACCCGCCGCTTGAACGGGTGCGGCGCGGGCGGTTAGATGGCGTTTGCCCAAACGCATCTGGGAGGACCGTCCGCGCCATGCCCGATGTCGCCGAGACCTGGAAGCACGAGTACGTAAGCGCCAACGGCATCCGCTTTCACTGCATCGTGCAGGGCGACGGCCCGCTCGTGCTGCTCCTGCACGGCTTTCCCGAGAATCACTACTCGTGGCGCCACCAGATGGCTCCGCTCGGCGCGCGATTCAAGGTGGTCGCGCCCGATCTGCGCGGCTACAACCTGACCGAGCGCAAAGGTCCCTACGACATCAAGACGCTTTGCGCCGACGTGATGGCGCTCATCCGCGCATTCGGCCGCGAGCGCGCGGTGGTCGCCGGTCACGACTGGGGTGCGATCATCTTGTGGAACTTCGCGCTGCAGTACCCCGATGCACTCGCGAAACTAATCGCGCTCAACGTGTCGTTCATCCCGCGCGGCCCCAAACGCCCGCTCGAGACGCTCACCGACGCGCGCTTCGACTACATCCGCTTCTTTCAGAAGCGCGGCGACGCTGAAGCGGCCATCGAGGCCGACGTGGATGGCTTCATCCGCAACGCGTTTCTTTCCAACGCCGCGCGCAAGGATTTCATCGACGACGCGGGACTCAAAGTTTTCGCCGATGGGTTCCGCGGTCCCGGCGGCATCACGCCCGCGTTGGAGTACTACCGCAACTTCGATCACAACTGGGAAATCACCGCCGATTACGCCGGTCGCAAAATAATGACGCCTGCGCTCATGCTCCTCGCCAGGCAGGACCGCGTCGCGACGCCTGAGATGGCGCGCAACATCGAACGCTGGGTGCCTAATGTCACCGTCAAGCGGATCGATTGCGGCCACTGGACCCAGCAGGAAGCGCCGGAGGAGACGAATCAGGCCATCCTTGATTTCCTAGCAGGCTATTGAAAGACGCATTTTCGACAGCCTGCTCCCTCTCTCGCATCTCCCCCGCAGGGGGAGAAGATTAGGAAGGCAGACAGTTTTGACGCAGGGTGTTGAGGACGAAGTCGATGCCATTCTGGACTCCGAGACTTTTCTCAACACCCTGCTAAAGGACGTCGAGTGATTGCCGATGGGCGGCCCCGTCGCGCGGCCGTGCCGCGCAGCGTAGAATTTAGGGAGCGCCCGCGCGGTGGGTGGGGAGGAGTTCCAGCCGATGCCTGCGATCAAAACTGAAGACCGAATCGTGGTGATCGACCGCCGCCTGTTTCGCGACGACAACACCCGAATCTTCGTCGCGGTGGTCGAGGAGTTTGATGAGGGCGTCATCCGCGCACGCGGCTTCGTCTATCACTTGAGTCCCTACGAAGTGAGCGGCACCGAGCGACGCGGCGAAGAGCGCACCCGCGTGATCACGCTTGCATCCGGCGATATCATTTACCTGTTGCCGCGCGATCAAGACGTCGCCAAGCTTCAGCTCAAACGCTCGCCAAAATCATTGATGCTTTCCGACGGAGTCTTCACGCTGGACCTGACCGACTTCCTGCTCCGAGCGTAACCGCTCTCCCAGCCTGTCGCCTCTCCCGATGGGAGAGGGTCAGCTACCGCCGCGTTCTTTTCCCCTACAGCCCCTCGACAAACTGCGCGATCTCCTTTGCCGTCGCGTCCGGGTTATCCAACGGCACATGATGATACGCGCGCGGAATCTCGCGGTAGCGTGACCCGCGAATCTTCCGATGCATCATCTGCGCGTGCCGTTCGCCTACCAGAGCGCTTTGGCTGCCCCGCAAAATCAGCGTCGGCAGCGTGATTTGCTTGAGTCTCACTTTACCCATTCTGCCGCCCGCCCTGCGCCACGCGCGCGTCTCCGTGTCGACTCTGAACGCCCAATTGCCGCTCGGCAGCTGTTCCGCGCCAAGCAGTGCGAGCCGCGCCAGTTGCTGGCGGGTGAGATAAGTACCGGGCGGCGAGAGTCGGAACTTCTTCACGATGTCATCTTTGGTCCGCAACTCGGGGCGCTTGCCGCCCTGCGCCTTGCGCCGCCATCGCCACATCAGACGCCGCAACATCGGCGGAGGTCCGTTGGGCGCATCGACAATCACGAGTGCCTCGAGCAACTCCGGGTAGGTCACCGCCGCCCACAGAGCCACCGCGCCGCCCATTGAATGTCCGACAACTATTGCGCGCCCTCCGAGATGTTCGATGAGGCTCCGCAAGTCCTGTAGGTAGCCAACCGGCCCGTAGCGCGCAGGACGGGTCCATTCGCTGCGCCCGTGGCCTCGAAAATCCAGCGCGACGACGTGTCCGCACTCCGTTAGTTGCGGAGCGACATAGTCCCACCAATGCGCATGCGCGCTTCCGCCGTGGAGCAACACGAAGGTGTGACGCGCAGGGTCGCCGCCCCAATCGAGAAAGTGGATTCGAACGCCGTCGGATTGCAGGTAGCGGTTGGTCGGCTCCGCATCCGCGGTAGCCGCTTTTCCCGGTTTCATGTGACGGACATCGTAATGTACACCGCGAATCGAAGGTAGCTCCGTGCCGCGCTGTAACTCGCCACTACCTGCTTCACTCTCCGCCGTGGTAACAACCTCCTGAACGCGCGGCAGATCCGCGCGACCATCTCAGGAGCAACCACGATGGCGCTTCGACTCGAAGGAAAAAACGCACTTATCACCGGTGGTGCAAGCGGAATCGGCCGCGCAACCTGCGTCCGCTTTGCCGAAGAAGGCGCGAACATATTCGCCGCCGATCGCAATCTGGCGGGCGCCGAGGAGACCGCCGCCGCGGTCCGCAAACTCGGCCGCAAGGCTATCGCGTATCAAATCGACACCAGCGACGAGACGCAGGTCGATGCGATGGTCGATCGGATGGTGCGCGACCTCGGCGCAGTGGACATCCTGGTCGCCGCCGCGGGCGTGAGCCACGCCAATTACGGCGCCGACGGCCAGTTCATGCCGTGCCCGCTCCACCAGAAACCGCTGGCCGACTGGCGCAAAGTTCTTTCAATCAACCTCGACGGTGTTTTCCTGTGCGACCGCGCGGTCGCGCGCGCGATGATCATGGCGGGCAAGGGCGGCCGCATCATCAACATTTCGTCGGGCGCCGCGAAACTCCCAACTCCCGGAGTCGGCGAGTACTCGGTGAGCAAGGCAGGCGTATGGATGCTTTCCAAGGTGCTTGCGGTCGAACTCGGCCCGCACAACATCACCTGCAACGCGATTGGACCCGGTTTCATCGACACACCGATGACCGCGAACATCAGGCAGGTCGAAGGTTTCATGAAGGCGCTGCTGGAGCGCGTACCGGCGGGCAGAATGGGCGAGCCGGTTGACGTTGCGAATACCGCGCTGTTTCTCGCAAGCGACGAGGGACGCTACTACAGCGGCTCGCTGCTCCATCCTGACGGCGGCTTGATATTGCAGTGATCGCAGCTCTGCCCGCCGCGCGCACCGCGACCGTACTGTTGTGCGCCGCGGCTCTCGTGGCGTTCGCTCTGGTTGCGGCTGCCGCCGGGGAGAGTGCGCCATCAGCAGCAGCTTCGCCTTTGCCGGCGCCGTCGCGCCCGCGCATCAGCCTCCAAGCGATCCCGAGCTACGGCAATGCGCCGCTGGTGGTTGGTTTCTTCGTCGCGGGGTATGCGGGCGAAGGCGGCCGCATCGCGTCCTACCACTTTTCGTTTGGCGACGGCGGCGTATCCGCGCTACCGCCGTACGGGCTGTTTCACACCTATCGAGAGCCCGGAAACTACGTCGCGAGCGTGACAGTGACGACCAGCGATGGACGCAGCGCGACCGCCTTCAAAGGCATCGTCGTGCGCTCGCTGGATGCGCGATGACCTTGCAAATTGTACCCTCAGGTTGCGGCTCTTCGGTCGAATTGCCGTTGAATACGGAGTCGGCGTTGCGAGAGATTTTGGAAGAACTGAGAGTACGCTGTTGAAAATTGTTCTTTCGACGGCCTGCCGAAGGAATGAGCATGCGTCGTCTGTTTGCATTTATCATCTTGATGGTACTCGGAACTTTCGCGGCTGGCTGCATGCAGAGTGAAATCGAACAGAGCCAGCGGCAGCTTCAGGCGCAGCAGGTGCAACTGGAGAAGTTGAGCCGCGATGTCGAAGAGATGCGCGCGTTGCAGGCCGCAACTCAGCGCACACCGGTGGCCGCGCCCGGAGCCTGCGATGCGGCGGTAAGAGATATGGCGACGCGTAAGGGTGGTGAGCGTTTCGCCGCCAACGACTTCCAGCAGGCGCTCGGCTATTACGAGGATGCACTCGTCGCATGTCCGCGAAGCGCACGCGCGGAATTGAACGTCGCGCGGACTTACGAAGCGATTGGAAACCGTTCGCTAGCGATTGAGCACTATCAGCACTGCGCGAGCGGCTCGGATAGCTCTGATCCCGGCGCCCGCGCGCAAGCCCGCGACGCCCTCGCTCGCCTCGGCTCCGCATCTCCGTAGTCTTTGTCTGCCCTGCCAGTCCTCCACGTTCTCAGAGCCTTTTCCCAGTTGATGTAAGGAGAAGGTCCGCGCCCGTCGTGATGTGGTCATCCTGAGCGCCTCGGTTGCGCGAAGAGCCTGCCCTGAGCGACACCTAGCAGGCTGTTGAAAAAGTCATTTTCAACAGCCTGCTCCCTCTCTCGCGTCTCCCCCGGAGGGGGAGAAGATGAGGAAGGAAGCCCGATCCTTCGCCGCTGGCTCAGGACAAGTCTTTCACGCAGGGTGTTGAGCGCACCGCCGGGACCGCGCTGATAGATTCCGCGTTTCTCCGCACCCTGCTAGGGGATCGAAGCCAATGGGCGCCACCTCTACCGCGGCGATTCACACGGCCTCCTGCCCGCCCACCACCTTTTGCGGCCCACCTGCCAATGATATTTTTGTCTAAAGAGCCTCGCGCGACTCATCCCTGCGATCTCACACCATGGAACACGAATCACCGCATCGCGAAGTTGACCCCTCGTCGGATCCACGCCGCTACCAGAAACCTCGGCGCATCGCGGTCCTGACCGCGGGTGGTGACGCCCCGGGCATGAACGCCGCAATCCGCGCGGTAGTACGCATAGGTGCGGCAGCGGGCATCGAAGTCCTCGGCTCCCAGCGGGGCTTCGAGGGTCTGGTGTACGGCAACTTCACGGACTTGGGTGGCCGCGCGGTTGCAAACATCATCCAGCGTGGCGGTACCGTGTTGGGGACTTCGCGGTCGGGTGAATTCCGCACCGCCGCCGGTAGGGCGCGCGCCGCGGAGAATCTTCGCTATCGCGGTATAGAAGCGCTGGTCGTCATCGGAGGCGATGGGGCCCTGCATGGCTCCGCCGCATTCGCCGACGAATTCGGAATGAACGTGATGTTCGTACCGGCGTCGATTGACAACGACATCCCCGGCACCGATTACGCGATCGGCTTCGACACTGCGGTGAACACCGCTCTGCAAGCAATCGATCGCATCCGCGACACTGCATTCGCATACGAGCGCGTATTTATCGTCGAGGTCATGGGTCGCGATTCCGGTTTCATCGCGCTCGAGGTCGCTCTTGGCGGCGGCGCCGAGGCGGTCGTCGTGCCGGAGTTCGACTTCAATGTCGATGATCTCTGCGTGCGCATCGAGCAAAGCCAGCTCCGCGGCAAGCGCTCGTCGATAATTGTAGTGTCCGAGGGTCCCCGCACCGGAGGCGCGCTCGCGATTGCCGGCGCCGTAAAACAGCGCCTCGGCGTCGATCCTCGCGTGGTCGTCTTGGGCCACATCCAGCGCGGGGGCGCACCCACCGCGCGCGACCGCTTGCTCGCAAGCCGCATGGGCGCCGCCGCTGTCCAGGGCATCACCGATGGCCATCCGCCCGCTCTGGTCGGCGAAAAACGCGGCCAAATTGTGTACTCCCCGTTGGGCGAAGTGGTCGGAAAACCCCGCCACTTGGACCCCGACCTATTCAAGCTGGTTGACGTCCTCGCGACCTGACCCTCCCCGGCGCATTTAGCCATCCTTCCATACGAATCTCCCTCCCTTCGGCGGGCGTCGGGAACTTTCGCCATCGTTGTCGTGTTCAACTAACAGGATACGCGCGGTCTAACCGGGCAGAAGCGTCGAGGCTGCGCGCGCAATGTGCGCTCGAAAAGCGTGGCTGCCGGGTATGGCAACAGGGCCGAACTACAGATTCGATTCCAGCGCCGACGGGGTCATCGGGGTACATGAGATACTCCCCTCCCAATTCTATGGTTTGTTGCGTGGCAACCGCCTGACTGGCGAGCAGCGGCTGATGCTCGCGCTGCTGGCTGACGCAATCAACGTGTATCAGCAAGGCGTAATGGCCAAGAGCACTCGCAAGCGGATCCTGTACGTCGATGCGGAGCGCTGGATCATGACGAGCCGTCCGATTCGTCACGCGTTCGGTTTCGAAACGGTGTGCGAGGCGTTGAACATTGATCCCGCGGGAGTCCGCCGCGCGATGGTGGAATGGAAGCATCGCGTGAAGCGCGCCGCCGAAACGCGCGCGCCGCAACACCTTCGACTCAAGATCACGCCGCGCGCGCGCAACCTGAGTCACGCCACTCGCCGTCGTGGCGACCGACAAACCGTCAACGCCTGAATCGGCAACCTAGCAGGCGGTTGAAAAAGTCACTTTCAACCGCCTGCTCCCTCTCTCGCGTCTCCCCCAATGGGGGAGAAGATTAGGAAAGAAGCCCGATCCTTCGCCCATGGCTCAGGACAAGTCTTTCCCGCAGGGCGTTGAGCACACCTCGGCATCCGCCGCGCCATGATCTGAGTTTCTCAACACCCTGCTAGTCTTCCTCCGACCTGTTCCGGTCGGTCTTTCGCGCGGCTCTCGCCAAGCGCTCCCGCCCGTGCGATATACTGCGCATTCGCGTTCGAGCAGCGACGCGTCATCTCCAGACCGTCGCGATGCTCGCGTAACGCACGCTTCATCCGACTCGAGGAGGTCTACGGAACTTGAAGGACGTATTCAGTGTCGAGGGCAAGGTCACGATCGTAACGGGCGGCGGCACCGGTATCGGCGAATCGATTGCGAAGGAGTTCGCGGCGCGGGGCGCGCCGGTTCTGATCGCGAGCCGCAACGCCGAGCATCTCGGGCCGGTACGCGAGGCGATACGCAAGGCCGGCGGCAAGTGCGAAATGGCGATCTGCGACGTGCGCCAGGCCGACCAGTGCGACGCGATGGTCGAGGCGGCAGTGAAGGCCTTCGGCCGGCTCGATGTGCTGATCAACAATCACGGCGCCAGCATAACCACGCCGAGCCTCGACCTCTCGCCCAACGGCTGGCGCGCGGTGGTGGGCATCAATCTCG
Organism: uncultured Binatia bacterium (SeqCode); assembly: GCA_964429575.1. Classification (GTDB taxonomy): domain Bacteria; phylum Desulfobacterota; class Binatia; order Binatales; family Binataceae; genus CAYSCX01. The sequence continues at coordinate 43,006 of CAYSCX010000014.1, read as the reverse complement.
ATGGTGTCTTTTTCTGCGCGCGAGCGGCGGCCCGCCAGTTCATCAAGCAAGGCGGCGGCGGCTGTATCATCAACATCTCATCGACTGCGGGCGTTCACGGCTCTCCAACCATGTTGCCGTATGGCGCTGCGAAGGCTGGGGTGATCAATTTGACGGTCTCGCACGCCGGCGAATGGGGCCACCACGGCATTCGCGTGAATTGCATCGTCCCGGGGCCGATCGACACCGAGGGCGCTGCTCCGCGTGTGTGGCCGAACCCCAAGGTGAAAGAGATGGTTGCGAAGTCGCGCGCGCTGGGCCGCTTTGGCCGCGTCGATGAGATTGCGTTCCCGTGCCTTTTCCTGGCGTCGGAGGCGTCGAGCTACGTGACGGGCGCAAGCCTGATCGTTGACGGCGGCACCGCCCCGCGCGCCGCCGACTAGCTCCGGCGCTTGTCGGGCCGCGAGGGGTCGTGGTAGCGGAGAATCGGTAAGGGAAGGACACCAGCTTGGATTTCGGATTCACACAAGAGCAGGACATGCTGCGCCAGAGCGCGCGCGGCATGCTCGAAAAGGAATGTCCCACCAGCGCCGTCCGCAAGCTCATGGATGACGCGCGAGGCTACGATCCGGAGTTGTGGAAAAAGATGGGCAGCCTCGGCTGGCACGGCCTGGTGCTCCCCGAGGAATTCGGCGGTGCCGGACTTAGCTACGTTGACCTGGTGGTTGTGCTCGAGGAGATGGGGCGCGTACTGCTGCCGTCCCCGTTCATCTGGACGGTCCTGTTTGGCGAGGCGATTCGGCGCGGCGCGAGCCCGGTGGTGCAGCGCAACTTCCTGCCCAAGCTCGCGACGGGCGGCCTCATTGGGACGCTCGCGCATATGGAACCGGCGGGCACCTACGGCGCGGACGGCATTACGATGCCCGCGCGCCGCGACGGAAAAGAGTTCGTGCTCGAAGGCCAAAAGCTCTTTGTGTCCGACGCACACGTTGCCGACTGCATGATCGTCGCGGCGCGCACGGCAGGGCAGGGCACGCGCGGCATCACGCTGTTTGCGATCGAGACCAAACGCGCGGGCGTGACACTCGTACCGCTCAAGACGATGGACCAGACGCGCAAGCTGTTCGAGGTGCGCTTCGACGAAGTCCGCGCGACCGCCGACGATGTTCTCGGTGAACCCGACCAGGGCTGGCGCATCCTCGGGCCAGTGATCGACCGCGGCAAGCTGATGATGGCGGCGGAGATGTGCGGTGGCGCGCAGAAGGCTATGGAGATGGCGGTCGAGTACGCAAAGATTCGCGAGCAGTTCGGCCGGCCGATCGGCAGCTACCAGGCGATTTCGCACAAGTGCGCGAATATGTTGATCGACGTCGAAGGCGCGAAGTCGGCGACCTACGCGGCGGCTTGGGCAGTCACCAGCGAGACCGACGATTCGACGCTCGCGGTCGCGATCGCAAAAGCGGCCGCCTCCGACGCGTATCGGCGCACCGCCGCGGACGCGGTGCAGGTGCACGGCGGAATCGGCTTCACCTGGGAACACGACATGCATCTGTATTTCAAGCGGTCGAAATCGTCGGAAGTGACCTTCGGCGACGCGGGCTATAATCGGGAGCTCATCGCGCAGATGATCGGTTTGTAAGGCTCAGCACTTCTATCAAGTAGCGAACGGAGAGATTTGCAAGATGGCTGACAAGAGCATGGTTGGACGGACCGGCAAACCATTTACGATGCTGGTTGAATGGAGCAAGGTGCGTGAATTCGCGCGGGCCATCAAGGACCCTAATCCGCTGTATTTCGATCCGGAACTTGGCAAGAAGGAAGCCGGCGGCATCCCCGTCCCCGTCACGTTCCTGCAGACGGCGGCGTTTTGGCAGGACGGCGACTCCAGCCCGGGGATGGGAGGGTTCGACATACGCCGCATCCTCCACGGCGAGCAGGAGTTCGAGTTTTACAAGCCTATTTTCGTCGGTGACGTGCTCACCGGTCAGGCGCGCGTCGCAGACCTCTACGAAAAAGAGGGCGGGCGCGGCGGCAAGATGACGTTGCTGGTGATCGAGACCGAGTACAAGAACCAACGTGGCGAGAAAGTCGCGGTCGCGCGCTCGACTTTGATCGAGACCGGCCAGGCCGTCAAAGCCAACTGAAAAACTGCGGAGGGCAGGCGGGCCGCGGCCCGCTGCGATTCAACGATGAAGCCGAAACTGAAGTTTGAGCAAGTGAAGGTTGGAGACGAAATTCCGAAGTTCGTGGTCGAGGGAGTCACGCGTCCCGACTTCGTTCGCTACGCGGGCGCGTCGGGCGACTTCGTTCCGCTGCACTACGATCAGACCTTCGTAGAGGCAGCCGGCATCCCGACCGTGTTCGCGCAGGGAATGTTTACCGCGGGGCTGCTTTCGCGCTGCGTGACCGATTACGTGGGCATCGGCGCGATCCGAATGTTCAAAGTGCGCTTTGCCACCCGCGTGTGGCCGGGCGACACCGTCACCTGCACCGGCAAGGTAACGAACAAGACCGAAAAGGACGGCGAGAAGCGTATCGACGGCGAGCTGATCGTCCTCAATCAGAAGGGCGAGCCCGCGATCCGAGGCTCGTTCAGCGCTGCCGCCGCCTGAAGCGGGATTGGCCGAAGCCGCTGGCGCGGGCATCGTTGCTGTCCAGATTGGGCGCGCGTACTTTCGCGCACCTGCCTGATAGCGCAACATACATCTGATGGCTGAGCCGCGTTACGTAATCATTCACGGCCACTTCTACCAGCCGCCGCGCGAAAGCCCGTGGACCGGCCTCATCACGCCCGAGCCGGGCGCCGCGCCGTTCCCGAATTGGAACGAGCGGATCTTGAGCGAGTGCTATCTCGCCAACGCACGGGCGCATGCGATGGAAGGGAGAGTCGTCCATGTTCGCAACAACTACGAACTGATTGACTTCAACATTGGACCGACGCTGCTTGCCTGGCTCGAGACGCACGGCAAGAGCGCGTATCGGTCGATGCTCCGCGGCGATGCGCTTGGCAGCGAGCACCGCGGCGGCCACGGTAATGCCATCGCGCAGCCCTACAATCACTCGATTTTGCCGCTGCTAGGTGAGCGCGACCGCGCATTGCAGATCGCGTGGGGCATCGACGATTTCCGATACCGTTTCGGCCGGCAGCCCGAGGGCATGTGGCTGCCCGAGTGCGCGGTTGACGAAGGCACGCTCGAATCGCTCGCCGCCGCCGGGATCGGATTCACGATTCTCGCGCCAGAACAGGGTCGATTCACCGACAATGGCGCAACTGCGCATGCCGCCGGTCCGTTCGCATGGCGCAGCGGCGGGCGCACTGTAGCCGTGTTCCGATTCGATCGCGGCCTCTCCGCGGAAATATCGTTTGGCGACGCTCTGAGAAACGGCGCGGCGCTCGCCGATCGCATTGCCGACGCCGCTCTCGCGCTTCAACCGGGCGAAGCGTTGCTGCTTGCCACCGACGGCGAGACCTTCGGCCATCACAAGAAGACCGGCGCCGCCGAGCTTGCGCGTGCGCTTATCATGCTGGAGCGCCGCGACGATTTGATCATCACAAACTGCGCACAATATCTAGCGATGCGCGGTACGCGCGGTGAATTCACCACTAACATCGCAACATCGTGGAGCTGCCCGCATGGTGTTGAGCGGTGGCGTTCCAACTGTGGATGCAGAACGGATCCGCACACCTCGCAGGAGTGGCGCGCGCCCCTTCGCGATGCGATGGAGTTCGTCAACAACCATGTCACGGCGGCGTACGACCGCTTCGCTGCTGATGTGGTAGCGGATCCTGGTGTGGCCGCGCACGAAGGAATTCGGCTGCTCATCGACACCAACCCCGCGATTCACGAAGAGTTCTTCAAGCGCCACAAGGTTACCGACGAGGAGAAGCGCGAGCGCCTGCTGAGGTTGCTCGAGATGCTGCGCGCGGGACAGGCATCGCTGACGAGTTGCGCGTGGTTCTTCGACGATTTCGGAGGCTTGGAAGGACGCGTGGCGTTGCGCTGGTCGGCGCGCGCGGTCGAACTCGTGGCCGAGCTGGCGCCCTCGGTCGAACCGGAATTGCTCGACCGCCTGCGCCACATCCGATCCAATCGCCGCGACGTCGGCGACGGCGCGGCGCTCTACTTGAGCCTCAAGACACGCGAAGCGCGCGGGAGGGTATAGCACGATGGCTTCGGAGCAGGCTCAGCACATCGAGTCGGTTCTAACCGAGAAGCGCAAGTTCGAGCCTCCCGAGGAGTTTCGCAGTCGCGCGGCGGTCAAGAGTCTGACGGAGTACGAAGAACTTTACCGGCGCGCCGCCGATGATCCCGAGGGCTTCTGGGCCGAGTGCGCGCGCGCCGTCACCTGGTTTCGGCAATTCGACCGCGTGCTCGAATGGAAGTTCCCGTTCGCCAAGTGGTTCCTCGGCGCAACGCTCAACGCGTCGTACAACTGCCTCGACCGCCACTTAGCGGGCCCGCGACGCAACAAGGCCGCCTTGATTTGGGTGGGCGAGCCCGGGGACTCCCACGTCCTCACCTACCAGATGCTCGCAGATGAGGTGGGGAGATGCGCCAATGCGCTCAGGCAGCTCGGCGTGCGCGAGGGCGATCGCGTCGCGATCTACATGCCGTTGGTGCCCGAAGCGGCCATCGCAATGCTCGCGTGCGCGCGGATCGGCGCGATCCATTCGGTGGTGTTCGGCGGATTTTCGGCGGAGGCGCTCGCGGACCGGATCAATGACGCCGAGGCGAAGATCGTCATCACTGCCGACGCGGGATGGCGGCGCGGTCAACACGTCGAACTCAAGCGCAACGTCGATGAAGCGCTCAAGCGCACGCCAACGATCGAAAAGGTGCTGGTGCTGCGCCGCGCCGGCGTCAAGGTTGAGATGCGCAAGGGGCGCGATGTGTGGTGGGACGAACTCGTCGCGCCGCAGAGTCCCAATTGCGAGCCGGCGCAGCTCGATTCAGAGCATCCGCTCTACACCCTCTATACGTCGGGCACTACCGGCAAACCCAAGGGCGTCGTTCACACCACCGGCGGTTATCTCGTCCACGCGCTGATGACGATGAAGTGGGTGTTCGATCTTCGCGACGACGACATCTACTGGTGCACCGCCGACATCGGTTGGGTGACTGGCCACACCTATACCGTGTACGGGCCGCTCGCCGCGGGCGCGACGGTGGTGATGTACGAAGGCGCGCCGAACTTTCCCGAGAACGATCGCTTTTGGGATATCATCGAAAAGTACCGCGTCAGCATCTTTTACACTGCGCCCACCGCGATCAGGACGTTCATCAAGTGGGGCGACGCGTGGGTGCGCAAGCATGATCTCTCGAGCCTCCGCCTGCTCGGCACGGTTGGCGAGCCGATCAATCCCGAGGCGTGGATGTGGTATCGCAAAGTGATCGGCGGCGACCGATGCCCAATCGTTGATACCTGGTGGCAGACAGAAACCGGGGGCATCATGATTTCGCCGATGCCGGGAGCAATCGCCACCAAACCCGGCTCAGCAACCCGCCCGCTGCCGGGAATCGCGGCCGAGGTCGTCACGCGCGACGGCAAAGCTGTCGACGCGAACCAGGGCGGCTTGCTCGTGATCAAACGGCCGTGGCCCGGGATGCTTCGCACGCTCTTTCGCGACCCCGAACGCTACAAGCAGCAGTACTTCAGCCAGATCGACGGTGTGTACTTCACCGGCGACGGCGCGCGGCGCGACCAGGACGGCTACTTCTGGATCATGGGACGCGTCGACGACGTCATCAACGTAGCCGGACACCGCCTCGGCACCATGGAGGTCGAGAGCGCACTGGTCTCGCATCCGGCGGTCGCGGAAGCGGCAGTGGTCGGTCGCCCCGACGAGCTCAAGGGTCAGGCAATCGTCGCGTTCGTCTCGCTCGAAGGCGGCCGCCAAGGCGACGATCGATTGAAAGATGAATTGCGCAAACACGTCGTCAAGGAGATCGGCGCGCTCGCGCGGCCCGACGAGATTCGCTTTTCCGATGCGTTGCCCAAGACGCGCAGCGGCAAGATCATGCGGCGCCTGCTGCGGCAGATCGCATCGGGCGATCAGACACTGGGCGATACGACGACGCTGGAAGATCTGTCGGTGCTCGCCAAACTGCGGGAAGAGGAAGAGTAAGCAGCCCGGCGGCGCAGATGCCGTTTGAACGACGCCATCAGCCGCTGCTGCCGAGCGCGCATTTTAGGCGCCGGCTCGCGCGCTGGGCAGCGGTGGCCGGATTCGTGGTAGTGGGGTCGCTGCTGGTCGGCGTGTGCGGCTACCATTTCACCGAAGACCTGCCGTGGATCGACTCGCTGCTGAATGCGTCGATGATCCTGGGCGGGATGGGGCCGGTCGATGCGCTCAAGACTGAATGGGGCAAGCTGTTTGCGTCGTTCTATGCGCTGTACAGCGGTCTTGCGATCGTGGTGGTCGCCGGTCTGTTGCTGGCTCCCGTCGTTCATCGATTCCTGCATCGCTTCCACGTGGAGGGAGAGGGGCGGGACGATTGACTGCGGCGGCTACTCACGCGTGCGAGTGCGGTGGCGCCGGCCCTCTACGCGGCGGGCGTCTTGATCACGGCGAGCGCTGCGTCAACTCAAACTGGACGCCGCCTACGCGCGACGCGACTTCGTTGTAGAGCCATGAAGCGATCGCGGTCCCGATGAAGCACAATATTCCGTAAACGAACGGACCAAGGATGAGCGCCGCGATTGCGGCAATCGGGCGGCCGTTGATCATCAGCCCGAGGAACCAGAAGAGCGACGCGACGACACCGAAGACACCGTACAAAATTCCCATGACCTTTGCGGTCTGAAACACCTGAATTGATTTGATCTCGTGCATGGTGGTCCTCCCAGATTCCAAGTCCGACTCCTCAATCCAAGTGCTTGTGCAGGAACGCAAGCGACCGCTTCCACGAATCCACTGACGCCGCCTGATTCGCGAGCGGCGTTCCCCCGAGCGCCATCAACTGCCGCGCGACGGGATGGAAAATCTCGCTCATTTCCGGTGAATAGGGAAATCTGAACATATGGCCGGCGCCCGAATACGTCACATGTTCGTAGGGATGCGGGAAGCCCTTCGCGATGAATCGCTGTTGCGCGATATCGGCAAGCCGCAGCGAGGGCCACATGGCGTCGTCAGTGCCGGAGAACATCAGCACGGCGCCGTTGATCCTCTCCACCGGTATCATCGCGCGGTCCATGGTGGGGTTGTTCTCGATCGACTCGAGGAACCATGGAGTGATCGCGACCGGCGTCTTGCTCCACACCTGCGGGCTCCTCGGTTTGGTTTCCACAGCCGGTATCGGCTTGCCCCGCCAAGTCCACGCCGGCGGGTTGGGATTTTCGGACGCACCCAAGCCCGGCCACACCACGCCACTAGGCACATATGCGAGCACCGCCGTGATCTCCGGAAAGTTCGCGCCCAGCAGCAGCGCCAGCTCGCCGCCTCGCGAAGCGCCTGACACCGCGAGCTTGCCCTGCTGTACGGTGGGCTGACGCTTCATCCATGCGATCGCGCGTTCGAAATACTCGAGCGGAATGTCAATCAGAAACTGCGGCACGCCGGGCACTCCGAAGTACGCGAGTGAGAGCACTGCGAATCCGCGGCTCGCGAGCAGCGCGGGCATCTCTTCCGAGAGACCTCCGCCGGAGCCGCCGAACAGAATTACACCCGGCCGCGGAGCGCGTTCGTCGCAGAAGAACGACGCGACCAAGCCGTCATCACGCACCTCTGTGCGCGTGATTCGCTTTGTCATGAAGCGACGCGTGAGCTCGACCGACGCGGCTTCGCGACCGTCGAGCTCCGCGACGAGCTTCGCGGTGACCGGCGTGGGAAGAGTCTTGAAAAAAGGCGAACGCTCGATGACTGAGCGATCGAGTTCCATCGACCAGAACAGACCCATCCCGTCGCGAACCGCGTAGCTGCCTGACGACGGTACCTGCATTGCGAGATCGACGAAGCCTTCCGAGTCGCTGACGAACACCGCGTTGGATTCCCATCGCCGCCCGAGGTCGTCGGTCGCGAGTGCGCGGACCGCTAGCTGCTTGTGCGCAGGGAAACCAGCGAGACGGATTTCCACCGGCTCGTCGTAAAGCGCGTCTTTGGGCGTCGCGTCGATCCGCATGGCCGCCTCCGATGCGGGCAGAGAGATCGTCTCGGCTGTGCGCACTGGATAGCACACTCGGGCGCGGTCCCAGAAACACGCTCACGCGACGTACGCCGCGGTTGCGGGCGCGCCGTTGAAGCCCTTGACTCCCGGACGTTATGTGACTAGTTGGTCACGTATGGATCGGGAAGGATTCGACCTTGTGTTCATGGCGCTGGCTGACCCGGTGCGGCGGCGGCTGCTCGATTTGATCAAAGACGAGCCGTGCACAACCGGAAAACTCACTGCGCGCTTTCGCCGGATCTCGCGCTTCGGCGTGATGAAGCATCTGGCGGTGCTCGAGCGTGCGGGGCTGGTCGTTTCGCGCCGCCGTGGCCGCGAGGTCTGGAAACATCTAAACGCGGTGCCGCTGCATCGCGCATACCAACGCTGGATCAGTCCGTACGAAGCGCGATGGGCGTCGTCATTGACGAAGCTCAAGCAAGTTTCGGAATCACTCGAAGGAGGCATGGCAATGGCTCAGGAACCGGAAAAGGTGCAGGCGATTGAGATTGTGCAGGAGGTGTACATCGAGGCGTCTCGCGAGCGTGTGTTCGACGCGTTCACGAAAGAGATCGGCCAGTGGTGGGGCGCACCGTACCTAATCAACGATGGCGCGACATCGCTTCGTTTCGAACCGAGGCTCGGCGGGCACCTCGCCGAGATGTGGGGCGAAGACGCGGGCGGAATTTGGGCGACGGTCACGAAGGTGAAGCGGCCGGAGCGCATCGATCTCAGCGGTCCGATCGGCATGAGCGGCGCAGTTCTGGGGATCGCAACTTTCGAGCTGGAGCAGAAAGGGCGTGGAACCTTGCTCAAGCTGACGCATCGCGCGATTGGTCAGGTGAACGAAGAGTCGCGGCGCGCATTCGACACCGGCTGGAAGGATTTGCTCGGCACGCGACTGAAGTCGTACGTGGAGCAGGGCAAGCGCATGGGTCTGGCCGGGAAGGCGGCATAGCAGAACACGACGAGCAGCGGGGGAGGGGACTCCGCGCGGCGAGGTAGCTGTCAACGTGAAGAAATCATCGAATCGCGACGCGCGTGGCAATCGCATCGACGTCGCGCGCGTACTCGGCGAAATGCTGTGCGCGCGCGACGACGTCCGCGCCGGCAACATGTTCGGGTTGCCGGCGTTTTACGCGGGCGCGAGAGTTTTCGCGTGCGTCTATAGAGACGGCGTTGGACTGAAGCTCCCTGCCGAACGCGCGAGCCAACTGCTCAATCGGCCCGACGTGCGATCATTTCGGCCGTTCAACAAACCGGCGACCCGCGAGTGGATCGAGATACGCCGCTCGACCGCCGATGCGTACCGCGGTGACCTGCCCGTATTTCTCGAATCGCTCAGGTTTGTCGCGGAACTGTCCGCTCGCCGTCGCACGATACCGGTTCGCCGCCTCCGGCGTGCATCCGTTGTGACGGTGTCGGGCAACGAGTGACGCTGATCATCCGGTCGCGTCGGTACCAGGCGCGGCGCTGCTGGCGACACGCCGGTCCTCCATCGCGCCGCCGCCTTGTTAGGATTCACCCTCGATGGTATGGTCTTTTTAGTGGGCCTCAGCCCACTTTTTTCTTGGCATAACAGGCAGAGCTTGGGCGATGGGACGCAGGGTCCTGGCGTCTGGCCTTTGGATTTAGAGGAGGGCCAGGTATGGCGATAGCGCTAAATCCCGTGGCCGAGAAGGTCAGGGAGCTGCTGGAGCCGCACATTGAACGTCAGGGTTTTGAGCTGGTTTCAGTAGAATATCGCAAGGGGGCGAGGAGCTCGTTGCTTCGGCTGTTGATTGACAGGCCGGAGGGGAGAATCACGCTCGGCGATATCGAGCAGTTGAGCCCGGTGGTGGGCGATCTGCTCGACGTGTACGACCCCGTGGACGGGCGTTACCTGTTGGAGGTCGCCTCGCCGGGCATCAACCGGCCGTTGCGCAAGCGCGGACACTTTGAAGCTTATCGCGGCAAACGCGTCAAAATCAGGGCGGCGCGTCCGCTCGACGGAAGGCGTTCGTTCGTCGGCGTGCTCGCCTCGGTGGCAGATACCGGCGTCGAGGTCGATGATGAGGCGAGTACTAAGAGAGTCGCGATTGGTTTCGACGAGATAGAGGAAGCGAATTACGAACACGATTTTCAGTCGGAGTTCGGCGGAATGGCCCGCGCGCAGCGTGCGCGGGCGAGCGGCCGGCTCCACTAGGCGGCGCACGGGCGGTTCGTCCGATGCGCCCCGCAATGGCGCGCGGCCTGGTCCGCGCCCCGGGGAGGCCCTATGCAGGTCGATCTGAACCGGGTGATCGAACAGGTAGCCAAGGAAAAAGGAATCGATCGCGGCATCGTTGTCGCGGCGGTCGAAGAGATGATGCATTCGGCGGCGCGCCGCACCTTCGGTCCGGATCGCAACATCGAATCGCGCTTCAATGCCGAGCTCGGCGAGATTGAGCTGTTCGAAATCAAGACTGTGGTTGAGAACGTCGCCAATCCGGCGCTTGAAGTCGCGGTCGAAGACGTGCGCGCGAAACTAGACCCGGAGGCGGAAGTCGGCGACGAAATTCTAATCAAGCTCGACACCGCGACCATGGGCCGCATCGCGGCTCAAGCCGCGAAACAGAACCTCATCCAGCACATTCGCGACGCCGAGCGAAAGCAGATCTACAACGAGTTCAAGGATCGCAAGCTCGAAATTGTGTCGGGCATCGTTCAACGCTTCGAGCGCAAAAATATGATCGTCAATCTCGGACGCACCGAGGCGATCCTGCCGGAGAAGGAGCAAATCCCTCACGAGCGGTATCGCCAGGGCGATCGCATCCGGGCACTCATCACCGATGTCGATCTCTCGGAGAAAGGCCTCTCGATCGTACTCTCGCGCACGTCCACCGATTTTTTGCGCACGCTCTTCGAGCAGGAAGTGCCCGAGATGTACGAGGGCATCGTCGAGATTCGCCAAAGCGCGCGTGAGCCAGGCGGACGCGCCAAGGTCGCGGTGTACTCCAAGGACTCCGACGTCGATCCGGTCGGCGCATGCGTTGGTATGAAGGGAACCCGCGTGCAGGCGGTCGTGCAGGAACTGCGCGGCGAGAAGATCGACATCGTGCCGTGGACGGATGATCAGGCAGAGCTGGTGTGCCGCGCGCTCGCGCCGGCCAAGGTTTCGAAGGTGATCATCGACGAGGACGAACACGCGATGGAAGTGATCGTTCCCGACGATCAGCTCTCGCTCGCGATCGGCAAGCGCGGACAGAATGTGCGCCTCGCGCATCGGCTCACCGGCTGGAAGCTTGACGTGCGCGGCGAAGGCGAGGCCGAGGAAGAAGCTCGCTCCGCACGCGCGTCGCTAAATTCCATTCCGGGCATCGGCGACATCAACGCCGAACTGCTTTTCCAGTGGGGCTTCCGTTCATCGGAGCAGCTCGCCGAGGCGGACGAGGCCACGTTCGGCGTCGAGGGCATCAGCCCCGAGCGCGCAACACAGATCATCATGGCGGCGCGCGAGCACGTCGCTAACAAGCGCCGCCTCGAGGAGGCGGCGCGCGCCAAGGCGGAAGCCGAAGCGCAGGCGCAGGCCGAGGCAGCCGCGCAGGCAGCCGCCGACGATGCGAGCGTCGCGCCGGTGCAAGGCGCCGAGACCGCGATTGAGACAGCCGATGCGGAAGGGAAGTCATAGCCCGCGACGCACCTGCCTTGGGTGTATGCAGCGCGACGAACAGCGGACGATGGTGCGCATCGCAATTGTCGATGGAAAGCTCGCACTCGATTTCGATCGAAGAGTTCCCGGGCGCGGCGGATACCTTCATCCGCGCGAGGAATGTCTAGCGCGCTTCACTGCGGCGAAGGCAAGGGAATTTCGATCGCTGAAACGAAAATTCGATCGTGCGGAGCGCGCTCAAATCGTAAAGACGCTCAACCAACGACTGGCGGCGAATACATTGGTCGAATAAGATAGATAGAATGGCGCGGAAAAGAATCAAGACGCTCGCCATCGACTGGAGCGTTTCCGTCGCGGATCTGCTCGCCAGCTGCGAGCGGTTGAGGCTCGGCCACGCCCACTCGGATTCGAGCCTCCTCACTCCTGAAGAGGCCGAGCGGATACGCGCCGATTTGGCGGAACAGGCTCATCGCGCGTCGATCCTGCGCCGTGAAACCGTGGTCGAAACCAGTGCCGGCACGGTCGTAGAGAAGCGGCTCGGCGCGACGGTCGTAAGGCGCCGCCACACGGAGCCGTCGCCGGCTGCGGCTGCTGAACCGTTCCACTTTGAAGTTGAACAGTCGAGCGAGGCACCATTCGACGCGCACTTCCTTGAAGAGAAGCCCGCCGAACCATCCGTCACGCCGGTTTTCGTAGAGCCTGCGCCCGCTCCGGAACCTGCACCCGCGGCCCCAGAACCAGCCGTTACCGCGGCCGAAAAATACCAGCCTGCGCCGAGGTCCGAGGTGACCGAGGTTCGTGCGGAATCAACCGAACCCCCGGCGCCAGTCGCCGCGCCGCGGCCGTCGCCATTCGTGCAGCCGCGTCGGGCCGAGGATGGCCGCGCGGTACGTCCCCAGCAGCAGAGCCCTTCATCGCCTCAGGCAATCAGTTTGACCAGAGCTTCGCACGCCGGAGCGCCGACGCTCGACGACGGTCAGCGTGGCCCCAAGGTTCTCGGCAAGATCGATCTGCGCGCGAAGCCCGTATCGCGTCCGGCGCCGCCAACCGGCCGTCCCGGAGCTGCGGCTCGTCCGGCCGGCGCGAGTAGGTTTGGCGCCGTGTCCGAGCCCGCTCAACCAATTGATCTGACGGCACCACCAGGCGAAGCGGCAAAGCCAGGTTCGCGCAGCCCCAAGAAAAAGAAGGTCGTCAAAAAGGACGCTCCGGACTTCCTTGCCGAACGCGAGATGCGCGGCCTGCGCGTACCGAAGAAGCGGCGAGCGCTCCCCGGCAAAGAACAGAAGAAGACCGAGATCACCACGCCGAAAGCATCGAAGCGCGTGGTGCGCGTCACCGAGGGCGTCACCGTCGGCGACCTCGCGCGCAACATGGGCGTCAAGGCGGGCGAGATCATCAAGAAGCTGATGGATCTCGGCCAGATGGCGACGCTCAACCAGGTCTTGGACGTCGACACCGCGAGCCTGATCGCCAAGGAGTTCGGCTATACGGTCGAGAGCGTTGGATTCGACGAAGAGGCGACTATCGAGGAGGTCGCGGAACAGGCCGTCGGGGGCGAAGCGGTCGAACGGCCGCCGGTCGTCACGGTGATGGGCCACGTCGACCACGGCAAAACCTCGTTGCTTGACGCGATTCGAAAGACCAACGTGACCGCCGAGGAGTCCGGCGGAATCACCCAGCACATCGGCGCATACACCGTCGAGGCAAAGGGCAAGTCGATCACGTTCGTCGATACGCCCGGACACGAGGCGTTCACTTCGATGCGCGCCCGCGGCGCCAAGGTGACCGACATGGTCGTGCTGGTGGTATCAGCCGCGGAAGGTGTGATGCCGCAGACGGTCGAAGCGGTCAATCATGCTCGCGCCGCGAAGGCGCCGATAGTCGTCGCAATCAACAAGATCGATTTGCCGGATGCGAACGTCGATCGCGTGAAACAGCGGCTCACCGAACTCGGACTAATCCCGGAGGATTACGGCGGCGACACCATCACGGTCCCTGTCTCGGCGCGCACCGGTGAAGGCATCGACAAGCTGCTCGAGATGTTGCTGTTGCAGTCCGAAGTGCTCGAACTGAAGGCGAACCGCGACCGCCCCGCGCGCGGTACCGTAATCGAGTCGCAGCTCGACCGCGGGCGCGGTCCAGTCGCGACAGTCCTCATCCAGGAAGGTACGCTGCGCCAGGGCGATCCGTTCGTGTGCGGCACCGCCTATGGGCGCGTGCGCGCGATGCAAAACCACCTCGGCCAGCGCGCGACCCAAGCGGGTCCGTCAATGCCGGTCGAAATTTTCGGGCTTTCTTCCGTTCCGGAGCCCGGCATGGCGTTCACGGTAGTCGCGGAAGAATCCAAAGCGCGACAGGTGGCGGAGTACCGCCTTGCCAAGCGCCGCGAAGGCGAGCTTCAGAAGACCAGCCGCGTGTCGCTCGAAGATTTCAGTGCTCGGATGGCCGCAGGAGAGGTGAAAGAACTCAAGGTCATCATCAAGGGCGACGTGCACGGCTCGGTCGAGGCGCTCGCCGACGCGCTCGCCAGGCTTTCGACCGGCGAGGTCAAGCTTGAAGTGATTCTGGCCTCCGCCGGGGCAATTTCGGAGACCGACATAACGCTCGCGTCGGCTTCCAGAGCGCTCGTGGTTGGCTTCAACGTGCGTCCCGAGCCAAAGGCGGCGGCGCTCGCCGAAAAAGCAGGCGTCGAGATTCGCCTCTACACGATCATTTACGAAGCCATCAACGACGTCCGCGAGGCTCTGGAAGGGTTGCTCGCGCCGACCTATCGCGAGAAGCAGCTTGGCCGCGCGGAAGTCCGCCAGATTTTCAACGTGCCCGGCGCGACCATCGCGGGCTGCATGATTACCGAAGGCAAGGTCATCCGCTCCGCCCGCGCGCGCCTGGTGCGCGACGGCCGCGTGGTGTGGGAAGGAAAGATCGGATCGCTCAAGCGCTTCAAGGACGACGCACGCGAAGTGCTCGCCGGTTACGAATGCGGCATCGGGCTCGAGAACTTCAACGACGTCAAGCCCGAGGACGTGATTGAGACGTTCGAGATGGAGGCGGTGCTGCGCAAGCTCACGCCTTCGAGACCCGAGCCCGCGCGCGGCGGTCAGGCTGCCGTCGAAAAGCAGCTCCAGACCTAATCACCGCGCGACGGCCGTGCTGCGCCGCGGCGAGCATCATAGGGCAGCGGGGGTGATGCGATGGTGGTCGGCATTCTGAGGCTGACTCTGTTCCTGCCGGAGAACCATTCGCTCAAGGGCAAGCGCCAAGTGCTGCGCGCGATTAAGGATCGGGTGCGCAACAAGTTCAACGTCTCGATCGCCGAGTCCGACGGGCATGACATGTGGCAGCGCGCCGAGCTGGGAATCTGCCAGGCTGGCAGCGACCGCGCATTCGTCGATTCGGCGTTGCGTGAGGTCGTCAATTTCATCGACTCGATGGGGCTCGCTCCGCTCGGCGAGGAGCATCTCGAAATCATCAACTGCTGACACGCGCCGTTCGAGCGCTTCGGCCTCCTCGCCGCAGCGTGCGCAGACAGGAACCGCTCAGATGGCAGAGGGAAGACGTATCGAGCGCGTTGCCGAGCAGGTCGTGCGCGAACTTTCCGCATTGCTTTTGCGCGACCTCAAGGATCCGCGCCTCAAGGGTGTCACGCTGACCGGTGCGCGCGTCACCGACGATCTTCGACACGCGAAAGTATTCTTTTCGCATCTGGACGGGTCCGCACGCGCGGCAGACGCTGTCGCGGGCTTCAAGAGCGCAGGTGGATTCATCCGCCATCAGATCGGGCGTGCGCTTGGACTGCGCTACGTTCCCGACTTCGAGTTCGAATACGATTCAGGCTCGGAGCGCGCCGCGCGAATCGCAGAGTTGCTGCGCGAACCGTCCTCGAAAAGCTAGCGCGTGTCCTTTTTCTCTCGCTGTATTCGTTCGCCGCGGTGAATTAGCGGTTCTGGATCGCCGGTGATGAGCCGCGCTCCGCGCTCGAACCGCAGATACACCCACGCCCATTGCGCGATGACAAAGACGCGGTTTCGAAATCCGATGAGATAAGATATGTGCACCAGCAGCCACACCAGCCACGCGATGAAACCGTGTATTCGTATGCGACCAAATTCCGCGACGGCGGCTGCACGGCCGACCGTCGCGAGCAGACCTTTGTTTCGATAGTGAAACCGTTCGCGCGCTGAACCGCGGATCGTTCCAATGATGTTGCGCGCGGCGTGACGTCCCTCCTGAATCGCGGCGGAAGCCATCCCGGGCACCGCGGTCGATCCGTGCGTGAATGACGACAGGTCTCCTACGACGTACACTTCGGGAACGCCGGGAACAGTGAGATCAGGTTCGACTATCACGCGTCCCGCTTGATCGATCGGAACTTTCAGCGATTGCGCGAGCGGCGACGCGGTCACGCCCGCCGCCCATATTGCCGTGCGCGTAGCGATGCGCTCGCCGCCCGCGATCGTCACGCCGGCATCATCGACCTCCGTCACCGCCTTTCCGGCGATCACTTCGACGCCCAGTCGCTCCAGCTGACGCCGCGCACTCGCCGACGAGACTTCACTCATCGCCGGCAGCACGCGCGGGGCGGCCTCGATGAGAATCACGCGCGCGGTTTGTGGTTGGATGTGGCGAAAGTCGCGATCGAGCACGCGCCGCGAAATCTCCGCGAGCGCGCCTGCCATTTCGACTCCAGTTGGACCGGCGCCGATGATTGCGAATGTCAGCCATGCTCGCCGGGCGTCTTGATTCGACTCGCGCTCCGCGACCTCGAACGCAATCAGCACGCGGCGGCGGATTTCGAGCGCGTCCTCGATAGTCTTGAGCCCCGGCGCGGCTTTCTCCCATTCATCGTGGCCAAAGTAAGAATGCGTTGCGCCGGTCGCGACAATGAGGAAGTCGTAGGCGAGTTCTCCGTCGCGCAGGATTACGCGTCGGCGCTCGACATCGATTGCGTACGCGTTACCGAGAATGACGGTAGTGTTCTTGTGATGCCGCAGGATGCGGCGAATCGGTGATGCAATCTCGCTCGCATTCAACGCGGCGGTCGCGACCTGATACAGCAGTGGCTGGAATAGATGATGATTGCGCCGATCGACAACCGTCACGCGCACCGGCGCGCGACGCAGCTCCTTCGCGGCGTTGAGGCCCGCGAATCCTCCGCCGACGATGACGACGTGTGGCGTGCGATCGGCGCGGGAATCGCTCATCAATCGTTGAGACCGGTGATCGCGCGTTGCGACTTCACGATCGACATCCTACTCTTTCCGTTCCCGGTCGCCCTTAATCGCCGCTTCCGCATCGGGTAAGTTCACCGTTACGCATGGACGGAATTATCCTCGTGGACAAACCGGCGGGCATCAGCTCGGCAGAGGTGGTGAGGCGAATCAAATCGCGCGTGAAGCCATCGCGCGTCGGGCACCTCGGTACGCTCGACCCCATCGCCACAGGACTGCTCCCGATACTCGTTGGCGAAGCCACCAAGCTCGCCCCGTTCATCGAGGTCGGCGACAAAGAATACGCTGGCGTCATTCGGCTCGGCGTGGAGACCGACACGCTGGACCGCGAAGGTAAGGAGGTGCGCAGAGCCGAGATTCCGTCGCTGGACCAGTCGCGCCTCGATGAAGTCGCATGGCAGTTCACCGGCAAGATTACGCAGACTCCGCCGGTATTTTCAGCGATCAAGCGCGCGGGAGTGCCGCTCTACAGGCTTGCACGCCGAGGCGGCGAAGTAGAGCCTCCGGCGCCGCGGGCGATCATCGTTCGCGAGCTGAGAATCTGGGCGGACCGGCCGGATTCGCTGCGATTTCACATCGTTTGCACGCCCGGCACCTACTTGCGCTCGCTCGCGCGCGACGTTGCGACGGCGTTGGAAACCGCAGGTCATCTGTTCGAGCTTCGCCGGCTTCGAAGCGGAACCTTCACCATCGATCGCGCGCACCAACTGGACGACGTTTTGGTCGCACTCGACTGCGACACCGCGCTGAAGGCTATTGGACTCCGCGAGTCGCTCCCCGAAATCCCCGAAGTCTTCATCGACGGCCCGCAGGAGCGCAGGCTGCGCAACGGCGATTCGCGCGTGCTCGACGGCAAGGTCCCCACTGGCTGGCCGTTCTACAAGGTGGTGTCGAGCGACGGCCGGCTGGTGGCGATGGCAAAGCCGACCAGCGCGGCGACCGCCGTTATCCTCCGCATTCTTTGCGCTTGACTGTTCTCCGCGCGCCGCGCTCATCGCGGCATCGTGCTGGCGGGCAGCACCAGAAATTGGCCGCTCATTTCGGGCTGATGAGCGAGGCACTTGAATGGGAACAGTCCTTCGCGGTGAAAGTTGAATACGAAGGATGTTTTTTTGAGCGGCGGCAGCAGCACTTCCATCAGGACATGGCCCTGCGCGTCGATAAGCGCAAAGTCGTGATCATCGTCGGCCTGGAGGTTCCAGAAGGTGATTTGGGTCGGACGTTCGCGGCGTAGCGCGATGAATGACGGCGAGAAATCGTACACCTCGCCAAATGCCTTCACGGTTTCCTTCGGCCCGGCTTCGTTGGTCGCTCGTGCCACCGTCAGCACCGTCACCTCGTCCTCGAACTGGCCGGCCCCGGTCACCGTGGCGATGCGCGAGCCCGCCTGGTCGGGCAGGTAGTACTTGGCGCCCTGAGCCTGGCCGGACGCGGTAGCCGCGGCCAGCGCAGTCGCAACGCAGGCGAAGCCCGCGGCTGACCATGAAAGGAGTGAGACCTGATGCACGGCGACTCCCGCGTTGCGAGACTCGGGAAAGTGATGCGAATCTAGCACGGCGCTGCGTCGGCGCCCGCGCGCCGTCGGAGGCGGGAAGCTTTACTGCGCTTTGGTGCTCTGTTAGTGTGTCGCGGATAATAGAGGAGAAAAAGGGAAAGTAAGAACTCCTGATGCCTCTTTCGGCAACCCGCAAGCGGGAAATAGTCAACGCGAACGCCCTCAAGTCCGACGACAGCGGATCGCCTGAAGTTCAGATTGCGCTGTTCTCTGCGCGCATCGAGCAGTTGACAGAGCATCTGGCCGGCCACGTGAAGGACCACCATTCACGCCGCGGTCTTTTGCGTCTGGTCGGAAAACGCCGGCGACTACTGGATTACCTCCACTCGCGCGATTTCGCCCGCTACAAAGGTTTGATCGAAAAGCTCGGCATCCGGAGGTAGGCCGCTCCGCAAGACCGTTACGTCCGCTTCGCGCGGGCGCGCGGGCCTGAGGCCGCCGTTGCGGTAACCCTCAGCCGCGCCACATCCGGCGCTCCACGGCAAGTCAAGTTCGACCCCGCGGCCACAGACCTCCCCCAAGACAACTCACATGTACAGAAAACTCGAGATCCAATTCGCGGGGCGTACCCTCGCCCTGGAAACCGGACGTATCGCCAGACAGGCGCATGGCTCCGTACTCGCGCGATATGGCGACACGATGGTGCTCGCAACGGTCGTGTCGCAGTACGAAAGCCGCGCGCAAGTCGATTTCCTTCCGCTCACGGTAGATTACCAGGAGAAGACGTTCGCCGCGGGCAAGATTCCCGGCGGATTCTTCAAGCGCGAAGGCCGCCCGTCGGAAAAGGAGATCATCACCTCGCGGCTTATCGACCGCGCGATGCGGCCGCTATTTCCCAAGGGTTACGACAAGGAAACCCAGATAATCGTCACCGTGCTTTCGGCTGACCGCGAAAACGACTCCGACATGCTAGCGCTGATCGCGGCGTCGGCCGCATTGGAAATCTCCGACGTTCCGCACGCCGGACCGGTCGCGGCGGTGCGGATGGGACGCATCGAAGGAAAGCTGGTCGTCAATCCGGCCATTCCGGAACTGGAGAACAGTGAACTTGCGCTGGTCGTCGCCGCGACGCCCAATTCAATTTCGATGCTGGAGGGCGGCGGGAACATCGTCGATGAGGAGATCATTCTCGACGCGTTGTTCGCGGGGCACGAGGCAATGGCTCCGATCTTTGAATTGCAGGCGGAGCTGAAGCGGCTGGCGGGCAAGCCCAAGCGCGAATTCAAGCCCACAGTGCTCGATCAGGAGTTGCTCGCCGCGGTGAGCAAGCACATCGGCGGCGGCATCGAGAAGGCGCTCAAGACGCAGGGCAAGGCCGAGCGGCGCGATGCGCTCTATGCGCTGAGCGACGGCACCGTCGCGGCGCTGGCAGAGCGGTACCCGGAGCGAAGCAAGGAGTTGGCGGAGGCGTGCGATCTACTGGTACGTGACATCGTCCGCCGCACGGTGCTCGACGAGGATCGCCGAATCGACGACCGCAAATCGACCGACATCCGCGAGTTGAGCGCGCAAGTTCAGGTGCTGCCACGCACCCATGGCTCGGCGATCTTCACGCGCGGTGAAACCCAGGCGCTCGCAACGGTTACGCTGGGCACGTCGTCCGACGAGCAGAAAATCGATGCGCTGCTGGGCGAGCGGTACAAGAAGTTCATGTTGCACTACAACTTCCCGCCATACTCAACCGGCGAGGCGAAGTTCCTGCGAGGCGCGTCGCGGCGCGAGATCGGCCACGGCGCCTTGGCCGAACGTGCGCTCACCCCGGTTCTCCCGGCTGACGAAAAGTTCCCGTACACCATCCGCGTGGTGTCTGAGGTGCTGGAGTCCAACGGAAGCTCCTCGATGGCGACCGTTTGCGGTGGAAGCCTCGCGTTGATGGACGCCGGCGTGCCGGTCAAGGCAGCGGTCGCGGGAATCGCGATGGGGCTCATCAAGGAAGGCGACAAAGTTCGGGTGCTCACTGACATCCTCGGCGACGAGGATCACTTCGGCGACATGGACTTCAAAGTCGCCGGCACCGCGGACGGCGTGACGGCCATCCAGATGGACAACAAGGTCGGCGGCGTGACCAGGGACGTGATGCGCCAGGCGCTGCACCAGGCGCGCGACGCACGTCTGTTCGTGCTGAGCGTTATGAACAAGGCGATCGAATCGGCGCGCAAGGAGATGTCCGCCTATGCGCCGCGCATAGTCACACTCAAGATCAAGCCCGACAAGATTCGCGACGTTATCGGCCCGGGCGGAAAGGTCATCCGCGCGCTGGTCGAAGATACCGGCTGCAAGATCGACGTTGAGGACGACGGCACGGTGCTGATTGCGTCTGCCGACGGCCCCGCGCTCGAGCGGGCGATCGCGGCCATCCAGGCTATCGTCGCCGAGCCGGAAATCGGAAAGATCTACCGCGGCAAGGTGCGCAAAGTGGTCGAGTTCGGCGCGTTCGTCGAGATCATGCCGGGCACCGACGGCCTGCTGCACATCTCGCAGATGGCCACTGAGCGCGTGCGCCGCGTCGAAGACGTGGTGCGCGAAGGCGATGAGGTGATGGTCAAGGTGCTCGACGTGGATCGCAGCGGAAAGATTCGGCTGTCACTGCGCGAGGCGCAAGCCGAAATGGCGCGCGAAAAGTAGCGGCGGCCGGCGACTCGATGATCCGCAAGAGCGAACTGCCCAACGGAGTCCGCGTCCTGACCGAAGCGATGCCGCAGGTGGTGTCAGCCTCGATCGGCATCTGGGTTGAGAACGGCTCGCGCTACGAGGTGAGCGAGGAGAACGGGGTCTCGCACTTCATCGAGCATCTGCTCTTCAAGGGCACCAAGAAGCGCACTGCCGCACAAATCGCGGAAGAGATCGACGCGGTGGGCGGCGTGCTCAATGCGTTCACCGGCAAGGAATACACCTGTTACTACGCCAAGGTGCTCGGCCACGACCTCGGCTTGGCGACCGACGTCCTCGCCGACATCTTCTTGGATTCGAACTTCGATCCGGCGGAGATCGACCGCGAACGTCAGGTGGTTCTGCAGGAGATTTCGCAGGCCGAGGATACTCCCGACGACTACATCGGCGACCTTTTCACGCTTCGCATCTGGGACGGACACCCGCTCGCGTTGCCGATCTTCGGTTCGGTTCAGACCGTCAATGCGATGAACCGCGAACTGCTGACGTCGTTCATGGCCGAGCGGTACCGCGCGAGCCGCGTGTTCATCGCGGCGGCGGGACAGGTCGATCACGACGCGCTGGTACGCGATTGCACGCGGCTGTTTGGGTGCATCGAAGGCAACGGACACGTGGAAACGATCGAGCCGCCGTCAACGCACACGGGCGTGCTAAACCAGGAAAAGAAACTCGAACAGGCACACATCTTGATCGGCTGCCCGGGCCTGAGTCAGTCCGATCCCAACCGTTATGCGTCCTACGTTCTCAACACTGCGTTGGGCGGTGGCATGTCGTCGCGGCTGTTTCAGGAAGTGCGCGAGCGGCGCGGGCGCGTGTACAGCATCTATTCGTTCACCTCGGGCTGTCTTGATTGTGGATATCTTGCGATCTACGCGGGAACCAATCCGGAGTGGGTCGAGGAAGTGCTCGAGGTGACCGTCAACGAACTCGCCAAAGTGGCGCGCGACGGAGTTCTGCCCGCGGAGCTTGCCCGCGCGAAGAGCCAGCTCAAGGGCAACATGTTACTCGGGATGGAGTCCACCGATAGCCGGATGAATCGGCTCGCGCGCAACGAAGTCTATTTCAGGCGCGACGTGCCTCTCGACGAGCTCGCCGCTGGCATCGACGGCGTCACCAACGACCAGGTGGTTGAACTCGCATCATCGTGCTTCCGGCGCGATCGCATGAACATGGTGATCCTCGGCGACCTCTCCGGGCGCAAGTTCGACGAGAGCATTTGGTCGGTGCTCGCCTGAGCTTGTTTACCGCCGAACGCGACGGCGTTGCGCGGCGGCACTCGCTTCCAGTTTAGTGATCATCCGGCAGCGGGCGATTGCACGCGCCGAACGTCGATGACAGTTCGCGTGCGCATTGAGCGGCTACGAAAGAGCGGAATCCCGTTGCCTGCCTATCAGAGTGCGCGCGCCGCGGGCCTCGACCTGACCGCGGACCTCGATTCACCACTTGCGATCGCACCGGGCGCCCGCACATCGGTGCCAACCGGCATTGCGTTGGAAATCCCCGAGGGTTACGAGGGGCAGGTGCGCCCGCGCAGCGGGCGCGCGATCGCCGACGGCCTCACTCTCATCAACTCGCCCGGCACGATCGACTCGGACTATCGCGGCGAGATCAACGTGCTGCTGGTGAATCTAGGCGCAGCGCCGATCGAGATTCGGCCGGGAGACCGAATCGCGCAACTTGTTATCGCGCCGGTAGTGCGAGTTGAACTGATCGAGGTTGATGACCTCGACGGTACCGCGCGCGGGCCCGGCGGCTTTGGCCACACTGGCAGATAGCGTCGCTGTCCCGACGGCCATGGGCGCTCTCCCAGTTCGAGGGCGAGGTTCCTATATTCGCGAGTGAGTTGTACTAGGTTGGAATTGAGTCTGGATAGACCGCCACCGTCGGATGGCGACTATGGACCAAACGGCTTCCACCAGTCCGAATGGCCACGCGCCTTGCAGAAAGCCGTAAGCCGATCCGAGCGCGCAGGATCCAGCGAACGCCAAAACAAACCATGGGCTGCGATTCTCTAGCGCGTAGCAAACAAGCATTGCGGTTACCGCAAACAGGCCGAGCAGTGAGAGAGAATCCATGTTCGGTAGCGTGGCGGAGATCTGGCAGTAACGCCACACGGCGACCGCGGCAGTGTAGCGGGGGCTGGTATCCCAAATTCGCGGCCCGCGTGTCCTTATCCGGACAGCGTCGCGGAGTGAGCTGGCCGCATTGTCAGCGCCGGTTGCGAAGCCGGCGACGCGCGGTCAACCGCGGACGCTTACGCCGTTTGTCCGGCTAGGCTAGGATGTGATGGTGAAGCGCCTGCTTCGACCGCCGCGCCTGGCGAAGAATTCACATCATCGAGTGCCGACCGAGAATAGCGACCCCGCGCTGATGGCGGTGACGCCCGTCGATGGGCGTTACCGGTCGCGCACGCGGGTCCTGCAGAACTACTTCAGCGAGTTCGCGCTGATCCGCTACCGCGTTCGCATCGAGATCGAATGGTATTTGTCGCTTGCAGCCGAGCGGCGGTTCGACGCGCTCGCGCCGCTTTCTACGCAGATTCAACGCAAGCTTCGCGAGCTGTACGAGAATTTCTCGCTCGATGATGCGCGGCGGGTGAAAGCGCTCGAGGCGCAGACCAATCACGACGTCAAGGCGGCCGAGTATTTCGTCAAGGAGCGGGTCGCCGCGCTCGATGCAAAGCTCCCGGTCGAGATTGTCCACTTCGCGTGCACCTCGGAAGACATCAACAATCTCTCCTACGCGCTAATTCTGAAGGAGTTCGTCGAGCGCGAACTTGAGCCGCGACTGGCGGGCGCAACCAACGCGATCGGCGCGATGGCCCGCGCGAACAAGGACATCACGATGCTCGCGCGGACGCACGGCCAGGAAGCGTCGCCGACCACGGTGGGGAAAGAGCTTGC
This sequence comes from uncultured Binatia bacterium (SeqCode), assembly GCA_964429575.1. Lineage (GTDB taxonomy): Bacteria > Desulfobacterota > Binatia > Binatales > Binataceae > CAYSCX01. Next base: position 18,896 of record CAYSCX010000014.1, on the reverse strand, counting down.
GATTTTCGCGGCGCGCCTCGACCGTCAACTGCGGCAACTTCGCGCGCAGGAATATCTCGGCAAGGCCAATGGCGCGGTCGGCAACTTCAATGCGCACCAGTTCGCGTACCCGGAAATGGACTGGCTCGAGCACTCGCGCCGGTTCGTCGAGAGCCTCGGCCTGGTCTGGAACCCCTTGACGACCCAAATCGAGAGTCACGATTACATCGCCGAACTGTTCGCGACTCTGATTCGCATCGACACAATCCTGCTCGGATTTTCGCGCGACATGTGGGGTTACATCAGCCTCGGATACTTCTCGCAGCGCGTCGTCAAGGGCGAAACCGGCTCGTCGACCATGCCGCACAAAGTCAACCCGATTGATTTCGAGAACTGCGAGGGCAACCTCGGCATCGCGACGGCACTGTTCGAACATCTGGCCACCAAGCTGCCGGTCTCGCGCTGGCAGCGCGATCTGACGGATTCCACAGCGATTCGGTCGATGGGCGCCGCGTTCGGTCACCTCGTAGTAGCACTCGCGTCGCTGGAACGAGGTCTCGGGCGCGTCGAAGTGAATCATGCGCGCATCGCGGAGGATCTCGACCGCGAGGAAGCTTGGGAGGTCGTCGCGGAGGCAATTCAGACGCTCATGCGCCGCCATGGGCTTGCGAAGCCATACGAGACGCTCAAGGAACTCACGCGCGGGCGCGCGATCGATCGCAACGCGATCGAAAGGTTCATTGAAACGCTGGAGCTTCCGGATTCCGCTCGAAAGGCGCTGCGCAAGCTGAGTCCGCGCAGCTATGTCGGGCTCGCCGCCGAACTCGTCGAGCGCTTTGCGCCGCGCGCCACCGACAGAGAAATCGCGCCGCGGCGGTCCAAGGCTGTCAGCAGCCGCCGCGCCCTGTGAATATCCGGCGTTGGCTGTTGATGGCGGCCGCACGAAGTGCTTCGCGGTCACGCTACAATGGGCGCACCGGACCGATTCGATACAGGAGATCGATATGAGCGAGACGCCGCAGAAGCTCGAAATGTTTTACGAGGGCAAGGCGAAGAAACTTTACGCGACCACCAATCCGGGCCTCACCATCGTTTATTTCAAAGACGACGCGACAGCGTTCAACGCGAAGAAGCGCGGCACCATCGAGGACAAGGGCGTCGTCAACAATCGAATGTCCGAGGTGTTCTTCACGCTGCTCGAACGCAACGGCGTGAAGACCCACTTCGTCCGCCGTCTCAACGACCGCGAGATGCTGTGCAAGCGGCTCGAGATCATTCCAGTTGAAACAGTTGTGCGAAACATCGTGGCCGGATCGATGGCCAAGCGGCTGGGACGCGAGGAAGGCGAGAGGCTGCCGCGCCCGGTGGTCGAGTACTACTACAAATCCGACCCGCTCGATGACCCGCTGATCACGCGCGACCACGCGCTGGTGTTCGGCTGGGCGACCGAGCAGGAGCTGCGCACGATCGACGCGATGGCGCTCCGCGTCAATGACGTCCTCGGCCGATTTCTGGATGAGCGCGGTGTAATACTCGTCGATTTAAAGCTCGAGTTCGGGCGCCATCACGGCGAGATCCTCCTCGGTGATGAAATCTGTCCTGACACTTGCCGGTTCTGGGACAAGGCGACCCGCCAGAAGCTCGATAAGGATCGCTTCCGGCGCGACTTGGGCGGCGTCGAGGAGGCATACCAGGAAATGCTCCGGCGCGTGGAGCACTAGCCCCGGAGCCTCGACCATCGCACACCGCGAGATGAGGTACTGAATTGCAGGTCAAGGTGTTTGTGACGCCCCGCAAGGGCATCCTCGATCCGCAAGGCCGCGCGGTCGAGAGTTCGCTCAAGAGCCTCGGATTTCATAACGTTGCGAACGTAAAGGTCGGCAAGTACATCTTGCTCGAGGTCGACGCGCGATCGCCGGCCGACGCACGCGATCAGGTCAAGCGCATGTGCGAACAGCTGCTCACCAATCCGCTGATCGAGGACTTCACCTTCGAGGTTGACGCGCAATGAAGTGGGGCGTGGTTCGGTTTCCCGGCTCGCTCGATGATCTCGATTCGTTGTACGCGCTGCGCGACGTGATGGGCGGCGATGCGCGCTTGCTCTGGCACAAAGATGAGTCGTTGCAGGGAGCGCAGTGCGTTCTGCTGCCCGGCGGATTCAGCTACGGCGACTACCTGCGGTGCGGAGCGATCGCGCGATTTTCTCCGATCATGAAGAGCGTCGCGAAGTTCGCGGCCGACGGCGGTTTGGTCCTCGGCAGCTGCAACGGATTTCAGATTCTGTGCGAGGCGCATCTGCTGCCGGGTGTGCTCACGCGCAACCGCACGCTCTCATTCATATGCGAACGCGTGACGGTGCGCGTCGAGAACGCCGCGACTCCGTTCACGCGCGCGATGCGCCAGGGCGATTTGCTGCGACTTCCCATCAAGCACGGCGAGGGGCTCTACGTGGCTCCCGAAGCGGAGCTTGGCCAGTTGGAGGAGCGCGGCCAGGTCTTGCTCCGCTACGTCGATGAACGCGGAAAGGAAGACGATGCAGCGAACTTGAACGGCGCGATGCACTCGATCGCGGGCGTCGCGAATGAACGCTTCAACGTTTTCGGGCTGATGCCTCATCCGGAGCATGCGGTCGAAGAGATGCTGGGCGGCACGGACGGTCTGGGAATCTTTCGATCGATTGTCGAGAGCGTCAGATGAGCGAAATTCCGGCCGCGCTGGAGGGCGAGCCCAACGTCGATTTGGAGCAGGCTCGCGCGCACGGTCTCACCGAAGGCGAGTATCGCGACATTCAGCGAATCCTGGGCCGCACGCCGACCTTCACCGAACTCGGCGTCTTTTCGGTGATGTGGTCGGAGCACTGTTCATACAAATCGTCGCGCAAACATCTGCGTACCCTTCCAAGCCGCAGCGAACTGGTCGTGCAAGGCCCCGGCGAGAACGCCGGCGCAGTCGACGTTGGCGACGGATGGATCGCAGTGTTCAAGATCGAGAGCCACAACCACCCGTCGTTCGTGGAGCCATACCAGGGGGCTGCAACCGGCGTGGGCGGAATCCTGCGCGACATCTTCACGATGGGCGCGCGGCCGGTCGCCAGCATGGACTCGCTCAAGTTCGGCTCATTCGACCATCCGCGCACGCGCTATCTGCTCTGCGGCGTGGTCGGGGGCATCGGCGGCTACGGCAACTGCGTCGGCGTTCCGACGGTCGCAGGCGAGATAATGTTCGACGCGGCCTACAACGGCAACATCCTGGTGAATGCCTTTTCGCTTGGGCTGGCGCGCAAGGGCGAACTGATGAGTGCGCGTGCGAGCGGTATCGGCAACCCAGTCATCTATGTCGGCTCCGCCACTGGCCGCGACGGGATCCACGGCGCGAGCTTGCTCGCATCCGCGGAGTTCGACGCGCAAAGCGAAGCGAAGCGGCCGACTGTGCAAGTGGGAGATCCATTCACCGAGAAACTGCTCATCGAGGCATGTCTCGAGGCCGCCAAGACCGGTGCTATTGTCGCGATTCAAGATATGGGCGCTGCCGGGCTTACGTCGTCATCAAGCGAGATGGCGGCGCGCGGCGGTGTCGGCATCGCACTCGACCTCGACAAGGTGCCGCTGCGCGAGCAAGCTCTCACACCGTACGAAATTCTGCTCTCGGAGTCGCAGGAGCGGATGCTCATCGTGTGCGAGCGTGGCCGCGAGGACCAACTGCGGCGCGTGTTTGACAAGTGGGACCTGCACGCAGTGGTCATCGGCACGATCACCGATACGCGCCGGTGGCAGGCGCGCTGGCGCGGAAAAGTGGTTGCGGATATTCCAGTTCCGCCACTCGCAGACGAGGCGCCCGTTTACGACCGTCCCGCGGAGCCACCGAAGGCGCGGCCAGCGCCGCCGGCTCGACACGCGGCGCCTGTGGCGCCCGCCGATGCGTTGCGCGCGATGCTCGCGAGCCCGAATGTCGCATCGAAGAAGTGGGTGTATCGCCAGTACGACTGGATAGTGCAGAGCAACACCATCGTTGGACCCGGCAGCGACGCGGCGGTGCTGCGCCTCAAAGGTTCGCGCCGGGGTCTCGCACTAAAGGTCGATTCGAATCCGCGCGCGTGCGCGCTCGATCCGTATCTTGGCACCGTCGCGACGGTGTGTGAGGCCGCCCGCAACGTCGCATGCGCGGGCGCGCATCCGGTCGGCATCACGAACTGCCTCAATTACGGCAATCCGGAGCGGCCCGAAATCATGTGGCAGTTCAAGGAGGGCGTCCGCGGCCTTGCCGACGCGGCGCGGGCGTTCAACGCGCCGGTAGTGAGCGGCAACGTGAGCTTCTACAACGAGACCGAGGGCCGCGCGATTCCGCCCACGCCCACCATCGCGGTGGTGGGCATCCTGACCGACGTCGCGCGCCACGTGACGCAGCCGTTCAAGCAGGCCGGCGACGTAATTCTCCGCGTTCGCACGGCGAAAACCACCCTCGCGGCGAGCGAATACGACGCGCATTTCGGCGGCGGCGACGGGGCGCTTGCGACGATCGATCTTGAGCGTGAAAGGGCCCTGATCGAAGCCCTGGTTGGCGGCGCCGAGAACGGGTTGATAAGATCGGCTCACGATGTAGCGGAAGGCGGGCTTGCGGTCGCGATCGTCGAGGCGTGCTTCGGCCTCGACGCGCCACGCGGAGTGGAAATCGATGGCGCGCAGCACGGGTTGGGCGATGTGGCCGAATTGTTTGGTGAGGGACCGTCAACAGTGATCGTCTCGGTGGCGCAGATTGACGCCGCCCGCGCGTGCGCGCACTTCACGCGCCATGGGCTCGACTGCGTCGTCCTGGGTTGCGTGAGTGCGGACCAGCGGCTGCGCATCACTCCATTCATCGACGACGACGTCCGCGCGCTTAAACGCATTTACGACGACGCTTTGCCGGGGAGGCTCGGTGCGAGTGGCTGACGAAGCGGAGCTCTCAGTAGAGGAATCAAAGCTCGACGGCTTTCACGAGGAGTGCGGCGTTTTCGGCGTGTACGGACACCCGGAAGCCGCCAACCTGGTGTATCTCGGGCTTTATGCGCTGCAGCATCGCGGGCAGGAATCCGCGGGCATCGTCTCGTCCAACGGCAAGTCCTTGATCTCGCATCGCGGGATGGGGCTGGTCGCGGACATTTTCAACACCACGATCATCAATCGCCTCGAAGGGACCACCGCGATTGGGCACAACCGTTACTCGACCACCGGCTCTACCTCGATAAAGAACTGCCAGCCGCTGGTCGTCGAATACGCGCGCGGCGGCCTTGCAGTCGCGCACAATGGCAACCTGGTGAATTTCGACGAGCTGCGCGCGCGGCTGGAGGCGAAGGGCTCGATCTTTCAGTCGTCGTCGGACAGCGAGGTGATAATCCACCTCATCGCGGAGTCGCGCGCGCCGACCGTCTCTGAGCGGCTGGCAGAAGCGCTTTTGCAAGTTCGTGGTGCGTACTCGCTCGTGCTGCTGACCGAGAACGAGTTGATTGCGGTGCGCGATCCATTTGGCTTCCGCCCGCTGGTGCTCGGGAGGGTCAACAACGCGACGATCGTCGCGTCCGAAACATGCGCGCTCGATCTGGTACGCGCCGAATATTTGCGCGAGGTCGAGCCGGGCGAGATGATCATCATTAACGAAAGCGGGATGAGATCGGTGCGGCCGTTTGCGCCCGCGCCGACGCGCCGATGCATTTTCGAGTACGTCTATTTCGCACGGCCCGACAGTCTGCTCTACGGCCGCAACGTGTACCAGGTCAGAAAGATGCAGGGTAAGGCGCTCGCGCGCGAGTGCCCAGCCGACGCCGACATAGTCGTGCCGGTGCCGGACTCAGGCAACGCGGCTGCGCTCGGCTATGCAGAGGAGTCCGGGCTGCCATTCGAGATGGCGCTGGTGCGCAGCCACTACATCGGCCGCACGTTCATCGAGCCGCGCCAGTCGATTCGGCATTTCGGCGTCAAGATCAAGTTCAATCCGGTCGCGGAGCTTTTGCGCAACAAGCGAGTCGTGCTGATCGAGGATTCGCTGGTCCGCGGCACCACGCTGAGCAAGGTGATTCCGATGCTCCGCCAAGCGGGTGCGCGCGAAGTCCACATGCGCATCGCGGCGCCTCCGACCACGAGTTCGTGCTTCTACGGCATCGACACGCCGACGCGCGAAGAGCTGCTCGCTTCTTCGCATTCGATCGAGGAGATTCGGCAATTCATCGGGGCCGATTCGCTCGGCTACCTGAGTTGGGACGGCCTTTACTCGTTTCTCGGCGACGGGCAGCGCGACGGTTTCTGCGATGCGTGTTTCACGTCGAACTATCCGGTCGAGATCCCCGAACGCGGCGCGCCGCACCAGCTGAGACTATTTGATGCCAACGAGCCAGAGCTGTTCGACGGCCGCCGCTAGTAACTCAGTTTCCAGAAAATCTTTGAGTGGCCGTGCGCAAGCGGCGGTCAGTGGCCTGACGGCGCGAGGATCACGTCCTGCACGAAGACCTGCAGCGGGACGTTCGATACCAACACGCAGACGAACTTGTCCATCGCATCGAAGCTCACTGAGATACTGTAGCCGCGGTAGCTGTAGTAGTAGTCGCCCTCGACTTCGTGATCCATGTTCGGCGGCGTCGGCATGCCGCTGGCGAGGAATCGGCTGCACAGAATCACCCCCAGCTGGCCGCGATAGTAAGTGTGCGTGACCAGCCGGCCGTCGGGCAGGCGATCGAGGCGCCCGCCTATCAGCTTGAAACCTGCAGGCATGAAGTTGAGAACCAGCCCCGGCATCTTCGCGCCCAGGAATGCGTCGGAGATATGGCCGAAAGAATCCGACGGTACGTTGGGTTCAAAGCGCCGATTGAACTGCTCGATAGTCGCGATAGCGATATCGAATTCCGGTACTCCGCCGGGAGTCAGCGGCACTGCCTGCGGCGTCGCGGTCGCCTGGCCGATGACCGTTTCCGTCTGTCGATAGAGCGCCCGCGGCACCAGCATGAACAGCGCGATTCCCGCGGCGACTGCCAGCGGCACCCACACGCCCGGGCTCCGAAGTTTGAGCCGCCCTCCGCCGCGGCGCGAGAAATCGCCGCCCCCCGCGCCCCCTTGGGCGCCGTCCGCGCTGTCGAGCGCGGATCTCAAGGTCGCGCGCAGCTCGGCCGGGGTGCGCAGTACGCCGGCGCGCGTGCGAACCAGGGCCTTGAGCGCTCGCTCTTCGGCCAGCAGCTCGCGGCACTTCGCGCATTGCGCGATGTGCTCCTGGGCCGCTCGCAATTCATCGCCAACGAGTTCGCCGTCGGCGTGCGCGGCCAGAAAATTCTCTATGTAATCAGCGCAGTTCAAGTTACCTGATCGCTCAACTCCGCCGCTCTCAGCCCGCGAGCGTTAGTGTGCGCGCCGCGAGGCAATGCCATCCAGAGTTTTGGTTATGGTCCATTCGCTGTCGAGTCAACACCGAATTATCCCACGCGCCTTCGCGTACTGGTTTAGCGCCTGGCGCAGCAATGCGCGCCCGCGCGAGACGCGCGACTTCACAGTTCCAAGTGGTACCTTCAGGACGCACGCCACTTCGTCGTAGCTCAGTTCCTGCAAATCGATCAGCAGCAGCGCGGAACGAAATTCCTCGGGCAACGAATCGAGAGCCTGTTGCACTTCGCGGTCGAGCAGCTGATCGGTGATTAACACCGCGGGATCGGACTCCGGCCGGCCGCCCTCGGCGCTCTCGGTTTCGATGCGGCGCTCGAACTCCTCGGCGGTCGATGAGACCTGTTCGCGCGAGAAGCGCCGGTAACCGTTGCGAAAATTGTTGAACAGAATCGTCAGCAACCAGGCGCGGCAGTTGGTGCCCGCCTCGAACTGCTCGAAAAATCGGTACGCGCGGAGAACCGTTTCCTGCACGAGATCCTTTGCGTCGTCGGGATTGCGCGCCAGCCGCATCGCCATCGAGAAGACGGCGTCGAGGTGAGGCATCGCCTCCTCCTCGAACCGCATGCGCTTCTCGGCGCGGCTCGGTCCCTTCGCTGCCATATTTAGTGAAGCGAAACATACCACCCGCAGCCTTTTAAATCTTGGCCTGAGCCGGATTCGGCGCTATGGAATGCCCGCGATGCGCATGCCTGTGGTCAGCCTTGCGTCGTCGGCCGCACGGTTCCTCCCGTGTAGGCGAGCAGACCCCCGCATTCGTATGAACAGCCGACGAGCGCGAAATGTTCCCGCTGCCATACCGGGCGGTTAGCGGCGTCCGGGGGACACTCGCATCTGTGCGCCGCGGACGCGGTGAACAGCCCGAAATGGCCGGGAAAGCCGCGGATTTGGCGCGGGAAGCGCGATGAAACTGCGTCGAAATGGCCTTACCGTGCACGCGGAATTTTCGCCGCGAACGGCAAATTGCGGAGCAAATCGTTGATGAATGGCGGGATCGAGCAGAGAGTTCGTTTCGCAAAAAAACTTTTCGCGCGCATGCCGGTGGGAAGTTCATGGTGAAAATCGCCCGCAGGATTATGCGCGCGGGAGGGAGAGGGAGTTAAGGCTGAATTAGTTCATCCCTGAACTGGTTCAGCCATTCGGAGTATCGGAGTAGATGATGCACGTGGGAGGAGTCCCGCATCGTGCGACGTGGCGCCGATTCAAGCGTGATCATCGGATCCAGTGTGGCTGATGCCCGCGAGATACCATCGATTCGTCGCTCAGCGCTTACCCGAGGCGCCTTTCTTGCCGCCGTCCTTCCGCGCACCATCTGACTCCGGAAGAGAAAGAATAGGTTCCCCCTCAAGCCGCATGAACTCAAAGGCCTTAGCGGCTTGCCTTACGGTCTCGATATGTCGGCCCGCCTCCGCTCTCGCGTCATCGCCTCCCGCCGCGGACTTGGCTTCGGGTTCCGCTCGAACCTCCAAGTTGTAGCCGCCATCAATGCGATTCGCAATCTTGTTGAAATAAATCCGGATTCCGTTTTGCAGCTCGTTGCGCCTTCCGTCATCCGACACCTTGCAGTACTCTCCGGTTGCGTCGATGACCAGTTGTTCAATCCCATCTTTCATGAGTTTATTTGCGTATTCAATCACTCCGCCACGATCCTTTTCTGGTACTCCATGTTTGGCCAGATCAGCATTCAACTTGCGGATCTCCAACAGCGTCTTGTACAAATGAACTATTCGTTCGATCGCGACGGCTGCGAGTGCTGCGGCTTGAGGTAGCAAGTCCACGTAGATTGAGAAATCACTCGAGGAAATTGTCCGAATAGTCAGTTTTTCTCGCCTACCGGTTGCAAATTCGGCGATAGTCTCGAAGATTTCTGCAAGCTCTTCCAGCTCGTCCGCGAAGTTTCCCAGTCTGTTGTCGACCGCCTTTCGCGGAATCATCACGCCTAGCTCGCAAGTGCCCGGAAGCAGCTGTTCCGTCCCGATCTTCAGGCGGACCATCGCCGCGGCGGCTTGGTCGATTGCGGTCTTGAAGCCGGCTGCGTTCTGTTGCAACTCTTGCAGCTCCTGAAGCGCTATCGTGACTGTAATCTGATTTCTCTTGAAGATTTCGCGTATGTGCTCGGCCAACGCACTTCCGAGCAGAGGTGCAGCGCCGACTTCTTCAGCAATTCGCCTCCATGCCGGACTAAATGAATTGCTTGGAGCCTTGTCTAGAGCATCCAATAACGTGGTCAGCGTCTTGGAGACAGCCTGTTGATGCGTAGGTTCCTGGGGCTGGCTAACCTGATTTTCGAGGGAACTAACGAGTTGCTGGAGATTCTCGACGGAACGAACCTGCGCTAGTTCACTCTGGATGACCTTAACGATCGCGTGCAAGCGTTCAGCATTCACGTGCGGTCGACCTCCCCCTGATAATTCCCTGCAATAATATCAGCGCAGTGAACACACGCCAACAAGTTGCTAGCGACACGGTGCAGAGTCGAAGACCGATACATTCGCATGACTTCAGAATTTGGTAGGCGAATTTCAGAACGGTTGGTACACTCGGGCGCGAGCACACTGGTGCGCGCGGCGGTTGGTTCAAGGTAGGCGTGGATCGCGATGCGCGGCCGCACGGAGGGGGGAAAGCGTCAGGCACCCTTACCTTACCCCTGTCGCGGACGGAGAGGGAAAAAAGGGCGGCGTCGACCCTCACCCACACCCTCTCCCAGTGAGCACAGGGAGAGGGCTCAGAGTGGCGAGGAAAACATGGTCGGGATTCTTCGCTGCGCGGACCCTTCGGCTACGCTCAGGGCATGCTTCGCTCTGAATGACAGAGGCAGAGCGAAGAAGGGCGCATTGCGATGCGCCCCTACACGGAAAGGAGAGGGCGCGCGCACCGCATGCGTCCGCAGTGGCGGCGAAGGAGACGTGTGACCTAACCCCTTCCCTAAAGGGAAGGGGAACCCGGAGCGGGTAGAGTGGGCGCACAGCCGTGCGCCCCTACGCAGAACAGCCACAGGCAGAGGTCGCCTGTTCTCCGACTCTCCGTGACCAGGGAGAGGCGAAGCGTCGCACGACCTTACTTGATCGCGACGGCGTTGGGCGGCGAGCCGACCCCGCCCGGAATGTTGAGCGGCGCCGAGGTGATGAAAAAGTCGTACTTACCGTCGCGCGCGCAGTCCTCGGCGAGCCCCTCGAGGTTCCACATCTCGCCGATCGGCATTCCGAAAAACGCGAGCATGTGGAAATGCAGAAAGTCCTCGCCCTCGGCCTTGGGAAGCGCCTCCAGCGCGGGCGAGTCCGATGCGACCGCAGCGAGGTGGTTGTTCCAAATCCAGCGCGCGACGCGCTCGGTGCCCTCGATTCCCGGCACGACGGTATCGCGCGCGAGATCTTCTTTCACCTCACGGCTCGCCGACAGGTAGAACTCGGTCCAGCCGATTCGGATCAACAGGATGTCTGCGGTCCGGAGCTTCGAGCGCTGCGCGTCGAGGGTCGCCTCGAGGTCCTCGAGCGGAATCGACTGCGCCTTCAGAAAGTTGATTTTCTTCCCGACGCGCCGGTAATGGCGTCCGATGTCCGCGAGCACTCCGCGACCCGCGATGCCGCGGCGCGCGAGATTGTCGATACCGAGCCGCGTGCCGCCGCGTCCGGTGATTTCACTGTCAGGAATTCCGTTGTAGGCGCCGAGCGCGGGATGCTTCACGTGGCAGAGCGCGTCCCATTGCGATGACGCCTGCGGATAGAAGTTGTCGAGATAGTCGTCGAGCACGAAGTCCGCACCCGCAAATATCTTGACGGTGTGGCGATGCGCCCCGCGGGTGAACAGCGGCGGGTTCGGAATGTCGATCGGCAGATTGAGCGCGAACACTTTCCCGGTGCGAATCGAGGTGGTCGCGGCCTTGACGCGCTCGGGCGTCAGCAAATTGATCGTGCCGACCTCATCGCGATCGCCGAATACGCCCCAGGCCGCGCCTTTGGGTGCGCCGGGACGGACCGGAAGCGCGTCGTAGCTCGGGAGCTTCGGCCCGGCCGCGCGAGCAGTGGTTGCCCGAACCGCTTTGGCTTTGGAACGCGTTGCCGCCTGCTTGGTCTTCGTCGGACGTTTTCTTGCTCTCGATGTCGACACGGTTCGATACCTCCTCGGGAAACGGCGTGAATCGCGGGGCAGCGCTTTTCACATCACAGATGCGCCGCAACGTGCAAGCGGTGATATTGGCGCCGGCGCGATCTGTAAACCCGCCTTGTTAGGCGTTGCGGGCGATGTTATTGTGCCCCTTCACTCCTTGCTCCGAGAGGGGCTGTTAATCCGTAAGGAGGATTCGCGCTTGAGGCGTTACGAGACCATCTTCATTTTGCGCCCCGATTTGGGCGACACTCAAATCACCGAAATCAGCAAACGACTCGAAGGTATTCTCACTTCGAGCGGCGGCGAGATCATTGAGAGCGATGTCTGGGGTCAGCGCGAGCTTGCCTACGACATCAAGGCACAGCGTCGCGGCCACTACACCAGGCTCGACTACGCGGCGTCGCCGGCTGCGGTGAACGAACTCGAACGGAACCTCAAGCTCCTCGACGGGGTACTCCGGTTTCTTTCGGTGCTGGTGGCCGAGGAGACTGACGTGGCGGCCGCTCGTGCGGAAGTCGAGACGCGTCATCGCCGTGCGGCAGAGGCCCGTGCTGCCGCGGAGGCGCGTGCCGCCGCGCGCGAGCAAGCTGCGGCTGCCGAAGAACAGGCGCGCGGAGCTGCTCGCGAAGCCGAAGGTAAAGCGGAGCCCGAAGGCGAGAACCGCGAGGGCTGAAGCTCGACGACGACTAATCCGCTCCCGATGCCGATTCGCCGGCAGCCGGCGCGGTCACCGCGAGACTAAGGACTCAAACAGGCAGCACGATGGCTGAAGACGAAACAAGAGAGCAGGGCGGGCAACCACCGGGCCGCGAATCGCGCGAACCGTCGCGAGGCCCGCGCCCCGGTGGACGTGGCGACGGCGAGCGCGGTGGCGACCGTGGAGGCGGCCCTCGGCGCCGCCCCGGTGGCGGGCGCCGCAAGGTATGCCGGTTCTGCGCCGACAAGTCGCTGAAGGTGGATTACAAGGACGTGCGTACGCTGCAGACGTTCACCAGCGAAGGCGGCAAGATCGTGCCGAGCCGGACATCGGGCAACTGTGCGAAGCATCAGCGCCAACTCGCAACCGCAATCAAGCGCGCGCGAATTCTGGCGCTGCTTCCGTTTACGACACTTGGGCTGTAGGCGCGAAGCGTGACGCGTAAGGCATTCATCGGAATGATTCGCGCGGCTTCGCTGGCCGGCGCCCTGTTTTTGGCCGGCGGCGTGATTCCCTTCGTCGGCGGTATCGCGATGTTATTCGCGCCCGCGCCGATACTGATTTACGCCGTCGGCCGGACGAGCAGCCGAGTTCGCACCGGCGGCGCGGTGGCGATTGCAGGGTTGCTCGTGTCGCTGGCCGCGGGACCGTACATTGGCGCCGCGTATATCGTAAGCCTCGGACTCGCCACCGTCTTGATGGCCGAGATGCTCGAGGCGAAGCGATCATTTGAAATAATCGTACCTGTCGCGACCCTCGGGATGCTTATCGCGGTTGCGGTCTCGGCGCTGCTGGCGGCGGGCGGCTCGTTCGACGCGCTGGTCGCGGCGATGCGCGCGCGGATCGGCGAGTCGATGTTGCGCGGTGAGGAATTCTACAAGCTGTTCGGCATGACCACCGAGGTGGCGGCGGAAACCCGCGCGTCGATTCTGGACACCGTGCTGCGGCTCAGCCCCGCGCTTGCCGCGATCGTGGCGGGCACGACGGTCTTGCTGAACCTGGTGCTCTTCTGGCGCTGGGCCGGCAAGCAGCGGCTCAGCTACACGTTGTTGGGTGACCTGTCGAAATGGTCCGCGCCCGATTGGCTGGTGTGGCTGCTGCTAGCGACGGGCTTTGGGTGGTTCGTGCCGCTGGGGCCGGTTCAGGACATCGCGCTCAACGGCTTGCTGAGCATCGCGGCGATCTATTTCTGCCAGGGGATCGCGATCATCGCATTCTATTTCCAAGTACTGTCGGTCCCCGGCTTTGTGCGCGCCATCGCGTACATTTTCGCGGTCGCGCAGCCGGTGCTTGCCGCGCTGGTGTGCCTCGGCGGCATTTTTGACATGTGGATCGATTTTCGGCGCCTCAAGCGGCCCGGCGAGGAGGCCGGCAGCTTGGGCGGCGATTTCATGTGATCGCGGCAGACGGAAGGAACACGAGTCATGAACGTCCAGGTGATACTCAACGAAGACGTGGCCAATCTCGGCCGCACCGGTGACGTGGTCAAGGTGCGCGCAGGATACGCGCGCAATTTCCTGTTGCCGCGCGGGCTTGCGGTGGAGGCGAACCCCAACAACCTGCGTGCGTTTGAGCATCAAAAACGAGTTGCGATGGGCAAGCGCGAAATCAACAGGAGCCAGTCGCTCTCGGCCAAGGCGCGGATCGAAGCGATCTCGTTGACGATTGCGGCGCGCGCCGGGGAGGAAGGCAAGCTTTTCGGCTCGGTCACCAACATCGACATCGAACGCGCGCTGCGTGAGCGCGGAGTCGATGTCGAGCGGCGCAAGATTCTGCTTGCAGAACCAATCAAGCAGCTCGGAGAATTTTCGGTTGCGGTCAAACTCGATCCGGAGGTGGAGGCGACCCTCAGGATAACCGTTGCGGCGGAGTGAGGTTTCGCGGGAAATGATCAAGCTCTATGACTTTCTCCCTTGCCCCTACGGCCAAAAGGTGCGGATTGTATTGGCGGAGAAGGGGCTCAACTACGACTTGATGCTGGTCGATCTCGCCCAGGGCGATCAGCGCAAGCCCGACTTCTTGCGGCTCAATCCGTTCGGCCGGGTGCCGGTGCTGGTGGATGAAGACACCACCGTGTACGACTCGACGGTCATCAATGAGTACTTGGAGGACGAGTACCCGGAGCCGCCCCTGCTGCCGGTGATCGGCAACAGCGCGAAGCGCGCCCGCGCGCGGCTGTTCGAGGACTTTTCGGACACGTCGTTCACGCCGCAAGTCGGGCAGCTAATCCATGAGATGTCGCGGCCCGAAGGCGAACGCGACCAAAATCGCATCCAGCGCTTGCAGCAGTCGGTCGAACGCGTGCTCGACTATCTGAACCACGAGCTGCACAACCAACAGTTCCTCGCGGGCGAGTTCTCGGTCGCCGACATTGCTTTCGTGCCCCGGTTGCTGGTGCTGAGCCACCTTGGCTTCGACCCGGCGGCAAATCGCGCGAACGTCGATGCGTGGATAAAGCGGATGTTGGATCGACCGAGCATCAGTTCGCTCGAGGGCGTTAGCACGGAGGCCGTTCCCGGCGCTTAGTCGTGAGCCGCGACTCCCAATAACAGGAAGTGAGGCATCGGCGAGGAAACGCTCCCGTTGGTCGGGTTGGTGGAAAGGAGGGAGAAGCGGCGCATCGCAATGCGCCCGTACACAGAAGCGCAGCGCGGACGCGGCGGCACCCCAGCCAAACACAAACGCGCCGATTCGAACTAACGAATCGGCGCGTTCTGATCCTGCCTTGGGTCGGCGAATCTGGTGACGATGCCCTATAGCCTATCTCGAACCAGGCTTCCCGCCCAACAGATCGGCGACTAGCAGGCTGTTGAAAAAGCTATTTTCAACCGCCTGCTAGGAGTCTTTAAGCCCGTCCTCGTCTTCGTGATACGCCGGGGCCGCGACGCCAGTGAGGCGGAACATCAGTTTGGCGGCGAAGAGCTTTTCGCCGATTCGCCCCTGCGATTTCAGATATCCGCCGTGACGACGGCACCGCGGGCAGGCCATCGACCCGCTCAAAACCCCAGTATTTTCGGGCGTAATTCTCAGGTCAAACCTGAACCCGCAGCCGGGATTTTGGCAATGGGTCCGGTAAACGACTCCGCGCCCGTTCTGAGTCCGACGTTCGGTCCGTTCAGTTGCGGTTTGCATGGTTTTCTCCTCCCCTCGCGAGAGGTCTGCGAGGGCCATCATTGGCCAACGCCTGACGTTAGACGCCTCGACCGGGGAAAAGCTTCACGCAAATCACATGCCCATCGCGCTTCGGCATGGCAACAGGATCGGGTGCCTCTAGATGGCTGAAAACAAGGCCAAAACTTGGGCCGAGCCGCGATACTGGCTGGTCGGTGCATCGTAGCAAACCGAGCACGTATGCCCGATTTGCCACATGTACCGTCCTCGATGCGCACCTACTGACGAGGTGCTCTGCTCAAGGAGGTTTTTACGTAATCGAGAACCTAACCCCTGGCTCCTTGGGCGAACCTAACCCCTGACCCCTTCCCTAAAGGGAAGGGGAACCAGAGAACATGGGAAGGGGAACCACAGAACATGGGAAGAGGTCGGGGGGTGAAGTTGAGCGATGGTGAGCGGATTCGGTAGGGGAAGTGCGCGTCGCAGCGCACCGAGCCAGTTATGCAAAGGTCCCTCGTGGCGGAACTTTCGCGCGGCGGCCTCGCAGTCCTATACTTGAGAGCACCTTTAGGCTTGAACGGCGCGGGGGTTATGGGGCGGCAAGCAGATAGTTCGGGGATGAGAACTTTAGCGCTGGTAATGGCTGGCGGGCAGGGGACCAGACTACATCCCCTAACACGTGATAGGGCCAAGCCAGCCGTTCCGTTTGGCGGCAAGTACCGCATAATCGACTTCGTTCTCTCCAACCTCATCAATTCTCGCATCTACGCAATCTACGTACTGGTCCAGTGGCGGTCGCAGTCGCTCATCGAGCATCTGAAGGACGGATGGCAATTCGGCGGCGTGCTGCCCGACCATTTTGTCACGCCGGTGCCCGCACAGATGCGCATGGGTGAGACCTGGTACCAAGGGACCGCGGACGCGATCTTCCAGAACCTCAATCTCGTAGAGGACAGCCAGCCCGACTTGGTTGCGGTGTTCGGCGCGGACCACGTCTATCGAATGGATATCCGCCAGATGATCGATTCCCACCTCGAGCGCAAGGCCGCAATCACGGTCGCGGCGATTCCGGTGCCGGTCGAGGAATGCCAGCAATTCGGGATTGTCGAAGTGGATTCGGGGCTTCGCGTCACGGGTTTCGATGAGAAGCCCGAGCGTACGCGCGAGATGCCGGGAGCGCCGGGGATGTGCCTGGCGTCGATGGGGAATTACCTGTTCGATCCCGGGGTGCTGCGTACGGCGGTCATCGAAGACTCGCAAAGCGACCGCAGCAATCATGATTTTGGCCGCGATCTGATTCCTGACCTGATTAACCGCGTGCCCGTGTATGCCTACAACTTCATGACCAACCGCATCCGGGGCGACTCCGAGGACAATCTATCGTACTGGCGCGACGTCGGAACGTTGGACGCGTACTTCGAGTCAAACATGGATTTGCGTGACGCTCGTCCGCGGCTAAACCTGTACAATCCGCATTGGCCGCTGCGAACCGCGTATTATGATCAGCCGGCGGCGAAGTTTGTGTTCAACGAAAACGGCCGGCGCGGGATGGCGCTGCACTCGGTGGTGTCGGAGGGATGCATCGTGTCGGGCGGCCGGGTGCAAAACTCGGTGCTCGGACGCTCCGTGTTCGTGCACTCATACAGTGAGGTCGAGGATTCGGTAATCATGGATTACGCGGAGATCGGACGGCACGCGAGGATTCGCCGCGCGATCATCGACAAGAACGTTTACGTCCCCGAGGGTGAGGAGATCGGCTACGACCTCGATCGCGACCGCGAGCGGTTTTACGTGACCGATTCAGGCATCGTCGTGATCCCGAAGGGCCGCAAGCGCGAGCGAACCATGCTCTAGTGCCGTTCCAACTTGTGACGGCGAAACCTCGAGCGTCAAGGAAGACAGATGTACACTGCGTCGAAGTTCTTCCACTTTAGGCCCAAAAAGTTGGAACGGCACTAGCCGCGCGCGCGCGGCGCAGTCTCGGCAGTTTCTGGAATATGACAAGCACTCAAGCGACTGGCGCTGAATTGCGCGAATCGCCCGCCCGCGGCTCCGCGCCCGACTATCCGAGTGACTGGCGCCTGCTGGAGAACATCGGACTTCCGCGCGCCCGCCCCATCAAGCCGTCCGGCCCCAAGATGGGATTGGTGGACTACGTACTGTTCTGGACAGCAGCCGCGGCACTCCACGTTATCAGCCTGCTGCCCGATTTCGTGCTCTACCGAATCGGAATGTTCGGCGCGTTACTGTCGCTGTATATCGACCGGCGCCATGCTCGAATCGGGGTTGCGAACCTCAAGATCGCGTTTCCGGAAGAGACCGAGGCGGAACGCTGGCGCATCCTGCGCGAGTCTTACTTGAACTTCGGCCGCTGCGCGGCCGAGTACATCCGTCTGGCGGGATTCTTCCGCCGCCGTCTAGCCCGCCGGACACGTTACGCGCCGCTGTTCGATCTGGAAAAGTTTCTGCCGACCTATCACCACCGGGGCATCCTGGTGCTGAGCGCCCATTTCGGGAATTTCGAGCTGCTCGCCCCAGTGCACGCGATGCACGGTTACCAGATCAATCTGGTACACCGCACGCAGCGCCTGCTGTTCGCCGACAAGCTGATCACGTTCGTGCGCGAACGCGCGGGCGTGCAAATCGTGCGCAAGTACCGCGCCGCGCGCGCCGTGCTGCGTGCGCTCGAAACCGGCGGTATGGTGGGAATCCCGTTTGACCAGAATGTGAAACAGCGCGAGGCGGTTTATGTGCCGTTCTTCGGCGAACTCGCCGCAACCTCGAGCGGCCTCGCGCGGCTTGCCGAAATGAGCGGGGCGTATGTGCTGCCGGTGTACATCGTGCGCGAGGGCGACCAGCGCCATCACCGCATCGAGATTCATGAACCAATCGCCTTGCAGCAAAGCCCAAATCGCGAAGCCGACATACTCGAAAACACGCGGCGGTTCGTGAAAGCCGTCGAAGACATCGCGCGGCGCTATCCCGAGCAATTTCTGTGGACGCACCGCCGCTACCGCACACGTCCGGCCGGCGCCCGCCCGATTTACGAATGGGAGATTCAGAAAGGCCGCCGCCGAAGGCGGTAACGTAGCAGGATGTTGAAAAAGGCATTTTCAACTTCCTGCTCCCTCTCTCGCCTCTCCCCCGGAGGGGGAGAAGATTAGGAAGGCAGCCGACTTTCATGCAGGGTGTTGAGGGCAAAGTCGCTGCTAGCTTGCAACTCGAAGCTTTTCCCAACACCCTGCTAGCAAGTTCCTGCGGTTCCAATGCTGACACTCAAGTCGATCGGATGCGCGTCGCGTCGCGATCGCGGGACTGCGCGCCAAGCAGGCAGGGCAACGTCGCGAGCATCGTTAGCGCGATCGCCCACGCGGCGAAGCCGCTAATGACCGGCGTGTTCAAGTCTCCGACGATCCAGAACGGCAGTTTGTTGCGCCACACGCATTTCGACCAGACGCGAAGTCCTATGATGATGCCGCCGTGGAGGCCCATCGAAAAGTACACATTCCCGGTCCGTTGATACGCGCGGCCGAGCACGAGTCCCAGGATCAACAACCCGATGAACGCGGGCAGGGCGGCTTCCAAGCCCGCCAGCTGCGAAGCGC
>CAYSCX010000013.1:67510-73859 GCA_964429575.1 uncultured Binatia bacterium (SeqCode) | reverse complement strand
GATTCGCGCTGCGCGACGGGGAGCGCGCGCGTGAGGACTTGAAGTCGATGCTCGAAGGCGTGGTCGGGAGCACCGCGAATCCCCCCGCGTTCGGGCTCTACTTCGACTGCGTGTCGCGGGGATCCGGCCTCTACCAAATTCCCGGCCACGACGCCGCGTACATCCGTCGCTACCTGGGGCCGGTTCCGCTCGGTGGCTTCTTCACGGGCTTCGAGATTGGACCGATCGCCGGCAGCGCCGGGCTGCTGCAATACTCCGGCGTGCTGGTGCTGGTCGCCGATCGTCACGGATGACCGGAGCGGCGGCGTACTCTTCGGCCTGGCGCGTGAACTCCTCGCGAACTGTGTTCTTGTGCTTCGCCGCGCTTGATCTTGCATCCACGTTGGCGCCCCGTTTGTTCGGCGGACGTTGATTCAGTCACGCTCGCGCCGCGCAATCAAGCGCGCAAGACGTGCATCGCATCGTCGTCGCTGGCGCGACCAATGTCACTTTGATTATCGTCGATGCGAATCCCGTCACTTCGGCACAGCGAGTTCGCGCGAAGGATCGGAAGATGCTCAACAAATACGACGTGATCGCGTTCGTCGGCACAAAGCAGCCGGAGCAGGCGAAAGCATTCTACGCAGATGTCCTTGGATTGCGCCTTGATGAGGACAGTCCGTTTGCGCTGGTGTTCGACGCGAATGGCGCGATGGTAAGAGTCTTCAAGGTCCGCGAGTTGACGCCTGCGCCGTTCACGGTGCTCGGATGGAACGTGCCCGACATTCGCAAGGCGATGAAAGACCTGACGTCGAAGGGAATCACCTTCGAGCGCTACCAAGGCATGCCGCAGGATGAGTTGGGCGTCTGGACGACCCCCGACGGACATCAGGTGGCGTGGTTCAAGGATCCAGACGGAAACACCCTGTCATTGACCCAATTCAAACCCGCATAGCAGGGTGTTGAGAAAGGCCTCGAATTCCAAAACGGTCTCGACTCTGACCTCAACACCCTGCGTGAAAGATGTCCGCCTTCCTGATCTTCTCCCCCTCCGGGGGAGACGCGAGAGAGGGAGCAGGCTGTTGAAAACGCCTTTTTCAACAGCCTGCTAGTTCCCGAATCGACGGCCTCGAAAACGGGCGCCGCTGGCGTCAGTGCGGCGCTTGCGCGTTCGAGCCGACTGGTGGTACCTGAAACGTGGATTCGAGCCTGAAATCAAGCCGGATTCCACCGACTTACACACGGAGGAAGAGCCACTTTGGATTTCGGATTCTCTGAAGAACAGGAAATGTTGCGGGATGCGGCCAAGCGCTTCCTGGCAGACAATTGCCCCACCACTTTCGTTCGCAAGTGCATGGCGGACGAAACCGCTCACGACAAGGAGTTCTGGCGCAAGCTCGTCGATCTGGGCTGGCCCGGGCTCCTCATTCCCGAACAATACGGCGGTCAAGGCGGAAGCTTCCTCGACATGACGGTGGTCATCGAGGAGGCCGGCAAAGCGTTGGTGCCTGGCCCGTTCTTTACCGCCGCGCTGCTCGCCGCGCCGCTTGTGATCGAGGGCGGCTCCGAGGCGCTCAAAAAAGACCTCCTGCCGCGGATGGCGCGGGGCGAATTCATCGGCACGCTCGCGCTCGCGGAGGCATCGGGTCGCTACGACGCCGACGGCATCCAGATGAAGGCGCGCAAGACCGCCAAGGGCTATACGCTCAGCGGCGAGAAGTTCTTTGTGCCCGATGCGCACGTCGCGAATGGAATGGCGGTCGCGGCCCGCACCGGTAAGGGTCAGCGCGGCATCACCATTTTCCTGGTGCCGCCCGACGCACCCGGCGTGACGGTTACGCAGCTCAAGACTGTCGATATGACTCGGCGGCTCTGCCACGTGAAGTTCCAAAACGTAAAGGTCGATGCGAAGAGCACGCTTGGCGGCGTGAACAAGGGATGGCCGATACTGCGCAAGGTGCTCGACACTGCGACCGCGGCGCTCGCGGCAGAGATGGTCGGCACCGCGCAGAAAGCGCTCGATATGTCGGTCGATTACGCTAAAACACGCGTGCAATTCGGCAAGCCCATCGGGTCGTTCCAGGCGGTCAAGCACAAGTGCGTCGATATGATGGTCGCGGTCGAAAACGCCCGCTCGTTGACCTATTACGCGTGCTGGACGGTGGATGAGCGGCGCCCCGAGGCCGCCACAGCCGTTCCGATGGCCAAAGCGTACGCATCTGACATGGCGAAGAATGTCACCAGTGAGGCCATTCAAGTCCATGGCGGCATCGGCTTCACGTGGGAGCATGACATGCACCTCTACCACCGCCGCGCGCTTGCAGGTGAGGCGAACTTCGGCAACGCGCCGATTCATCGCGAGGCGGTCGCGCGCGCGCTGCTCGACTAGTCGCACACCGATCACGGAAGCAAAGGCCGCAGCCCGATCGGACCGCGGCCTTTTCATTTGCGGATCATCGCGCCGCTCAAGTAGTTCTCAATGTTGCGATGTCAGCCGGGCTCCGTCTCGCCGCAGCGTCCTTTGCACTCATATTCGCCGCACCGTTGCAGTCGCGCGCGGAGCAACCGCCGGGAGGAACGACCGCACACGATCTGAAGCCCGGCGCATCGATCGGTGCGGAAAACGCGAGCGACTACTCAACACACCTGCCCGAGGCTGCCAAATTTGCTCTGGCGCACGGCCTTCGCATGACACTGTCGCCCGCGCGCCGGCTCGAGTGGTCGACGGGCTTCAAGCAGGCGACCGAGCGGTATTCGGCGCAAGTGCGTCTCGACGAAAACGATCACATGCAGAACTACATCGCCGGCATGCCATTTCCGCTAATCGACGTCGCGGACCCAAAGGCGGCAGTCAAGATTGCGTACAACTGGCACATGGGCCCGTTCATGCCCGACGATTTCACGCTCGCGCCGTGGAGCAGCAATGCGTACGCGGCCGACCCGGCCAACGTGATGCGCGTGATTCCGAAACCGGACTACGACTACGCGTGCGAGCAGTTTGACTTTCTACGCTTCGCGCATCGCACTGAGGTCGATCCGCGCCCCACGCTCGGTGACAATGCGCAGGGCATCGAGTGGAAAGCGCGCTGCAATAAATGGGTTGCGCAGGCCTCGGGCGTGACTGGGGAAGGCGCGGGAATCTGGATTCGCTATCTAAACCCAGAGACGCCCGACGAATTTTACAGCTTTAATCCGTTGAGCCGCCGCGTCCGCCGAACCGCAGTGAATCTCGCCTCGTATCCGAACGAACAGTGCCGATCGTGTCATCAGCCGTTCTGGGCGTACGCCTTGCCGAAAACGGAACTCTACAAATATCGTCTGCTCGGCACGACGACGCTGCTCGCGTGTCTCAGCGCGGCCAGCGTTCCCGCCGGCATTCGCGACAGCGGCAACGGACTCGCACTTACCGAAGAACCCTTCGAGCCGCGCAATGTCTACATCCTGGAAATGACGCCGGGGCCGGCCGGCGACCAATCGCTTCGCAGCGTGATCTTCATCGACAGCGAAGTGTACGTGTGGCTCGCCGCGGAGTTCTATGATTCGAGCGGGCTCACGGCGAGCGCGATTCCACTCTGGAAGATGCAGCCGTCACGCGAGGGCGGAAGTCTTTTCGAACTCGCGGGAAGTTTCTACGTGCCGACCCGCGAAAAGCTGTTTCGTTCGCTGGTACCAGCGCATCCGTCGTTTCGGCAAGAAATCAACAGCGGCAATGTCGCGCCGGGCGCATTCAACCCGCAGTTCATGGCGCGCTGAACCGAGCGCAAATCACGATGCGTCGTCGAGGTGGGCGAGGATCTGGTCGTTCGAGATGAGCCCGGCGGCGAGCTGGCGCGCAGGCCCCAGACGCACGACGTGGAACATGAAGACCGCGAGCGCAATCCCGGCCGCAACCACCGCGAGTGAGGCGACCGCGCCGGGCTCCGCGCCAAGGTTGGTCATCCGCTCCGCCGCGAACAACCCCACTGCAAGGCACACTGCGGCCGACCCGCCGACAGAGAGATAGACATCGCGCACGGGAGAGAACGCGCCACCGCGGAGGTAGCGCTTGAGTTCGCCGGTGGAGAAGTAGTCGAGGAACCAGCCGGTGGCCTCGTCGACGCCGCGCGCGTTGGGCGGCGGCACCATGCGGCCGTTGAGCGGATCGATCGCGCTTTCGCCGCGCTGATGCGCCTCGACACCGCCCAGAATCGCGCGATGCACCTCGGCCGTGATTGGGTAATGGCGTGCGATGAAAAACGCCGCGATCGCGGTGCTCGCAGGTGCGAGCGCGTAGATCATCCTGATCGCGAACACGACCTCCGGGGTCTGTTCCGCATTGGGCACGTAGCCGATAGACGCCAGCACCGCAATTGGGACCGCGGCGCTCGGAATCGCAACGAACTTGGGCAGGATGCTCCAGAAGGCGCCGAACTGCGCCTCGCGCCGTTTGCCCGTATAGAACTCGTCGTAGTCGATCACGTCAGCCTGCATCGACAACACCAGAAAGAGAGCTGCGCCGAAGCCGGTGCCCGCGTAGCACATCAAGATGAGAAGGGGCAGCGTGTCGCCCTCGCCCAGAAGGAAGAACGCTGAACCGCCCGTGATGCCGATGACGAAGCTTGCCAGCCACGCGTTGAGCTTACCGAAGCGCCTTGCGGCCGCGAGCCAGAACGGGATCGACACGAATCCGAATCCGAAGTATGCGAGCAACAGGTACGAGAGCCACAGGGTCGGATTCTCCGGCCGAATCACGTACGCATTGAAGAACGGCACCAAGGTCGCCGGAATCGCGCCGGTAATGCTCGCGACCGCGTAGCTCGCGAGCAGGATGCGAAACGGGCGATTGCGCAATGCTCGACGTACGCCCGGAATGAGGGGGTTCGATTCGCGCGCGGCGAAATCCGGCCGCTCACGCACGCCCACGACCAGTGCCAGGTAGAGCACCGTCAACAGCACGGCGAAGCCGATCCCGATGTAGAAGAACGCTTCGCGCTCGGTCGCGCCGAAGCGCTGCATCAGTACCCCCGGCGCTGCCGAGGCGACGATGGTGCCGAGGATCATGAAACCCTCGCGCACCGCGAACAGACTCGAGCGCTCGTGGTAGTCGAGTGTCAACTCGGGGCCGAGCGCATAGTGAGGCAATATGTAAACGGTGTGAAACAGGAAATAGAGAATGAACATGCCGCCGAACCAGAGCGCCGCCGACAGTCCCGAGAGCGAAGCCGGCGGACTCAACAGTGCCCAGAATGCCAGCGCACAGAGCGGAGCGCCGAGCGCCATCCAGGGTCGTCGGCGGCCCCAGCGGCTCTTGGTGCGGTCGGTCACCCAGCCCATCACCGGATCGGTGAGCGCGTCGAATGCGCGTGCGAGCGCGATCGCGAATGCGAGGTAGCCGAGCGGCGCAAGCACAACGTCGGCGTAGAACTTCGGCATGTGGATCAGAATCGGGATGGCCATCGCGGCGCCCGCGAAACTCGGTGCGCCGTAAAGAATCTTGGTGCGAAGCCTGAGCTTCTCGGCCGTTGGCGGCGCCGCCGCTGCGGCTGCAGCCTCAACCGCGCGGGCGGTGCTTTCCACTGCCATCTATATGATCATCCTGCCGATGTTCTCGAATCAGCGCGCCAAGGTACTGATGACTATGGCGAGAGCCAGCTCAATCTTGTAGCAAGCGGCAGAGCTCACGGGAAAGCCAAATAGTTGGATCGTGGGGCACTCACGGCTGGAGCAATGAGCGGCTCCACGCAGCGCGGCGACGCACGAATAGCTCGCGGTCGTGGAGGCGGTGCTCGCGATGCGTCCAGAACTCGATGGCGTCGGGGCGTACGCGGAAACCAGTCCAGTAGCGCGGGCGCGGAACGTCGCGACCGCGAAACTTTCGGGCGAGCCTCTCGAACTCCGCAAGCAGATCGGCGCGCGAGCGAAGCCGCGCACTTTGATGCGAAACGCCCGCGGCCAGCCGGCTCTGGCGCGGCCGCATTTTCCAAGATGCGTCGGCTTCTGCGGGCGTGACCTGCTCTACGCGGCCCTCGACACGCACCTGTCGGCCCTTGGGTTGCCAGTAGAATGCGAGCGACGCGCGCGAATTGGCGCGCAGTTCTCGACCTTTGCGGCTTCGCGAGTCGGTGAAGAACACGAAACCGCGCTCATCGATTCCCTTGAGCAGCACGAATCGCACGGAACTCCTGCCGTCGCGAGCGGCGGTGGCGAGCGCCATCGCCTCGTAATTCGGAATTCGCGCGCGGCGTGCGTCGTCGAGCCAGCGAACGAACTTCGCGATCGGGTCGCCGGCGCGCCGCAGCATGACGGACATCATCGCATGCCGCGCGCGCTAGTCAGTCACGCCGGCGCGACGCTTCATCAATCCGATCATCAGTCGCGTGCGCCAGGTCCG